>JAAZNU010000241.1 GCA_012798135.1 Veillonellaceae bacterium | reverse complement strand
GAAATTCGGCGGGGGAAATCTCAAAAAAGGCAAGGGGGGTGACTGGGGGGCATCCGCCTTTCGGCGGGCAGGCGGCGCGGCTTAATCACTGGCAATTTTGCCGGAAATCGGTTCGAACTTCGTTGTAAAAATCCACCAAATCAGGACAAAATTCCACAGACGGGCGCGAAAGCGCCTGTTTTGTTTGGGAAATTACGGTTTTGCGGAGCAAAACCCATCTGTTTTTCTGGGGGGAGAGTTGCAATTCAGGCGCGCGTAGGCGCGCTTTTTTGCCGCCACGGGCGGTTTTTGTTAAAATGAAAGAGCAACCAACCGCAGATAATCTTTTTGTATTTTAGAGGGCTTTAATGACCGTCTTGGACAATCTAGATTATCTAGGTTGGTTGCACCAGGGCGGTCATTTAAGTTGGAGGTGGAAATGAACGAAAAATATATCTTGTATGCGCGTAAAAGTACCGACGTCGAAGATAAGCAGGTCTTATCTATCGAAGCGCAGTTGGTCGAGCTTCGCGCGTATGCACGAAACGAGAATTTGCAAATTGTTGATGAACTTATCGAAAAGAAGTCCGCCAAAACGCCCGGCCGTCCTATATTTGCCGAGCTACTAAAGCGAGTTGAACACGGTGAAGCAAATGGTATCATCGCGTGGCACCCCGACCGATTGGCGCGCAACTCGATTGATGGAGGACAAATTGTCTATTTGCTCGACCAAACCCATCTCACAAATCTGAAATTCCCGACGTTTTGGTTTGAAAATACTTCTCAGGGCAAATTCATACTCTCTATTGCGTTTGGTCAGAGCAAATATTACGTAGACAATTTGTCCGAAAACACCAAGCGAGGCTTACGCCAAAAAGTTCGGCGCGGTGAAATGCCTGGTCGCGCTCCGCTTGGTTATATCAACGACGTTCGTACCAAAACCGTCATAGTCGACAAGCGACAAGCCCCACTTGTTGTTGAAGCTTTTAAGCGATACGCGCGGGGCGATCAACGCTTGCAAGATATCGCGGACTATCTAGCACGCGAAAATGTCAAAACCAAAGGCAACAAACCGCTCAAAAAAGACCAGATAGCAAAAATGCTCACTAATCCCTTTTACTATGGACATTTTCGCTACGCAGGCGAGGTTTTTGAAGGCAAACACACACGAATCGTGTCAAAGAAACTCTTTGACGCCGTGCAAGCAGTATTCGATAAACGTCGCCATAAACGTGTGACTAAAACCAATGAACCAAAACCGCTTTGCGGACTACTCCGCTGCGCGTCATGCAACATGATGATTACAGGCGAAAACCAAACCAAGCGACAAAAAAATGGCAACATACATCACTACGTTTATTACCACTGCACGAAAAAACGTAAAAACACTCCGCGCTGTCCTGAACCGCACATCCGCGAGGAGTTACTGGACGAACAATTAACTGAAATGTTGCAAGAATACGCAATGCCTAGTGCATGGGCGGACAAGTTGCGCGAGCTTATGAAAGCCGACCAAGCCAACGAACAAAGCCGAAACCAAGCGCAAACAACAGACTTGCGGGTGAATATCGCGCAACTGACCGCAAAATTACAAAGATTGCTCGACAGTTATCTCGACCAAGACATTGATCGAGATACTTACACCAACAAAAAGGCGGAGATTATGAGCAAAAAGAAAAGTTTTGAGGAGAAATTATCCAAGCTGACGCTTGGTCAAAACTTATGGCTCGAACCGATGAAAAAGTGGATAGAAACTGCCGTTTCTATCTGTGAAATAACAAAAAGCACCGACTTACTTGCCAAAAAGTCGCTTTGCCTCGAAATCTTTGGCTCTAACCTCATTTTAGAAAACAAAAAAGCGCGCCTACGCGCGCCTGAATTGCAACTCTCCCCCCAGAAAAACAGATGGGTTTTGCTCCGCAAAACCGTAATTTCCCAAACAAAACAGGCGCTTTCGCGCCCGTCTGTGGAATTTTGTCCTGATTTGGTGCGGGTTAGGAGACTCTAACTCCTGGCCTCTTCCATGGCAAGGAAGCGCTCTAACAACTGAGCTAAACCCGCATGTCGTTACTGCCGTATTATAGC
The DNA here is from genome assembly GCA_012798135.1 of Veillonellaceae bacterium. The sequence goes on along the minus strand of JAAZNU010000241.1, from coordinate 1,798 downwards.
AAACACAGCGACCCTTTTGCAACATTTGGTGGCTCCTCCCAGACTTGAACTGGGGACACAATGCTCTTCAGGCCTCTGCTCTACCAACTGAGCTAAAGAGCCACGCTGCTGCACCATTTATTGTACTAAAGTTGCCCCTATCTGACAAGGGTGATATAATTCTTAGAGTTAGCGGGTATCGTATAATGGCTATTATGTATCCTTCCCAAGGATGAGACGAGAGTTCGATTCTCTCTACCCGCACCACAACGGAATATTTCGCCTATTGTCGCAAAGTCGGTGGAGGCGCGTATGCATGCACTGTCATCGTCGTAAACCGTGGACAAAGGACTTACTCTGGATATAACCTATTTAGCAACATTTATCATTACATTTGTCGCAAGCGTTATGAGTGGCATGGCTGGTGGCGGAGTTAGTTTTGTCACTACGCCGTTCTGGCTGGTTTTGGGTATGACCCCTGCCCAGGGTGGGGCGACAGGCGCGTTTATGGCTACGGGAATGTCATTAAGTTCGGTAGCAGCTTTTCGAAAATCTGGACACATTCCGAAAGATAAACTACTATTTTGCATTTTGTCCATTGTGACACTGCTTGCCTCGATCTTAGGTGCAATTATAGTACCCATGATTAACGTGGAGCTGTTTAAAACCGTGATGGCGGTTGTGACGATCCTTGCCTTGCCACTACTGTTCCTTAGGCCGAATACTAAATACAATCTGAAAGAGTACAAAGCCGTTGGGTATATTCTTGCTGCACTACTGATGACTATAGGTTCGGTGATTATTAGTGGAGCCTTCTCAATTCTTTTTACTCTGACACTGGTATTCTTCTTCGGTATGTCAGTGTTGCAGACCACGGCCATGAAACGAATCCTTTTCTTTGTGCAGTCAGTGGTACTACTTATCGGCTTCACAGTCCAGGGCTTTCTGATCTGGCAGTATGCAATAAGTGGATTTCTTGGCGGGATCTTAGGGGCCTATATAGGTACGAAATATGCGATTAAAAAAGGAGAAACATTTGCAAAATATGCGCTAGCGACAATGTCGCTGGTTGGAGCGATAGCGTTACTGGCGTAGCAATAACGGTTTCATACCATTGCCGTAATTTGAACTATTAGGAGATGTCGAAAATGGCTTCTCGTGTTATTATATTAGTATAGCGATGAATATCAAGCAAAGAATAACGGAATTGCATCTTACCGAAGGCAGCTATGTCGTCGTGGGTAGCGGTATACTGGGTGCGCTTGGTATTCGCGAATCAAGCGATATAGATTTGGTTGTCACAGAAGATACATATCAAAGCATAAAGCAGCTTGGATGGAAACAGGGGCTACGGGGAGAGCATATTGTATTTCAGTGGGATGTCTTTGATATTGGGAATGATTGGTATGGTGAAAAAGCCGAGGACCTGTTAAAGAAAGCTCAAATTATAGATGACGTGCCGTATTTAAGCCTGGATGACGTATATGAGTGGAAAAAGATGAGAGGCCTCGAAAAAGATAATCGCGATTTGGCCCTGATTGATGAATACAGGCAAACGCATTAGTTTAACTCAGACCTCTTTTTGATTACCGAGAATAGGCCGCGCCATTGCATATTTACATACTGCCGTAATTTGAACTATCGCGCGCAACATGCTACACTAATCATACAATTAACCAAAGGAGGTGCGAGATGGAGCAAATGAGTTTTCTAGGCTGGATCATCATCGGTGGTTTAGCGGGTTGGGTCGCGTCAAAATTCATGGGCACGGACAAGGATCAAGGCGTTGTCGCTAATATCATTGTTGGTGTCATTGGTG
>JAAZNU010000289.1 GCA_012798135.1 Veillonellaceae bacterium | reverse complement strand
TAAGTCCTCTGCGCCTACAAATGACTATCCAGCACATGATAGATTTGGATATCCAAAAGGTCATCCCCCTTCATTGCACAGGCATCTTCGCGATCTGTGAGATGAAGCGGTTTTTAGGTGATCGGTGCCTTCCCTTGTGTGCGGGTGATTCTTTGGAGTTGTAAAGGAGCGCGATATTTTGGTTCATACGTATTCGCTTAACGGATATAACATCACAATCGACGGAAATAGCGGCAGCATCCACGTGCTTGACGATATAGCCTGCGAAATGCTGAAGGATGGAAATGAAATGCCGGCGTTTGCCGATGTGCAGGCGAAACTAAAAGCAACATATTCCGCCGATGAAATCTGCGAAGCTTACGGCGAGATTCAATCCCTGAACGATCAGGGAATGCTTTTTTCTTCCGAAGCCGGTTTGGAAGACGCCGTAAATACTAAAAAATTAGATACCGGTTTGAAAGCGCTTTGCCTGCATGTCTCGCATGACTGCAATTTACGATGTGATTACTGTTTCGCATCAAGCGGAGATTACAACAGCGGACGCAAGCTGATGAGCAAGGCCGTCGCGTTAAAAGCGGTGGACTATCTTGTGGCGGCTTCCCGTGGCAGGCGCAACATCGAAATTGATTTTTTCGGCGGCGAACCGCTGATGAACTTTGATGTGGTGAAAGAAACCGTCGCATACGGCAGGCAGCTTGAAAAAACGACCGGCAAGCATTTCTATTTTACGATTACGACCAACGGCACTTTGCTTAACAAAGAAAGCATTGATTTCATCAATGAAAATATGGACAATGTGGTGATCAGCATCGACGGGCGCAAAGAGGTCCATGACGCTGCCCGCCACGGCCGGACAGGCCATGGGAGCTATGATAAAATCGTGCCCCTTGCCAAAGAGCTGGTTGCCGGAAGGAACGGAAAAAGCTATTTCATCCGTGGCACTTATACGGCAAGGAATAAAGATTTTTCAAAAGATGTTATGCATCTTGCGGATTTGGGGTTTAAGGAAATATCCGTTGAGCCTGTGGTAGGTTCGGGGAGTGACCTGTATTTCAAGGAATCCGATATTCCGGAACTCCTGAAAGAATACGAGAACCTAGCCTTGCAGTATATTGGGCGGCTGTCCGATGGCCGTAAATTCCGCTTTTATCATTTCAATATCGACCTTTACGACGGTCCATGTTTATTCAAAAGGGTGACCGCCTGCGGAGCCGGGTACGAATACCTGGCTGTGTCCCCCGAAGGAGATTTGTATCCCTGCCACCAATTTGTTGGACAGGATGAATTTATAATCGGCAATGTGTTTACCGGTATCCATAACAATGAAATGCGCGACCAATTCATGAGTAACAATATCCTTTCCAAAGAAAAATGCAGAGACTGCTGGGCAAAGCTGTTTTGTTCTGGCGGATGCCATGCAAACGCATATTTTTCAAACGGCAGTATTGTGCAGCCCAATGAGCTTGCCTGTACTCTTCAGAAGAAAAGGATTGAATGCGCCGTTATGATACAGGCGTTAATGGCTGATGAAAAAATGAACTATTAAGGGAGTAATATATGTTTTGTGAATCATTCTCAGATAAAGTTATTGAACATTTTATGTGTCCAAGGAATGTTGGGAGCATGCCGGATGCGGATGGTATAGGGAGTTGTGGTGATCCTGGCTGCGGCGACAGCCTTACGCTTTACATTAAGGTAAAAGACAGCGTGATTACGGATATCAGCTTTTTGGTGTTTGGGTGCGTTGCGGCCATCGCGTCGAGCAGCATGACAACAGAGCTTGCGAAAGGAAAAACGCTGGAAGAGGCGTTAAGGATAACCGACAACGATATCGCGGATGCTTTGGACGGGCTTCCCGAGAACAAGATACATTGTTCCGTGTTGGGAGCGACGGCGCTAAAAAACGCGATTGAGAATTACTCTGCCCAGACAGCAAACCATGCGGTGGGCTGATTTATAACACGAGGATTTTTAGCATTACATAAATGAGTATTTTGAAAGGAGTCTTGTAGAATGAAATTCTCGGTTGCTATTAAGGGAGCGGATGTATCAAAAGACATCGAGTGTTGCGATACCTTTCTAATTTTTGAGGAAAAACGCGGCAGGATTATTATGCGGCAGATCATTGAGAATCCCGGATATAAACTGGATTTGTTGCCCGAATTTCTTGAAAAGTTCAAGATTGAAGTGCTTCTCTGCGGAGAGAGAAATGGTCAAACCAGACAGGCGTTCGCTGAAAAAGGAATTCGTATTGTAGGCGACTTATCGGGAAACGCCGACAAAATTGCCGAGGAATTCGCTCGAGGGGCGAAACAGCAAGCCAATATGAAATCCTCTCTCCAGCCCACGCCGAAGGTTCTCGTTTCCTGCCGAGGCTTAAATGGAGAAGAAAATGTATTGGCCGTGGCTTATTGCGGCAATTGCAGCTATGCACCACCTATGGTAATGGTGGGGATTGTCCCGACAAGATACTCCTATCCGCTG
>JAAZNU010000290.1 GCA_012798135.1 Veillonellaceae bacterium | reverse complement strand
CCGTGCCAGTGGAGCACGGCGCCCTTCGAGATCATGCTGTGGGGAGCGCTGCTGATCCTGTTTTTGCTCGAATTGACCTGGTCACGGGATTGGGCGAAGTTTGGCGCGACCTGCAAAAGGTTCTGGCCGGTGTGGGGTTTTGTCTTGCTGGCCGCGGTTTCAGCGTTCTGGTCGGTGCAATGGCAGATCACCGTGTACAAGACCGGGGTGTTGCTGCTGACCACACTGGTGGCAGTGTATTTCGGGGAATCCGAAACATTTTCGGGTATGCTGCGCTTCCTGACCTGGTTCATGGGCGGAGTCGTGCTGCTCAGTTACGTTTTCGTCTTGTTTCTGCCCCAGATCAGCATCATGCACGATCCGTTCTATCTCGGTGCCTGGAACGGTATTTTCTGGCATCGAAATTATCTGGGCTGTTTCGCGGCACTGGCTGCCGGGCTGGCGCTGCTGCATTTGCTGCAATGGCGGTCTCTGCTCCGCTGGCAGAGGCTGCTGACGATTTTGCTGCTGGTGAGCAGCGTTCTGCTGGTAGTGAAAAGCAAATCGGCTACCGGGCTGATCACCCTGCTGGCGCTGATCGCAGCCTGCGTCTTGCTGGCGCTTTGGCTCAAGTGGGGGCATCATCTGCGGCGGCGCGACTATGCCTGGATCCTGGGCGTGCTGGGCCTGGTGGCCGTGCTGATACTGGTCAACCTGAACTTTCTCTTCGGCCTGCTGGGACGCAACACCAGCCTGACCGGGCGGGTGCCGATGTGGAGTTATGTGTATCACAACCTCTTCGCGCAGCGTCCGTTGCTGGGCTATGGTTATCAGGCGATCTGGGCGCTGGACGGAATCCGCAATCAACTGGGCGACATTTTCCACTGGGATTCAGTGGTCATGGGCGATAATGGTCTGGTGGATATGGCGCTCCATCTGGGCGTCGTTGGTCTGGTCTACCTGTTTATCCTGTTCATCGAAGCCGTTTTTCGATCTTTCCGCTGTCTGAGAGAGCAGCGTCAGGCCGAAAGTTTTTTGCCTTTGCTGCTGCTATTGTTCACTCTGGTAGGGAATATTGCCTTGAGCCTCTTTCTGCAGTCTGAAACCTTTGTGTGGGCATTGCTGGTGGCCAGCCAGATACCTTTGCTTGCCCATGCGCGTCTGAGGGTGAAACTCTGGAATTAATTTTGAATTAAATCAGAGCCACCCTATTGACAAACATTTTTGATTTACTATAATTAGTTCCAGCAGCGTTAGTTAGCAAGCAAAATAATTGAACAATTTTTTTTGGACGAGAATCAATTTCGAAGGAATGGTGCGCCTTAGAACACCTGCAGACCGAAGTTTGTTTCGGTTTAAGGAATTTGTTGACATCCTCTTTAGCCAGAGGTTGTTTCTCTCCAGTTGGGACCCAGGACACCTGCCTGGGTCCCAACCTTTAACCGCGAAATTTTGCCGGGGTGGGATATAATCACCTCTTCAGAGGTGAGACGTTATGGCATTGATCAGTCTGCAAGAAGTGAGCGTGGGTTTTGGCGGGCCGTTGCTGCTCGAAAAGATCGATCTGCAAATCGAGGAGGGGGAATGGGTGGGTTTGTTGGGCCGCAATGGGATGGGCAAATCAACGCTGCTGAAGCTGATCCATGGCGAGATCGAACCGCAGGAGGGCATCATTGCTCGTCAGCAAGATTTGCGCGTAGCCTATCTACCTCAAGAAGTTCCTCTGGGCCTTTCGGGCACGGTGGAACAGATCGTCCGCAGCGGGTTCGCTGACGCCGGTGATCTGCTGCCGCTGGAGTTCAAGGATGAATGGCAAAAGCAGCTCCAGGTCGAGCAGGTCATCAGCCGCATGGAACTCGATCCCGGGAGCGCGTTCGAAACCCTCTCCGCGGGGATGAAGCGCCGGGTGCTGCTGGCAAAAGGACTGGTCATCAACCCCAATTTGCTGCTGCTGGATGAACCCACCAACCATCTGGACATCAATTCCATCGATTGGCTGGAAGGCTTTTTGCAGCGCTGGGGGGGCACTCTG
>JAAZNU010000288.1 GCA_012798135.1 Veillonellaceae bacterium | reverse complement strand
GCGTGGTCTTTCAGATATGTCTCCAGCGAGTCATACCAGCGGAAGGCCAGCTTGAAGTCCGAATACTTTCCCCCGATGTACTCCTGCGTCTTGAGGGAAACGCACTTGCGGGTACTCCAAGGGATGGAACCGTTGAGCCAGTTCGAGGAACACTTGATGCCAGCCAAGTTCGTGTTATCCTTTCCGCAGGTGTGGCGGTACCCCCCTGTCTCGTGCCAGGTCTGGGCCGTCACGCCCAAGGCATTGAGGGGAGTGCTTAGGCTCCCCTCTTTGTTCATCCTCCATATGGTGTCGTAAACTTCCCTAGCCGAGAGCATCAGCAACCACCTTGGCCTTCCACGTTGCGGGCAGTTTGTCCACGACCTGCACCTTGTCGGGAACCCACGCCCTGAGTTCGGCGCATTGTTCCTCGCTCAAGCCGTGAGCCGTCCAGCAGGAGCCGTCCACGCCTTCCACCGCGCAGACCGGAACCCACGTTCCGTCAGGCTCAAAATGCCCTAGCCAGATGGGTGGCTCGCCATCGTCACCGAGTGCCACCTTGACCTCGGCGGTGAAGGCAGGCCAGTCGGAGGCGTTGAGGCAGAGGATGTACGCCATTACGCCTTCACCCCCTTGAGTCTTTCCTTGAGTCTTTCCTTGAGTCTCGCCAGGTGTTCGGGATGCGTCGTTCCCTGCGCTTCCTCCCGCTCAAGGGCCTCTAGCACCCGCTTGTCGGTCAGGGCAGAGAGTTTCGCCTTCGTGGAGGGGCGTTTGCAGACTCGTTCATCCTTCATCATGCTACCGTCACCCCCCGCATTGCCATCAAACCCTTGAGGTTATAGTAGGTTCTGTCGAGTTCCATGAGGGTAATTGGCCGATTATACACCGCGACAAGGTTTGTTGACTGCTTCGACCCGTTGGAAATCGCGGAGGACATCCCAACAACGAGTTTGGCCGTAAAACCGCTCCACGATAAACTACCGTTTGCACTAGCCCCAGTCTTTGGGGTCACACCAACAAAGTTGAGTAATCCGTCCGATGGCGAATAAATCGTCGTCAGCATATATGTCGTGTCTATGCTAGGGGTGAATCCCCAATACTCTCCAACATTTCCACCACTAGCCTTGGCCTGCGAGTACATCTCGCCCGCCGCGCCAAACATGGTGTACATCGGTTCTGGGGCCCCACCCCGGCCCATCGCCAACGGGACAGCCCACCCAACAAGTTCGGGGAACGACACGACGTGTATCATCGTCATCCCCGTGCATCCAGACAGTCCGGCAGGAGTCTCCTTAAACATATAATCCCCCCCGTCGAACGACCACGCCGTTCCCGTGAAGGCCGGGTCGTCGGTCGAGGCGTTCGTGGTTGCTCCGAGCGTGAGGTGGTTGCCGTTCCCCGAATAGTCGAGCGAGGTCTGCAGCGTGCTCGGTGCGCCACTCGGGGCAGAGTAGGGGAAGAGTTGGGGGCCGAGGTTGAGCTGGGGGTGGTACGTATCGGCGTCCACGGTGCCTGCGGCTGACGGCGCAACCAGGGAGAACCGGACTCCTAATGACCCGTTTCCAACCTGTGTGTAGGAGACAAACGTCCACGCCGCGTCGCCAGCAGCAATGGTAGCCTTTATCGTTCCCGCCCCGTCTGCGACGCGCAATGTCTGGTCAGCCGAACGGTTCCGAACCCAAATCCCCAATTGATATGTAACTCCTGCGACACCGACACCACCGGACTTAGATGCCTTGATTGCTTCCGAACCACCTGTCCCTTGTACACGGATTGCTCCTGTGCCTCCGACGGGATCGGGCTGACCAGTGGTCATTGTCACGGTGGACGATGCCCACGAAAAAAAACCACCAGAATCAGTTAACACGTTGCGCCCGTACACGTCACGGTAGGGGTCCCACAACCCGACAAGGCCGTTGCGGGGGATGCCGGAGGGGTCGCCCCGTTTCCAAAGCCTGGAGGTGCGAGGCGGTTCCCAAAGTTCCGTCATGTCAACACCTCCTAAGCGTGAGCCGGCTCAAGGACGACCCTGCAACGGCCATAGGCGACGCACCAGCGATCCCCGCCCGCGCCCGTGATGTAGACCCCGAAAACGTGATGGCCGTTCGCCGGGGCCGGAACCGCCCGGAGGTCGGCGAGGGTGTCGTCGTAAATCTGGACAATCGAATTGACCGTATCGACAACCACCGTCGGGGTCAGGACCACCGTTCCTGATTCATCCTCCGAGGCCGTCGCAACCGTGCACTCGCCCGTGTACCCCGTCAGGTCGGTGTTGTCTGGGTCTTCCTCGTCCACCACGACATAACGCCGGTCCAGCACCCCGCCCTGATGGATGATTAGATCGTTATCCTCGAGGGGCATGATTTTCATTCACCACTCCACCCTTCCAAGATTAAAGGTGCCCAAAGGTGCCCCGCTCAATTACCGCCAGACAATTGCCCTAACCGCCGCAATCTCATTGCAGGCGATCACATGTTCGGACAGAGTCTTCTCCCGGGAGAAAGCCGCCTGGACGTGGGCGCGCACCGCTGCGGCGATCTCAAGGACCTGCGCCGAAGTGAGCGTCACCCAGCCGTTCGCGCCCTTCCACTCAATGTCTTTTCCGGGGTCCAGCGTTGCGGAAAAGGCGGCCCCGGTCAAAAGTGCCTGGCTTTCCCGGTCCGTCTTGATAATGGTGCCGTCAGGAAGAGTCAGGCCGCTGGTTTCCTCCCGCCAGCGGGCCGCTGCCAGCTCCGCCAGTTTTGCGATCTTGACCTCCTCCAGGGTCTGCTCAGCCGGTTCCGAGGAGCCCTGGGGTGAGCTGAAACCTTCCCCATCCCAGAGCCAGCCTTCCTGCACTTCCGGCCCCACTTCCACTAAAACAATATCCGGTGCGAATTCGGGCTTCTCTTCGCTCTCGAACACCCAGTGGGCCAGACCGTTGAGGACCTGTGCATATCGCATGCGCCTCACCTACCATTCCACGATGACGATTCCCGGAGCCCCATTCGAAGCATCTGCGCCGATCGCGCCGGCTCCCCCGCCGCCATACTTCCCGCCCGGATTGCCGGAGGCGGTCGGGGTGCTTCCATGGGTCATCCCGTAATAGATGCCGCCGTGACCGCCGCAGCCTAGGATGCAGCCGCCTCCACTCCCGGCCCGCGAGATTTTGTAGTAGGTGTTGGTTTCGTCCTCGATTGACCCTACGAAATTCACCTGTCCCGCAATCCCCCCGTCTCCCCCCGCCGCTCCCGAGGCCGATGCGCCGCCCGAAGCAGACAGAAGGCTCCCAAAGGAAGAGGCGCCCCCGGCCGTACCGTTCCCGTCAGAGGACGTTTTTCCCGTTCCCCCTGCCCCTACGGTGACGGTGATCGAATCCCCCGGCGTGACGCTGACCGGCTGCTTGATCCAGCATTGGGCCCCGCCCCCGCCGTAGTAGCCGCTGCCGCGCCCCCCGCCTCCTCCCCCTCCGCACATGGTGACGTAGACGGTGTAGACCTTGGGCGGAACAACGAAGGTTCCGCTTGCTTCGAATTTCTGGCAACGCAGGCCAAGGGCGTTCGGGCCTGCGATGGCCCCCGTGCCCTGATAGCTGACGACAACCGTTTTCCCGGCATCCGAGGCGTTGAATTTTAGG
>JAAZNU010000285.1 GCA_012798135.1 Veillonellaceae bacterium | reverse complement strand
TCAACTTTGTCGCTCTCCACACGGAGAGCGTGGATTGAAACCTTGTTGCCGATAAGGAATTTTTATGCTACACTGTCGCTCTCCACACGGAGAGCGTGGATTGAAACAAGAAGGAGAGCCGCAAGGAATTTCACCTGCCGGTCGCTCTCCACACGGAGAGCGTGGATTGAAACAGCTTGGCTTGCGTTGCTTCGAGCTGCTTTTGCAAGTCGCTCTCCACACGGAGAGCGTGGATTGAAACACGTCCTGAATATGCCGCTTTGCATATTCGATAAGGTCGCTCTCCACACGGAGAGCGTGGATTGAAACGTCCTGGTCATGCTGTTTCTGATGACCGCCTATGTCGCTCTCCACACGGAGAGCGTGGATTGAAACACGCTTGGCATGGCATTTGCGGCGCTCAATGGTAAGTCGCTCTCCACACGGAGAGCGTGGATTGAAACTCCGTCGTCATTGTATCCTGGGGGTGGTCCCCAGGGTCGCTCTCCACACGGAGAGCGTGGATTGAAACCTGTATACCCTGATGAAGTCTAAAATTTGGGAGGTCGCTCTCCACACGGAGAGCGTGGATTGAAACCGCCTGGGCGAAACGCAGCTGCGCACACGCGCCATGTCGCTCTCCACACGGAGAGCGTGGATTGAAACCAGCCCCATGTGTCATTGAGCGTGCTAGACTTTACCAGTCATAGCCGCCCGTATGTTTACCAGGCATAGTCGGCCGAGTATTTACCACCCATGATCACCCGTATGTTTACCAGGGATCGCCGCCCGTGTGTTTACCACCCGGGGTGTGGCACAATAGCTCCAAACCCAATCGCGTTTGGAGCAGTGATCATGGAGCGAATACATATGAACCACCTGAAAGACATCCTCCACCGCCTACGCAGCGGTGAGAGCGAACGGCGCATCGCGCGCGATTTACAGATCTCTCGGCCGACCGTCCACAAGTATTATGAGCTGGCCAAGCACAACGGTTTTTTGGATCCCAAGCAGCCCATGCCGGATCATGCGACCTTGCTGGCAGCACTCGGCCCTGGGCCCAAACCGCCCATCATGGTTTCCAGCCTGGAATCCCACCGAGCGGTGGTCGAAGCGTTGCTCAAACAAGGTCTGGAAAAGATGGCAATCTGGCAGCGGCTGCGAGATAACTACGGCTACAGCGGCAGCTACTCGTCGGTGCGCCGCTTCGTCAGCCAGTTGGAAACCAGGGAACCCGAAGCTTACACGCGGGTGCACACTGCGCCAGGCGAAGAAATGCAGGTCGACTTTGGTACGGTTGGGCAGTTGTATGATCCCGAAACGGGCCGGATCCGTACGGCCTACGTGTTTGTGGCCACGCTCAGCTACAGCCGCCACCAGTATGCCGAACTGGTCTTCGACCAGAAAGTGATCACCTGGATTGCCCTGCACCGGCGAGCTTTTGATTGGTTTGGCGGGGTGGTGAAACGGGTAGTACCGGACAACCTGAAAGCCGGAGTGATCCAGGCATTGGTCTATGACCCGGTGCTGGGTGAAGCCTACCGCAAGATGGCGCTGCACTATGGCTTTCTGATCAGCCCCACCCGCCCGGCCACGCCGCGCCACAAAGGCAAAGTGGAGAACGGCGTGCATTATGTCCAGCGCAACTTCTGGGCAGGACAGGAATTTGGCGACATTACCGTCGCCAACCAGCATCTGCGCACCTGGGTCCAGCAGGTCGCCGGGGTGCGCCAGCATGGCACTACGCACCAGCCACCGCTGGCACTGTTTGGGAAAGTGGAACAGTCTGCCCTACAGCCGCTGCCCACTGAACCCTTCGCCCTGTGCGAGATCCGTACAGCCAAAGTTCACCCGGACTGCCATGTGGTGGTGGCGGGGAGTTACTACTCTGCCCCTTACACGCTGGTAGGGCAGCAGCTCGATGTGTACGTTCATGAGCGGGTGGTCGAATTGTATCACCAGCAAGAATTGGTGGCGACCCACCTGCGTTGCAAGGAAGCCGGACAGTGGCAGACTCGCCTGGCAGATTACCCGCCTCACAAAGCCGCCTATTTGCAGCGCACGCCCCAGATCTGCCGCGAGCAGGCGGCCCAGATTGGCCCATCCACCGCCCGCGTTGCTGGACAACTGCTCGATGACCGTCCGCTGGACCGGCTGCGTTCCGTCCAGGCGATTTTACGCCTGGCCGACAGCGTCGGACCGAACCGCCTGGAAGCGGCCTGTGAGCGGGCCTTGTACTATGGCGATGTCTCCTACCGGCGCATTAAAGGCATCCTGAATGCCGCTCTGGATCGTGAGCCTTTGCCAGACCAACCGCCAGCCCTACCGGTCCAGCCGCACACCTTTGCCCGGCCGGGCACTGCTTACTTTGTGGTATCCGAGGAGGTGGTGGCATGATCACGCAGGCTTTACAGGCCAAACTGCGCCAATTGAAGCTTTCCGGCATGTTGCAGACCCTCGAACTACGCGCCGAACAATCGGCGCAGCGCCAACTTGCTCCGCTGGAGTTCTTTGCTTTGCTGCTGGATGATGAACTGGAACGCCGCAATCAGGCTCGCCTGGTGCGTCGCTTGGCTTATTCGGGGTGTGATGCCGCCAAGACCCTGACCCAGTTTGACTTTTCGGCGGCCCCTGGGGTCAACCGCACCCTGATCCAGGATCTGGCCACCTGTGCTTTCCTGCCGCGCCACGAGAATATTCTGATCTGCGGTCCCAGCGGGGTGGGGAAAAGTCACCTGGCTAACGCGATTGCGATTGAGGCACTCAAACGCGACTTTCGCGTTCTGGCGCGTCCCGCACACCGCCTGCTGGCCGATCTGCATGCTGCCCGGGCCAGTGGCGCCCACAGCCGTCTGTTCGCTCGTCTGCTCAGTTGTGATTTGCTGGTGCTGGATGATTTTGGGCTGCAGGCGCTTTCGGCCCAGGCCGTTCAGGATTTGTATGAAATCATCACCGAACGCTACGAGCGTGGCTCGTTGATCATTACCAGTAACCGCGCCTTTGCGGAGTGGGCCGAGGTCTTTAACAATGATCTCCTCGCCAGTGCGGCCTTGGATCGACTGACCCATCATGCCCACACGCTGATCATCCGCGGCGATAGTTACCGCCAGCGCAACCGCCGAAAGGAGGCCCCCACCTTATCCTCTTAGACTGTCTCTCATCGCCGGGTGGGTGGTAAACATACGGGCGACTATGCCTGGTAAACATACGCCCGGCGATGGGTGGTAAACATCACCCGATCATGGGTGGTAAACATCGCCCGGCTATTGACAAACGTCAGAATCCCCCAATACCCGACAGGGTATTAAGACCCTCAATCTCATGCTTGTGTAATTCAGGCAAGGGTTTTAGTCAGAATCCCCCAATACCCGACAGGGTATTAAGACACCCAATGCTTTTATCCCCAATGATGACGGTAAGTTTGTCAGAATCCCCCAATACCCGACAGGGTATTAAGACTCGATAATCAAGGAATGCTTTTCTGTTTTCTAAAATTGTCAGAATCCCCCAATACCCGACAGGGTATTAAGACAATTCTATGGAAGACGCGAAAGGATTCTCACGAAAGAAAGTCAGAATCCCCCAATACCCGACAGGGTATTAAGACCCCATTGTATAAAATGGATCCTGTGATGAGCCCATCCGTCAGAATCCCCCAATACCCGACAGGGTATTAAGACACTCGGGCGCGGGAGCGGGAGCTGGTGACTCGGGCGCGGTTTTGGGTCAGAATCCCCCAATACCCGACAGGGTATTAAGACAAAAGATTCTGAAGTTCTTCAACAGAACCTTGAGGGAGTCAGAATCCCCCAATACCCGACAGGGTATTAAGACATGAACGGCATAAAAGCCGTCTTCTACAAACATAATTAGTCAGAATCCCCCAATACCCGACAGGGTATTAAGACGATACAGCGCTTCCCGATTCTTCAGTGCCTGCAGGTGTCAGAATCCCCCAATACCCGACAGGGTATTAAGACCGGCAAGTACCGCGAGATGATGCAGTCCATTCATGCCGGTATGTCAGAATCCCCCAATACCCGACAGGGTATTAAGACCATTAAGGCCGGTTTGCCGGGCAATTTCGGACAATTTTGTCAGAATCCCCCAATACCCGACAGGGTATTAAGACCTACTCATTTGTTCCTCACTTTCTGTATATAGGTTTTGAACTGTCAGAATCCCCCAATACCCGACAGGGTATTAAGACCATCCCCGCCCGACATACTTTGTGCCTGGGAAGGCTCGCGTCAGAATCCCCCAATACCCGACAGGGTATTAAGACAAAC
>JAAZNU010000168.1 GCA_012798135.1 Veillonellaceae bacterium | reverse complement strand
TTGTGCCGTTTGTTTACGAATATTTAGGTATGTATCCCGTTGTGATAGGTGTCAAAGAAGTTGGCTTTAGAAGCTTTGACTATTTAAAGAGCTATTTGTCTGTTAACTGTTTGGACACGGCTGTTCTTGTAAATCCTGACCAGTATGAAATGCTTGACTACTTAAACAAGACAGAGGCTGCGATAATTTTCGGTAGTAGTGTTGAAGAAAAAGTTTCCAAGCTTGCTGATGCACCGCCTGAATTTATACCCTTATCATTCCCATACTTCGACAAAATCCTCTTAACAACACGCCCCTTGATAGGATTCAACGGTGTCCTAACACTTGTAGAAAACATCCTGAACTCGCTCAGAGCAGTCTCATCTCCTAAACCCGTAACCACCTAACCAAAAACTTGGGGGTAACTAAGCAAATGAAAGACTCAATAATAACTGTTGAAGGCTTAACTCACTGCTACGGCAAAATAGTTGCCGTTAACAATATTTATTTTAACGTTTACGAAGGTCAGATTTTTTCATTTCTAGGACCAAACGGGGCAGGCAAAACCACGACAATAAATCTGCTTATTACTCTTCTACAAATCCAAAAAGGAAAGGTTACAATTGCAGGTTTAGACGTAGCCAGCAATCCTGGCGCCATACGAAAAAACATTGGCGTAGTTTTCCAAGACCACCGACTTGACAGAGACCTTACCATTTGGGAAACATTGGAGTTTCATGGCAGAATACATTCAATTCCAAAAGATGTACGCAGGCAAAGAATAGACGAGCTTTTGTCAATCGTCGAGTTGGCTGAGCGAAGAAATGAGTTTGTTAAAAACTTGAGTGGTGGAATGAAGCGTTGTGTAGAAATAGCAAGAGGTCTTTTAGTGCGACCTAAAGTGCTTTTTCTTGATGAACCCACTATAGGTCTAGATACCAAAGCCCGACGCAAAATTTGGTGTTACATCAAACAAATCAACCGTGAAGAAAATGTGACAGTATTTTTGACTACCCATTACATGGATGAAGCTGACCAGTATAGTGACGAAATCTGCATCATCGACAAGGGAAAAATCATGGCAAACGGAACTTCTTTGAACCTTAAAAATTCACTCGGAAATGACTTTTTCCGAATGAAAACAACTGATGACCTCAAAGCTGCCCAGATGCTTGCTTTTCTTCCTGAAGTTAATCATGTCGAGAACTTTTCTGACGGTATTTGCCTTTATCTTAAAAATGACTTATCAGCTTCAAAAATCATTGAAACACTGCAAGCTGCAGATATTCGATTAAACAATTTAAACCTGCTAAAGCCAACATTGGATGACGTCTTTATTCATTATACTGGTAGAGGCATTAATTCATCGGGGGTGGACTTGTAATGGAATACGGTTTTTTAGCGATTTATTGGCGTGATATGATAAAGTTTACCCGTTCTAAAGCAATGATTTTTTTGTCATTGCTTCAACCTGTATTATGGCTGGTTTTTTATGGAATTTCGATGACTAGTAATCTTGGCTTTTTCTTTCCCA
>JAAZNU010000140.1 GCA_012798135.1 Veillonellaceae bacterium | reverse complement strand
CCTCCGAGGTGGACATCGCATCAAACTCAGAAATAACTCCGGCTACCGTAACGGGAACATGCACAGCGGCTTATGTCACTGCTCTTTCTATCGCTTGTGCTGGTGTGAGGAACAAGACCATAGTTGTCGTGAATACCGATGCTGCCTCGACAATGAAGTATCGCATCCGAGGCTTTGCAAAGTCTGGGTCATCATATTATAATGAGATTCAGGCTGAAGCTACCCTAGCAGCCAGCACCAGCCAGCCTCACGTGATCGAGAATTCGTATGATGTGATCACAGTGGAAGTTATTGATGGCACCGGGCATGCAACTTATGCAATCGATTATTGTGGGGGGCAGTAACGATGGTAATTACTGCAAATCCACCTAAGTTTGACAAGCGGCAACCATCACGCGGTGACTATGATGCCATCGTCTATATCGACGGCTCGCAGGTCATTGCCGAGGACAGCAATGGTCGGAAGATCGCGAGCGGTGTGGCCGGGACGGATGATACTGACTGTTTCGACACAGCAGTTGCAGCCTGTCCGCATAATGGAAAATTGTATGTGGGTCCTGGAACTTTTACCCTCGAAGCCAACAAGTTGTTTTATTTGAACGGGGGCGATGAGGGCAGTGCATCCAATCCATTTTATTACGCAATCGGTATATTGGATGGAAAAAATATCGATTTTTGCGGCAGTGGGGTGGGCTCAACCATCCTCAAGATGGCGCCCGGACAGCATTATGAGGGCCCCCATGCAGTGATGATCCTGAACCGGACTCACTGGTGGTGGAACGATGGGGCTACCATGTTCGTGGTCCGGGACATGACCCTGGACGGGAACAAGGCCGAACAGAATGTTTATCACCACGATGGTTCCGGCCTGATCCTGACTGGCAGCATAGCCCGCAACTTCAGATTCCAGAGACTTTGGCTAAAGGATAGCTTTGGTTATGGGATCTATTGCGGAAATAATGGCAGCGGGCCCATAAACGGTCTGGTCATAAACGATATCAGGGCAACCAATTGCTACAAGACAGCGATCATGACAGACACGGTCTGCGGCCTGCTGATCAACAACTGCATCATAGAGGATAGCGATTGCGGATTGCAGTGCGTAGGCAACCAGCCGGACTACCTCACCCGGCCCAGGGATGCTATTGTCATCTCTGATGTGATCTGCCGAAGAGCAGGCATCACCCTGTGGACGGTCAACGATGTCACCATGAACGGTGTCTATATGGACTGTACCGGGGCCCCTCTCCAACACGGGCTTCTCCTCCATAGCTGTATCCGGGTCAATATCAATGGCAGTAGGTTCATCAATAACACGAACTACAAATATGCGACTTTCATAGACGCCAATACCTACATGGAAGATGGTCCATGTGAAGCTTTCTTTAACAATTGCGATTTCGAGGGTTCTTACGCTTTCAGGATTCTCGGGGAGGCGGTTTGCCATGTCCACAACGGCAGGATCCAGGGGTATCGGTCATGCATCTACATGATCGGGGAGTACGAGTCGCCGGTGGCATGCAAGCTCAATCTGCATGGCGTTGACATCCTCGCCCTGCAGCCGGT
>JAAZNU010000284.1 GCA_012798135.1 Veillonellaceae bacterium | reverse complement strand
ATAATTCAGGAAGTAGATATCATGCTCGCGCTTGGTGATCAAGCGAAACTCCCCGATATTCCCCAGGTATTTTGTTCTCTTTCCCAGTCGGTTATTCCAAATGGATTCGACCCGACCCTGATAGGCGCTCTCCGCGAATGGCGCGTAATGACCTGTCAGTAGACATTTTTTGCTCACTTCAGTGCATGAGGGGAGCATAGAAAAGCAATAAGAGAGAGAATGCTCGTAAAAGCCCCGCTGCTGCATCCGTGATTGAAGCTCGGGATAAAATTTTGCATTCAAATTATCTATACCTACCACCAGAATTGGTCCTGCATGGGCTTTGAAGGATTCCTGGAGATTGTGTATCGCTTTCCATGCCATATGTTCCGAGTGGTAAATCAGTTGCCCGTAATGTTGATACAACCAATCTGCGTAATCACTGGCGATTTCGCCAATTTGATCATCCAACTGACCTGTATTTTCCAACCAAAACCGATATGGAAGATAATACTTTGTTGCCCAATCTATCCATTGGCTTGCCTGCCAATTCTCATCAGGAGTGGGAGGTGGTTCGATTGAGATAAGCAAATCAAGGTCGGCGAGCGCCTGATTAAGACGTGGAATAGTTGACAAGGGCTGGAACTTCGACTTGATTCTAGTAATCAACTCTGGTGTGATTCCGATATCCCCAGTAGTCAGGCGATCTTGCAAGTGATCAAATTCGATTTCAAGAAACCCAGAAATCTGTCCAAGAAGCTCATCGATGGGCAATTTGCTATCTGATCCGGCTTTTCCCTCAAGGTATAGGCGGATTTCATCAATGACCTTTTCGTTTCCGGAAATAACAACCGGGACTTTGTGAAGGTCAAGGTTTAACTTTTTAAGCGCTGCAAAGCTTTTACCGAGCACCCTTCTCCCTAGAGCATCCGGATAGCCCAAAAGCAATTTGAAAGCAGCCAGATTCTGGATAAGCATGTCCGGAGAAGCATCTATCCAATACAAGATCTGTAATTCGGCGACCTCACCTGCTGCCTGAAGCTCTTTGCGCAGTTGTCGTATCCGTTTTCGATAGATTTCTCTAACAATCGGGCGATTTAAGGCAGACTGCCATTGTTCACGATCATACCCGGTAACGATATCACCAACACGCCGAAGGCCTCCTGGTAAGGTAAGGAAATTGCCAAAGAAGATTTCTAAGATATAGTCCTCAAAGGAACTATTCGGCAGGGCAGGAATCTTGAGATCCAATAAGCCCGAGTCCAACAGCTGCTGCTCAGTAAATTCACCTGGAACATCGAGACCTATTTGTTTCTGGATTTGTTTTTGGATGTTCAGCTCTTCGAGTTGGATATATGCTGACCCATACCGCCGGGCCATCACTTTCAGCCAACGTCCGACCGTCTTGTCTCTAACCAAAACATCCAAATCTTTATTTGAATGGATCGCCTCAGCGATTCGCTGATAAGCGCGCACATATTCCCCTTGGTCACGAATCACGAGATTCGCTGCTTGAACAGTGGAATCCTCGAGATGCTCTGAGAGAAGGGTTATATAGATCACGCTGTCAATCCTCTTGATCCTTCGGTAATTGACCTTTTACAGCCTCATTAAACGCTTCTCGAATTTCATCGGGGGCGATTCGTTGATCTTGCTTCAGGTGGCTGATAATATCCCGCAGAAGCACGATTAGCCCAGTTTTATCCACCGGATTGCGGAAGCGGTATTCGCGTTCGCCAGGGTCTAATTTTGGCGCGGTCTCGGCAATCAGCTTGTATCCTTCATCCAGGTTGGTAAAACCAACCCGGAGAACATTGCTGAATTCGCCCTGGCTGTTTTGGGCGACCATCCAATAAGTGCAGCTTTCCGTGACGTCCGTT
>JAAZNU010000283.1 GCA_012798135.1 Veillonellaceae bacterium | reverse complement strand
TTGGCACGATGAAGGTTCTCATTTTTAAGAGTGGGGCGTTGCCTGTCTGGGAAACGTTCATGGTGGTACCTGCCAATGTCTATGATTCGCTGGTACTCGGAAGCGCATACCTTGATGTGAACACGAAACAAGTTGGCGGCACGACGCAGACCGCCAGAGATCTTGGCGCGTCCGTGCTGTTGTCTTCTGGCACTGGCACCGGCCAGATTTCGCTTTCATCTGGCGCGGTCACTGTTGGCACCAACAACGACAAGACGGGGTATGCACTTTCCGTAGCTGGCATCAACGCTATCTGGGATCAGCTCTTAACTGCGATTACGACCGTTGGCTCAGTAGGTAAGCTCATCAAGGACTATCTTGATGCCGCAGTAAGCACAAGGTCGACTTTTTCAGGAGGTGCAGTGGCCTCTGTTACCAATCCTGTTACAGTCTGAACAAACAATGACAAGACAGGATATACGCTCACGGCGGCTTACGATGCTGCGAAGACAGCAGCACCTGAATCAGGAGGCAACATAGCCGCGATTAAGGCCAAGACAGACATGTTGCCGGTGGTTTGGTACTCGCCTTAATATTTTTGTCAACTACCATGCCATGAAGAGCAGGGAATTTGTAGAAGGTGTTTTCAATGGCAGAATACAACCCAAAAGGAATGACATATGAAGAGTTCGCTGATTTTTGCGAGCTAAAGACTGAAGATGGAGCAATACCTGCTGGAAAAATTGAATACGTTACAGGTAAGGTGATGTTCAGGTCTGGCGCAGGGTATCTGTTGAGCATCCCGGACTACATCAAGAAGTACGGCTTTGACCCTGCGCCGGTGTGGGAACGCATCAAGGCCTACCAGAAACATACCGGAAGATTCTATGAGGCGACCGAGACCGCCTATATCAAGCCCAAGAGAACGCCTGTGAAGCTCGGGAAGTATTGAGCATGAACGGAGAGGAAATGCCAGCTCAAGACATTGCCTCCACGTGGGACAAGCTGGAGAACTGGAAACGCTGGCTTCTGGCCGCAGAACTCATCACGGGCACGGTATTCCTCGCCCTGGCAGTATGCGTGTTTGCAATATTGCTGGTCTGGCAAGGAAAAGCCGACCTCGGCATAGATCTCTTCAAGTATGTCTTAGCCGCCATGATCGGGCTGATTGGGGCTGTGGTGGGCTACTACTTTGGCAGCCACCAGGTGGGATCAATGTGAGCATTCTCTCGATACCTATAGCACTGCTGATACTCTACTGCCTGGTCCTGGTTGTTTGACAGCCCCACATTTCTCTGGTGATTTTCTTGGATAACGAAGACTATGTTTGCATTAAGCGAATGACTGTGGCTCTGATCATCACATTTTGTCTTGTTTCAGGCTTTCTACTGGTACTTGGCTTCATGGGCTACGCCAATACTATCGAGGAATCGGTATTCGGAAAAGGCACGCTTGACCATTCAAGCTACAGCAAATCGGCATCCGACCGGGCTATGACAAAGGATGCTGAATCTGTTGCCTATAAGACGGCCCGTAATTGGGAGAATGACAGTGAGCAGACGTTCACCACGAGCTTCATAGTGTCCGGCGCAGGTGGCAGCTACCAGGATCAATACGTTGTGAAGGCATCTGGAGCCGGATATAAGCATACGTATCAGGCCACAAAGATCACAGGCGATTTCTCAGGCTCGGGCGAGTCTTCTGTGACCATGCAAACTGGCACGCAGAGCCTTGATAGCCTGATCCTTATGGATGGTAATGCGACTTTCCAGGGCAGAATCATTAACGGGCTCACCGGAAGGCCCGTGAATGAGGCTGAGATGGATGCAGTTGGTCAGTTCGTTATCCGGAGCTATCTGAACATCACTGAGAAGCCAGAGACTCTTGATGAATGGCTCAACTTCTGCTCTGGCCTGGACCAGGACATGATACTCGACCCGGCAACCAGAGGCATCTACGTAGCGCCATTGAACACATCAAAGTACAACTACGTATGGGACGGCCAGAAGATCGTCCGGCAGCTAAACATAACCGGATAGGTATGACCAAGCCCCCGAAGCTCCATAAAGCAAGCCACGCCACCAGACAAATTAACCCA
>JAAZNU010000197.1 GCA_012798135.1 Veillonellaceae bacterium | reverse complement strand
GTGGATGAGGTCCACAAGATGAGCCGTGCGGGGTCGGCGGGGCAACGGAAACTCTCAGGGTATTCTCGGGACGACGGCCTACCCCTGTCGGGTAGGTTCACGCACAAGTTGGCTATGTCGGGTACGCCGTTCCGAAACAGTTTTGAGCGGGCGTGGGGGGTCATGAGGTTTCTGTGGCCAGAGTTGAATGGAGTCAAGCAGGTTGCGACCGCAAACTACTACTCGTGGTTGTATGAGCGGATGACCCACCAGGACATCGTGACGGGGAAAGACAAGAAGGGCAACCTAAAGACTGCCAAGAAGTGGTTGAAGGAGCGGCAGCCGGGTCGTCTCATGGCTGAAGCCCCGTGCGTGATCCAGCACTTCCGCCGCACAAAATGCTGCGAGTTCCACCCCCACGGGTTCCTCTCTACAGAGGCACCGCAGGTGATCCGGCGGGTTGTGGAGCTGGACCCGAAGCAGAAGAAGGCGATTGAGCAGCTAGAGAAGCACTACATGACGTGGTTGGATAACCTGCCGTTAAGTGCGGACTTGACGATTACCCAGAAGCAGCGGATTCGCCAAGTGTGTCTGGGTGTGCCTACGTTGGAGATCGGGTTTGATGCAAACGGGAACGACGTGACGACTGTGGATTTCGCGCCGGATTGTGTTTCCCCGTTCTACGACGAGTTGCTGGACATCTTGGAGGAGACAGCCCCGGAGCCGGTGGCGGTGTATATGGAGTCCCAGAAGTTCGCTCGGACTGTAACACAAAAACTTAATGCTGACGGTATCCCCTCGTTTGAGTTCTCGGGTAAGACGGTGGCAACACGGGACCAGAACCTCGCGGAGTTTGGGGGCAAGTTCCGTGTGCTAGTGGGGGTGATTAGTTCCGTGGGCGAGGGTACAGACGGTATCCAGCGTGTGTGCTCCACCGACGTTTTCTTGGAGCAGAGCGTGGACGAGACTCTCAACACTCAGGTGCAGGCCCGCACCGACCGCATGGGTGCCAAGGGGCAGGTCCAGCGGTTTGTCATTCTCGATGATATGGGGTATGCTGAGGGTGCGATGGAAAAGCGTTTGAGGAAGGCGCGGGAACTACAGATGTCAGTACGGAGGGCGGTGTGAATTATAGTGGGGCACAATACCCCGACCATAAACCCCTGGTCGTGGAGACGATCTACGAAGAACCGGAGGAAGCCTCAAAAGCTTACCGACAGCTACGGCTCAAACTACGAGACGTGGACACGCCGTGCAAGGACAGGCCGGATCGTTTCGTGGATTGGAACGCCGGGTTTGAGCCAACAGAGGGTGAAGCGGCAGCTATGTGCCAAGGGTGCCCTTTGATTCAGGAATGTCGGGCTTTTGCGCACGTGGCGGAGGAACTACATGGAGTGTGGGGGGGTGAAGTTTATGTCGTGGATACAGGATGGTGACTTTGCGGATTTCCGTGGGGTGTCCAACCCGTTATGGTCAGTGTCATCGTTGGTGATGCTCATGCCCGCCGAATACTCTAAGCGGGCACTACTAGGGCTGTTTGACTACGTTTCTGGGAAGTTGCAGTCAGAGACCCACACGGAGCAAGTCCAGCAGATCGAGTCCTCGGGGGACACGCCGGTAGTGGCCGTGTCGTTGGTCACGTTGCTGGATGTGATCTCGCAGTACCTCGTTTATGGGGAGCATGTTTCGAGTGAGGACTTGACAATCCGGGAAGCCGTGAGTAATATCGACAGTGAATTGGAAGCGATCCTCAAGAACAGGGGAGATGAAGGAAGGGAGAACAACGAATGACTGAGAAAACTGAGGTGCCGGAGGTTTACGCGGCACTAGCCCGTGTGATGAAAGGCTTGTCGAACATCCCCCGCACAGGGCAGATGAGCTTCAAGAACACCCATTACAGCTACTTGAAGGCTGACGACGTGCAGGAGAGGCTCTACCCGCTGCTGGTGGAGAACAACCTCATCACCATCCCCACGTTTGATACGTACAATTACATTCGTGGGGCGGGGCCAGACCGCACCGGAGTGCCTTTCGTGGAGGTCCACCTGGGCTTGACGTATGTCTACGTGCCAGACGGTTCTCAGGTAACGGTGAGTTCTGTCGGGGAGTGCCAGGGTTCTGACGACAAGAGCGTGAACAAGGCCCTCACGCAGGCGATAAAGAACGCTCACCGGGCTACGTTCCAGTTCCCGTCGGGGGAGCCGGAGCCTGACGACTACGCGCCCAAGGAGGAACCCGCCGCACCTTCTAAGGTGACCCGGCAGGTCGCTCAGGCGCGGAAGCCCGCTCAGACCGCTGAGGAGAAGGAGGCACAGTCGCAGCTCCAGAAGCTCATTACTGACGGCACCTTGAGCAAGGATGACGTGAACGCGGCGTACACGATCCACAAGAACAAGGACGCTGCAACCGCGTTTCGGGCGACTCTGGCGGAGCTGACGAAGTGACAATCCCGAAGCTACGTATCCGGGCCTCTGGGTATGGGGGGTCCGGGTACTATAACCCGCTCACCGGGGAGAAGGTGATTGGCGTCACGACGGCTGTGGGTGCTTTGGACAAGCCGGGGCTAAAGCAGTGGGTGGCAGACCAGACGGCCTACTATGCGGTGGCTAACGCGGACAAACTGCTCTTGAAGTCGGAGGAGCAGGGGTTCAACATGTTGCGTTGGTACCACACGCGGGCCAAGGAGGGCGATTTCGACAACCCTTTGATCGACCTCCACTACTACCACAGTGGCGTGTTGAACGACGCCGCAGAGCTTGGCACTTCGGTCCACGAGTGGGTGGAGGCTTACCTTACGGGTGGTTTCCCTCCCGAGTTGGTGCGGGACGAGCAGGTTCAGATGGTGGAGGCTTTCTTGGAGTGGGAGTCCCAGCACGACGTGGAGGTGGTCTCCACCGAGATGACCGTGTTCGGGCAGGGGTACGGGGGTACGCTGGACATGATCGTGAAGATTGACGGTGAGACGTTTTTGGCGGACGTCAAAACCTCACGAGCGGTACAGAACACCCACATCGCGCAGTTGGCCGCTTACGGCGCTGCGACGGTGGCGCTACAGGAAGTCCCTGCCGGGACGCCTGACGCAGTATCTTACAAGGATTCCTGGTGGGTTGCGACAAGTGTGCCGGGATTTAGTAAGTACGGCGTCCTACAGATTCGCCCGGATGATTACGACAACCAAGGTAAATTTATCCCGGCGTTTTGTACGTTGCATGAGATCACGCAAGCCGAGATCGACGCGGGGTTTGAGCTGTATATGGCGTCCCAAAATGCCCGGATTGCGGGTAAGGCGCTTGCGGACGCTCAGAAGGGGGTGGAGCGTTGAGAGACACCTACCTGGTGTTTGACACGGAAACTACGGGCG
>JAAZNU010000146.1 GCA_012798135.1 Veillonellaceae bacterium | reverse complement strand
GTCCACGTTGTGCGGTGGCCCGCACTCCGGAACGCGGACGGCTACATCCGGGGCTACTTGGGCTACCTGTCCTTTGACATCCCCCTGTTGTTCCGCCTCCTCCTGCGGCGCCGTCCCGACGTGGTCGTGTGTGAGCCGCCGCCCACCTCGGGTGTCGCCGTTCGCATCGCGTGCGCCCTGCGCCGCGTGCCCTACCTCTATGTCGCCGCCGATCTCTGGTCGGAGGCCGTCCTTGAGGTCGGGGTTCCCGCTGTGGTGCAACGCGTCCTCGCCTTGGTCGAGCGATGGGCCACAGGCGGAGCTGCCCACGTGCTGACCGTGAATCCAGTGCTCGTGGAGCGGCTCCGCGGCCTCGGGGTGCGCGGACCCATCACGATGATCGGCCACGGAGCGGACACGGAGGTCTTCCGGCCGGACGGACCGGCCGTGGAGGCCGGGCGCCCCTACCTCGTGTACGCGGGCACGGCCTCCGAGGTCCACGGTGCCCGGATCTTCACCCGCGCCCTGCCGAGAGTGCTGGAGGAGGTCCCGGACGCGCTCGTGGTGGTGATCGGGCAGGGCTCGGAGCGGTCCGCCATGGAGGAGGACGCCGGGGCCCTGCCCGACGGCGTCGTCCAGTTCCACCCCCGGCTCGCCCCTGCCGCCACCGCCACGTGGTTGCGCGGGGCCCGAGCGGCGCTCGCGAGCGTGCGCCCGGGGCCCTACGGTTTCGCAATCGCCACGAAGGTGTACGCCGCCGCGGCGTGTGGGACTCCCATCCTTCACGTCGGGCCAGGACCCGGCCGAGACCTCGTCCGGGACAATCGGTTGGGCTGGGATGTCGACTACGACGTCCGCCACGTCGCGAAGGCGATGATCGCCGCACTGCGGGCGGAGCGGAATCCGGGGGAGGTCGCACGGTTGGCGGCATGGACGGCAGCACACGCCTCGTTGCGGGCTGCCGCCCGTAAGGCCGTCGAGTGCGTGGACGACGTCGTCCGCGACGCGTGAGGTCCGCGTCGAAGGACGCGGAGCCCAGCCTGTGGATACCCATCGCCGCGTACCTTCCGCTGTTATGCTTGTCACAAAGCCGGAATCTTCCAGACGAGGGTTTGCGGAACCGCTCTCAAGGCGAAGAAGCCAATAGGAGGTACCTGCGAATGACCACGGACCGTGCAACCAGCACGAGAACGCCAGGGCAGATTGCCGCCTTGGGGGCCGCACTGGTTACGGCTGCACTCATCCTGTCCGCTGTCCCCTCCGGGGCTGCGGGCACAGCCACGACCGCTCGACTCAGTGGAGCCGACCGCTACGCCACGAGTGCAGCCATTTCCAGAGCGTCCTTCCAGGCCGGTGTGAGCACGGTTTTCGTCGCGTCCGGTGAGGACTTTCCGGACGCGCTCGCAGTGGGCGCTGCGGCCGGAGCTGTCGAGGCGCCCGTGCTGCTCACGAAGCACGGTGTTCTGCCTGCGTCCGTCGAGGCGGAGATCGATCGTCTCAATCCCGGGAGAATCGTCGTTGTTGGCGGTCCGGCGGCCGTCTCGAATCAGGTGGTGCTCGAATTGCGCGACCACTCGCGCTCTGTCACTCGAATCGCCGGTTCTGACCGCTACGAGACCGCCGCCAAGATTTCAGCGGCGTACTTCGACATCGCCCTCGACAACGCTTTTGTCGCGTCCGGCGCCGACTTCCCGGATGCTGTCTCGGCGGCTGCGATTGGTGCCGCACTACACGCCCCCATGCTTCTTACAGCGCCGAACAGGCTTCCAGACACGACAGCCGACGAGTTGGAACGCATTGACGCTCGGCGCATCATGATCCTCGGCGGCAGCGCCGCGATCGACGAAGCGACTGCCGAAGATGTGGAGGAATTCATCTTTGCGCAGGTGCTCCGAGTTGCTGGGGCAGATCGCTACGAAACGTCAGCGCAACTCTCCTCCCTCGCCTACCAGCACCGAACAGCCGACACGGTCTATCTCGCATCCGGCAGTGGCTTCGCCGATGCTGTTGCGGGCGCGCCGGTGGCAGGCATGAACGACTCACCAATCCTCCTCGTCGACGGGGACCGACCGACGCAAGCCGTCTGCAACGAGGTCTCTCGCCTCGAGGCACGGCACGTGGTCGCTCTCGGCGGAACGGGAGCTGTGTCGAATGAGGTGCTGAGGTACGTCGCAGAGAAGTGCGCGGCGCAGGGAAGCGCGGTCCAACCGGGAACTGACCCTGTCACGAGCCCATCGCCAACTCCCGGTGTCCCGGTCCCCGGCGGCGACACTCCCCCTGACCAGGACATCACCTGCTCATCTTTCCAGACCCAGTCGCAGGCGCAGGCCTTCCACGACTACTGGCTGGGGAAGGGCTTCTCCGACTACTACGACCTCGATGACGACGGTGACGGTGTCGCGTGCGAGTCGCTGATCGTCTACGGGTAGCCCACGGGGCACGCATGACTGAATATGCCGCTTGCGCTGCGGCGGTCGGGAGTAGCGACAGCCCATGAGCGCAGCGCCAATCCGAGCGCTCCACGTCAATGACGCAGCCTTCACGACGACGGTGTTGCTTGCCGAGGCGCGCCGGCGGGGCCTTCCTTGGGGTTATCTCCAACTGGCCGTTACAGAGCCGAGTTGGCGGGGGTTTGATCGCTTCGTGCGCCGGGGCGCCCGCGGTCTCGCCTGGGAGGCGCGCCTCGCACTTGCCGCCGCGCATGCTGACCTACTTCATGTTCACGTGGCCAGCGTGGAGCGCCATACCGGCTGGTTACCCCGTCCCTACGTGCTCCACCTCCACGGCACCGATGCGCGCACTCACCAGTATGATCCGCGCCTCGGTCCGCAGGTGCGCCGCGCGATCGACCGTGCCGCTGCTGTCCTCTACTCGACGCCGGACCTCGCTCCCCACGTCCGCCGGGACGGCGCCGAACTTCTGCCCAGTCCAATCGACACTGCCGCTCTACCCCCATGGGGGCCAGCTGTTCGGCCGCGAGTGGTATTTCCGTCGCGATGGTCCGCGGTGAAGGGCTTGGATGTTCAGCTCGCCGTGGTGCGTCACCTGCGGGACTGGTGCGGACAGGACGTGGACCTTGTGGGCATCAACTGGGGTGAGGGTGCCCCCGCCGCGCGCACCGCCGGTGTCCGCCTCGTGGAGCGACTGCCGCACGTCGGCTTTCAGCAGCTGCTCTCGACCGCCCACGTTGCCGTGGGGCAGCCCACTGGCATGCTCGCGGTGAGCGAACTTGAGGCGCTCGGCATCGGCGTCCCCGTGGTCGCACCACTCAACCCGGTGTGGTATAATGACGGTGCGCCAGTCCCTCCCGTCGCAGGGGGGCTCGCGCTGGGGGAGGCGCACGCACTCCCCCCCCAGGACCGGGAGACCTCCCGCACTCCACCGCTGAGTCCGCACGAGGTGGACGAACTCGGAAGCTCGATCGGCGAGATAGTCCTTCGCACGCTCGAAGTCCCCGCGCTCGCTGAGGAGGTGAAGACGCGCCGCCTCTGGGTCGCATCGGAGCACGGAGTGGAGCGCGCCGTTGACCGGCTGGTCCAGCTGTACGAACGCATCATGGACAGCAGGCGGCATTAACAAGTGGCACGAATCCAAATTGCACGAATCGTGGTCACTTGTGAGCTGGCCTGCGGCCACGCGCCGGCGACCACCAAGAGCCACATCCGATCCACCGTGACCTGTTCCACGACGCCGCCCGCTGGTCGGGCGCCACGGTTGGCCACGCTGTTCGGGGTGTCACACTGCACGGGGACATGGCAGCCGTCTTGACGTATCACCTAGCCCATGTGTCACTCTAATCACACTGGTGCCATTCAGGAGGAACTTCTCATGCGCACGACTGCTACCACGGTGGTGGCCGCACTCCTTGCACTCCTCCTGACCGGTGGCCCACCCGCAGCGGCCACCGGATCCGTGGAATCCGATCCGGCATCCGAGGCGGGATCGGGCGCCATCGCACCGATCGAGCAGTCACTCGCGGACGCGGTGCCCGTCGAGGCACAGACCGACGTCGTCGCCGTAGCTGCCGCCGCAGCACCAGCTGATGCACCCGAAGGACTCGACCGGGTCGTCGTCAGCGCCGACGTCCCTGCACTCGCCGTCATCGGGGTTACTTGGGCGCAGGCATCGGAACCGGACGGCCTGACGGTTCGGATGCGGACCCTGGAGAGTGGCCTCTGGACCGTGTGGTTGGAGATGGAGTTCGACGAGTCCGAGGCTGGGGGCGGGGCTCGCGGTGGCACCGAGCCGGTCGCGGTGCTCGAGGCCACCAGGGTAGAGGTGGAGGTGACCGCCCCGTTCGGCGAGGTTCCCCAGGACGCCCGCGTCCACGTCGTCGATCCCGGCCGCAGCGACGCCGATGACGACGCGCCAACCGTTCCAGCCTCGGCACCGATCGGAGGCGGGACGTCCCCCCTTGCCGTTGCCACCCTGCTGACCGGCGTCCCGCAGGTCTACAGCCGCGCGGACTGGGGGGCGGACGAGACGATCCGCACCTGGCGGCCCGAGCTCGGCGAGGTGACCGGCGCGGTGATCCATCACACGGCAGGCCGCAACGACTACGGCCCGGAGGACGTTCCGGCGATTATCCGGGGGATCTACAGCTATCACGCGATCAGTCGGGAGTGGGGGGACATCGGCTACAACGCGATCGTGGACAAGTTCGGACGGATCTGGGAGGGGCGCTTCGGTGGTGTCACCCACCCGGTCATCGGAGCACATGCCTCGGGCATGAACAGCACGATGTTCGGGATCTCACTCATGGGGGACTATTCCACGGTGGAGGTGCCGGACGTGGCGATGCGGGCGATGGCCCAGATGACGGCGTGGAAGTTCGCCGTCCATGGCATCACACCGGACGGTCCAACGTTCGGGCTCGAGGGCGAGGAATTGGCGGAGAAGGTGATCGGGCACCGCGATGTCGCCCTCACGGCGTGTCCCGGGCAGGTCTTCTATGAACGGATGGACGAGCTCCGGGATCTGATCGACCAGCTGTATCCCACCATGCCGGACTACGTCCAGTCCGACCCCCACTCGGTGAGACTCGCCGGGTCCGACAGGTTCGCCACGTCGGCGGCGACCTCGCAATGGATCTTCCGTCGCCCCGACGTGGTCTACGTGGCCACGGGATTCGAGTATGCTGACGCCCTCGCCGCTTCACCCGCCGCAGCACTCACGAGTTCACCCGTTCTGCTCGTCCGTCCCGACGGGGTTCCGGAAGCCGTGGCCGCAGAGCTTGAACGCATGCAGCCTGCCACCATCAGGGTCCTCGGGGGAGAGGCGGCCGTCTCCGGCGCAGCCCTCGCTGAACTCGGGGAGCTTGCCGAGACTGTCGAGGTCGTCGCGGGCGTCGACCGCTACGAGACCGCGGCGCTCTTGAGCCTCCAATCCTGGGGGGAGGGCGCAGAAACCGTGTACCTCGCGTCTGGTCAGTCGGCTCCCGACGCACTCGGTGCGGCAGCCGCGGCGGCCGAGGAGACGGCACCCCTTCTCCTTGTCAAGAAGGATGGCGTGGCCGAGGCGACAGTGTTTGAACTCGAGCGGCTGGCACCGAACCGTGTTGTCGTGGTTGGCGGAGAGGCCGCGGTCGGGGACGGCGTACTCGCCGAGATCGCCGAACTCCTTCCGGGGGCCACGCTCGAGCGGGTTGGGGGCGTGGACCGGTACGCGACGTCGGCCCTGCTGGTGGAGCGGTTGTGGGACAGCACGAGTGGGGTGTTCCACGCCACAGGAGTCACGTGGCCGGACGCTCTGAGCGCGAGTTCTGCGGCGGCGGAGAAGGGTGCGCCCGTACTCATCGTGAAGACCTCGTGCGCCCCCTTGACTATCAAGGACCTCCTGAGTGAGTTGGACCCCACAGTGGAATTCGTGATCGGTGGCTCCAGCGCCGTGTCCGACGGAGCACCTGGTCGCGACTGCTGACCGCCACGGTACGGTGTGGACCAAGTGGGGAATGCCCCGAGTGGAGCAACAGCTACCGTAGTGCTGCTCCATGTTAGGATGCCCACGAAAACTCGCCCTGCACAGAACTGCGGATGTGGGGTAGAGTGTGTTCAGCCTGTTACACTCGGACGCTTCGGTTGTTCGAATGCCACGGTGACTCCGCTGGATGTGGCGATTGCTTGGGGTTCGATCTATGTGGATCGAACCCCAGCTTTCGGTTCAGCCAAAGCTGCTCTCGCGCTTGAACCGCGCGCACCAATCAGGGTTGCCAACCTTTGCAGAGATCTGCTGACGTGGACCGTTGTTGCACAACAGAACCGACCGGCACCTGAGCCGGAACCGTTCACCTGTACAATCGCGACATGTTCGACAGATGGCACGGATGGCGCGCGTCCTGGTGGTGACGGTCGCCCACCCGCCCGGGGACGCCCGCATTCTCCACCGCGAGATCGCGGCCCTCTGCGAGCACGGCCACCACGTCACCTACGCGGCCCCGTTCGAGGCCTTTGGCTGCATCCCGCCCCGCGAGCCCCGAACCAAGAACGTCCCCCGTTCCGAGGGCAACCTGTTACGCCGCATCCCCGCCGTGCTGGCCGCCTTCCGTCTCGTTCTCCGGGAACGGGCCAAGCAGGACGTGATCCTCGTCCACGATCCCGAGTTGCTGCCTGCTCTCGCCGCTGCGCGGCTGCCCTCCAGGTGGCCTCGTCCGGTGGCCGTCTGGGACGTTCACGAGGATGTGCCTGCACAGGTGGCCATGCTTCCGCTTCCCGGGGCACTTCGATGGGCTGTGGCCGGTCTCATCCACGGCACCGAGCTCGTCGCTGAGCATGCCTTCGAATTGCTCCTCGCCGAAACGGCCTATCAAGGGAGGTTCCGCCGCCGCCACCCCGTGGTGCCGAATTCGGTCCGCCTACGTCCGGGCGGCCCATGGCCGGCGGAGGACCAGCCGCGCGTCATCTACATCGGGAGCCTCACGTGGGCCCGAGGTGCCCAGGAACTGATCGAGATCGCCGCGGCTCTTCCCGGCGTGACTGTGGAGCTCATCGGCAACGCGAAGGCCGACGTCGAGGACGCCATCCGGGCCGCGGCGGCCCGGCTCCCCAACTTGCACTACCGCGGCTTCGTCCCAAACGACCTTGCGCTTGCCCGTCTCCCCGGCGCACTCGCGGGGCTCAGCCTGCTGCACGACGAGCCGAACTACCAGCACTCCCAACCCACCAAGGTGATGGAATACATGGCGCACGCCGTGCCTTCCATCACCACGCCGAACGCGGCGTCCAGGGAGCTCGTTGAGTCCACCGACTCGGGTCTGGTTGTGGCCTTCGGCGATGTCGGCGCCGTCATCGAGTCCATCCGGTGCCTCGACGCCGACCGCGGCGAGCGGGAGCGCTTGGCGGCCAACGCCTATTCGGCCGCTGCGGCCCACGACTGGAACCGAGACGGCCACGAGTTCGTGGAGCTGCTCGAGCAGTGGGCTGACCGCGCCCGCAAATCCAGCCGTTCTCCGTGACTGAGCGGCGTCCGGGACTGGCCCGTGATACTGGGCTGTCAACTTTGGGCATCCTCCTCTCCGGGGGTGCGCAGTTCGTTGTCTCCCTACTCGTTGGCAGGATCAGCGGCCCTGACGCCCTGGGGTTGATTCGCGGCTCCCTCTCGCTTGCCACCACCGCGAGCCTGCTCTGGCCGTCCGCCGCCGGCCAATCCGCATCTCTGTTCGTCGCACGCTCGCTGGGCGCTGGAGAGCCCGGGCGCGCCGCTGCCTATGAGCGGCACCTCACCCGGACGACGGCGGCGATCACCGTTGTGCTTGCCGTCGCCGTGGCCGCCGTGGCCCGCCTCGTCCTCGACGTGTCGGTGGTGGACTCCGCTTGGGTGGCCGCTCTCGTGGTTGCGTTCTCCGCCTACCAACTCGCCCGTGGCATCCGCTTCGGCCGCGGGCAGATAGCCCGTGCGACATGGTGGGAGGCGGCCGCCGCCGCCATCATGGTGGGACTCCTCGTCGCGGTGCTACTCGTCCAGCTGCCGGGCCTCTACCTCGCACCCCTCGTGACGGGCTATGGCCTGTACGCGGCCGGCGTCTGGCTGCGGCCCGCT
The DNA here is from genome assembly GCA_012798135.1 of Veillonellaceae bacterium. The sequence continues at coordinate 9,314 of JAAZNU010000146.1, read as the reverse complement.
CGCGAGCCGGGCCGCCTCGGCGCGCGGGAGCGAGCCGAACTCGGCACCTTCGTGGTCTGGGGCGTGGCGGGCACCCTCGCCTCCTCGGGGCTCCTGCAGCTCTCCATGGTGATCGCCGCCGCCGTGGAGGCGGGCCGGGCGGCCGGACTCTACGCCGCCGCGATCTCCCTCGCCACCCCCATGTCGATGGTGGCCCGCGCGCTCTCCATGGCGCTGTTCCCGGAGATGGCCCGCCAGCACGGTCGCGGGGACGAGACTGTCACACGCGCGATCACGGACCGTGTGACCCGGGGGCTCGTGCTCGTGATGGTGCCAGCCTTCGGCTCGGTGGCGCTGCTCGCCGAGCCACTCATGGTGCTGGTGTTCGGCACGGAGTACCGGGACGCCGTGCCGGCGTTGCGGGTGCTCCTGCTGGCGGTGCTGCTCACCACGATTCCGGTCGCGGCCGTCAACTCGATCAACGTGCGCGGCCCGCGGGGCGTCCGGGCCTCCGCGTTGATGTCCTGGGGTGGGCTCGTGGTCGGCATGGGGACCATCGGGGCGCTCGTGGGTTCGCGGGGAATCCTGGGCGTGGCTGTGGGGTATCTGGCCGGCTCTGCCGTGACCGCGGGCCTGCCCTTTGCCTACGTGTGGCGGCGCGACGGGCACCGCTGGTGCCCCCTCACTCTCGCCCTCGTCGCGGCGGTCCTCTCCGTGGCCGCCACGCTCGCGGCGGGCGCCCGTCTCACAGAGTGGACGTGGTCGTTGGGCGCCACGGCGGTGTTCCTCATCACATGGGGTTTATTTGCCAGGCTGTTTTCACAGCGGCGCCGCTCGCGGGCCAGCCGACGAGATGCTCACGGAGGGAGCGTTACTGAACTGTGACGAAGGTTTGACGACGCTGTACGCCTGCGGGAAACCCAACAGGGGGCTTGGAAACCTCGAAGTGGCAACGTTTCGTTGCGCCAGCAGGAGCTTGGTCACGCAGGCCCACCATCACCGGACATCCAGTGTGCGCGGCAACGGTTGCTCATGTGCTTGCATCTTCACGACATGACCCATACAGTCGGAGAAGTACTCCTGAATGCAACGCGGTCAGTGCACTGGCGCAAGCCGCTATAGTGGGGGTACGGAGTATCCACATCCTGACAAGGAGGACTGCTCGAATGAGCAAAATTACCCACCGTGGTGCGCTGGGGGCCCTCGCCGCCGCCGCCATGACTCTCACCCTCGCCCCCATGGCGAGCGCAGAAGTAGTCGACCCCGACCTGCCCCTCATTCCTGGCATCGCCGAGGTGGAGAGCGCGTCGGTCATCCGTATCGCTGACCGCGACCGCATCGGCACTGCCATCGAGGCCGCCCAGACCCGCTCTGACTGGGGCTGGAGGGTCGAAGGCGAGAACATTTTCCAGTGCTCCGGCGGCTTTGCCACTGCACCGCAGTACGAAGGTCGCCGCGCGTGGCTCCCGCTCGGTACCGTGATTGAGGTTAACGCCCTCGGCACATGGAATGACTGGTCCGACACGGTTGAGTGCACCGTCGTCAAGGGCCCGGACCGTTACTCCGGTATCGACATCGTGGTCGCCCGTTCGGATGACTACTCCGACGCGCTCGCGGCCACCCCGCTCGCGGACGTCCTGGACGCCCCCGTGCTGATCAACCCGACGGACGAGCTCGACCCGCGCAACGCGGACGAGATCGCGCGTCTCGCCCAGGGCCGTAACATGGTGACGGTCCACATCCTCGGTGGCACCAACGCCCTCTCAGCCGATGTTGAAGAAGCGATCGATGACGTGATTGCTGCCCCGTTCGTCTGGAGCAACACGCTTCGCTACCAGGGCATCGACCGCTACGAGACCGCCGTCAACATCGCGAAGGTGACCGTTGACTTCTACGGGATCGAATCTGGCGCGGACAGCTTCAACGTGAACCCCTACATCACGACCGGCATCAACTTCCCGGACGCTCTCGCCGCCGGTGCAGCCGCTGCCGCGAACGATGGTGTCGTGCTCCTCACCAAGGGCGAGGCGATGGACAGCCGTGGGTTCACCGAGGACTTCCTCGTCGACCTGAACGACTGGGTTGCGGACACTGAGTTCTGGTGGGACGTCAACACCACCGAGACGTTCGCGGTTGGTGGTCCGGCACACCGTGCGCTCGTGGCCAACGACATCCGTTTCGTCGAGGCGTACGACGGTGCGGACCGGTACGAGACTGCGACCCTGGCGGCCGAGGGCACCTTCGGTGACCCGTCGTTCTTCGCGGTTGTCTCTGGCATGAACTACCCCGACGCGGTTGTGGCCTCGGCCTACATCGCGAACGCTGACGGCCCGCTGCTCCTTTCGGCGCCGGACGCCCTCACCCCGGTCACTGCCGCTTACCTTGCCGACAACGTCGACAACGGACAGATGGTTGTGACCTTCGGTGGCCCCGGCTCGATGAGCAAGGCTGTCACCGAGGCCATCTCGGACATCTTCGACTACTGATCCTCAAGTAGCCCCAGCACGCACTAGCGTGTGAAGAACCGGAAGGACCCCCGCCCAAGGCGGGGGTCCTTCTGCATGCGCCCGACATTCCGCCATCCCCAAGCCAGCGATGCGGTAGTGTCGCCGACGACACCACCCAGCCCGTTGAGGAGAACCCATGACCGGATTCAAGACGCGCCGCTCCGTTGCCAGCGCTGCCACCGCCCTCGTCGTCGCCACGGCACTGGTCGCGGCGGGTCCGGCACAGGCGGTGGCCTACCACGCGCGGATCGCCGGGCCCGATCGGTATTCCACCTCCGTGCAGATCTCGCGAGTCGGTCACCCCACGGGAGCCTCGACGGTCTATCTCGCGAATGGCGAGGACTTCCCTGACGCCCTCGCGTCGGGTGCGGCCGCCGGGAGTTCCGGCGCCTCCGTGCTCCTGACCCAGCGGAACGCCATTCCGGACTCCGTCCTGGAAGAGCTTCGGCGCCTCGCCCCCCAGCAGATCCTTCTCATCGGCGGCGAGGGCGCACTCTCGGCCACGGTGGAATCGCAGGCCTCTGCGATCGCGGCGGTGGGCCGGATCAGCGGCCCTGACCGGTACGGGACGGCCGCCGGACTCTCTCGCCGCGTGTTCCCCACAGCCAGCACCGTCTACGTCGCGTCTGGCGTCACCTTCCCGGATGCGCTCTCTGCTGCCGCGTCCGCGGGGCACCGTGACGCTCCCGTCCTCCTGACCGCCCCGGATCGCCTCCCCGACGCGACGCGCGGAGAACTCGAGCGGCTGAAGCCGACCCGCGTGGTCGTTGCCGGCGGTTCGGCCGCGGTGTCGGACGCTGTCCTCTCCGAGATCCGCACCATCTCCCCGTCTTTCCGGGTCGAGGGAGACGACAGGTACGCCACCTCCGTGGCGATCGCTCGAGACGCCTTCGGCTCGGCGAGTGCCGTTTTTCTTGCCTCGGGGACGCGATTCCCGGATGCCCTCTCGGGAGCGGCGTTGGCGGTGCTGCGGGGAGCACCCGTGATCCTCGTCCCGTCCAGTGGTGCTGTCCCTGTGAGCGTGTGCGGTGGACTGCTGTCGCTCGCGCCCACGGCGGTTACCGCGCTCGGTGGGGAGGCGGCCATCTCGGAAACGGTCCTGCGCGACGCGGCCCTGGGATGCCCCGCCCCCGCGGCTGGTGACAGGTGCACGGCGACTGGCGCCGACGGCATGGATGCCGCGGCCGCGAATGCGGCTGCGGCGGCAATCGTCGACGCGGTCCGCGCGGTGGACCAGCAGATCCCAGTGGGCTTCGGTCTCGGCGCACCCATGGCGGACCTGCGTGCAGCAGTAGGCGATCTGGGTACTGCTGGTGTTCCGGACAGGTGCCAGGACCTCCTGGGGCTCGTCGAGGCCGACCTCGACCAAGCGATTTTCGACTCCAGCATCTTCGCACGCTCGTTGGCCAGCTACCGCATCGCCCGGGAGAACCTGGTGCCTTTGCTGGAGATGGTCAACGTGGCGGTCGGGTCCTCCTACGAGCTCCCCTGACCCGAGAGCGGGCGGGTGGAGCCGATCGCCCGGCTGAGTCTCCGGCGTCCCGCCCGCAGTGTGATGACGCGGAGCGCCGGCGTGAACCCGGACCGCCGGACGGAGGCCCGGGAGGCGTGATTGGAGTCTGCGACGAGGATGGTGGCGCGCCTGCTGCCGCGCGCGCGCGCGGCAGCAAGACGCGCCCGGATCAGGGCCGCCTGGAGGCCGCGACCGCGATACGCGCTCGCCACGTAGTCGTCGAACAGGTGGGCGACGCCGGGAAATGCTCCGAGGTCGAGGGCATAGTGGGCGTCGTCGATCCAGCCGTATTGCGTGTGCCCATACCCTCCTACCTCGCCATCGGGCAGTGCCGCCACGAACACCTCCATGTCCGTGCGGGCGTGTCGGGCACGGATGGCGGTGGCCTTGGCGGGTGTCAGTTCGCCACCAAGGTCGCTCGCCATTCGGGCCAGATCGGCGTCGGTGGCACGCCGGATGACAAAGGGCTCGGCAGGAGGATTCGCGTCGCCTTCGGCCGGGCGGATGGGGCAGGAATAGAGCCGGGACGTGACGAGCACCTCTTCTCGCACGCGAGTCACGATGCTGGGGTGCTTCCTCACGACCTCACCTCAACTTCCTCAGGAGGCGGCCGAGCGCGTCGTCGCCCCGCCAGGCGGAGAAGTCGTAGGCGAGCTCGAAGGAGGGTGTGAGCTCGAATTTCCAGGGGTAGCGGCCAGCGCCCAGGTCGAACACCCGGACGTCACCGTCGGCGTACAGCCACTCGATGGCATCGAGACGAGCACGCGACGGCCGGTGGTGGGCGAAGTCCGGGTTGTATGCGGTATTCCATGCGGTGACTGTGCCGCCGCGGCGCCAGGCAAGCTCGTGGAAGAGCAGTTCGCCTGCTGATGTGCGTGCCACGAATGCCAGAGCTGATGGGTTGCCGACGGTGATCGTGCGGTAGGCCCGCTTTCGCACGGGGTCATCGAAGAGAGAGCGGCGCTCGTGGCGGCCGTGACGTTCGATGAGAACCTGTTGCTGCCGGCGGTGCTGCGCGACCAGCTCGTCGAAGAGGGATTCGGAGACGGGGCTATGCACCTCGAGACGCATTCCCAGCTCGCGCCGCATCTTGTTGGCAGAGGTGATCGCGCTGCGTGGGATGGTGCGGCGATATTGGGTGAAGCCGGGGTGCCGCGCCAATTCAATCAGCGGCAGCTCCACGAGCGGTCGGACCTGGGCGTTGTGCTCCGAAGACCGTAGCAGGTGGTGGGTCAACGGAGAGTGGGCGGGCAGGTACCGGAGGGAGATCCTCCGGGCTTTGACACCCAGGGCGAGGGACGCCGAGAGGAGGGCCTTGATGGTGGTGCCGGGCGAGACTCGCCGGGCGTCGAGGACGGCATCGCGACGGTCCCCCTCCGCCAGGAAGGCGAGCTCCATGACGCTGACCGGCCCCTTCCTGCGTGTGGTGATGCCGAGTGGAAGCGTTCCGATGAGCTGGCCGTGGTCCTCAGCCACCACTACTGCGAGCTCCGTGGTGCCGTGACGGGCGCGGGCCCACGCGGCCACGTAGTCGAAGGTGCAGGAGAACGGGAGGTCTGGTTGTGTCTCCTCGAGTGCCCGCCAGGAGGGGCCGAGCGCGTCCAGGTCGGCCAGGCTGTCGACGATCCGGGTCTCCACCATCAGGCCTTCCAACCAGTCGCCGCCAGGGCAGTCATCACCGAGTCGTCCGGAGTGAGGGCATGCAGGAAAGACCACGAGTTGCCGATCCTGGCGGGCAGCAGCGCATCAAGGTCCAGCGCAGCGACGGCGTCGACGAGGCGCGAGAAACCCGGCGCATCGGTGCGGTGGAAGAGCTCGAGCGCGTGGGAACCCGGAGCGAGTGGCGCCTTCGCCCGCGCGAGGTCGGAGTAGACCTCGAACCCCATCGTGGTCTGCGAACGGAAGATGTCGAAGAGGCCGGCGCGATCAGCTGCCTCGCTCTCGGTGAGGGCGTGGTGGTGCGTGACGAGAGGCAGGGGAAGCAAGTTTGAGTTCTCGCCGACGTAGACGGGGCCGGGAAAACCCACTCGTACGAGGGCATCCCGCACGATCGCAGCGCACTCCCGGTGCTCGTGGTGGGCGTCGAGGGGTCCCACAGTGACGACGACCTGGTGGCCTCCCCGTTCGAGGATCTCCGCCAGCTCAGAGGTAACTTCCGCGGCAGTCGCCAGCAGGTTCTCATTGACACCGGGGAGGACGTGGAGCGACCGGACGCCTGTGCGCCGGGCGAGCTCCTCGGCTTCAGCTCGGCGGATGGAGGCGCGTTCGGCCGCACTCTCACCCTTCCCTCCCGCGCTGCTGTCGGTGAGGTAGGCGAGGTCCACTGGGACGCCCTGTCTGTGCCACGCCAGCAACAGCCCGCCAGCTGCGATGGACTCGTCATCAACATGGGGGGCGCACAGTAGGACGGGGCCCTGGTGCGGAGGAAACGGGGCAGTGGAGAACCCAGAGCTGGCAGCCCGCCGGTAGCGGCGCCGCACCACCATCCGATTCAGGGGGCGGACTACCGGTAACGCCCCTTGGACGAGGAGTTGTTTCACCCCTGCCACATCCACGTCCTTTCGGCTTGTTGCCGTGACCACATGATTGAGTGCCCAGACAGACGGGGCCGCCGGGAGGCTCTCGAACCCGATGCTACAGGGCTTCTGGACTGGCCGTTGGGCGGACCTGCAAGAACGCATGGACCGTCCTGGTGAGGCGCTCTTCCCCAACCCGCAAGGCCGCTCCTTGTCACCGGGCGCGGTACAGCAACGACTCTCCACCCACGTGGGCCGTGCCGTGACCAGCTGCCCCGAGCTCGGAGGCAAGCACGTCACGGCCCACACTCTGCGGCTCCAGTCCCTGTGATTGTGCCGAAGTTTGCCGGCCCGCCACGTTCCCCACCAGGAACGACACCTCGAGACTCGGCATGACCGTGACGTCGGAATAACCGGTGCTATTCCGAACTCGGGATAACACCGGCTTCCGTTGGGATGTCGACCCGAACGTGCAGTTTCCAGGCTGTGTGAGACGCCACCGGTGAATTGCCTCACTCGCCCATACAGGAACCTGTGGTGCGGCTCACGTCTGCGGGTGCATCATGGTGCCATGGACACACCAAGGCGGTTCGCGGGATGGACAGCGGGATCTGGCGGCTTTGGCACTTGTCCGCGGGCTGGTGGCTGCCGCAGCCGCCACCGCGGAAGCAGCTACCCTCCGGAAGGGAAGTGAAGCGGACATCATGAACTGGAAGCACGCAATCCCCACATCCGTGTTGAGTGCGGGGTTGATCGGAGTGACTGCGGCGATGTCCACCTCCGTGGCGTCGCCAGATCGGATCGGCGGGTCAGATCGGTACGAGTCCTCGGTCCTGATCTCACAGGAGGCATTTCCGGACGGGGCGGACACCGTGTTCCTCGGTAGTGGGGAGGACTTCCCAGATGCCCTCGCCGGAGGAGCCGCGGGCGGCACCCTGAGTGCGCCGGTGCTCCTCGTGACGGCGACCTCGATCCCGGATGTGGTCACGGCCGAGCTCGCGCGATTGGATCCCTCTCTGATCGTGATCCTGGGCGGCGAGACCGCCGTTTCGGCTGAGGTGGCCGAGGAGGCCCTGGAGTACGGCAAGGCCGTGGAACGCCTGGGCGGGGAGAACCGTTACGAGACCGCGGCCCTCATCGCGGAGTGGGCGTTCGAGCCAGGTGTTCCCGTGGCCTACTTGGCGTCCGGTTCGGATTACCCGGACGCACTGGCGGGCGCGGCGGCAGCCGGGTTCACCAACGGGCCGGTGCTGCTCACCAAGACCGAGGCACTCTCGGACGAAGCCGCCGAGCAGTTGGAGGCCCTGCTGCCGGAGCAGATCATCGTGCTCGGTGGAACCGCGGCGGTCGCGGAAGCTGTGGCGACTGAAGCGCTGGACTACGGCAATGTCTCCCGTCTCGCAGGCGACGACCGTTATGCGACCTCTGCCGCCATCTCGGCCGGGACGTTCTCGTCCGCAGAAGTGGTCTACATCGCCACTGGGACGTCATACCCGGACGCCTTGTCGGGAGCACCGTTGGCCGCGGCGAACTCGGCGCCCATCCTGCTGGTCACGCGGGACTCGGTGAGCGCCGAGGTGTGTGCTGAGGTGAACCGCCTCGAACCAGGTGCCGTCGTGGCCCTCGGCGGCCCCAGTGCCGTTTCGGACACTGTGCTTCACCACGTCGCTGCGGGTTGTCCGGCCATCGTCGTGCCCATACCCCCGAAGCCGGGCCCCACCTACACGATCGATCCGCCGCCGGATCCCATGGCAGAGGAAGGCTGACGAAACGGAGATGTCCTCTCGACGGACCGAGCGGCTGATTCCGGAGTAGAGGGAAGGGCCCGTTCCCACCGCCTGTGCGGTGGGAACGGGCCCCGGTCGTGAGTTGGCTGTCAGTTCGCGGCAGGTGCCGCGATCCAGCTGAGCGGCACGGCCTTGGAGACGGCTGCCTTGCTGGGCGCGGTGCCGGTGGCCGTGGTGGTGTTCGTGACCGTCTTGCCGAGGTCATCCGCGGTAATGGTGTACTCCGCGGTGAAGGTCGCGGAGGCACCCGGGGTGAGCATGGGCTTCACGTCCTTCGGGAGCTTGTAGGTGAGGCCCGCCGTGTCGGTCACGGTGACGTCGAGGGTGACCTTGGAGGTGTTCGTCACGGTGATCGAGTAGGTGACCACGTCACCCGTGTTGTACTTGACTCCGTCCTCGTCCGTGGTCAGCTCGTGCGTCGCAGCGGCGTCGATGGTCGGGGTGATGGTAACGCAGGACTGCGCCGCGGCCAGAACGGAGTCTGAGACGGCGGCGGTTCCACCGAGCGCAACGATCTTAGTGGGCTGGAGGCGGTTGATCTCGTCACACACGGTCTGGCTCAGGGAGTCAGCCCTTGCGAGGAGGATCGGGGCGTCGACGCTCGCAGCCACCGGGGCGCCGGAGAGTGCGTCCGGGAAGGTGATGCCGTTGGCGATGTAGACCGTCTTGGCAGAGTCGAAAGTGTCAGCAGAGATGGCGGCGGAGGTGGCGTAGCGATCGGACCCGGCGAGGCGCTCAATGCCCTCGTCGTAGCCCTCGAGCTCGTCGAACACGTCCTCCGAGACCGCCTTCTCGCCGCCCAGCACCACGATGTGGTCGGGGTTCAGCTTGGTGAGGGTGAGCTCGGTCTGCGCCGGGAGGGAGTCGGTCCTGGTCAGCAGTACAGGACCACCCAGCTTGGCCGCGGCAGCGGCGCCGCCGAGGGCGTCCGGGAAGTTCTGGCCGGAGGCGACGTAGACGACGTCCACGCCGGAGTCGAAGTTGGCCTCGGCGAGGGCCGCGGCCGTGGCGT
>JAAZNU010000279.1 GCA_012798135.1 Veillonellaceae bacterium | reverse complement strand
CAAAAAACAAGGCGGCACATTTTCGGCATTAATTTGTGCCCAAAAAAAACAATTTAAAACAGAACAAAATGGAGACAATGTATTGGCAAATTGAAAAATATTCCGGCTCGGTTATTAATTTAATGAACGAAGACCCGAGAATTTACTCCAAAAAGTTAACGAAAAAACAAGTGGAGGACTTTTTAGGACTTAAGCTAAGGGTAGCAAGATCATACGAGAACCCAGAGATAATAGCAAGTGCAATGGTGCTTATTGGCTCAAACAAAATGATAGACACAAGAAAACAAAGAGGCACTCTGACAAAGTGTTATATGGTTGAGAGGGACGAATAAAACAAACACAAAAAACAAATCTATTTAGTTAAATATCTGTAAATAAATAACTTTTGGTTTGTTGTATTGATTATTGTTTGTATCTTTACATCAAAATGGCGGAGGCCGAAAAGCCATAATAGAGTAGGCAAACTAAATTAAAATTTAAGTAAAATGAAAACAAAACAATCAAAACGTATAAAAGCAATGTACAATTGCGTCGGTGATGGTCATTATCCAGATGGATTACTATACAAAGACGGCAAAATAGTAGCCACAAACGGGAGCGTAATTTGCGTGTTAAAATCAGATTACGACCCAGAAAACGAAGGTAAAATCATAAGAAAGAACGGCGATTTATGCGATCTCCGTTTCCCAAGATGGGAGGATGTTATCCCGAAAGATTACCATGACTATCCTATTAATATTGATCCGAAAGAGCTACTAAAAGCCACCAAAAACATCAAAGGTATAACGGGGCTTATCTACGGCAAGAAAATAGATTCTTTGATAGAAATAAACGGATGCGTGTTTAACGCAAAGCTCCCTTACGACGCTTTGTTTGTATATCCAGAAGTAAAGTTGTATCTTTGCGAAAGAGTAGGGCTTGTCGGAGAAAACGATGAGTATTTCTTTATAATTGCAGGCGAAAAAATGGATCAAGAAAAGATTGAAACCAAAAACAAAGAATCGCTTGGGTGGGACTTCGTGAAAAAGATCTACACTGTTAATGATGCGTTGAATTACAAGCCTTTTGAAAAGGTGAATTTCTTTGATGGGGCAGAGATAGTTACGGGCAAGAAAATAGATACAATAGATGTTAATGGCAAGCAAATAGACGTTGTTTATAGTAATGATTTCATTTATGCCGTTTACAAGCAAGTTTCGAGAGCTTGGATAAATTACACTTCTTCAATAGACGAACTAATCAAAAAGATTAACCCTGATGACACATTTGAACTTGACTTCGTTATCCCAGAAAACCTCAACCGAAAGTTTTTTGTGATTAAAACGAAAGATGAAACCACTACGATTGAAGAACATTCAGGTAGATTGGTTAACATAGTGAAGTTTGATGGTGTAGAATTGGAGGTAATTATAGAAAAGGGTACTTACTACTGGTGCTTGGACGGTTATTCGTTCACGGCAGAGTATAGTAACAATGAACACTCGGTTCTAAATAAGCTGAATGAATTAAATTATGGAGCGTCCGATATTCGGGCGTTCATCAGAAAACACGTAGAAGCAGAAAACAAAAATTAAAGATTATGGATACGAAAAGAGAGCAAATTATGGAGTTTCTCGAAACATTGCCGACGCCAATTGACGTTTTGAGTCTTGTCGATATCGTTCCGATTATT
>JAAZNU010000277.1 GCA_012798135.1 Veillonellaceae bacterium | reverse complement strand
GCATCCTTGATCTTTTGGGCTAAATATTGATCCCGCTCATCAATTAATGGAATCTTCAATCTGGGGAAATGTACAGTAAAATCCTTAAGGACAGAATTTAGCATATCTTGAGATTTTATTTTCTCCAGCTCTTCTTCTGAAATTTTAACATCACTGAATATACTGAATATGATTTCCATAAGAAGTTTCGCTTTACCCAAAAAACCAACTTCATGCCAGATACGTGAAAAGGTTATTTGAATATTACGGTCAGCCAGAACCAGCTCTGCACCTATTTCTTTTGCAGATTCAATTCCCTGAAGCATCTCTTGTCCCGCATTAATGTCAAATTGTCTTGCAATTCGTTTTTGGAAGGATGATATGACTAAATTAATCAAAAGCAATGTTGCTTTTTTTTCTTTGATTATCTTAAATATATCAGTATCTTTCCACTTATTACCTTCAGTGATGGTTTTAAATTGAATAATCTTGTCCATTTTGAGCCACCTGTCCGGTCAAAGTGAGCCACCCTTCCGTTTTTGAGTGAGCCAGCATTCCGGACGAAGTGAGCCATTATCATATAATCCTTTATAATGTATCCATGCATCAGTTTTGTGATGTAAATACATATAAAGGAGGTCATCATCATGACCGATTATCGTGAAATCCTAAGGCTAAAAAGCTTGGGGTTCAGTGAACGGAACATTGCACTTAGCTGCCCATGTTCCAGAAACACCGTATCAAGGGTTCTGAAGAGGGCTGAGGAGTTAGATATTTCCTGGCCACTGCCTAATGAACAAACAAATGCGGTACTAGAAGGTATGCTATACCCAAAGGATGGTAAAGGTATCAGCAGCAAGAAAACTCCAGACCTTGCCTATATCCATAAGGAGTTGCTTAAAAACGGAGTTAGCAGGAAGCTCTTATGGACAGAATACATGGAGGAATGTCGCCTTACCGGTGCGGAACCACTCATGTATTCCCAGTTTTGCTATTACATCCAGCAGGATGAGCAGAAACGCCGTGCAACCATGCATATCGCACGGAAACCAGGTGAACAGGTTGAAGTGGATTGGGCAGGAGGCTCTGCACATATCACAGACCCTGACACCGGTGAAATCATTGATGCCCATCTATTTGTAGGCGTCATGACATATAGCCAGTATGCTTATGTTGAAGCTTTCATCAATGAAAAACAGCAAGCATGGATAACTGCCCATGTCCACATGTATGAATACTTCGGCGGCGTAGCCAAAATCCTTGTACCTGATAACTGTAAGACCGCCGTGGTACATGCCGGAGGCTGGTACAATCAGCAGGTAAATACCGTTTATCACGAAATGGCGGAACACTATGGTACTGCTATCATTCCCGCAAGGGTTAGAAAGCCAAAAGATAAGCCAAATGCAGAGAGTTCTGTAGGGAATATATCCACATGGATTACTGCTGCATTGAGAAATGAACAGTTCTTTACACTGGCTGAATTAAATCATGCCATCAGGGAGAAACTGAAGACCTTCAATGCTCGACTTTTCCAAAAGAAAGAGGGCAGCCGGTTAAGTCTCTTTCGCGACGAAGAACTGCCATTATTGGCACCATTACCTGCTACCCCTTACGAACTGGCGGAATGGAAACAAGCCACCGTTCAGTTCAATTATCACATATCCGTCGACGGAATGCTATACTCAGTCCCTTATGAATACATAAAACGTAAGGTTGATGTGAGGATAACAGATAAAACACTTGAAGTTTTCTATAACCATAACCGCATAGCTTCCCATCGCCGTCTTTACGGGCGAAAGGGACAGTACAGCACCGTAGTGGAACACATGCCGGAAGACCACCAGAAGTATTTGGAGTGGAACGGCGACCGTTTCCGCAAGTGGGCTGAGCGGATTGGAAGCAATATGTATAAGGTGGTTGATGCAATACTTACCTCCAAACGTGTGGAGCAACAGACTTACAAAAGCTGTATGGGGCTTTTAAAGCTGGCTGACAAATATTCAGTCGATCGTCTGGAAGCCGCTTGCAAGAAGGCACTTTCCTATACAGCTGCTCCCAGTTACAAGAGTATCAAAAATATACTCACAACCGGGCAGGACAAGTCACAAATCAAACCGGATAAACCGGAAACCACACACAACAATCACGGCATTACAAGAGGTGCCGGCTACTATGGGAGGTAAACAGCTATGACAAATCAAAGTACGATTGATAAATTAATTGAAATGCGCCTGACTGCCATGTCAGATGCATTCCGTAACCAGTTGACTGATGCCAAAATGAAGGAAATACCCTTCGAGGATCGATTCGGTATGCTGGTAGACATCGAATACAGCAGTCGAAAAAACAACCGCTTAAGGCGGCTTATTAGGAATGCTGAGTTCGACCAGCCGGACGCCAGTATAATGGACATTGATTATACATCCGGACGCAAGCTGAACAAACAGCTTATTACAAGGCTTGCAACCTGTGAATATATCGCTGAGTACCGCAACATTTTCATTACTGGTGCCACTGGCGGAGGTAAAACATATATGGCTTGTGCCTTTGGCATGGAAGCCTGTAAGCATTATTATTCAACAAAGTATGTAAGGCTTCCTGACCTTCTGATTGACCTTGAGATGGCAAGGAATGAAGGTACATACAAAAAGGTCATGGCGAAGTATGCTAATCCTTTACTGCTGATTATTGACGAATGGTTACTGTTAAAACCTAATGAAAATGAGCGTAAGGACATTTTTGAACTACTACATCGCCGCCGGAAAAAATCTTCCACCATCTTCTGCTCCCAATATAGAGCGGAAGGTTGGTATGAGCAGCTTGGCGGCAACGATGGTCCACTGGCAGATGCCATACTTGACCGTATCGTTCATGACGCATACAAAATCAATATCGAAAGCATGGATCCATCCAGAGATATTTCCATGCGTGAGGTATATGGATTAGACAAAAAACTCAGTGAATAACGAATAGCGAACGGGCGGCTCAGTGGTTCCGGACAGGTGGCTCACGCCACACCGGAACTGCGGCTCCGCCGCACCAGAATATTCATAAATCTTTGATCATCCAGCTCAATACATACAGCGCTTGGTTTTTCAGATTCAATCAATGCTTTTACTTGTTCCGCACTCTGCTTTGAAACATGGGCTGTACCAATGAGTATGTATTCTTTATCGTTCATATATATTTTTGTAATATTATCTTGAGTCATTACACCCTCCTATAAGACCTGATATT
>JAAZNU010000180.1 GCA_012798135.1 Veillonellaceae bacterium | reverse complement strand
TGTAAAAGCCCTTCTTGGGCTTGCCGCCAACGTCGTACACGCGCACCGAACCAAAGGCGCACTCGGTAATGTTGTCCCCGTCCCAGTTCAGGGGATAGATCATGTCGCCCCTGATGTAGTCGATAACGGGCTTCTTGTCCGCGTCAAGGAACTCCACCAAAGCCCCTGTACCAAGCGCCATGGTCAGCTCAAGCAGGCGGTTGCAGCGGTCAAGGAAGTTGTTCGCCTCCAGAATGGCGGGCAACTCTGCGAAGGACGTTGCGTTGATCTGCACTTTCTCGTTGAGCAGGAGGGTGGCAAAATCCTCGCACACCTGCTTGCCCATCCCCAGTTTGTAGCGCTCGCAGGTATGGCGCTTCTGCCCCGTGTACACGCTGTACTTGTGAAACTTGTCCACTTGCCCGCGATACCAGCGCAACCAGGTATCAATCCGCGTGCGCTGCTCGCTGTCGATGGTCTTTCTGCCCCTGACCTGCAAGTAGCGCTCGATTGCGTTCCCGCCCTTGTTGTCGCTCAACGTCTCGCCCCCAGTTGCGTTATGTCGTTCATGAAGGGTTCAAAGCTATATTCCAGCGCGTCCAGACTGTCGATGTTCGAAGTGCCGTTGTCAAGGCGCACATCCTCGGTGGTGTGCTTGCTGTCCCAAACAGCGGAGGAAAGCGCGTCGATGGTGTGGCGGCAGGTGTCCACGATGTGATAGCGCCCGCCGCCCATCTGCCGGGTAAGAAAGCGTATTCTGTCGTTGATAGGGTACTTCCGTGCCTTGTGCACCTCAATGGGCAGGCGTTCGCGGATCGCCGCCGCTTCCAGCCCCTTGATTAGCGTGCTTTCCGCGCTGTCGCAGTAGGCCGCGCGCGCGCCATATTGGTCAATGCACATCCGGCAGAACTCCACAAAGGCCGATTCCAGCTTTTCCGGCGTGATCTCGCCCTTGTGATACCATTCCGCAAGTGTGACAACGCCTGTTAACCCGCGCTCAAAGCCCGTGCAGCAAAACGCATGGCCGGAGCCGTTGCCGCCGAAGTCAACGCCAATCAGGCAGGCGGTGAGCGGGTGGGTGGTGAGCCATTCGCGCGTGACGATGATCTGTTCGGGGTGATCCACAAACAGCCGATAGATTGCGCCGTCAGCAGAGGCCCACTTGCCAAGTATAAACCTCTGGTAGTAGGCGTTGCCAGCAGCCAGATACTCCGCCTTGATGTTCCGCACATATTCCGGCGTGAGCATGGGATTGTCGTCGATGGTATACGATTGCTGAAAGATGTCGGCCCCGCTGTCGAGGAATGTCTTAAACCAATGGTTCGGGTTGTCGGGGTTGCATGTCCCATCAAAGTGGCTATGAGCGCAGCGCAACCGGCTCTTAAGCATTTCAAAAACGCCCTGCGCCCATGTGGTGATCTCGTCGCCGTATCCGTATTCAATGGTCGTGCCTTGCAACCGCGCAATATGCTTTTTACTATCAGCACCCAGTGCATAGGCTTTATGCCCGAACAGGAGCAGCGTGTTATCTCCGCTTATCTGCCCGACAAGACCAGGCCATATCTCGCGCATCGGTTCAAGCACGTTGCGCTCTAGCGTTCCGCGTGTGTTCCCCAACAAAACAATAAGCCCTTCGCCCTTGCAAGCAAGCACCCGTTTGGGGATAACAGCCAGGCAGTCCAGGAAGGTTTTCCCGCTGCCGGTTGCTCCGGTCTTGATGTTCCATCGGTGATTACAGTTGGCGAGATATTCCCGCTGCATGTCAGTCAATGGCACTTGGCAATCCCTCCAACAGCTCGCGGGCTTTTGCAAGCGATTCGTCTTTCCCAGAATCGGCAACTTTTGCTATATCGTTCAGGTCTTTGAGCGCGGAGGCAAGCAGTTTTATCCCTTGCCGGTCAAGCGGCGCGTCCACAACGTCAAGTATTTCGTCCTCGGTCGTTGTTTCCGTCCATGTTCCGTCTTGCAGTTTTTCTGCTGTCTTGACTTTGCGCTTATGCGTTATCATCTTGCGATCTAGTTGTTCGGCGGCGAGCGCGGCCTTTTGTAGTAGCGTGTCGTTCAGGTCAAGTATGCGATTCAGCCGGCTAGCTTCTCGGTCTGCTTTTTGTTCAAGAACCTTGCGAACCGTCCGTTGGTATCGGTTCGGTTCCATCTCGGCTCGGTTCGCCGCCCACCCCTCTTGTGCCGCGTGCCGCTTTATAGACCCAAGTGGAACGCCGTGCCTTTCGGCCAGCTCACTATAGCTAACCCCTCCGCTGACGTAATCAGCGCGGATGCTTACCCAGTCTGCCACACTACACCATCACCCCATCTTTAGAGTCAGACACACATGCGCTTGCATCCGCGATGATGTCCATGTACACGTGCTGTTAGAACAGCGTTTTCCCGTATGCGGGCGATTTCCCGTACGCTATGTTCCTAGCTTGTCTTGGCTTCCCGTTGGTGACCACGATTACCGCATCCCTGTGCATGCGATAGCACGCGTCGATGTTGCGCTTGATGCTCCGGGCGATGTCCGCCCAGTCCATAGCCTGGTTGTAGTACCGCTCGATAATCAGGCTCTCGTCCAGCCCCAGCCCGTCCAGGCACACCTTCTCCCAGATTGCGTTAGCGGCGTTAGCCGATACGACAGCCGCCGCATGCTCGCTCCCGTAGGCTACCGCGTAGCTCGACACCGGGCAATCACCCGTTCCGCTCATGTTGGTTGCCCTACGTGTGCTTGTGCCCTTGGTCGCCCGCGCCATGTACTCGGCTGCCTTGGCGTTGTGGTACTGCGCGTCCAGCCGTAAGCGGCGCAGCTCCATGAGGGTTTCTTTGTCCATAGTCCCTCCAAAGCAAGAGAGCGCCCATTGCTGGACGCTCTCGTTTCACACTTCTGACCA
>JAAZNU010000013.1 GCA_012798135.1 Veillonellaceae bacterium | reverse complement strand
GCCTACTCGTCAGGAACTCCTGCCTATGGCGTCGGCGCCGGCAACTCCACCATGGTCATCGACGAAACCGCCGACATTGAGGAGGCTGCGAAAAACTCCATGCTCAGCAAGACCTCCGACTTTGGTTCCGGTTGCTCGGCGGACGGCAATCTGATCATCGCTGAAAGCATCTTTGACAAAATGGTGAAGCAACTGGAAGCGGTCGGCGGCTATATCGCCTCCGAAGCGGAGAAGGCCAAGCTGCGCGCTGTCATGTGGGACGAGGAAGGACATCGTCTGCCGGACACGGTGGCGATCGCGCCGCAGAAACTGGCGCAGATCGCCGGGTTTAGCATTCCGGCGGACCGCAAGTTCATCGTGGTTTACGGCGATGGTATCGGCAAAGAGTATCCGTTCTCCGGCGAGAAACTGACCACCTTGATGGCGGTGTACAAATACAGCGGCGGTTTCGAAAACGCCGTCAAGATGATGCAGGCCATCTACGAGGTGGGTGGCAAGGGGCATTCCTGCGGGATTTATTCCTTCAACGAAGAGCATATTCATCAGCATGCCCTGGCGGCGCCCGTGAGCCGGATAATGGTGCGGCAGCCGCAATCCAAGGCCAACGCCGGTGCCTTCAACAACGGCATGCCGATGACGTCCAGTTTGGGTTGCGGGACTTGGGGCGGCAACATCATTTCGGAGAATATCAGCCTGAAGCATTACATGAATACGACCTGGGTTTCGGTGCCGATTCCTGAAGACAAGCCCTCCGATGCCGAATTGTTTGGAGAGTTCTTTGATCCGGAATTGGAAAAATAACCGTTATGATCCTCGATGCTGCGGAAGTACAACACCCAAAACCAAGAAGTGTAATCGATATTCAAGTTGAAAGAGGTGCGCAAAATGGCTTCCAACCATGAAAAAAGCAAACTGGATCAGTTTCGCGAAACTTTTGGCCTGCCTATAGCGATCCTTACCACGTTGTTTGTATGGTTTATCCCCGCACCGGCTGGATTGTCGGCTGTAGCCCAACGAGCTCTGGCACTGTTTTCCGGGATATTTATTCTCTATTTGACAGAGTCCATTCCCTTGGTAGCGACCAGCATCGCGATTGTTCCCCTGGCCGTTCTGATGGGAATTGTTAAGGTCGGTCCGGGGCTGGCGCCCTTCGCCTCTTCCTCGGTGTTCTTAATGTTTGGCGCCTTTGTTCTAGCGGCTGCCATGATAAAAACAAAACTAGCCGAGCGACTGACGTATTTGATTTTGAATTTTGTCGGGAGTACTACGCTGCGAATTACGATGGGCATAACTCTCGCCAATATTCTGTTGTCGTTTCTGATTCCTTCCAGTACCGCCCGTACTGCGCTCCTGCTACCGGTTTGCATCAGCATCATTGCATTATTCAAACCGGAAGGGCGCACAAAATTCGGCGCCAATCTATTGCTGACACTGGCGTTCACCAATGCGACTATCAGCGCCGGGATTCTGACCGCCACTGTTCCCAATCCGGTTACGGTCGATTTAATTCAGAAAGCCGGCGGTCATGCCATCTCGTATGTTGAGTGGCTGAAGATCGGCTTTCCGCCGGCTCTTGTTATGACTTTTTTGACCTGGGGCTTTATCCAAATTGTATTCCGCCCCGAGCACAAAGAAATTCCGGGCGGTGCCGCCTATGTAAAAAGCCGGCTGGAAGCCATGGAAAAAATGACTTATGCGGAAACCTACACGTTGATGGTGTTTATCTGTGTGGTGGTTCTGTGGGCGACCGGGTCGGTCACCAAGATTGATACGACCATTGCCTGCATGATTGCGACGGTCCCGCTGTTTTTCCCCAAGATCGGCGTTATGACCTGGAAAGAAGCCTCACCGCATGTCAGCTATGATGTTCTGCTGATTACTGGCGGCGGGTTGTCACTGGGAACGCTGCTGATGACCAGCGGCGCCGCCAAATGGATGGCGGCAACCGCCTTTGCCGCTTTTGGCCTGAAGGGAATGGCCGTGATAATGTTACTCACGGTGGTTATGTTGATTGTCCAGTTTATGCATTTCATTTTTGTCGGAACAACCGTTATGGCAACCGCTATGTTGCCGATGGTTATCGCTCTGGGAGCCGAGGCGGGTCTGCCGCCGGCTTTGCTGGCACTGCCGGCCGGCATGATTATCGGTGGTTATCCGATTTTGATGTTCTACTGTACGAATCCAAATGTCCTGGTCTACGGTACCGGCCAATTAACGGTCGGCGATTTTCCTCGCGTTGGACTGCCGGTTTCGATTCTGGCCTGTATCGTTTACGCGGTTTGTGCGGCGACATATTGGCGCTGGATAGGGTTATATTAGCGGAATCATTGCCGCAAAGTGCACAACGACTCGCGTTGCAGCCAATTGGCCGGCGACGTGAGTCGAACTTTTATGGCGACTAAAAACATAAAAGATCATCGAGAAACAAAGGAGCTGAATTGCAATGATTGAAATGGCTGACTGGAAGTGTCCGGACCAAATAACAATCTGCGAAGTCGGACTGCGCGACGGCTTGCAAAATGAGCAGAAAATTCTCGGCGTTGAGGAGAAACTGGAACTGCTGGATCGAGTCGTAGATTCAGGTATAAAAATTGTGGAAGTGGGGTCTTTTGTTCATCCCAAGGCGGTGCCGCAGATGGCGAACACTGAAGAAGTCGTCCGTCGGATGAAACGAGTCGATGGAGTCGAGTATCGCGCACTGGTTCCAAACCTGAAGGGGCTGGAACGGGCTCATCAAGCCGGCCTGACTAAGGCGAAGTTGACGGTTTCCGTCAGTGAAACGCACTGCCGGGTTAATTTCAACAAGCGTCCGCAGGAAATGATCGCCGCCTTTGCCGATTGCGTGGATTATGCCGCCAAAAACAACATTGCCATCTCGGGCGCCCTGTCTTCCGCCTGGGGATGCGCGTTCGAAGGGCGGATTGCCGTGCAGCAGATCGAAAAAATCGTACGCGAGTTTTTGAAACTGGGGATCACGGAATTATCCTTATCCGATGCGACAGGTATGGGAAATCCGCGCCAAGTCTATGATACTTGCCGCTATATGGTCAAAACTTTTCCCAAGGTGCGCTGGGTGCTGCATTTCCATAATACGCGTGACATGGCGATGGCCAATATTATAGCCGGTTTGCAGGCGGGGATCGTAACTTTTGACGGAGCTTTCGCCGGGCTGGGCGGATGCCCGTATATTCCGGGGGCGGCAGGCAACATCGCTACGGAGGACGTGGTGCATATGTTGCATGAAATGGGGCTGAACACGGGAGTTGACTTATTAACGGCTATGGCAACCGCCCGGCGGGCGGAGGAAATGCTTGGACACTGCGGCTCCAGCGCAGTGCTACGGGCGGGCCGCAATGAGGATCTGAAGGCGGCACAAAACGCAAAACTGCAACAAAACAGATAGAAGTGTCACGGACCAGACTTGGTCGGACATTTACAAGCCAACAAAAAATTCGTTCGCGCGGGATCGCTGGGCTCGGCAATCCCGTGCAAACGAATTTTTTCTATCCTGATGCGGATTTATTGCTGTTGACTGATATGCCCTAAGGCAGAGGAAATCTGATTGGCGGCATTTACAATATCCGGCGCCATTTTTTCGAAGTCGTTCCGGGTTAGACGTGCAAACGGCCCTGCCAATGCCAGTGCGCATTGCAGATTGCCGGCGGCGTCGAAAATAGGTGCGGCAACGGCGCCGACGCCTTGGTCGCGTTCCCCCATACTAATGGCAAAGCCTCTTTTCCTGATCGCTTCCAGTTCTGCCGCTGACACCGATGAGTCGGCGGCAAGTATGGCTTTTCGTTCCGTTACCGGCAGCCAGGCCAGCAACACTTTTCCGCTGGCGCCGCGCGTCAGCGGCAGTCGTTCCCCGACGTTGACGACATGGCGTAACGCATGCGTCGTTTCCAGGCGATCGACGCAGACGCGATGCCCATCCAGGACAACATACAAACTAAGACTCTCATTGTATTGCTCGTGCAGTTTTTGCAATATGGGGGCGGCAATCCGCCGCAAGTCAAAGGTTCGAAAAGAAGAGGTTGTCAGTCGAAGTGCTTGCGGACCGATCACGAATTTTTTGGTTTCGTCGTCGCGCGACAGATAGCCCCGGTTTTGCAGTGTGCGCAAGAGGCGGGACGTTGTACTGGGGGTCAAATCGATTCTTCCCGCAATCTCCGTGAGAGAAAGACGTGTGGCACCGTGACAGAATAAATCCAAAACATCCAGCCCGCGTTCCAACGTCCGCAGGCCGGGGGCATTTTCCGCGGCATCATCCGTGATGTTCATCAATGTTGGCCTCCTGATGTGATCTTGCAATCATTAATATTCGCAGAAGCGGCTCAATAATCCTGTGTGATACTGTTGCTCAAATGTTCGAAAAAATAAAAAAATGCATTGCATTCTGTTGGCGAGTGTGATAAATTTTTATTGTACGAAACTAATTTTCATCTGGTGAAAAGGAGTGGTAAGTATGTCATTATTATCAGGAGTCAGAGTTTTAGATCTTTCCACAGTAATTGCGGCGCCATTTGCGGCAGGACTCATGGCCGATTTTGGCGCCGATGTGATCAAAGTCGAGCAACCGGACGGCGGCGACCCGTTTCGAAAACTTGGCCCGTATCATAAGGGAGAAGCGATGCGTTGGGCGGCCATGGGCCGAAACAAACGCTGCATAACTTTGGATCTGCGCAAAGAAAAAGGCAAAAAGTTGTGTTTGGATCTCATTGCGAAATGCGATGTGGTGATTGAAAACTTTCGTACCGGAACCCTTGATAAATGGGGGTTGAGTTATGCGACCATGAAACAGGCAAATCCCCAAGTCATCATAACCAGAGTGACCGGATACGGGCAAACAGGGCCAAACGCACATGTCGCCGGTTTCGGGACTCCGGCCACGGCTTTTTCGGGGATGACTTACATTACGGGATTTAAAGACCGGCCGCCGGTTAGCCCTTCTTTTTCCATTGCGGATTATATCAGCGGACTATATGCAGCCATGTCGACCATGATGGCCTTATATCATCGGGACTGTTTGGCCGGCGTTCCCCAGGAAATTGATGTCAGCTTGTACGAAAGCATTTTTCGGATGTTGGAAATTCCGGTTGCCGATTATCACAAGAACGGGATTATTAAAGAGCGGACGCCGAAACTCAGCGGAACCTCAAGTCCCGGTGGCACTTACCAAACTAAAGACGGAAAATGGGTTGTGCTTGTGTGTAGCACGGATCGAACTTACGAATATTTGACCCGGGCCATGAAACGTCCTGATTTGTTGACCGATCCCATGTTCTGCAGCATGAAAAATCGGGTCGCCAATGATGCCGCAATGAATGCAATTGTCAGCGATTGGATAGCCTCGCTCAATTATGCGGAGCTAAAAAAAATCGTGGATGAAGCCGGGGTACCCGTGAATTTGGTATACAGCATCGCCGATATTTTCGCGGATCCTCATTATGCGGCACGGGCAAATATTGTGGAAGTGCCTTACAGCCCCATGGGAACGATCAAAATGCCCGGGATTGTACCTAAATTCAGCGAAACGCCTGGTGAAATCAAATGGGCCGGTCCGGAATTGGGCGCTCACAATGCGGAGGTATACCAAGGCCTGCTTGGACTTGATCCCGCTCAACTCGAAGAACTGAAAACAGAGGGGGTTATTTGATGCAACTGCCAAAACAGGTCATAGTTTGTGAAGTCGGACCACGCGATGGCCTGCAAAACGAGAAAAAGATTTGCTCTGTGGAACAAAAAATTGAATTTATTGAGCGGGCGGTGGCTGCTGGCGCAAAAATTGTTGAAATCGGCTCTTTTGTTCATCCTAAAGCGGTGCCGCAAATGGCGGATACGGATGACGTATGCAGACGGCTGCGGCGGGTTGAGGACGTGGAATATCGGGCGTTGGTCATGAATCAGCGGGGCTTGGAGCGGGCGGAAGCCGCTGGAATTATAAAAGCCAAACTAACTGCCTCCGCAAGCCGAGCGCATTCCCTGAGCAACATGAAACGGACCCCGGAAGAGGTTGTACAGGGTTTTGGCGACTGCGCCGAATATGCGGCGGCCCATGGATTGGAGCTTTCAGGGGCCATATCAACAAGTTTCGGCTGCCCGTTTGACGGTAAGCCTGTCCCGCTGGAACAGGTGCTTTCCGTCGCCGAATGCTTTTATAAGATCGGAGTAAGGGAATTGTCGTTATCGGACACGACGGGTATGGCGAATCCTCAACAGGTTTTTGATTATGTGACTGCGGCAAGAGTGCGTTTTCCTGAAATTGCCTGGGTTTTGCATTTCCATAATACCAGAGGCATGGGCCTGGCTAATGTTTTGGCTGGGATGTTGGCTGGCGTAGACCGATATGACGCCTGCTTCGCCGGTTTGGGAGGCTGCCCGTTCGCGCCGGGGGCTTCCGGCAATATTGCGACCGAAGACTTGGTTCATATGCTGGATGAAATGGGGGTTGAAACGGGCTATAACCTGGAAAAAACGATTGACTTGGCCAAACTGGTACAGGCAACAGTGGGACACGATACCGGCAGTTCCCTGTTAAAAGCCGGGCGATGCAGCGATATCGCCAGAAAGTCATAGGACAGCGCGAAATCTGGAGGTTGTTCGGAGTCTGCAAAACATGACAAAATAGGAGGAAAAGTAATGAGTTCATCAGAAAAAAGCCGCATCGATGAAATTCGTCACAAAATTGGCCTTCCTCTGGCAATCGTATTGACACTTGCCGTTTGGTTCATGCCTCATCAACCCGGTCTCTCCGTAGTCGGACAGAAAGCACTGGCGCTGTTTGTGGGTGTATTTGTCCTGTACCTTACCGAAGCCTTGGCCTTGCCGGTTACCAGTTTGCTCATTGTTCCGGCAGCTGTGCTGATGGGCATTGTAAAATTGAAGGCAGCCCTGGAAGGATTTTCATCCTCTTCGGTATACTTGATGGTTGGGGCCTTTATCTTGGCAACGGCCATGGTCAAGACGAAACTGGCGGAACGAATCACCTATAAAATTCTGGCCATTCTTGGCGGTTCCTTTCGCAATATAACATTCGGTGTGATGATCGCCAATATTATTCTGGCCTTTCTTGTCCCGTCTTCAACGGCAAGAACGGCGATCCTGCTGCCGGTGTGTATTAGCATTATTGAATTGTTTAAAATAGAGGGACGTTCCAAGATCGCCATCAACCTGCTATTGACCTTGGCCTTTACCAACGCGACAATCAGTGCCGGAATACTGACCGCCACCGTGCCTAATCCGGTGACCATCGATTTTATTGTCAAAGCAGGCGGGCCGTTGGTGAATTATATGGACTGGTTGGTGTATGGCTTCCCACCGGCCCTGCTGATGACATTCATCACCTGGGCTTATATTCAGTGGATATTCAAGCCAGAACATCCGGAAATTCCCGGCGGCGTTGAATTTATCAGGAATAAACTGAAGACGATGGGTGAAATGCGTTCCGAAGAGTGTCGTGCGTTGATGGTATTTATTTTCGTTGTGTTGCTTTGGACTACCGGAAAATGGACGAAAATAGACCCGACCACAGCTTGCCTGGCGGCTTCCGGCTTATTTTTCCTGCCCCGTTTTGGAGTGCTTGACTGGAACGATGCCAATAAAGGCATCTCCTGGCAGATCATTTTTGTGGCTGGCGGTGGAATTTCTCTGGGAGATATTTTGATGAAAACTGGTGCGGCGAAATGGTTGGCCGTGACGATTTTTAAAGCGTTGGGACTCGCAGGTTCTTCGGTACTGGTCATTTTAGTTGTTTTGATGTTTATCATACAATACATGCATCTGCTGTTTGTAGGAACGACCGCCATGGCCACGGCATTCATCCCCATCGTGCTGGCAATGGCGCAAACAGCCAATATTCCACCAATGGTTCTAGCGTTGCCGGCCGGCATGATTATAGGTGGTTATCCGCTTTTGATGTTTTATAATACCCTGCCCAATATTTTGATCTATGGAACCGGCAAAATGCGTGTAGAAGATTTTCCCAAGGTCGGGGTCGTGGTTTGCGCGATCGGGTGTTTGGTTTATGCGTTGTGCGCGACGACGTATTGGCAATGGATGGGAATGTTTTGATTTCACGCAAGGTTTAAGCGGTGAACGCTTTTTGAATTCTCGTCCAGACTCAGGTTTGGACGATTTTTTTTTTGTGGGTGACCTGTTGAAGGAAAAAAAGGGTAAGGAGCGAGTTTTAGCAGGAAATCAGATGCGGGAAAATGAATTTTTCATAACCGGGATCATTGCGTCATTGGCGCATAATTCGAAGTGGACTATTGTGCGGGTGTGAGAGGAGAGTAGACTATCTGGTGAACGATCATGAGGAGACGAACCGGGAAATAGTGAGACTGCAAAAAACTGTGGCCGAGCTGCAACTCAAGCAGGCCGAGCTGACGATGCACGCGGAAATGTTTCGCCTGCTAGCTGAAAATTCAATGGATGGTTTTTGGCGGCTGGATCAGCAGTTTCGGTTTGTTTATGTATCACCGGCGGCGGAAAATATATTCGGCTGTTCCTGCGAAGAAGTTGTCGGCAGAAGTCTGTTTGAATTTCTTACGCCGGAATCAGTGGAGGCGGTCAAACGGGGATATGCGAAACGCCAACCGTTGCAGGAACAGAAAATCGGCTGGGACAGTTCCGTCTATACCGTAGAGGTGGTGCACAAGGAGGGCCATCGGCTTTGGGTGGAAGTGGCGGTGAATCCCATCTTTGATAACGAAAAACGGTTGATCGGCTATAATGGAGTCACCCGAGACATTAATGAACGGCGCTTGCGGGAAGAAGCCATCCGTCGTTATGCCTTCTATGATCCGTTGACGAATTTGCCCAATCGGCGCCTATTCGAGCAAGTGCTTAGGCGCGCGCTGGAACAAAGTGAAACGCAGCCCCGACAATTGGCAGTACTGTTTTTGGATGTCGATGGCCTGAAGAAAGTTAATGACCAATATGGGCATGGCTTTGGCGATCTCTTGCTGCAAGTGGTGGCCGAGCGGTTCCGACACGCAATCCGCCAGCAGGATTTTGTCGCCCGGTTGGCTGGCGATGAATTCCTGGTCATTTTGCAAGATATTGGCGACCGGAGCGAGATGGACGATATTGCCGAACGACTGGTCGACAGCTGTCAGCAGCCGATCCGTCTTGGGCCCAATCCGGTCTGCGTTGGGGTGAGCATCGGGGTTAGCTTTTTTCCGGCAGATGCCGACAATGTGCCGGCGCTGATGTCCTACGCGGATCAGGCAATGTACCGGGCCAAGGAGGCCGGCGGAGCCTGCTATGTTTGTTACGGGTGCAATGATTGAGCTTTTCCGAAAGCATTCCTGGATGGCATGAGGAGAGATTATGTTTATCGCTGATTTGCATATCCATTCCAAATATTCCCGGGCCACGAGCCATGATTGCGAACCGGAAATGCTGGAATATTGGGCGAGGCGTAAGGGCATCCACCTGATTGGCACGGGAGATTTTACGCACCCGGCTTGGCGCCGTGAGCTGCAGGAAAAATTGATTCCGGCCGGGGATGGCCTTTATGCCCTGCGCGCCGTCCTGAGCCGGGAAGCGTCTGTCGCCGGACCGAAAATCAGTCCGCAGTTTATCGTGTCGGGAGAAATCAGCTCGATTTATAAAAAGAATGGCAAGGTCAGAAAAGTACACAATTTAATTCTGTTGCCGAGCCTGGATGCCGCCGAAGCTGTCTCCCGGCGGCTGGAGACTGTCGGTAATTTGCACTCTGACGGCCGTCCCATTCTGGGACTGGATAGCCGGGACCTGTTGGAAATCGTTCTGGAAAGATGCCCGGAGGCGATTTTTGTGCCGGCGCATATTTGGACGCCGCATTTTTCGCTGTTCGGAGCCTATTCTGGGTTCGACGACATCGAGGAGTGCTTCGGCGATCTCACCCGGTACATATACGCGCTGGAAACCGGCCTTTCGTCTGACCCGCCCATGAATTGGCGGCTGTCGGCATTGGATGGATTTACGCTGATTTCCAACTCCGATGCCCATTCACCGGCTAATCTGGGCCGGGAAACCAATATTTTCGATACGACTCTCGCCTATCCGAACATCCTGCAGGCCCTCAAGGATCGAAATGCTAACCGCTTTTACGGCACTCTGGAGTTTTTTCCCGAGGAAGGGAAGTATCATAATGATGGCCATCGTTCCTGCAAGGTCTGTTGGCAGCCGAAGGAGACGAAAGCCGCGGGCGGCGTCTGTCCGGTATGCGGCGGCAGAATTACGGTCGGGGTGCTCCATCGGGTGGAAGACCTCGCTGACCGTCCGGCGGGTTTTGTTCCCGCAACCGCGAAAAAGTTCGAACGGTTGGTGCCATTGCCGGAGGTGATAGCCGCTTCCGTCGGCTTTTCCGCTTCCAGCAAAAAGGTTAGAGAACAGTATGAAGAACTATTGCGGCTATTGGGACCGGAATTGCACATTCTGCGTGAAGCGAGCCTGCCCGACATTCAGTCGGCGGCCGGGCCATGCATCGCCGAAGGAATTCGTCGGTTGCGTGAAGGAAATATCGAAATCGAGCCCGGCTATGACGGCGAATATGGGAAGATCGGCATCCTGAAACGGGAAGAAATCGATAGGATCGCCGGGCAAATTTGTCTGTTTACGGATCGGGACGACAGCCGGAAAAAGCATTTTTCCCCCGCCGATAAAGCGGCCGTTGGGCAGAAGTTGTCGACCGTTCTGAGCGAAGTCCGGGAGGAAAACGGACCCGATATTTCATCGGCTACCCACCCCTACGGGCTGAATCGGCAACAGTGGAAAGCCGCAACGGCGGATGAGACGGTCGTCGCCGTCGTCGCTGGTCCGGGAACCGGCAAAACCAAAACCCTCATTGGCCGTATTGCATATTTGGCTGAACATCGCGGCGTTTTGCCGAGTCAGATTGCCGCCGTGACCTTTACCAACAAGGCGGCCCGCGAAATGCGCCGACGACTTGCCGCACACTTCGGCGCCAATAGCCGTCTGTTTGACACCATGAAGATCGGTACTTTCCATTCGCTTTGCCTGCAAGTTTTAGCCGAAAGCAACAATGCGGTCCGACCGGTCATTATCGATGAATACCAGGCTGTCGATCTTGTCGGGGAAATTATTCGCCCCCTGCGATTGAATGTATCGCCGCAGGATGTTTTGCGGGAAATTTCCCGGCGCAAAAATGGCGTGGATTCGGCAGCGCCCGGCAACGCTTCGCCCATTCCGGATGAGGTGTTTGAACAGTATGGCTTACGGCTCCAACAGTATGGCCTGATGGATTTCGACGATGTTTTGTTGGCGGCTCTTCAAACTGAAACCAAGTCGCCGGCGGCGTTTCCGTATTTGTTGGTGGATGAATTTCAGGATATCAATGAGATTCAGTATCGGCTCATTCGGCAATGGAGCCGCCAAAGCAACGGAGTTTTCGTTATCGGCGATCCCGACCAGTCCATTTACGGATTCCGGGGCTCAAGTTCCCGCTGCTTCGAGCGGCTTGCCGCAGACTATCCCGGTCTTCGCATCGTCCGACTGACCCGGAATTACCGGTCGACGCCGGAGATTGTCGCCGGCGCCCTGGCGGCCATAGCCCCGAACTGGCGCGGAGTGGAACGGGAGCCATTGGCGAGCCAACGAAAGTCTGGCGAAAAGATTCGCCTGGCGGCCGCCGCCGACATTTTTTCGGAGGCCACGTATATTACCCGGGAAATAAATCGCCTGATAGGCGGAATGGACATGCTGGACGCGCATTCCCTGCCGGGCCCGGGCCTGCAGGCCAAACCGGCGTCGGGTTTGGACCGGGGATTTAATGACATTGCCGTGCTTTACCGTACCAACCGCCAGGCGGCCGCTTTGGAAAAAAGTTTGCGGTTGGCAGGAATCCCTCATATCGTGGTCGGCCGGGAAGATTTTTTGGCGGAACCGCCGGTCCGAGAGGCGCTGGCGTTTTTCAAATTTCTGCTGAACCCGGCGGATCTGCCGGCGCTGCGGCTGAGCCTGAAGTCGGAATCACAATACACGATCGAATCCCGGCAACAGATCCTGGATTTGTATGCTGGGGTCGACAAGACGCTGCCGGCGTTGCAGAAAATCTTGCAATCCGTTCCGCCGGCGCCGGGCGCGATTTTTCCACTAAGTTTTTCAGCTAAACTGGACCAATATTCGAACCTGTTGCACGATGCGCCGCTACGGAGCTTGACAACCTGGATCAACGATCGCGGCTTGGGCGATCAGCGTTGCCTGGACCTGCTGTTGAATACTGCGGTAATGTATGAAAACATGGCCGATTTTGTGCAGAATGTGTTGCTGGGGCGTGATAGCGACGTAGTGCGCAGCTGCGGGCAGGAGTATGCACCGCAAGCGGTTTCTTTGCTGACCATTCACGCGGCCAAGGGACTGGAATTTCCCGTGGTATTTGTCTGTGGCGTAAATGAAGGCGTCATTCCCTTGCGCAGCCAGCGTTCCGTCATCGACCTGGAAGAAGAACGCCGCCTGTTCTATGTTGCCATGACCCGGGCCAAAGATGAGCTGTCGCTGGTGACGTCAGGCGTTCCATCTCCTTTCCTCAGCGATATTCCGGCAAGGCAATTTGTTCGTGAACAGTTCTTGCCCGCGGCAGGAATATCCCGTTACAAGCAGGAAACGCTTTTTGGCTGTTGAGTGGCGGCGTGATGCGCGGGTGGTGTTTAAGGAGATTGGGTTGACAGATTCGGTTTGCAGGTTCATCTTTCAAAGAGAGAGGTGACTATCTGTGACCAACTCCGGTGATGTTTCCCAGATTTCCCGACTGGAAATACCGCTGGTCTTTTCCGTGTTGCAGACAAGCCCGCAGGGGCTGACAACCGTGGAAGCTGAACAGCGGCTGCGGATCCATGGCAAGAATCAGTTGCCCAAAACATCGACGTTCCCGTTGTGGCGATTATTGCTGCGGCAATGTACCCATTTAATGGCGCTGCTGTTGTGGGTTGCCGGCTTGCTGGCTTTTAGCGTCGATATGCCGGAATTGGGCTGGGCAACTTGGTTTGTTATCCTGGTGAACGCATTGTTCAGTTTTTGGCAAGAATATCGGGCCGACCGGGCGCTGTTGGCTTTGCTGTCGATATTGCCGCGCAAAGCGAAAGTCTACCGTGACGGTCCTCTGGTCCAAGTTTCGGCCGAAGAAATCGCCATCGGCGATGTGTTGGCGGTGGAGGCCGGCGACCATGTGCCGGCGGATGCCAGATTGGTCGAAGCGGAGGACTTGTTGGCGGATTTGTCGCTATTGACCGGCGAATCCATGCCGGTCCCCGGAACGGCCACCGCTGTCGGCGACATCAGCCGCGAAGACGGCAGGCCGCCCAATCTGCTGTTCGCGGGGACCATGATTACTGCCGGCCGGGGTGTCGCCGTAGTATATGCTACGGGAAAATATTCGGAACTGGGCAGAATCACTCAGTTCACGTCCGGGGTCAGCCGCGAGAAAAGCTCACTGGAACTTCAGGTGCAGCGGATCGTGCGGATGATTACCTTGCTGGCCCTTTGCATGGGAGGGTTTGTGTTTGCTTTGGCCGTGGCGGTTTTGGGGATCGACCTGCGGACAAGCTTCATCTTTTGCATCGGGATTATTGTGGCGAATGTGCCGGAAGGATTGTTGCCGACAGTCAGCCTGTCACTGGCGGTGGGCGTGCAACGGATGGCCGCGGAAAACGCTTTGGTCCGCAAACTGTCGGCGGTGGAAAGCCTCTGCGCCACTAGTGTCATTTGTACGGACAAAACGGGCACGCTGACGATGAATGAAGTCACCGTAAAAAAAATCTGGCTGCCGGATTGTGAGGTGGCCGTCTCCGGCGGCGGGTACGAAAAACAAGGCGGCTTTTCGCAGCATGATTCGGCGACGGCGCAACAGCTGGCGTTAGCGCTGACAATCGGTGTCGTCTGTTCGGAGGCTGATCTCGCGTCGGATGGGCACAACGAAAATTTGTGGCGTATCAGCGGCGATCCGACGGAAGCTGCCCTGCTGGTTGCCGCGGCGAAAAATGGCCAGACCGTTGCCGACACCCGGTCGGCTTTTTCCATCCGGACGACTCGGCAGTTTGATTTCACGCGGCGCATGATGAGCGTGGTCGGCGTCAATCTACGCAGTCCTTTATTTCGTAACGACGCAACCGTTGCATTCGTTAAAGGCGCGCCGCTGGAAACAATGCGTTGTTGCCGGTATATCCAAACCCATTCCGGCGTGGCCGAATTCTCAGAAGCGGCGCGGCAGGTCGTCAGGGAAGCCAATGATCGCTTTTCCGGCGAAGGGTATCGTGTACTGGCCCTCGCGTATGGCGAAGAGATCGTGTCAACAGAACAGGATCTGGTGTTTGTGGGACTGGCGGCGATGATGGATCCGCCGCGACCGGAAGTGGCCGGCGCCATCCAATCTTGCCGCGAGGCGGGCATCGCTGTGACCATGATCACCGGTGATTACGGACTGACGGCAGCGGCGATTGGCCGCCAAATCGGCCTGGTGGGAGACCGGGCCTTGATTGTGACCGGGGCGGAGCTGGACAACATGAATCGGGACGCTTTGGCTAATTTGTTGCGCCAAAGCGTCCCGATCGTTTTTTCGCGGGCCACGCCCGAACACAAACTGAAAATTGTGGAAGCCTATAAGTCCTGTGGTCATATTGTGGCGGTTACCGGTGACGGAGTCAACGACGCGCCGGCCTTGAAAGACGCCGATATCGGCATCGCGATGGGGCGGGGCGGAACGGATGTGGCCCGGGAAGTCGCCGACATTGTGCTGCTGGATGATAATTTTGCCACCATCGTGAAAGCGATCGAACAGGGGCGGGCCATCTATGAAAACATCCGCAAGTTCATGACTTATATTCTGGCTTCGAATATTCCGGAAATCGTGCCGTTTTTGGCCATGGTATTCCTGAAAATTCCGCCGGCGCTCAATATTTTGCAAATACTGGCCATTGATATCGGCACCGACATGGTGCCGGCCTTGGCTCTGGGGGCTGAACCGCCGGAAGCGGGGGCGTTGCGGCGCAAACCGGCGGCATATTCCCGGAATCTGCTGGACCGAACGTTGTTGCTGCGATCCTATGGATTTCTGGGCATGATCGAGGCGGCCATGTCCATGGGAGCATTCTTTCTGATTTGGTCCGGCTATGGTTACTCGCTGGCCGACATTCGACAGGTTACCGGGACGATTTTTGCCGGAACGGCGGATACCTCCGTCCGGGAGATTTATCAGCAAGCTACGACGTTGGCCATGTCGGCGATTATTGCCTGCCAAATCGGGAATCTGTTTGTTTGCCGGTCAGAACAAATTCCTTTTTGGCGCTTTTCCATCAAAACCAATTTGCTGATTCTGGCCGGGATCGGGACGGAACTGCTGATCGCCGGAACCATCATCTATCTGCCGCTGCTGAATGTGGCTTTCGGGAATCGGCCGTTGCCGGCCGGTTATCTGCCGTGGCTGTTGCTTTGCCCGGCGTTCCTGGTCCTGCTGGAAGAGACCCGGCGGTTTATCTTCAGACGGTTCGTTCGGTGATATATTGCCGCATATCGGCGATAAATTCCTGGACAGCCTCAATCGGCGTGGCCCATGACGTTACCAGCCGAATTGATGAATGTTCGTTGTCAATGACGGACCAGATATAGAAAGCATACTTCTGTTGCAGTTTCTCAATCAGCCAATGGGGCAGAACCGGGAAAATTTGATTGGTAGGCGACTGGGTCAAAAAATTAAAGCCCGCCGTCTGGATGGCCTGCCGCAACAGCGTGGCCATTTCGTTCGCGTGCCCGGCCAGCTGAAAATACAGGTTGTCCCGGAACAATTCCCGGAATTGCAGGCCCAGTATCCATCCTTTAGCCAACAGAGCGCCTTTTTGCTTCATATGGAACCGAAAATCCTGCTTGAGCGGCTCCGAACAGATCACCAGCGCTTCGCCCAGCAATGCGCCGCCTTTGGTTCCACCAATATAGAAGGCATCGGTGAGCCGGCCCAGATCGGCCAGACTCAAGCCGCTTTCCTTGACGCAGAGCGCCGAGCCAAGACGGGCGCCGTCGACATACAGGTAAAGATTGTGGCGACGGCAGTAGGCGGAGAGCAGTTGCAATTCGGTTTTGGTATAGATGGTGCCAATTTCCGTGGGGTTTGAAATATAAACCAGTCTGGGCTTCACCATGTGTTCGTCCGTATGACTGTCCAATACGGGCTGGATATGCTCGGGACTGATCTTGCCGTCGCTGGTTTCCACGGCCAGAATTTTATGGCCGGTGGCTTCGATGGCGCCGGTTTCATGGACCAGAATGTGGCCGGTGCTGACGGCGATCGCCGCCTCGTGGGGACGCAGGAAGGCGGACAGGGCGGTCAGATTGGTCTGGGTTCCGCCGGCCAGAAAGTGGACATCGATGTCCGCGCGGCCGAGTTGCTGCCGGATTAGCGAGGCGGCTTCCAGGGAAAAAGAATCTTCGCCGTAGCCGTCGGACTGATCGAGGTTGGTCGACGCCAAGACGTTCAAAATTCGGGGATGGGCGCCTTCACTGTAATCGTTGCGAAAACTGTACATACCGTTGGACTCCTTTCGGGAAATATTTACGCCCGAACTGCTTGTTTAGCGGCCGGACTGCATGGATTGTCGATTCGATGATATATTTTGGGGGGAATATTGTCAAATAGGGGCCTTGGGGATGGATTCAGCGGCGGGCTGCTGGGCTTGCGCCTGCCGCGGCGAGTCGCGGCGCGGATTGATGGTGAAATAATACAGGAATCGCCGGCCCGGTGTGGAAGTAATTAAACATTCAAGACGGCCTGACTGCGGGCAAGGAAATGTGAAGGAAGTTAAACGATGATGAACAAGCAACTCAGGGATGAAAACGTTCCGACGCTCACAACGGAGCGGTTGATCTGCCGGCGGATCCAAGACGTCGACGCAACCGCCTTGCATGCCATCTGGTCGGATCCGGAGGTGACGAAGTATTTCTCGTTGGAGCCGTTTGAATCTATCGACGAAACCAGGGAAATGATGACGTTGCTCAACCGGTTGCCAGCCGCCAGCCAGGGAATCCGGTGGGTGATTGTGCGGCATGCCGACGGAACGATTTTGGGGACTTGTGGTTTTCACAACTACAGGGCAGAGCATCACCGCGCCGAGATAGGGTATGAACTGGGCCGCCCGTATTGGCGCCAGGGGTTTATGAGCGAGGCGGTCGGCGCGATATTGCGTTATGGTTTTATGGTAGCCGACTATAACCGGATCGAAGCATTCGTCAATTACGGCAACCAAAATTCCACGCGTCTGCTCGACCGAAACGGATTCCGTCTGGATGGCCTGCTACGGCAGTACGAGCTGAACCGGGGAAAATTCGTCGATCAGTATTGTTACTCGTTGCTGAAATCGGATTGGCAAGCGGCTGGAACCGATAGCGGACGGCGACCGAAATGAAACCGGTCCGTGGGAGAAACACCGGCGAATGTGTAAAATGCTGGCGAAGCCCCTATCTGCCGGATGTGGATTTGCTTCATGCCCACTACACTGCGCAGTCCTTTTCCCGCCACGCCCACGACGGTTATGCTGTCGGCGTGGTTGAACAGGGGGCTTTGGCCTTTTCGTATCGTGGCGCGACCTGGGTCGCTCCGGCCGGGCAGGTGAATCTGGCCGTGCCGGGTGAAGCGCATACGGGGAACGGACTGAATGGGAATGGCTGGATGTATCGCATGCTTTATCTGCCACCGGAACGATTGCGACAGGCAACTGCCGAAATCACCGGTCAATCTGGCTATTTGCCGTTTTTTGGCGCCGGCGTAATTGATGATGCGACGCTGGCCTGCCGAATCAAAATTTTTCATCAGGCCCTGGAGGATAATGCTATAACGCGTCTGGCGCAGGAGGAAGGGCTGCTGACGCTGTTGACAACGCTGGTTCTGCATCATGCCGGGAGACAGAGCGGTTTGCGGGACCCCGGCCGGGAACCGGTGGCCGTGAGGCTCGCCCGGGAATACCTGGAGGCGCATTATGCCGAGAATATATCCATTCAGGATTTAGCCGGACTTTGCTATTTGAGTCCCTACTATTTTATTCGGGCTTTTACCGCTCAGATAGGCGTTTCTCCTCATGCCTATCAACAACAGGTCCGGGTACGTCAGGCCCGGACATTGCTGGCGCGGGGATGCTCCGCAACCTTTGTCGCCCAGGAAATCGGCTTTGTCGACCAGAGCCATTTTTCACGGCGGTTTCGTCAAATCACCGGCATGTCGCCGGGACAATACCGCAATTTTGTACAATCCACCGGCAAACCGCGGGACTATAATGAAACCCGTTGAATCCGGCGACGTCGCGGCGTCGCCAAATCGGATCAAGGGGGTATTGCGATGTTAATGGTTTCAGAAGAGTGGAAACGGGCGTTCCCGAACGCCGGTGTTGGTCTGATGACGCTGAGCGGCGTGACCAATCCGGAGCGTTGCGCCGCATTGGATCAAAAAAAACGACTGCTGGAAGAGGAGATTCGGGCCCGCTTCCCGAACCGTCGGGCTGTTGCGGAATATGAACCGGTTCAGGCCTATAATGCATATTATAAACGTTTTGGACAAACCTACCATGTGCAGCATCAACTGGAGTCGGTTGGGTTCAAAGGGAAATCGTTGCCCGCCGTCGCCGCCCTGGTGGAAGCGATGTTCATGGCCGAACTGAAAAATGGATTGCTGACTGCGGGACATGATTGGCAGTCGCTGCAGTTGCCGTTGCAGCTGCGGGTTGCCGACGGCAGGCAAGAGTACGGACTGATCAACGGCAAGACGCAGGCAACCAAACTGGGCGACATGATGATTGCCGATGCCGACGGCGTGATTTCCAGCATTGTGCATGGACCGGATTGGCGCACCCGGATTACCGCCGACACTACACAGACGCTATTTGTGGTTTACGCGCCGGCCGGCATCGCCAAAACTGCGGTGAACAGACATTTTGACGACATTTTTTCGTTTGTCCGGTTGGTTGCGCCAACGGCGAATATGGAACGGCAGGATTTCTACAGCCACTGACTTGTCGCGTTGAGTCGGCACCAGATTTGTGCCCGGAGAAATCGGCCCCAACGAAGATCGCGGCGAGAAGGTATAGAAACGGCGAGTTTAAGGACGCAGAGGTGAGGGCAATGATTGTCGGCACGATCATCATCCGAATGTATGCACCCTGGGTGTCCTCGTTGAAGGAAAAACGCATGGTGGTGAAAAGCATCGCCGCAAAGGTCCAAAACAAATTTCATGTGGCGATTGCCGAAGTGGCGGAACAGGATACCTTGCAAACCGTCGTGCTGGGTCTGGCTTGCGTTGCCGGCACTGTTCGCCAGGCCGACAGCATTTTAGACCATGTGATCCGGTTCATCGAAGAAAATACCGAGGCGGAAATTACGGATATTCAGCGGGAATTGCGCTGAGAATGCGGAGAACTGGAGGAACGGCATGCGACTGTTTATTGGCATCGATTTTCCCCCAATGGTAGTGGATGCTCTGTACTCTCTGCAGAATAAGATTCGGAGCACGGTGCGCGGGGGCAGATTCCCGGCCCGTGACAACTTGCACTTGACCCTGCAATTTCTGGGCGAAACGCCGGAATCCCGCATCGGTGAAATTCATCAGGCACTTTCGGCGGTGGCGTTTCAGCATCGGCCATTCCAGATTGCAGTTGGCGATCGTATCGGCTATTTTGGACCGCCGAATTTTGTCCGGGTTGTTTGGGTGGGATTGACTGGAGAACTGGCGGCATTGTCCGTTCTGCAGGCCGATGTTGCGCAGGCGCTGAGGGAAGTAGGATTTCCCGAAGAAAACCGACCGTTTATGCCTCACATCACCTTGGCCCGGGATGTAACTTTTCTTTCCCAAGACACTGTGCGGAAAGACGGCCGGCTTGACGTCCCGCTGACGCTTTTTCCGCCGGTTACGGTTCGACATTTTTCTTTGATTGTCAGTGAAATCGTGCAAGGTCGGCGGCGATACCGGTCAACGGGAGATTTCCGTCTGCGCGGCGGAGCTGAAGCTTAGCTTGCGAGCTCGAACAGGGTATTTCTTTGTTACACGCGGGGAGGATTTCTCCAAGACTTGTCGAATCAATATCACAACTAGAGCTGTCTTTCTGACAGCGATATTTAGAATCGTTGTGTAAGGAGCGTGGACAATGAAACCGTTGGCAGGACTGAGAGTTTTAGATTTGAGCCGGGTGCTGGCTGGTCCGTATTGTGCGATGATGTTGGCGGATTACGGCGCTGACGTGGTGAAAATCGAGCCGCCCAAAGTTGGCGACGACTCCCGGGCATTCGGGCCGTTTGTTGGTAAAGAAAGCGCCTATTTCATGAGCCTGAACCGTAACAAACGTTCCATGACTCTGAATTTCAAACGTCAGGCGGAATGCGACGTATTCAAGGAAATGGTCAAGCAGGCCGATATTGTTCTGGAAAACTACCGACCGGGAACGATGGAAAAATTCGGCCTGGGCTACGACGTTCTCAAGGCGATCAATCCCGGGATTATCTATGCCGCCTGCTCCGGTTTCGGCCACAGCGGGCCGTATCAGTATAAGCCGGCCTACGATATCATTGTGCAGGCCATGGGCGGCATTATGAGCATCACCGGGCCGGAAGGCGGCGAACCCTGCCGCGTCGGCGCATCCGTCGGCGATATCATCGCGGGGATGTTTACGGCCTACGGTATCATGATGGCCTTGCACCATCGGGATAAAACCGGCGAAGGTCAGAAGGTCGATGTGGCCATGCTGGATAGCCAAGTCGCCGTACTGGAAAACGCCATTGCCCGCTATGTAACCTCCGGCAGTGTGCCGACCCCGCTGGGCAATCGGCATCCTTCCATTTCGCCGTTTTCGTCGTTTACGGCCAAAGATGGTCATATCATCGTCGGCGCCGGCAACGAGCGATTGTGGACAAAATTATGCAACATATTGGAGAAACCGGAGCTGTTGGCCGATCCCCGGTTTGAGAGCAACAGCAAACGAACGGCGAATGTCAGGGAATTGACCGCAATCCTGAACGATGTGTTCAGCAAGAGGACAATCGCCGAGTGGTTGACGGTTCTGGAAGAAGCGGAATTGCCTTGCGCACCGATCAACACAATCGACAAGATCGTGAATGATCCCCACATCCAGTCCCGCGAAATGATTGTGGAGGTCGAGCACCCGGTAGCGGGACATTTAAAGATGGCAGGTTTGCCGGTAAAGATGTCGGCGACTCCCGGCGCAATCGAGCGCCCGGCGCCGCTGCTGGGGCAGCATACTGCCGAATTGCTGAAAGAGATTCTCGGCTGGGATGAAGAGAAAACGGCAAAGTTTTTTGCGGCAGAATGACTGGCTGTCCATCGCAGTCTAACGGATTCATGAACGAAGCCCCGGCGGGTGCCGGGGCTTCGTTCATGCAAGCAGGAACTGGCGCACTTTTGGCGAATCATCTTGTGTAGAATAAAGGAAGGAAGAACGACGGATGAGATGTCCAAACTGTGGCGCAGAAATGGAAAACGATGGCGGCGTTTGCAGCCGTTGCGCCGCTGAAGCGACCGAGGTCAAGGTGTTGTCCCCGGATGAGCGGGATGACTTTACAGGAATGACGATACAACAGGGCGGCGAAGCTGGGGATAAAACGGGATTCCGGGAAGAGCCGTCCGGCAATTATGAGTATCGCAGTGAAGGGCCGGGACACCGGGTCTACGTGCGGCAGGTGTCGTTTGGAACGCACTCCGTAGGGCTGCTGACCAAGCTACTGGTTGTTGCGGGTATTTTGTTTTTGATCTTTGTGGCTTTACCGGTCGCCTTGATTGTTGTCGCGGTTTCCAGCCTGCTTTGGTGGCTGGTCAAGCGTTAGCCGGGTGTTAGTTTTGCTCTAGAATGGACCGTCATCGTTGAACGTGGGACGGTTCTGGTTTTTCAATAATTGCAAAGCCTCTTCAGCCTGCCGCAGCAGGCTGTCTTTGTCCGTGGGCAAAGTACCGGCTAGCGGCAACATGTTGGAAACATGATTGCTGCGGAAAATGCAGGGCGACTGCATGTTTAGGTTGCTCACAAGCTCTTTCAGTTCCAGGACGAATTCATAAGGTGATAAGGGTTGAAAGAGTCCCTGCTCGGCTTCGGCACGCAACGAAGTTCCCCGGTGCAAC
Organism: Veillonellaceae bacterium; assembly: GCA_012798135.1. Next base: position 20,208 of record JAAZNU010000013.1, on the reverse strand, counting down.
ATCAGCGTCAGCGCGCTGAGCATGGTCGGATTGATCGCGCTGGCGACGCGGGCGCTGTTGAAAGCGTGTTGCCGTGACCGTTCGCGACCGCCCAAACCCAGCACGAGCATCGCGGAAAGTTTCATGCCGGCGGCGATGATTTTCTGACCGGCTTCAATCATTTGCGCACTGGTTACTCCTTTTTGCACCTGGGCGAGCACTTCATCGTCGCCGCTTTCAATGCCGAGATACACCATCTGCAGTCCGGCTTGCTTCAGCAACTGCAATTCCACCGGAGTTTTCCGCAGAATATCGAGTGGCCCGCCATAGCAGGAGATGCGGGAAAGTTTGGGAAAGTTGGTTTTCAGCAAGTCGATGATGGCAATCAATCTGTCGGTGGACAGCACCAACGCATCGCCGTCGGCGAGAAAAACCCGGCGAAGGTTAGGATAATGGCGGGCTGTCTGCGTAATGATGGGTTCGATTTCGGACAACGGACGCGCCCGAAAATTTACGTCGCGGTACATGGCGCAGAAGGTGCAGCGATTATGCGCGCAGCCGATTGTTACTCGCAGGATGAAGCTGTTGGCTTCGCTGGGCGGACGAAAAACCATTCCCTCCGCATTGTCAAACATGATTCGTTTCCTCCTTGCTTGATTGGACGCCGGGCGACGAAAAGCTGCAACTTATTATTGCTTTGGCGACAATAGCTGTTGCTTCAACTGGAGATAGCGTTGTGTGAAATGAACCGGGTTCTGGGCTTCGCGGTGGTCGAAGCCGAACGCGCGCCGACTGACGGCCAGTACCGGCGGCGCCTGAATTCTTTTGGCCACGCCCATGCCGGTATACAATCGCCACCATCGTTCCAGATCGGCGATAAAATCGGCCGCCGTCGGGAAGATTCGCGCGACCAGCCCGAACTCGCAGCCAAGGTTTTTCTCAACCGTTCCTTCCAGGTACCACGACAGCAGATCTTCCGGCGTGGCCCGCTGCCAGCGTTCGACGAAAGAGCGGAACAGGTAGTCATGATAGGGATATACCAACGGATCGCCTTTGCCGGCGTCGACATCTTGCTCCGGCGACAACTCGGCGCTGGGGACTATGGAAAAGACCTCCGCCGGTATAACCGGCCGCGCGTAGACTTGCTCGTTGAGCCAGCGACCCAAGGCGTAGACCTGATGCTTCCAGAGGTCGGCCAAGGCGGCCAGACATCCCGATTCGTCGCCATATAAGGTGCAATATCCTACTGTCAGCTCGCTTTTGTTGGCGTTGCAGGTGAACGCGCCGCCAAAGGCCGCCGCGGCCGCCGCAAGGATGCGGGAAGAACGGTCCCGCGCCTGTACGTTCTCCCGCATGAAGGGGGTCAACGACAGACCGGCCGCCGTTATCTGGCGTACTGTCAGACCCACGGATTCGCCAATCGGAATGTCGACATAACGGCAGCCGAGGTTCTGGGCCAATTGATGGGCCAGATTGATGGTGGTCGGCGAGTTGTATTGACTGGGCATATTAACCAACAAAACATTCGCCGGTTTCAGAATGTGGGCGTACAACGCTGCGGCGACAGCCGAATCGATGCCGCCGGAAACGCCGATCACCATCTTGGCGAGGCCGGTTTGTGCGAGAAAACTTGCTATGCCATAGCGCAGGCAGGAATAAATGCTGCCGATGTCCCGGTCGTCGGGAACGCGGACCGGAACCGAAGCCTGCGGCAGCGTTAAGTCTTCAAAATACAGGTAGGCCAGCTGCTCCTCGAACGGCGGACAATGCAGTAAAGTATCGCCGTTCCGGCCGTAAACGGTGCTGCAACCGTCGAAGGTGTACACGGTTTTGCCGTTGTTTTGGATGCCGACATTGTTTACATAGATCAACGGAACCCCGGCAGCACGCGCCTGGCGTGAGAAAACCCGGTGTCGTTTGTCGTTTTTTCCTAACGTGAAGGGAGAACTGGACAAATTGACAAGCAGGTCGAGCGGAGCCCGCCGACTGAGGATCGCGGCCGGCTTGACGCTGTAGTCGTCGCTCCAGCCGTCTTCGCACAGCAGGGCGCCGATGTTGAGCGGGCGACCGCCGATGTTGACGCTAAAGGGCTGAAGCAATTCTTCAATGGGGGTATTCAGCTCCTGGGCCAGCTTCCGGAGACTGTAAAAATGGCGGTCGTCGTCAAACTCCCGGTAATTTGGCTGTAGGGTTTTAATCCGGAACGGATAGGGGAACGGGCCATCACCGACCAATTTCCGGTTTTGCGCCGCAAAAAAGGCGTTATATTTACGAACCCGACCGTCGTCGGCAGTTTTTTGCCAATCGATTGCGACGTTGCCGAATAAGATGCAGATGGTATCGGCGGCCTGAACGATGGTTTCTCCCCACGCCTCGCAGTCGCGCAAAAAAGCCGGCTGCTCCCAGGTGTCGCCCAGCAGATAGCCAGGAATCGACATTTCCGGAAACAAAATCAGGTCGGCCTGATCGGCTTTGGCACGTTGGATAAATTGCAGCATGTTTTGTGCGTTGAGGTCGGGGCGGCCGGGAATGACTTTGATTTGCGCCAGGGCAATTTTCAACAATCAACTCACCTCGAAATCTTTTGCCGGCAACGGTTATCGCATTACTATTCGCCGCGATATCTGCAATGTCCTTTTCGCGGCAAAGGGGGACAGAGCCGCGATTGTCCTTTTTCAATACCGCTGATGGGACCGGGAAACTAAGAAGCCGGCGACCTGCTGCGGTCACCGGCTTCTATTGGGGTGAGGAGGGGGAAATTAGCCCGCGTCCACGATTCCTTTGGCGGCAAAAGGCCCGGAGTCTGCCACTTCCTTGGGAATTCCCGTGAATTTGCGGAAGTTTTTATCAAACATTCCGGCCAGATGAACGGCGGATTTGTGATAAGCTGTCGGATCAGACCAAGATGTCCGGGGATTTAAAATACCGTCAGGGATTCCCGGACAGCGGAGCGGGATTGGCAAATTGAAGACCGGATCAATTTCATAATCGACATAGTCAAGATAGCCGTTCATCGCTGCAGCGACCATACGACGCGTGTGCTGGATGCTGATGCGTTTGCCGATTCCGTAGGCGCCGCCTTGCCAGCCGGTGTTGATCAAAAACACCCGGGTTTGATGACGGGCGATTTTTTCTTTTAACAGGTTGGCGTAGGTCATGGGATGCAGCGGCAAAAACGGCGAGCCGAAACAGGCGGAGAAGGTGGCCTGCGGCTCGGTGATGCCGCGCTCGGTTCCGGCGAGTTTGGAAGTATAGCCGGACAGGAAGTAATACATGGCCTGTTCCGGCGAAAGTTTGGCAATGGGCGGCAAGACGCCGAAGGCGTCGGCTGTCAGGAAAATCACGGTATTGGGGTGCTGGCCGGCGCCGGGGTAAATGCAATTGGGGATATAGTGTACGGGATAAGCGACCCGGGTGTTTTCAGTGAGGGCATCGCTGGCAAAATCGATCGTTCGGCTGTCAGGATCGATGTCCGTGTTTTCCAAAACGGCGCCAAACCGAATGGCGTCCCAGATCTGCGGTTCGTTTTCATGACTCAGGTTGATGCATTTCGCATAGCAGCCGCCTTCGAAGTTGAACACGCCGCTTTCCGCCCAGCCGTGCTCGTCGTCGCCGATCAGAAAGCGATCCGGGTCGGCGGACAAAGAAGTTTTTCCGGTGCCGGAAAGGCCGAAAAACAGGGAAACGTCATTTTTCGAGCCCTGGTTGGCGGAACAGTGCATGGATAAGATGCCTTGCTTGGGCAATAAATAATTTAGCACGGAGAATACGGATTTTTTTATTTCCCCCGCGTATTGCGTGCCGCCAATCAATACGATCTTGCGCGGGAAATTGACGATCACGAACGCTTCGGAATTCGTGCCGTCACGTTCGGGGACAGCTTTTACACCCGGCGCGGCAATGACGGTAAATCCCGGAACGGTTGGAAACGTCCACCCGGTATCATGGGCCCGCAGGAACAGTTGCTGGACAAAAATATTTTGCCAGGCATACTCGTTGATGACCCGGACCGGGAGGGCGTGTGCGGCGTCGGCGCCGGCAAATCCTTCAAAGACAAACAATTCCCGGTTGTCGAGATAGTCGACGGTTTTTTGGAGCAAATCGTCAAACGCAGCCTCGGAGATCCGCAGATTGTTTTCCCACCAGATATCATGATGCACGTCCGGCGTGTCGACAATATATTTATCATTGGGGGAACGACCGGTATATTTGCCGGTAGAAACGCGCAAGGCCCCCGTAGTGGATAATATGCCTTCGCCACGAATGATGGCTGTCTCGACCAGACGGGGAATTGCCATGTTAATATGAAGCGGACCCGAGTGTCTGCGCAATAACCGTTCTTCAAAATCGATTTTCATTGCTTCAACCCCTCTTCCGAATATTAAACTGACAAATTGTGATGTGGAGATTGTTTTATACAAAGATGTCTGACCAGTGTACGTCATTCATTATATACCCGTTGCTAAAATTATAAAAGGGGATTACGGAACTTTTCACGGTGTTCTGGGAGCACGAAAAGGAAATTGCTGATTGCGCAACGAAATGATACACAATCAAAACGCATTAACGTGCCTGTCAGACAGGAAGGAGGCCGTTTCTTTGAAAGAGCAGGGAGAAAAATCCGGGATTAAAACTTATCGAGTCATTATTGACTATTTACGGCAGGGAATCGAAGGCGGACGATTCCGACGGGGACAGAAGCTGCCGAGCGAAAAAGAACTCTGCGAACATTTCACTACCAGCCGTTCCTCCGTGCGGGAAGCACTCAGCGCGCTGGAATATGTCGGACTGATCGAGGTCCGCGGCGGCAGCGGTTATTATGTATCGGGCAGTTCCTCGTTCACGCCGGGGGAAGCGATGGAACGGTGCGCAACCAAAATGATTTTCGTGCTGGAGGACGACTGGAATATTCGGACCATGCAGGCCTTGTTTGAGTTGGGCCTGGATGGAGCGATCCTGACAGCGCGGGGGGATGATAGCGCCCAGTGGTCGCGCAAGGTTCGGGCCGTCCGCCAGGCGGCCAACGACACGGGAATGCTGCCGAACCTCATGATGGAAATTTCGGAAACAACCACGGACAAAAGGATCCTGGCGGCCGAAATGGCGATCAAGGCCGGGATGGACTGCGTTATCGTCGATTCGGCCGGCGATTTGACTCCCCTGATCGAAGTCCGGCGTACTCTGGACACCGTGGAAGCGAACGTCATGTTGCTGGCGCGGGTAACCGCTTCTTTGGACAAGCTGACCGACGCCTTGCAAATCGCGGATGGCTTGGTCGTGGAAGCCGCTTTGTTTGCCGATGGCAATAAAGCTTCGGTCATCGCCTCGTTGGTGACAAAGGCTACCCAATCCGGTAAATTTTTGTTCGTTGCCGGGTCCGTGCAGGAAACGATGGCTGCTTCTGGAGTGGAAGGGCAGGATCTGATCCAAAAAGCGGTTTTAAAGGGGTTCGACGGGGTTATGGTGACAACCGCGGGCGCCGCCCAGAAGTTTCCGCTGGATGTGCTGAATGCGGTAAAAAGCGCGGCCCGCACGCAGGAAGAAAAAGTTCAGACCACCCGCGCGGAGAAAAAAATTGGTCATGTTGTGGCCAGTCCGGTGGCGGATGCTTTGTGCACAACGGCCGTTCATGCCTCGCAGGCAATGAAATCGTTGGCGTTTTTGGTGCCGACGGAAACAGGCTTTACCCCCCGGATGCTGGCGAAATTCCGTCAGGCTCTGCCGGTATTGGCCGTATCCCCCAATCCGCACGTCGTGCGACAATTGCGTCTGGCTTGGGGCGTTCAGCCCTTGCTTAGCCGGCGGACCTTGCGTCAGGAAGATATGACGCAGTTGGCCATCGATACGGCGATTAAGGGCAATCATCTGAAAGACGGCGATTCGGTCGTCGGCGTTCTCGGCAACATGGATATTCCCAGCGCCTATAATTCGGTCAAGTTGATCACCGTCGGCGACATCATTCTGAAGGGACAGGGAATCGGCAACGGGATAGTGAGCGGTCGGGTGGCGATTGTGAAGTCGTTGTTTGATATTAACAAACGCGCCAAAAATAAAATTGTGGTCATTGCCGCTACGGATACGGAACATTTGGGGCTGATCGAGGAAGCTGCCGGCCTGATTGTGGAAGAGGGAGGATTGTCGTCGCATGCGGCGATCGCTTGCATGAGCCTGGGAAAACCGATTATTGTCGGGGCCACCGATGCGACCGAATTGCTGCTGGAAGATGAACAGATCACGATGGACGTCATGCGGGGGTTGGTATATCGGGGTTGGGTAAACTTGGGATGACCGGCAGGAGTTTTGCCAACGGCGGAGAACATGTCAGAGGGAGCAAAAATATATGAAGGAGGGCATCGAGATGATGGAACAATGCGGCTATATCATGGCGGTTCTGCAAGAACATCGGGTGGAGACGGCGACAAAAGTCCAGGAAATTTTGACCCGGTATGGTTGCAACATTCGTGTTCGCTTAGGTCTGCATGATGCGGGAATCGAAACTTGTTCCCCCAGCGGGCTGATTTTGTTGCAGGTGTGCGCTACTAAAGCGGACATTGGACAAATGCAGTCGGAGTTGCAAAAAGTGCCGTATGTCAAAGTTAAATTGATGCCGCTGGAATTTTGAAAAATTCCCGGAGAAATTGGACTACTTTCGGGAGCGCGGCATTCCGCGCTCCGCTTTTTGATTCGCTAAAAACAGGAGGAAGGCATCATGAAAGCAAAAGTCTTTTTTGCCAAAGTATCGGACAATGCGTCTGCCGGTGAACAGGTTGATGCGTTGCAGCGTCTGTACGATGCGGGCGATTTGAACCGGATCGTGGCTAAACAGGATTTTGTGGCGATCAAGTTTCACGTCGGCGAGAAAAATAACACCACGCATGTAAAACCGGAATTGATCCGCAAAGTGGTGGAACTGGCCAAAGCCGCCGGCGGCCAGCCTTTTTTGACCGAAACTTCTACACTGTACAAAGGGGAGCGGGAGAACGCGGTTAAGCATTTGATGCATGCTCACCGTCACGGTTTCGGCATCGAGCAGACCGGCGCCCCGTTTATCATGGCGGACGGCTTGACCGGCAACGCCGAGTATGAGATTCGGATCGACGGGGAATTGCATCAGAGTGTCAAGGTTGCCCGGGAAGTCGCCAGCGCCGACTCGCTGATCGTGGTTTCTCACGCGACGGGACACGTAGTGACCGGCCTCGGCGCCTGCATCAAAAATATTGGCATGGGTTTGGCCAGCCGCATGGGAAAAATGCGCGAGCACTCGGCGATGCTGCCGGAAGTGATCCGCGATAAATGCCGTTTCTGCAAAAAGTGCATCCAATGGTGTCCCCAGGCGGCAATCATTGAAAAGGATGGCAAGGCGTTCATCCGGTCCGAACAATGCATCGGCTGCGGCGAATGTCTGGCGGTCTGCCGGTTTGATGCAGTGAAATACGATTGGAACGCCGAGTCGGGTTTTACCCAAAAAAGCATGGCGGAACATGCCTATGGCATTGTGAAGGAAAAGACGGGAAAGAGCCTGTTCATCAATGTGTTGGTCGATATGACCAATGATTGCGATTGCTTCAGTGTGAAACAGGAAAAATGCATCCCGGACCTTGGAATATTGGCCTCTTTCGATCCGGTGGCCATTGACAAGGCCACTCTGGATCTGACGGCGCAACAGCATGGAAAAACTTTGGCGGAGTTGGCACATGCCCGCAATGACGCGATGATTCAGATTAGCCATGCGGCGAAGGTAGGCATGGGCTCCCTGGAGTATGATTTGGTGACAGTCTGAGATTCCCTGGAATGGAGTGAAGCGCATGGAAAACGTAAAACGGCTGGCCGACACTGAAATTCGCATTGATGAGGGGATTTTGTCCAGTTGCCCGGATTGCCGACTGGGCTGTCTGATGATCAGCGATGTCAAAATCGTCGGTTCGTCGTCGGCGTTAAGCCAGGAATTTCTGAAGTTGCAGAATGAAGTGGCCAAAATTTACAATATTGCCGAGTTGACCAATTTGCCGCCGATTATGGCCGTGCGAACGATGTACAAGCGGCTCGACTTTGACCCGGCCCGGTACCGACCGGCGTCGGAAGCGCTCGTGCGGCGGGTTTTGCAGCACAAGAGCCTGTATTATGTCAATAGCGCGGTGGATGCCAGCAATTATTGCTCACTGAAATTTCTTGTGCCGTTTGGCCTCTACGACCGTGACCGGATCGAGGGCAATATCCTGTACCGCCGGGCGCACGACGGGTTCTACGTAAACATGGGCGGGAATCGGGTTTCAACGGAGGGCAAGCCTTTTTTGACCGATTCCCAAGGCGTTTTCGGCAACCCCACCTCTGATTCGCGGCGGACGGCGGTTTCGCTGACGACCCGCAATCTGTTGTCCGTCGTATATGCCGGCACAGGAACCAGTGAGGATGAACTGAACCGGATCTTGGATGTCGCCGGCGACATGATCACCCGATATAATGGCGGGTTTGTGCAAACCAGGGCCATCGTCGGCGGCTGAAGGAGGAAATGCTTTCGTGAAATACACCAGTACGCGCGGCCACGACCAATTGTGTTCAGCCGCCGAAGCCATCCGTACCGGAATAGCGGCGGATGGCGGACTGTTCGTGCCCATTGCCTTGCCTGGGTTGGATTTGTCTTCACTTTGCGCGAAACAGGGCTATGTGGAGATTGCCACGGCAGTTCTGGGCGCTTTGTTGACCGATTACAAAGGAGAGGAACTGCGTCAATGCGCCGCGGCGGCTTATGCCGATCAGTTCGACAACGCGGCGGTGGCGCCGCTGGTCGGGGTAGGGCCGCGGTACGTGCTGGAACTCTGGCACGGTCCAACCAGTGCCTTCAAAGATATGGCGCTGCAAATCATGCCGCGCCTGCTGTCGCTGGCCCTGTCGAAAACCGGCGAAAAATCGGACATGTTGATTTTGGTGGCGACGTCCGGCGATACGGGCAAGGCGGCCCTGGAAGGCTTCAAAGATGTGCCGCGTACCGGCATTCTGGTGTTTTTTCCATCGGAGGGCGTCAGCGACGTGCAGCGACGTCAGATGGCTACCCAGACTGGAAAAAATGTCGGCGTAATTGCTGTGGCCGGCAATTTTGACGATGCGCAGACAGGCGTGAAGAAGATTTTCGCCGACGGAATCCTGCGGCAAATTTTGGCGCAACAGCAGATCCGGCTTTCTTCCGCCAACTCCATCAACTGGGGGCGGTTGGCGCCACAGATCGCCTATTATTTTAGCGCTTATCAGGCCTTGTGCGCGCAGGGGGGCGTCCGGCCGGGCGACCCCGTGAACTTTTGCGTGCCGACCGGCAATTTCGGCAATATCCTGGCCGGCTATTATGCCCGCTTGATGGGCTTGCCGGTGGTGCGGTTGATTTGCGCATCCAACGCCAATAATGTGTTGACCGAGTTTTTGCGCACTGGCGTTTACGACCGCAACCGCCCTTTCTTCCAGACCACTTCGCCGTCGATGGATATTTTGATATCCAGCAATCTGGAGCGGTTGCTCTATCATGCCACAGCCGGGGATACCGAGCGGGTAAGAAGCTGGATGAGCGAGTTGGCCAGCACGGGGCGTTATGTCGTGGACGAGGCCACTCTGGCGGAAATTCAGAAAGTATTTTGGGCCGATTGGGCGACGGAAGCGGAAGCGTCCGAGGTCATCCGCGAGGTGTGGGCACAGGAGAGGTACCTGCTGGATCCCCACACGGCAGTGGCCTGGAAGGCCGCCATCTCCTACGAAGCTCATGCGCAGGACGGCATACCGACTGTCGTCCTGAGTACCGCCAGTCCGTTCAAATTCGCCGACAGTGTTTTGTCAGCCCTGGGGGACAATTCGGCGGCCGCTACGCAGGATTCCTTGCAATTATTGCCGCGACTGGCCGAGCGCACCGGCTGGAAAATTCCGGCCGGGCTGGCGGAGCTGGCCGCTAAGCCGCTCCTTCATCGAAGCTGTTGTAATGTCGGGGATATGCCGGATACGGTGTTGCGTTTTGTAGACAGAAAAACCAGGTAGGGGGGATCCTTGCAATGAGTAAATATGCCAATACTATCGCCCTGCTCGACACCAGTGCCCCGTCTCGGGCTGATTTTCGGTAATTGTTATGTTGGGACAGACTTTGAGCTGGCGGTATGGTAATTGCCTTCGAATGATTGGAACGTTCCTTTTGTCATTTCTGTTGCTTTTTCCAGGAGCAGTGTCGGCCGGCGGGACGTGGCTGACGACTGACAAAGGATACAAAGTTTTGAACAATCATCCGCAAGCCTTCGATGCGGCGATTTGGTCCGGCGAAGCGGATTCCGGCGGCTACGCGGCCGGGTCGGGAACCTTGCAATGGTTGAAGGACGCCACGGTCAAGGCTCGATTTGAAGGAACCCTTTCGGGGGGAGTTCCGACTGGCCGGGGAAAATATATCTGGGAAAATGGCAGCCGCTATGAGGGAAACTTTGCTGATGGCCGCTGGGAAGGTCGGGGAATCTTCACCTGGGCCAACGGAGATCGTTTCGAAGGCCAGTACCTGGGCGGCAAACGCAATGGCCGCGGCGTGCTTAAACTGGTCAACGGCAATCGCTATGAAGGCGATTATGTTAACGATGCGCAGACGGGCAAAGGGGTATACACCTGGACCGACGGTGATCGCTACGAAGGCAGCTTCATCAATGACCGCCGCAATGGGCGGGGAATCTATAGCTGGGCGAATGGCAACACGTACGATGGCGATTGGGTGGATAACAAGCAGCACGGGCGGGGCGTGTTCACGTGGGCGAACGGCGAGCGCTACGAAGGCGACTTCATTGAAAACCAGCGAACCGGCCGAGGCGTTTATACCTGGCCGGACGGCCGACGCTATGTGGGCGAATTTGTTGATGGTTTCCTGGAGGGGTATGGAACATATTTTGCTTCGGATGGGACGAAAAAACGAGGACTATGGGTCAAGAATCAGTTCCAGGGTTAACGGATCGGCATTCTACTTAGTTCTGGTCAATCGACAATCAGTATTCCAGAACGGCGAAAGGAAATTCCACCGATTTCCTGTGTCACGGTCGGGTAAAAAACCGGTTGCGTAATCATCAACGGACCGGCTGATGTGGCGATGAAACCATCTTCCGTTTTTGTGCCGGTGATGGAGGGGTTCCAGCAGAAAGCCTGGTTTTCCTGGATTATTTCCACGGTGGCGGCTGTAACCTTAAGGTCCCGGGAATAATACCCCATAGCGCCACCTTGGTGCAATCGGCGCCACTCTTCGGGATAGCCGAATTCGCGGTATGCCGACAAAGCGGTCTGAAAAACTTCCGACATTGACCGGCCGACCCGGGTGGCGGCAATCATCCGGTTTTCAATCGTCAGGTTGCGCTGGAACTGCTGCGATAGTTCCGGTGAAGGTTGTCCGAAGTGGGCGAGGCGGGTGATTGAGGTGACCAGGCCTTTATAGCGGGCATTGATGCAGGCCAGAACATAACGTTCCACCGGTTTGCGGGTCGGAATGGGATGACGGTAGGCGTAAATCCGCTCATCGGCGGCAATCAGCACAGCCGTGGGATCGATCTCGTCGCGCCACAAATCTTCGGCGAACCGTCCGGCAATTTCGCATTCGCGGTCTCCCGGACGGATCCCAAGCATCACTTTTTCGAAGGCGGCCGACAGTTTTTCTCCCAGAAAACGATAACGCTCCACTTCGCTGTCCGTCAGGGAATAACGCAATTTTTTGATGGCGTCGTCCAGGTTGCGCAGTCCGCCAAACGGCATGTCGACCCCGACCTTGTCTAGATTCGGCATAACCTTCCGCAACAGGGCCAGCTCGGCATCAATGTCCCATTCATATTCCAGCGGTTGAAAGTCCAAGGCGGCGAGATTTTCCTCGTTCAGCATCCGCGGCATTTCCACTCGGTTGGCGATGATATAGCGGGAGTCCCGGGTAATCAGCAGGGACGTCATGCCGGTTTCCGTGGCAATACCGACCCGGTTGCAACCACCAGCAGTCAACCAGGAAAAATTGGCCTGCTTTTTCAACAGGATGCCATCCAGACCCGTTTCGGCCATGAGCTGATGTAACCGTTGCTCTTTGTGGAAAACTTCTTGCTCCCGGTTCATGGGGAACCCTCCTTTATCGGTAAAAATACGAGGGCTGCCAGAGAATGCCCTCGTCTATTTTACCATTCGCTGGGCAGTACAGCCACTGGTTTGCCAGTGCGTTTGCGTTTGTTTTCGCCCAAAATGGTTTGCCTCGGACAAATAAAGCAGGAAATACTGTGGGAAAGGCGAAGATAGAATTGTCATGGGAAACCATGAAATATCACCACAAAAGTAAGTTGGGGGGCATATTGAATGAAACCGGTGAAACGGGAAGAAATGGGCCAGGTAGTTGGCCGGATTTTGCGGGAAACGCCGATTACCGACGTGCATACACACATTTATCCGCCTGCTTTCGGAGATTTGTTGCTCTGGGGCGTCGACGAACTCATCACTTACCATTATTTGATCGCCGAGACGTTTCGCTACGAGGAGCGTCCCTACGAGCAATATTTTGCAATGCCCAAACGTCAGCAGGCCGATCTGATCTGGAAAACCCTGTTCACGGATCGTTCCCCGCTCAGTGAAGCGCAGCGAGGAGTTCTTACCGTTATGAACAAGTTGGGGCAGGACGTCCGTTCCCGTGATCTGTCGGCGATCCGGCAATTCTGCGATAGTACGGGCGTAGAAGAATACATTGACATTGTATTCAAGACTGCCGGTGTCAAAGAAGTTGTGATGACCAACGACATTTTCAATCCGCAGGAGTTTGCCGTCTGGAGCAAGGCGCCGAAACTGGATCCCCGGTTTAAGGCGGTGTTGCGGATCGATCCGTTGCTGAGTCTGGATCCGGCGGCGATTTCCCTGCTGCAAAAGACCGGCTATGCGGCGGATGCGGAACTGGGTGGAGATAGCGTGTCGGAAATCCGTCGTTTCCTGAAAGACTGGATGCGGAAAATGGATGCGCTGTATGTCGCAGCCTCGTTGCCGCCGACATTCCGGGTGCCGGAAGAGTCCTTGCGCTCACGGGTCGTCGAAGAGTGCGTTCTGCCGGTATGTCGGGAGCTGAATCGGCCTTTCGCCATGATGATCGGCGTCACCAAACGGGTCAATCCTCCCCTGGGCGATGCCGGCGATGCCGTCGCCAAGGCGGATATCGGCACCGTGACTTATTTGTGTCAGAAGTATCCCGCCAACAAGTTCCTGGTGACTATGCTGGCCTTGGAAAATCAGCACGAATTGGCGGTGACGGCCCGGAAGTTCCGCAACTTGATGGTGTTTGGCTGCTGGTGGTTCCTGAACAATCCGTCGATTATCGACCGGATGACCCGGATGCGCCTGGAGCTGTTGGGATTAAGTTTCATCCCGCAACATTCGGATGCCCGGATTCTGGATCAACTGATCTATAAGTGGGATCATTCTCGCCGCCTGATCGGCGGAATCCTGGCCGAAAAGTATCTGGATGTGATGGAGACCGGTTGGGAATTCACCGAAGAGGAAATCCGTAAAGACGTGGCGGATCTGTTCTCCAATAATTTCTGGCGCTTCCTTGAACGAAGATAGAACCGGGTCTTTTCGAACGGAACGCAATACGGCAAAAAATGGGCCGCCTGTGGTTGTCGAACCACAGGCGGCCTTAAGACTTTGTGCAGGGTAGAATCCTGTGCGCTCGGGTTACTGCGCGAGTAAAGTTTCCAGTTCACCCAAAAGTTTTTCAAAACGCTGGATAGTGATCCGGATCGGTTCGGGAGAGGACATATCGACGCCGGCTTTTTTCAGCAGTTCCAGGGAGTAATCGGAACCGCCGCTCTTCAGGAAATTGAGATAGCGGCTGCGGGCCGGCTCACCTTCGGTCAGGATTTGGGAGGCCAGGGCGTTCGCGGCGGAGAATCCGGTGACATATTGATATACATAGAAATTATAGTAGAAGTGGGGAATTCGGGACCATTCGGCGTTGACTTCTTTGTCTACTATCATCTGCGGACCATAATACTTGACGTTCAGGCTGTGCCACATGGCGTCGAGCATGTCGGCGGTGATGGCTTCGCCTTTTTCCGCCCGCGCATAGAGATCCCGCTCGAATTCGGCGAACATCGCCTGACGGAACACGGTAGTGCGGATCGATTCCAGATATTCGTTGAGCAAATACATTTTCTTTTTCGGGTCGGTTGTGGTTTTCAGCAGATGGTCGAGCAACAGGGTTTCATTGGTGGTCGAGGCGACTTCCGCTGAGAAAATCGTATAGTCGTGCGTGGCGTAAGGTTGCGTGGAGTTGCTGTAATAGCTGTGCAGGGAGTGCCCCAGTTCGTGGGCGAGCGTCATGGCATCTTCCAGACGGTGGTTGAAATTGAGCAGGACGAAGGGGTGTACCCCATAGACTCCCCACGAGTAGGCGCCGCTTTGCTTGCCCTGGTTTTCGTAAATATCGACCCAACGGGAAGACAGGGCCTGGTCCAGTATTTTGCCGTATTCAGCGCCTAATGGATGAAGACCTTGCTGCACCAGAGCGCGGGCTTCTTCATAATTCATTTTGATGTGGGCGTCCGGCACCAACGGGGTATAGAGGTCGTACATGTGCATTTCATCGAGCTTGAGCGCCTTTTTCTTGAGCGCCACATAGCGGTGAAGCGGCGCCAGGTTCTCATTGACGGTGTCGACAAGACGGTCGTAGACGGCGACCGGAACGTTGTCGGACTCCAGCGCGGCGGCGATCGCCGAATCATATTTGCGGACGCCGGCATAAAAAATATTTTTCTTTACCGTACCACCCAGAGTAGCGGCGAAAGTGTTGCGATACTGGGAGTAGGTGGCGAAAAGCTTTTCAAACGCCTCCCGTCGGACGTTGCGGTCCGGCGACATGATGTAAGTGCGGTACCGGCCTTCGCTGAGTTGGGCCGGTCGTCCATTCTCATCCTTGATCTCAGGGAATTTCATGTCGGCGCGCGCCAGCATGGTGAAAATGTTTTCCGGTGACTGACCGACCTCGGCCATCTTGGAAAGCAAGGCTTCTTCAGCCGGGGAGAGAATATGGTTCTTTTGTCGAAGGAGGTTTTCAAAATAGAAACCATAGGGGGCCAATTTAGGTTCGCTTTGGCGGAGTCCGGCCAGTTTTTCGGCTGGCATGGCCAAAATTTCCGGTTCGATGAATGCCGTGGCGGCGCCGACCTCCGCCAGCAGGCTTTCCGTCCGGCTGGTCAGCGCCTGGTAATGGCTGTTGGCGGTATCTTCGTCACGCCGCATCCGGGCATAGGCGAAAACTTTGCCGCTGGTGACGCCGAGTTCGTCCCGCAGGCTCAAACATTCCAGCAACATCGCGGCGGACTGGTCCAGCTTTCCCTGATAGGAGGAAATTCGGGCCGCCAAGGGTTTGAGCCGGTCGAAATCGGCTTGCCAGGCGTCGTCGGACGGATAGATATCTTCAAGTTTCCATCGGGAATCCACCGGGATTTCGTTGCGGGCAGGCAACGTGGCGGCAGCGGCTGATTCGGCGCCGGCGCAGGAAAACAGCATGGCGCCGACCAGCAGGGCGACAAACGGGGATTGATTCTTTCGCATGATTGGTACACTCCTTTTTCATTCTTCTCGAAACGAATGGCAATTGACGCCGGTGAATCGCCGGCGTATGGCCATCCTGATTTCTTTTGCGATTAAACCGGCAGTATGTAATAATGATAATACAGTTGGCGGAAAAAGACCATGACCGAATAACGGGAGGACTGTCTGTGAAGGTCTTGCTGATTAGTTTAAATGCAAAATATATTCATTCCTCGCTGGCTCTGTATTCGATTCAGGCCGCTTGCCTGGCGTCGCAGCAACCGGCAGAGACGCTGGAATACACGATCAATCAGGACTTTTTGCACATCTTGGCCGATATCGCCGGGCGTCGGCCGGATGTAGCGGGGATTGCCTGTTATATCTGGAATCGGGAGCTGGTTTTGAACCTCGCGGCCGCCTTGAAAAAGGTGTTGCCGGCCACTTCGATCGTTCTTGGCGGCCCGGAAGCTTCCGGTGATGCGGCGGCAATACTGCGAACCCAGCCGGCGGTGGATTTTGTCGTACAGGGCGAAGGGGAAGCCAGCTTTCCGGAATTGCTGGCGGAGCTGGCGCAGGGCCGGGCCGGCCGGGACGTCGGCGGAGTCGCCGTGCGGTGCGATGACGGCGTGGAACTGAATGGCGGTGCCCGCGTGGTCGAGAATCTGGATGACTTGCCATTTGCTTACCGGGAAGAAATGATGCCGGGGTTGGCCAATCGGATCATTTATTACGAAAGCTCCCGCGGCTGTCCGTTTGACTGTTCTTATTGCGTTTCCTCCCTGACCCGGGGTGTCCGGCAGCGCAGCGCCGCGAAAGTGAAAACGGAACTCCGGTTCTTGCTGGAACAGGGAGTAAAACAGGTGAAATTCGTGGACCGGACCTTCAACGTTCTGCCGGAGCATTACCAGGAGATTTGGCGCTTCCTGGCGGGGGCGGACACGAAAACAAACTTTCATTTTGAAATTGTGGCGGACCTGTTGAGGCCGGCGGAAGTCGAATGGTTGACGCGAGTCGCGCCGGGACGGTTTCAGTTTGAAATTGGCGTGCAGTCGTTGTGTCCAGCCACTTTGAAAGCCATCGGCAGACATAATGCCTGGGAGCGCCTTCGGGACAACGTCCAAATGTTGCAACGGGCCGGTAACATTCATTTGCATCTGGACTTGATCATTGGTTTGCCCGAAGAGGATCTGGAATCGTTCCGGGAATCTTTCAACGCGGTATACAATCTGCAGCCGGCTATGCTGCAGGTCGGTTTTCTGAAACTGCTGCCCGGCACGCGGATTCGGCGGGACGCTGCGCAATATGGCTATGTTTGGCTGGAGCATACGCCGTATGAGATTTTGGCCAACCAGCAGTTGCCGTATCCGGCGGTACGGCGGCTCAAACTGCTGGAAGAAGTTTTCAGCCAGACTTACAACAGTGGCCGTTTTTCCCGGGTGCTGGCGTTTTTGGTCAGGTTCTGCGCCGCCGGCGATGCTTTTGCTTTTTACCAAGCGCTCACCGACTGGTGGGAGAGGAAAGGTTTGGTAGGACGTGCGCACAGCCCGGAAGGGGTATTATCCCGGTTGCTGGATTATAGCGAACAGTTGCCGGCGCCACAAACGGAAAGGGTCGGTGACCTGCTGAAGTTTGAAACCATGCTGGATGACGCAGGGGCGCTAAAAGGCGAAAAACTGGACTGGAACGCGACCCGATGGGAACGCCGGAAGGCGGATTTGTGGCGAAATGAAGAAAAACTGCGCCGGTATATCCCGGATTACCGGTTCAGCAACTGGCGGGAGGTAAAACGCGATTTTCCAATGGAGGTTTTCCGCTGCAATCTGCCTCAATGGCTGGATCATGGCGAATGGCCGGAACGGGGACTGACTACGTTGTTGTTCGATCGCCGGCGCGCCGCCTGGCACTGTCTGGACCGACAGGAATTTCTGGTGGAGGACGAATCATGAATTCCCGTTATTATATGATATCCGAGTATTTTCGGCGGCGATACGGCCAGAAAGTCTACAAACTGCCGGTGGGATTGCCGGTGACCTGCCCCAATCGCGATGGGACTTGCGGTACCGGCGGCTGTATTTTCTGCGGCAGCATCGGCGCCGGCTATGAAAATCTGCCGGCCACGTTGAGCATTACTGAACAACTGGCGGCGAATCGCCGGCATATCGAAGCAAAATACAAAGCCACCAAATTCATCGCCTATTTGCAGAATTTCTCGAATACCTATTTGCCGCCGCAACAGTTCGCCCGCTGGCTGGAAGAGGCGTGCCAGCCGGATGTCGTGGGAGTGGCGGTGGCGACCCGACCGGATTGCGTCCATGACCGTTATTTGGAAATCATGGCGGATGTCCGAGCGCGCCGCGGCGTAGACATCACGCTGGAACTCGGTCTGCAGACCGTCAATTACCGGACCTTGGCCTGGATCAATCGCGGCCACGGACTGGCGGAATTCATCGACGCGACGCTGCGTTCCGCGCGTTGGGGAGTCGAGGTTTGCGCCCACATGATTCTGAATCTGCCGGGCGATGAAATGATCGACGTTGTCGAAGGCGCCAAAACGTTGTCGGCTTTGCGGATCGAACAGGTCAAACTGCATGCCCTGTATGTGGTCAAAGGCACCCGGTTGGCGCAGATGTATGAAGCGGGCGAAGTCATGCTCGGCAGTTGCGACGAATATGTGGAACGCGCGGTTACTTTTCTGGAACATCTTTCACCGGAGATTGCCGTGCAGCGACTGATCGGCCGCGCCCCGGAAGAAAACACTCTCTTCACCAACTGGAGCAAGGGATGGTGGCGTATTCGGGAAAGCATTGAGAACCGACTTGCCGAGTTGGATACCTGGCAGGGAAAACGCTGTGATTATCTGAACGGACCGGCCGTCCGAAAGTTTTTGTGAAAAAAGTTGCGGCGGGGTGTTGACACTCCGAATGAGCCTGTGTTAATATATACAAGCCGTCGAGAGACGGGGTTCCTTGAAAACTGAACAAAGAGAAGCCAAGCAAAGCGTGGAGCCTGCGAAAAGCAGGCAAAAAAAGTAAGCCAAGTTTGAATGAGCAATCAGCTCTTTCATAAATTATTTATGGAGAGTTTGATCCTGGCTCAGGACGAACGCTGGCGGCGCGCCTAACACATGCAAGTCGAACGGGGAAGTTAGCAATAACTTCTTAGTGGCGAACGGGTGAGTAACGCGTGGACAACCAACCTTATAGTGGGGGACAACACTTCGAAAGGAGTGCTAATACCGCATAAGCTCTTTGGGCCGCATGGTTTGAAGAGGAAAGGGGCAACAGCTCCGCTATAAGACGGGTCCGCGTCTGATTAGCTAGTTGGAGGGGTAACGGCCCACCAAGGCGACGATCAGTAGCCGGTCTGAGAGGATGAACGGCCACACTGGGACTGAGACACGGCCCAGACTCCTACGGGAGGCAGCAGTGGGGAATCTTCCGCAATGGACGAAAGTCTGACGGAGCGACGCCGCGTGAGTGAAGAAGGCCTTCGGGTCGTAAAGCTCTGTCATCAGGGACGAACGGCCGGTGGAGTGGAAAGCCACCGGATTGACGGTACCTGAGAAGGAAGCCACGGCTAACTACGTGCCAGCAGCCGCGGTAATACGTAGGTGGCAAGCGTTGTCCGGAATTATTGGGCGTAAAGCGCGCGCAGGTGGGATCTTAAGTCCATTTTGAAAGTTCGGAGCTCAACTCCGTGATGGGATGGAAACTGGGATTCTTGAGTACCGGAGAGGAAAGCGGAATTCCCCGTGTAGCGGTGAAATGCGTAGATATGGGGAGGAACACCAGTGGCGAAGGCGGCTTTCTGGACGGTGTCTGACACTGAGGCGCGAAAGCCAGGGGAGCGAACGGGATTAGATACCCCGGTAGTCCTGGCCGTAAACGATGGGTACTAGGTGTGGGGGGTGTCAACTCCTCCCGTGCCGGCGCAAACGCAATAAGTACCCCGCCTGGGGAGTACGGCCGCAAGGTTGAAACTCAAAGGAATTGACGGGGGCCCGCACAAGCGGTGGAGTATGTGGTTTAATTCGACGCAACGCGAAGAACCTTACCAGGGTTTGACATCCACTGAATGTCCAAGAGATTGGGCAGGCCCCTTCGGGGGACAGTGAGACAGGTGGTGCATGGCTGTCGTCAGCTCGTGTCGTGAGATGTTGGGTTAAGTCCCGCAACGAGCGCAACCCCTGTCCTGTGTTACCAGCATGAAAGATGGGGACTCACAGGAGACTGCCGCCGACAAGGCGGAGGAAGGCGGGGATGACGTCAAGTCATCATGCCCCTTATGTCCTGGGCTACACACGTACTACAATGGGTGCGAACAGAGGGCAGCGATCCCGCGAGGGGGAGCCAATCCCACAAAAGCACTCTCAGTTCGGATCGCAGGCTGCAACCCGCCTGCGTGAAGTCGGAATCGCTAGTAATCGCAGATCAGCAGGCTGCGGTGAATACGTTCCCGGGCCTTGTACACACCGCCCGTCACACCACGAAAGTCTGCAACACCCGAAGCCGGTGGGGTAACCGCAAGGAGCCAGCCGTCGAAGGTGGGGCCGATGATTGGGGTGAAGTCGTAACAAGGTAGCCGTATCGGAAGGTGCGGCTGGATCACCTCCTTTCTATGGAGACCCGGCAGATGACACTGCCAAGACCACGCCAAGCGAGCTTAGCGGTAAACGCGGGATTAGTC
>JAAZNU010000012.1 GCA_012798135.1 Veillonellaceae bacterium | reverse complement strand
TTTGGGTAAACTTCATCTTGGGACGCCTCCTCAATATTTTGGTTTTGTGCCTTTCTTGCCGGAGTCAGCACATTGCCATTGTATTGCCGGGCGTCTCTTTTTTCAAAGTCTATTTTTACTCGCTACAGGAATGCTCCTACCCGCTGCTGCAACAGACCTTTCGCGGCATTCCCGCCCTGCTGGGCATTCTGATCGGCCTGCACACCGCGCTGCAGTTTCTGACCATCCCGCCGCGCGCCCTGCTGTTCCTGCAGCGGCTGGCCAACGCCATGGGCATCCTGTCCGTGGCCCTGCTGATCGCCCGCCTGGGCTCCGGCTATCTGAAGCAAAAGTTCCAGCGGACCAACGAAACCTTCGGCTCCACTTCGATCCTGTCGACGATCATCGACCTGATCGTATACAGCGTCGGCTTTCTGTTTCTGCTGCAATCCTACGGCATCTCGATCACGCCGCTGCTCACCGCCTTGGGCGTCGGCGGTTTGGCCGTCGCTCTGGCGCTGCAGGACACCCTGTCCAATCTGTTTTCGGGGGTCAATATTCTGGTGTCGAAACAAATCAAAATGGGCGATTTCGTGAAACTGGCCAGCGGCGAAACCGGCCAGATCGTCGACATGAATTGGCGCAACACCACCATCCGGGATCAACATGACAGCATGGTGGTCGTGCCGAACCAAAAAATCGCCTCGACCATCCTCACCAACTACGCCCAGCCCTATGCCGAATGCTCGATCACCGTTCCCGTCGGCGTCAGCTACGACAGCGATCTGGAGGAGGTGGAGCAGATTACCGCCGAGGTCGCCAAGGAAGTCCTGCGGGAGATCGCCGGCGGGGTCGGCAGTTTCGAGCCGTTCCTCCGCTACACCAGCTTCGCCGAATCCAGCGTCAATTTCAACGTGATCTTGCGGGTCAAGACCGTTTCGGACCAGCACCTGATCCGGCACATGTTCATCAAACGGCTGCACGCCCGCTACCGCCGGGAGGGGATCGTCATTCCCTATCCGGTCCGGACCGTGAAGATGGAGCCGGCGGTGAAACCTGCCTAAAACCAGGCTTTCTTCAGCAGGCGGATCGCCGCGTCGATCTCGCCGGCCGGAATCTTCGAGAAGTACAGGATGATCTGGGACGGCGTCACCGGCGCCTCGCCCAGGTAATAGTCCTGCAGAAGGGCGATCCGGCAGCCGTCCGCCAGCGCCCGGTCGTAAAGTTCCTTCGGGGTCAGCTTCGATTTGACGGTCAGCACCATGTGCAGGCCCGACTCGGTTTCATTGATCTCCACCCGCTTGCCGAACACGGTCCGGAGGCTGTGCCGGAACAGCGCGTGCTTCTCATTGTAGAGCTTGCGCAGCCGGCGGATCTGGCGCTCCAGATGGCCGTCGGCCATGTAGCGGGCCAGCGCCAGTTGCTCGATGGCGGACGTCGCTTGATTGTACAGCGACGCCCTTTTTTTATACCGCTCCAGCAGGCGGTCCGGCAGCACCATGTAGCTGATGCGGATCGATGGCGGGATGACCTTGGAAAACGATCCCATGTAAATGACCGCGCCTTCGGTGTCCAGGCCGGTCAGCGCCGGCAGAGGCCGCCCGAAATAGCGAAACTCACTGTCGTAATCGTCCTCGATGATGGTGGCGCCCGTCTGGCGGGCCCAGGTCAGCAGCCGCACCCGCTCGCCGATCGGCATGATATAGCCGGTGGGGAACTGGTGCGACGGCGTCACGTACACCAGGCGCGCACCGCTCGCGGCGAGCGCGTCGGTGTCGATGCCTTCGCGCCGGAGCCGGACCGGAATGATCCGGAACTCGCGGTCCTCCCAGACTCGGCGGCCGATCTTGAATCCCGGCTCCTCGAAGGCGATGCCGGCGTGCTCGGCTTTCAGCAGGCTGGCGAGGATGTTCAGCAGACTTTGCACGCCGGGGGCGACGATGACCTGGTCGTGGCGGCAGTTCACGCCCCGGGAGCGGATATAGGCGACGAGCTGGCGGCGCAGCTCCGGTTCGCCCTGCAGGTCGCCGTAGCGCATCAGGCGGTCGGGATCGGCGAACGCCTTGTTGATGTAGCGTTTCCACAGGTCGAAATCGAACCCCTCCATGTCCATCTCGCCGCTGGCCAGATCGTAGCGGACCGGCGTCTCGACGCTGCTGGCTGGCGCGGTCACGGCGGCGGGGGTCGCCGGCGGCGGCCAGGCGCTGTCGACGAACCGGCCGACCGAATAGCGGGTGCGGTTGCCGCTTTGGATGTAGCCCTCGCACAACAGCTGCTGATAGGCTTTTTCGACCGTGATTTTGCTCACGGACAGACTGTCGGCCAGCCAGCGGATGGAGGGCATTTTTTCCCCTTCCTTCAGCTTTTGCTGCTCGATTTCTTCGCGGAAATGGCGATAAAGCTGCATATAAAGCGGTTCGGTGCTGGCATGGTCGAGTAAAATCAAATTGGACATGTTTCCTCCTGAACTGTACCTATTTAAGATGTTGGTTCTGTATATTTTAATAGTATCAGATTTGCCCTATAATACAACCATGTTTGAAGCAGAAACCCATCAAAAATAGTTTGCATGTGACAGGAGGAGTTTAGTCATGAATGTACCGAAGGCGCTAACCATCGCCGGCTCCGACACTAGCGGCGGCGCCGGCCTGCAGGCCGATATCAAGACGTTCCAAGAGTTCGGCGTATACGGCATGACGGCGATCACCGTGCTGGTCGCCCAGAATCCCGCCAACAACTGGGCGCACGACGTGTACCCGTTGTCGCTGGAGGCCCTGGAGGCCCAGATCAACACCGTGCTCGGCGGCATCGGCGTCGACGCCATGAAGACCGGCATGCTGGGAACCGTCGAGATCATTTCGCTGGTGGCCCGCAAACTGGACGAATACCCGGTGAAAAATATCGTCATCGACCCGGTCATGGTCTGCAAGGGCACCGACGAAGTGCTGCATCCGGAATCGGCCGTCGCCATCAGCGAGCTGCTGGCGCCCCGCGCCACCGTCATCACCCCCAACGTGTTCGAGGCCAGCCAGCTGAGCGGCATCCGCATCCAGTCCGTCGAGACGATGAAGGAGGCGGCCGTGAAAATTCACGCGCTCGGCCCCCGGTACGTCCTGATCAAGGGCGGCGCGAAGCTGGGAACGGACAACGCCGTCGATCTGCTGTACGATGGCCGGAACTTCAATCTGTATGAAACGCCGAAAATCGACACCGCCTATACCCATGGCGCCGGCTGCACCTACGCCGCCGCCGTGACCGCCGGCCTGGCCCAGGGCCTGGCCGTGCCGGCCGCCGTCGCCCAGGCGAAAACATTCGTGACCCAGGCCATCCAGCACGGTTTTCCGATCAACGCCTACGTGGGCCCGACCTATCACGCCGCCCACCGCCTGGCGGGAGCGTGACGAATATGGGACCGAGATTTTTGAGCCAGACCAGGCCGTTGGTCTACGCCGCCCTGGGCATCGCCCTGGTGTTCAGCTGCACGGCCTTCGTGAACGTGCGGCTGCCGATCGCCGCCAACGGCGGGCTGATCCATCTGGGCAACGTGCCCCTCTTCATCATCGCCATCCTGTACGGGCGCTGGCTGGGCGCGCTGGCGGGCGGCCTCGGCATGGCCCTGTTCGACGTGGTGGGCGGCTGGCTGTTGTGGGCGCCGTTCACGCTGGTCATCGTCGGCCTGATGGGGTATACCGTCGGCGCCATCGGCGAAAAACGCCAGAGCTTCACCGCCTATGCCCTGGCGCTGGCCGCGGCCTGCCTCATCAAGGTCGTCGGCTATTACGGCGCGGAAGGCCTCATCTACGGCAACTGGATCGCGCCGCTGACCTCGATCCCCGGCAACCTCGTGCAGATCGGCGTGGCCGCGGCCGTGGTGCTGCCGGTCGTGAGCAAACTGCGCAAGCATGTGCCGGCCCCGTCCTGGGTCGATAGCCGCCGGTAAGGTAAAGAGAACCGGACAAATAGAGAACCCCCGTTTCCCCTGGCATAGCCGGCGGAAGCGGGGGTTTTGTGCTGCGTTGGAGCGGGTGAGCGGCTGCCGGTCAGTCCGGAATCAGCTCGGTCACGTCAGCCTTGACGAACTGTTTGGCGGTATTGCCATGGTAATCGGGATTGTTGCGCAGATCCAGCTTCATCACCGGCGCACCCGGCTCCAGGTCGAAGTCCGCGAAACTCGCCCAGACGATGAACGGGCTGGTGGCCATGGCCAGATAGTAGCTGCCGAAGGTCGAATCGGCGAGGGAGGTCCAGATCGTCGCCCCGGCGTAGGGGTGCTTCGGATCGCCGGAGACCCGGAACGGCTGGGAAGCGGCGCGGGCGACGCTCAGGATGCCGGCCAACGCTTCCCGATAATTATGGGGCTTGGCAGAGAGCTTCATATAGTAGGCGGCGCGGACAAACCGGTCGGTGGGTTCGGTCGAGCCGGGCAGCGGCTTCGTGCCGCCGAAGCCCTGGTATTGCCGCAGGTTTTCCTGCTGCTTGTCGAACGACGGCTGGTTGGTCATGATCGTGTAGTTGCGGTTGTGGTTGACGACCGGCTTGCCGGCGATATACTCCACAATCGCCGAATCGCCGGATTTATCCGTCAGGGCCAAGTGCAGAACCGCCGCCGACAGGGTGGTTCCGGCGCCCGGCACAGTGACCGGAATGGCCTGGGACACGACCTGGAACGACGAACTTTCGATGGCCTGTACGGCTTCGGCCACGGTCTCGCAGTTATCCAGAATATATTGGCCCCACAAGGCCAGCGACAAGCCAGGGATCTTTTCGTCCCGCTTGCCGTAATCGCTGGGGTCCAGCCAGAGCATGTTCGCCACCAGGCCTTTTTCGTTCATGCCGTCGGAAACCGCGCTCTTGCCGCTCGGCAGCCAGGCCGAGGCGGTCACGAGGCTGGCGTATTTCGAAGTCCATTTCAGGGAATTCTTGCCGGTCATCCCGTCGCGTTCGAGGCCGCGGGGCAACAGCCAGAGCGAGGTGCCCATGTCCACGGGCCAGTCCATGTTTCGCGCGGTCAGCACCGCCTGGCCGTTATCGGCCGACATCATCCGGCTGCAGGCGGACGCGCCGGGCATGGCGTAGAACAGCGAAACGCCGGCCAGCAAAGCTACCAGACATACCACAGAAATGATTTTCGGGGAAAGATGCATCATGTCGCCTCCTCACAGTATCTAGGTTCTTTTTCCAACAACATTCTATCACTCTCATCCTGTAGTTTCCAGATAGAAAAGTCTTGGAAAGTTAGGAGGAAAAGGGGAAAAAGCAAGGAGCGGAAAATAAAAAAAGCCGTTACCGGCTATTGTTTTTGGGACAGACCGAGCTTGGTACGGATGCGCTTCACATCCGGAACATCAGTTACCCGAATGCCGGGGACCTGTTCCCCTTTGGCATGGGTGATCGCCTCTTCCAAACCGGCGGCGATCGAAGCGGCAAAAGGGCTCAATTTATTTTTCATGGCATTCACCTCCACGGGCGATATTCAACTGCATTATACGTCATTGACGTATTTTTTCAAGCGGATGGCAAGATTTTGCGTGGCGGGAAATTTATTAAAAGAAACATGGCTGGGTTTTTTTCCTTTTCTTAGGGAGGACTTGGCAGAATAAAGTTGAAAAAAGAAGATATATGTAATGAAGTGCCAAATCCAAAAAGAAAAGAGGCATGCAAAATGTTACTGAAACTAGGTTTGGACATTGGGGTAGCTTCTGTTGGATGGGGAATCATTGATGAGAATTATAATATTATTGACAGCGGTGTTCGCATCTTCCCCGAAAATACGGCAAAACAAAATGAAATGCGCCGAAGTATGAGATCTTCGCGCCGACGGATTCGCCGGAAATCTTTTCGTTTGTTTCGTATGAAGCAGGCGCTAAAAAGGGCCTTTAAAATAAATCCTACGGAAAAATGCGAAAATATCTATGAAATACGGTGTCGAGGCTTACAAGAAAAATTGACGCCAGCGGAGCTTTTTGCAGCGATCTTGCATTTGACCAAACGCCGAGGAACTCATTATTTGACGGCGGAGGATTTTGAAGCCCAAGGCGAAGACGATATCAGCACAGAGGAAGAGTTGCGACAAAAAGCGGAACAATTAAAAGCGAAGTACGTTTGTGAGGTCCAGCTTAAAAAGTATGAGGAATCACAAAAGTCTGGGTTGGGCGGAGTCCGCGGGCAGGCGAATCGTTTTCAAAACACGGACTACCGAAAAGAACTGGAGGCGCTGCTGGATAAGCAAAGCTTGTATTATCCTGAATTGGAAGCGTGTAAAGAACATATCCTGAAAATATATAGTGCAATGCGCGAGTATTATGAAGGCCCGGGAGGGAAGAACAGCCCGACGCCGTATGGGAGCTATCGGCTTGACAAAGAAGGTAACTTGATAGAAGTCAACTTGATAGAACTCATGCGGGGGAAGTGCACCTATTTCCCCGACGAATCACGAATGGCCCAAAATGCGTATACGGCGTGCCTATTTAATCTGTTGAATGACTTAAACAACATGGAAGCAGCGGGAGAATCCATCAGTTTTCAGCAAAAAAAGGACCTAATTGAGCAATTTGTCGATCAGGGGAAAAATGTTTCTCTACGGGCAATATCCAAGATAACCGGCGTCAAAGCGGAACTGTTGCGAGGTTACCGGGTTGATAAAAATGACAAGCCCGTCTTCACCGAATTCGCCGGCTACAAGGATATGTTGAACGCATTGGAAAAAGCCGGAATCGACGATGCATTCCTGCGGGGAAATCGGTGCTTGATCGATGAGATTGCCGAAATATTGACGGGTGAAAAAGATGTTGAGAAACGGGCAGCTCGTATGGTTACGGCGGGAATTCCGGAAGCGGCTGTGCAAGAGTTGAAAAAGTTGGCAAGGTTTACGCAGTACCATTCGCTCTCCAAGAAAGCCATAGAGTTGATATTGGAAGATTTGTGGGAAACAGACCAGAATCAGATGCAGCTGTTTTCTAAGGCTGGTTTGAAGAAGCTGAAGAAATCGAACACGAAAGGGCCGAACATCTTGTTTGATGGGTCTGATTGGATTGTCTCGCCGATAACTAAGCGCGCCGTGGGGGAAGCTGTTAAGATAATCAATGCCGCTAGGGCATTTGCCCGAAAAAAATATGGCTGTGAGTTTGCTGAAATCGTCATTGAAATGGCCCGAGATAAAAATAGTAAAGAACAGGTTGAATTTATCAACAGAATACAGAAACAGAACGAAGCGGTAAAACGCCAGATCGTTGAGCGCGGTATCGACTTGCGCAAGATCAACGGAAAACAGCTGGAGCTGTTGAAGCTTCTGATTGAACAAGACTTCAGGTGCGCCTACTCACAGGAGCGGATTAACCCGTTGCAAGCATTGGTGCCGGGGATGCTGGAGATTGATCATATTTTGCCAAGAAGCCTATCGTTTGACGATTCTATGGCCAACAAAGTTGCGGTGCTACGTAGCGAGAATCAGAAAAAAGGCCAATTGACACCTTTTCAGTACCTCAAGAGCGGGCGTGGCAAAGTAAGCTACGAGGAGTATAAAGCCTGGGTTTTGAGAAATGGGTCTTACCAAAAAAACAAAAAGAAGCGAGAAAATCTGCTATACGAAGGGGAGCCCCAGCAGGACTTGATGGGATTCATCAATCGGAATCTAGTGGATACTCGCTACGCGTGCAAGGAAGTGCTACACCTTCTGCAGGATTATTTTCGGGATAATCAAATGGGAACCAAGGTTTCCGTTATTAAAGGGGCGTTTACTTATGCTTTCCGCAAAAAAGCAAATCTTGCCAAAGATCGCAATGAAACATATGCACATCACGCACAGGACGCGTTGATTATTGCGGGCCTTTCTAATACAGACTTGATGCGGAATATAGACAGTATTCTGCATCCGGTGAACATGGAGGATGAAAAAACCGCGTGGTTTCAGGAAAATGGCAAGTGGATCAATCGGGAAACCGGCGAAATCTATTCGGAAGAAGATTTTGACAACGGCCGATATATAAGGTTCATTAAAAGTGTGGATGCGGTTCGGCCGAAGTATTCGCACAAAGTGGACCGCAAACCGAACCGGGAGCTGTATAATCAGCAGATCAAATCGACTCGCGATAAAGAGGGTAAAACGTATATTATCGGCAAATATAAAAATATCTATGGCACGGGTCCGGGCAGCTGTGGAGACATACTTAAAAAACGAATTTTGAAAAGCCCGGAAGATTTATTGATGTACCATCATGATCGAAAAACCTTTGATAAGCTTGTCGAAATTGTAGAGGCGTATCCGGAAAGCAAAAATCCGTTTGCCGACTATTTTTCAGAACATGGCCCCATAAGGAAATGTTCGCGGGTCGGCAATGGGCCGGCGGTTAGCGATATTAAGTATTATGAGAACGAGTTGGGAAACCATCGGGCCAACAATAAACAGGCGGGAAAAAACCTATCGGTCTATTTAAGCATTAAAAGCTTGCGCGCGGATATTTACTGGGATCAGGGAAGGTATAAATTTGTTTCTGTGCCTTATGATATGGTACGTTTTGCAGATGGCGAATATCGAATTGTCATGGAGAAATACGAAGCGGCACGACAAGATAAAAAATTGGGAACATCGGCACAGTTTTTGTTTTCATTGCATACCGGCGAAATGTTTGAATATGAAAAAGACGGGGAAAAGATCGAATGGGTTTATAATTGCGTGAATAACGACAGTAAAAATGTTCTTGAAACAAGATTTATCGATAAACCGTCTCCGGGTAATACGCAGGGAAAAAGAATGATCACGATTGGCAAAAAAATCAGTTCCTTCAAAAAATATCATATTGATGTTTTGGGAAACCGACATCTCGTTCAACAAGAGCCGTTTCGAGAAATAGTGTCCGTGTGAGAGCCGCTTATGAGCTGGCGAATTCTCTATATCGAAAATAGTCATAAGGTATCCTTGTATCTCAATAACCTTAAAATCGAAGACGGGGATGAGTCTTATGTAGTGCCGATCGCCGATATTAACACTGTCATTTTCAACAATTATAAAATGTATATGACGACGCAATTGCTCTGCAAGCTGAGTCAGGCCAATGTGTGCGTCATCATTTGCGAGAAGAACGGCCTTCCGGAAGTTGTACTGAATCCCCTGAATGGCAGCTATGTCACATTTCGCAACCAGGAGTTGCAGATGAATCTATCCCAGGAGCGACGGGATGAGCTGTGGAAATGTATGATCGAAACCAAAATTGCCAATCAACTCGCCGTGTTGACGGAAATGGGAAAAGACAGAGTGGCTTTTGACAAGATCCAACAGTTTCAAGAGGAAGTTTTGGCGGGCGATGAGTCAAACCGGGAGGGGTTGGCCGCCAAGATGTATTTTCGAGCATTGTTTGGAAAAGGCTTTATCAGAGATCCGAAGGCGGATGATGCATTAAATCTGTCTTTGAATTACGGCTATGGATTGTTGCGCGCCATGATGGCCCGCAGTGTTGCCGCAAAAGGGTTTATTCCTTCGTTGGGCATTTTTCACCGGAATCCGTACAATCATTTTAATCTTGTGGATGATTTCCTGGAAGTGTATCGGCCGCTCATTGACCGGTGGGTGTTTGAAAACATGATTTCTCAATTTTTTGTTCGGGAAAAACGGCTGCAGTTGGTTGAGTACACATCGAAAAAAGTATTGATTGGCGAAAAAAAGTACGCAATCATGCAGTCCATGGATATATACTTGGACGGGATTGTGAGTTATATGAAAACGGGGGACGCTTTGACTTTGAAAATGCCAGGTTGCATGGTGTTTGATAATGATGAGTGATTACCGGATGATGAGAGTGTTATTGTTTTTTGATCTGCCCATGCTTTCAGATGCCGAAATCAGGCGATATACGCATTTTCGCAAGTATCTGCTGAAAAACGGCTATATCATGATGCAGTATTCGATATATTCGAAGATCCTGCAAAATCGCGATACTGTGTGCTGGCATTTGCAGGAATTGGAGAAGAATTTGCCGTCGGACGGTTCTGTTATGGTTATGACAGTGACGGAAAAGCAGTATCGGTCGATTCAGAATTTGGTCGGGAGCAAGAAGGCATTGGACCGTAAGATAACAAGCAAAAAGATGCTAATATTTTGAGGACGACATGAACGGAGAACTGTGCGTCAAAGGGTATAAATTTAACAAGGCGCTGCATCTTAATCTTCAAAAGAATACAGTTATTACCGGCGATGATGACTTTGTCGGCTATGAGCTGTTCAACATGCTGGAGAGTTTTTTCAATAAGCAGAGTTTTTCGGACGGATTTCTGGATTCTGGGATGGCGGTCGTCTTGAACGGCAACATGTTATCCGGCAGCGAGTTCGCTGTGTATCGTATTCCGCCGGTCGTAAATATCGGCGAAGAACTGAAGATCACGAAAAAAAGCATTTTGGGGCAAATGTTGGAAGGGTCAGGTTGTATTGACGATGCTGCAGTATCGGACATCAAAAATATCATCGACGATACAATTATTGCAAAAATACAGCAAAGTTTAGGGAGCTTTGGAGTTTCGATTTCTCTGGACGAACTGAGCTTATTTAATCTGGCCAAGATTTTTAGAACATGTATCATCGGCGAATCCGGGCAAGAAGTATTTCCGCAAGAGTGGGGCCAGTTTCAGTGCAAATCGTTTTTACTTCATTTGTTGGAAAATCAACGAACCACAAAAAAGAAAATCGTCTTGGTGGAATTGCCGGAGTACGGGATGAGTGAGCAGGAACGGGCTGCATGGTTCAAGCACCTCGCCTGTTCAACCCTGGACAATATTATGGTGTACACGAAGGATATGCAGATTTGCCGGGCAATTCCGGATATTTTTTCTTACCATGTCGTGCGCAATAACACAATTTATGGCTTTGATGATTATGATTTACTGGAGTCGCAACTGCGGGAAGTGATGCCTCATGAAGAACAACTGGCGATGGTAGAAAAGATCTGGGAATACATATTTGATAGAGTAACGTATAAAGACGGGGATGAATTTTTGAAGATTATGAATGAATTCTTTTGCCCGAATAGCGAAAACAAATAGGAAAAACAACTGTTGACAAATTTTACACAAGGAGGTAACATTAAATTGCTTTTATCACATCAAAAGCTTGCACGCTATCAAAACAAGACGGTGCTTAACTGCACCTGTCGAAATCACATCCAAATGGATGTTTCAAAAGAATCTTGAAAAATACCTACTGCGGTAAATCCCTGTAGGTTATTTTTGTTGCTATGATTATTTGTGATTTTATCAGATCTGAGATTTATGGAGCCATTTGAGGTTTTGGTACCCTGTAAGTTTCTGATGTGATAAAAC
>JAAZNU010000143.1 GCA_012798135.1 Veillonellaceae bacterium | reverse complement strand
GAAGTACGTCTTGCTCGCACATCTCCTGGCCCGCTATCACATGCCCACCATTCGCGTCGATTCGGGCTGGATGAACGCCAACGCGTTGACGGTGATCGACGCGGGCCGGCGCGAGGTGCTGAACACCGTACTCCTGGATGATGCCCTGGCGGGGGCGGCCAATCCGTGGGGGGTCGCCTGCACAGCGGACGGCCGCTGGATCTGCGTCTCCCATGCGGGGACGAACGAACTGAGCGTGATCGACGCCCCGGAGTTCTTGGAGATGCTGCGGGGGCTGCCCTTGGTGGCTTTCTCCAACGCGGCCTTTTTCAATGGAACCTCGGATGGCTATAGCACCCTGGGGAGCGGCGAAGACGTCGTCAACGTGCCAGGCATTCTCGGCGGCGTGCGGCAGCGTGTGAAGCTGCCCGGAGTGGGGCCGCGGGGCCTGGCGGTATGCGGCTCGCAAGTCTACGTGGCGGAGTACTTCACCGACAGCATCGCAGCCGACGTCCAGGCAGATACCTTCGCGGATTCTGCCGCTTGCGAACAAACCATCTGCCACACCCCTCACCCGCACAGGAATACGGCGACGCTAAGCCCGCTGAATCCATACATCGTTTTTACCTCCGCAAAGACTCGCGACCCGCCGGGAACTCGCCTGCGCACATCTCGATTGTATCCTACCTACGTTTCTCCGTGTCCTCTGTGCCGCTGTGTTTCATTACGGATGACCTGAAGCTCAGCAGGCCAGCGATTCCCCGGATCGTTCCGCTTCGGTGGGCTGGCCGGTCATCGCCGGCTTGTCTTCTTCCGGTTCCAGCTTGGGGAGCATCCACAGGAAGAACACGGCAGACGCGACGCCGGCAACGAGGCCGAGGATGGTGCCCAAGCGTGGGTTCAGTCCGAAGCCAACGTCCTCGACCAGGATGTAGCTCGTGGTGACGACGGTCATGAAAACGGCGGGAACGAAGGCGAGCCACCAACGGCTTGCGCGGCGGGCGAGAAACACGGCCCCGGTCCAAAGAGCCACGGCCGCCAGCGCCTGGTTGGCCCAGCCGAAGTACCCGTCGAAGTTCACGAAGTTCAGAGCGAAAGAAAGCCCAAACAGCGGAACGGCCAGGATGTAGCGGTTGACGATTCGCGCTTGGGGAACGCGAAAGTAATCGGCCAGAATCAGCCGGCCGACGCGGAAGGCCGTGTCGCCGGAGGTGATCGGCAGCACGACCACGCCGAGGACCGCCAGAATCCCCCCGGCCAAACCCATCGTTGCGATGCAGGTATCGTGGACTACGGCCCCGGGACCGCCGGCGGCGAGAGCCGCCGCGAATCCCACGCTGCCGCCGTAAAAGCCCTGGGCGACCGCTGCCCAAATGAGCGCGATCACCCCTTCCGAAATCATCGCTCCGTAGAACACCAGACGCATGTGCTTCTCGTTTTTGAGGCACCGGGCCATCATGGGACTCTGGGTGGCGTGAAAGCCGCTCACCGCCCCGCAACTGACCGTGATGAAGATCAGCGGCCAAGCCGGCAACTGCTTGGGATGCAAGTTTTCGAGCGTAAAGTCGGGCAGCGGGATCCCGCCCGTGAGTAGCGAGAACCCGAGCCCGGACACCATGACCAGCAGCGCCAGGGCGAAAAACGGGTAGAAGCGGCCGATGATGGCGTCGATGGGCAGCAGCGTGGCCAGGACGTAGTAGACGTAAATCGCCACCATGACCAGCCAGAGCCACGCCGACAGACCGAAAAAGGACGACGAGAGCCAGGCGGCGGCCGCCGGGCCGAACCACTCGCCGATGGTTTGCGCGGGCAGCAGTTCG
>JAAZNU010000353.1 GCA_012798135.1 Veillonellaceae bacterium | reverse complement strand
CCCAAAGGCGAGCGTGCGGAGTTCTACGCCGACGACATCGCGTATTTTACGAAAGACGCGAACCAGGGCTACGAGGGCGAGATGACCATCGCGGACATCCCCGCGTCTTTCCTGAAAGACTGCCTGGGGTTTACCCAGGACGACAACGGCGCGCTGTTTGAGCACATGGACGCAATTCAAACGCCGTTCGCCCTTATGTTCGAGGTGCAGGGAGATTTACAGCCGAGACGGTTCGTTTTTTACGAGTGTCTTGCCTCCCGTCCGAACGTGGACGCCAACACCGTCAAAGGCACGATCGAGCCGACGACGGACACGCTGTCGTTTGTGGCCGTACCCCGGAAGCTTGACGGAATGGTCAAGGCGGTGCTGGTAAAGACGCCGGAAAACGAAACGGCGTATTCGGGCTTCTACACGTCGGTGTATGAGTTCGCTGCGCCCACGCCGTGAGGAGGAATGAATAATGCGAAGAGTCATCAAGGTCAACGGTCAGGATTTACCGCTGAAACCATCGGCCAACTTTATATACTACTACCGCTACGCTCGCCTTTCCGGCGAGGATGCGCCGGACTTTCAGGCTGACCTTAAGAGGCTGGCGGACATGGAGAAGCTGCAGGGCGAATTCAAGGATGTCGACAACACCAACGCGCTGGACGTGCTGCAAAGGACAAACATCTTTGAGTTTTCCGCCATCATCCGCAGGATGCTCTGGACGTTCGCGTACGCCGCAAACAAGAGCATACTGCCGTATGAGGAATGGTGCGACGCACTGGAGGAATATGACGCAGTTGCGGCTTCCAAAACCGTGATGGATCTGGTGAACGACAATTTTTTTCTTATGCTGGGCGTAGCGAAGCCGAAGGAAATTCAAAGCATGTAGACTGGCGCGACGCGCTGTACCTGGGCAAGTCGGCGGGGTTCTCGTTTCACGAACTGGACGAACTGACCTTTTCGGACTTGCTTTCGTATGTGGGCTTTTTGACAGAAGCCAAAAGCAAAACAAAAGAAGCTACACAGGCGGATATCGACTTGTTGGCGCTTTAAAAAACGTAGAATGTAAAATGCACAATGTACAATGGATGTAGAAATTGCTGACCGCAATTTCTTTTTTTATATTAATTTGACCATCGCCGACAGACGATACCTTCATTTTAAATTGTACATTGTAAATTGATAGAAGGGAGGGATTCATGTGGCGGCTACCATCAAGGGCATAACGATAGAAATCGGCGCGAATACGACGGGTCTCGGCAAGGCGCTTGAGGACGTCAACAAAAAAGCGCGCAGCCTGCAGAGCGAGCTGAAACAGGTGGATTCCCTCCTGAAGCTCAATCCGGGCAACGCCGAACTCGTCGCGCAGAAGCAGGAACTGCTTGCCAGGGCGGTAGCCAACGCGAAGGAAAAGCTGGAAACGCTCTGGGCCGCGCAGGCGCAGGTGGAACGGCAGTTCGCAAGCGGCCAGATATCGGACGAGCAGTACCGGGCGTTTGCCCGCGAGGTTGCTAGGGCGGAGGGCGAGGTCAACAAGTTTGAACAGGAGCTCAGTCAGCTTGGCT
>JAAZNU010000178.1 GCA_012798135.1 Veillonellaceae bacterium | reverse complement strand
GGCCAGCCAGACGACGATCACGAAGCAGCGAAAATCGGCGTTCACTTCATCAGGGCCCGAGCATGAAGTTGTCGAGATAGAAGGAAACAGTCTCCGTCGCCAGGCTCGTGAAACCAACCCAGGTGAGTTTCTTGAACTCGCTGCGGGCGAACGGCAGGTCGCGAAACACGCGCGGAGCCTGCCCAGGGAGGGTGACCCGCAGTGCCCAAGTTTTCTGGCCCGGACTGTCGAGCGAGGCAGCGATCTCGAACCGGATCCACTCGCCGGCCGGCAGTTCAAGGCCGCGACCCTTGCCCAACTCGAGCCGGCCGCCGCGGATGGCGAACTGCGGCCCAGTATAGTAGTCGCCCTGGCTCCAGTCGCGCCACTCGAACTGCACGATCGCTCCCGGCTCGAACCGCAGATCGAAGGCATTCCGCACCCGGCCGGCTTCATAGCCCATGTCGCGATAGACGTAGTGCGGATTGTAGACCTGGGCGAGTCCAGGCGCATCGGTGATCTTGAGGCTCTGCTTGCCTCCGGCGGCCGCGTCGGCCGTGACGGCGATCGCGTCGCCCTTCCCTTCGACATGGATCTCCGCTCCGGCTGGCGGCTTTCCCGGCTGCTGATCCTCGAAGTCGTCGAGCAAGGTGAGCGGCGGCGGGTCGGGCACAACCTCCAGCGGCGGATAGCTCACCTCATTCGCCTTCTTCACCCAGGCTTCATCGCCATAAACGCCTGCTTCCGCATAGTCGAACGGCTTGAAACCGAGCTTCACCGCCGGTGAATCCGGCGCGACATGAAAGTCTCCCTGTTTGGGCGCAGCGAGTTTCGGGTCGGCAACGATCGAGCCCTCCTCATGCCCCTTGGCCTGCCATTCGGCCAGCGAGTGGCCGACAAACTCGACTGGCTCTCCCTTCGCCTGCCAGTAACAGTTGTTGCGGCTGACGTGCTTCACCCGATCCCACGGTCCGGCCAGCAGGAGGCCCTCGTCCCAGTAGACGATGTTGTTCTCAAACGTGAACGACAGGTGTTCCTCAACCCGTGTGGCCTGAATCTGGTGGAGCTTGCTGAAAGCGAGGATATTGTTGCGGACAACGTTCTCCTTGCCGTAGTGCTGGTGGAAGCCGCCCGTCTTCACGTTGTAGACGAGGTTGTTTTCGAACAGGATGCCGGTGCTTCCTTCGTCGGTATACAGGCCCCAACCGCCGTACGAGTAGGCATAGATGTCATGGAAGACGTTGCCGCGGACCACGCTGCCTTCCGAGGGGCCGAGCGTGTAGATGCCGCCCATATCGCTGAGCACTCCCCAGCCGAGATGGTGGGCGTGGTTGAAGGCGATCGTGTTCCGCTTCGCCAGTCCCTGGCTGTAGCCCCAGGTCCAGCCGGCGGAGATGCCCGTGTAGTAGAGGTCGGCGATCTCGTTGTGGGTCACCGTGTTGTCGCCGCTCTGGCCGATCCAGACTCCAACGGCGCAAGGGAAGATGCGTCCGCCGTGGCGGATGATGTTGTTGTCGATCGTGATGTGGCTCGTCC
>JAAZNU010000226.1 GCA_012798135.1 Veillonellaceae bacterium | reverse complement strand
GTGGGCGAAGGAGGATGCCCAGCGACGAGGCGGGCCGCTGCGCACACTGACCAAGCACGACGTTCAGGTGCAGCTCCGTGCGATCACCGAGCAGGGCTACCACTTCAAAGATGTGCTCTCCCGTGCCCAGCAGGGCTTCGCATCCGAGCTGCGCGAGACCCGGAACCTGTGGGCGCATAACGAGCCCTTCAGCTCCGATGACGCATCGCGTGCGCTCGATACGATCGAGCGTCTGCTGCACGCGGTCGGCGCGGTCGATTCTGCCGAGGATGTGCGGAAACTTCGCATCGATCTCCAGCGCACGGTGTTCGAGGACCAGACCCGCAAGCAGGTGAAGCGTACGAAGGTGTCGCTCGAACCTGGCTCCGGGCTGCGTCCGTGGCGTGAGGTGATCAGGCCCCACGATGACGTGGCGCGCGGCGCGTTCACCGCCTCGGAGTTCGCAGCCGACCTTCATCTGGTGCACACCGGTCAGGCGACCAGCCCCGAGTACGGCGATCCGGTCGAGTTCTTCACTCGCACCTATCTCACCGAGGGGCTGCGTGACCTGCTGTCGCGGGCGCTGCGCCGCCTGAACGGCGAAGCAGGCGCCAGCCCAGTGGTGAACCTTCAAACCAACTTCGGCGGCGGCAAGACCCACTCGATGCTGGCGCTCTATCACCTGTTCAGCGGCACTCCGGTCAAGGACTTCCCGCAGGAGCTTCAGGAACTCATCGCCGCGAACGGCAACCCCGACCTCGGCGCGCTCGATGTCCGACGGGTCGCGCTCGTCGGCACCTACCTGAAGGCCGGCTCGCCAATCATCAAGGACGACGGCACCGAGGTTCGCACGCTCTGGGGTGAACTCGCCTGGCAGCTCGGCGGGCGTGAAGCCTACGACCTGATCGCCGAGGATGATCGCGCCGGCACCAACCCCGGCGAGGCGCTGCGCACACTGATCGTGCGCTACTCGCCGTCGCTGATCCTGATCGACGAGTGGGTGGCGTACGCGCGCCAGCTCGTCACCGACAAGGAACTGCCGTCCGGGTCGTTCGAGACGCAGTTCACCTTCGCTCAGTCACTGACCGAGATCGTGCGCTCCGTGCCGGGCGTGATGCTCGTGGTCTCGATCCCGGCATCCGACACCGGCAACGAAGGGCGCGGCAGCGACATCGAGATTGGTGGCGCGAACGGGCAGCTCGCACTGGAACGCCTCCAGAACGTGATCCGCCGTGTCGCGGACCAGTGGCGGCCGTCGAGCAAGGACGAGTCGTTCGAGATCGTCCGCCGCCGACTGTTCCAGGCTCCGAACGCCGAAGGACTCACGACCATAGCGGCCGTGGCACGCAGCTTCACGAACCTCTACCGCAACAACACTGCGCTGTTCCCGCGCGATGCGGCGTCGCCGAACGACGAGTATGAGAAGCGCATCCGCGCCTCGTACCCGCTGCATCCCGAGCTGTTGGACCGCCTATATGAGGACTGGTCGACGCTGGAGCGGTTCCAGCGCACCCGTGGCGTGTTGAAGCTCGTTTCGTCGATCGTGCACGAGCTGTGGGCATCGAACGACGCTTCGCCGCTGATCCTGCCGGGCAACGTGCCGCTGGATGCGACGACCGTGAACACGGACCTGACGCAGTACCTCGAAGATCAGTGGAAGCCGATCATCGACTCTGACATTGACGGCCCTGGATCGACCGCGCAGCAGATCGACCTCGACCGCCCCAATCTCGGCCAGCGGTTCATCACCCAGCGCATCGCACGCACGATCTTCATGGGCGCGGCCCCCAGGATCAAGAGCACCCGCAAAGTGCTCGACAAGCAGTACCTCTGGCTCGGCACCGCAGTTCCCGGTGACACACTCGGGAACTTCGGCAGCGCCGTCGAACTACTCGCACAGCGCTAGACCTACTTCTACGAAGAGCAAGGCCACTACTGGTTCGACACCCAGCCCTCGGTCACCAAGACCGCGAACGACTACGCAGAGCGGCTCCGCGAGGATGTCGAG
>JAAZNU010000093.1 GCA_012798135.1 Veillonellaceae bacterium | reverse complement strand
ATGGAAATAAAAGAACTCGAAGAGCGGGTACATTATCGTTTCCTGGACATTGAAAAAAGGTTGGATGGTCTGGAAAGCAACGAATGTTCTGTGGAATTCAAGGGGCCCGAAAACGGGCCGTGTGCGATGAGGAATGGGAAGCTCGTTACTCTTGATAAAGATAGCTTTGAAAAAGAATTGGTGTCGGCATTGGACACGATAATGGTATTGCAGAAAAGACTTCTGTCGATGAGGTAAAAATGATGAGTCACCAGCAAGATCAAATTCTCAATTTTTTGAAATCGAACCCCGACAAGACCGAAAAAGAGATCGCTGACGGCATATGCGCGAACGTGTATACGCTTCATCATGCTATCATGGGGCTCAAGCGTTTCGGGCTGGTGCGAGCAAAACATGAGGGGCATAAGGTGTTGTGGGAGGTGGCCTGATGGGGCAGAGGGAGATAATCGCCTGGCTTTCCGCCAATCCAGGCTGGCATCGGACGGACGATATCGTCTCTGCTCTTGACCAGTGCTATAGAGCAGTGGATAGATCTCTGGTCAAAGCGGCCCGGAGTGGCGATATCAAGAGCCGAAAGGCACAGTATGCGAAGGAGTGGAGCGCTTGAGCCATCTGCAAGATTGCATCATGGAGTACCTGCGACAGCATCCAGAGGGTGCAACGGTTGAGACTATCGCAGAGGGTATAGGATCGACAAAGCACGTTTTGTGGCCTTCAATCAGAGGGCTGGAGCGGTGGAAGATGGTAGAATCGGAACGCGTCGTACATGCCAAGATCTGGAGGGCGGTAGCATGAAGAAAGCCGGCTGGCCGAAGGCAAGGCCCGCACACTCTTTTACGGGGCGCGTAGGTCAGGCCTGGAAACCTGGCAAGGTTCTGAAGGAAGGCGTAGACGTCTTTGGGAACAAGAAGACGTTCTTGGTTGAGGAGGGCCATTTCAGGTGCACGCGATGCAGTGCCATTGTCCGCATCGACAAGAACGGGTTCGCTGCGTGTGAGAAATGTGGGGAGGTCTACAACGACAGCAAGACCATCCGGGGCACTGAGTACCACATGAGCAAGGCACAGAAAAAGAGGGAGATGGAGCGGTTCAAAGCATCCTTGGTTGACCCCACCAACAAACGTGACTTCCTCCCATGACTAAAGTCATGGGCTTCCTACTTCACTGATCGGCTTTTGCCGTATCTCTGTAGGCCCTTCCCCTCAGTCCAAGGGTGAGTATGTTTAGGCTGGCATTTACGTCTCTGTCCATCTCTAGCCCACATTTGGGGCAGTGATGGACCCTATCTGCCAGGGTCTTAGGAACCATTATGCCACACTGGGAGCATTTTTGAGATGTGTATCTTGCGTCTACCAGTTCTACCATTTTGCCAGCCTTTGCAGCTTTGCTCTGAGTAAACTGGATTAGTTTGCCCCATGCGTGGTCTTGAATATGCTTCGCTAGGTGATGGTTCTTGAGCATACCTGAAATATTCAAGTTCTCAAATACAATTAGGTCTGCGGAATCTACAAGTGTTCTGGATACTTGGTGCAGGAATTCGTCTCTGTGGTTCTGGACATCCTGGCTGATCTTAGCAACTTTCGCCTTTGCTTTGCGCCGATTGGCT
>JAAZNU010000154.1 GCA_012798135.1 Veillonellaceae bacterium | reverse complement strand
TCGGCATATTCGGACCGAACGGTAGCGGCAAGACCACCCTGCTCAAGGCCCTCCAATCCAAGCTGCCCTACCTGGGGGAACTGTACGTCTCCCCTGGAGTGAAGATCGGCTACTTCGCCCAGGAGCATGACCTTCTGGACCCCGAGCTCACGGCAGAGCAGCAGATGAAGAAGGCCCTGGGCCAGCAGGCCGTGGAGGCCCGTGCCATCTTGGCAAGGCTGCTTCTCACCGGGAAGGACGTCGAGCGCCCCATCAGCACGCTCTCTGGGGGTGAAAGGGCAAGACTGGCGATAGCGATCCTTCTGGCCCAGCACAAGAACCTGCTCATACTCGATGAGCCGTCGAACTACCTTGATATTCCGAGCAAGGAGGCGGTGGAGGAAGCGCTCAGGGAATACACCGGCTCGATCATCATAGTCACCCATGACCGTTATCTGCTGGACGCGGTGTGCACCAAGGTCGGGGAGCTGAAGGACGGGAAGCTCACGGTGTTCAACGGAACCTATTCGGAGATGAAGGGGCGGCAGAAGTTCGCCCAAGGAATAGAGGTGGCCGAAGTGTACAAGGCCGTGGCCGGTTTCAAGGACTGGGTGAACAAGGTGACGTATAAAGAGGGAGACAAGGTCACCATCGCCAAGTCGGAGATCGAGAACTTCCGTTGGGCCCTGGACAACGGCAAGCTGAAGAAGGTCCCCGGCACGGAGCTGAAGAA
Source organism: Veillonellaceae bacterium (assembly GCA_012798135.1). Next base: position 1,148 of record JAAZNU010000154.1, on the reverse strand, counting down.
GGTGCGTAAGGCTCCACCGCAGGAAGACGATGATTGAAATATTGCCTTGGAAATGAGAAGGCATGCATCAGCACCTTCATCCCAACCAGTTCCCGGCGTCCGAAAGCCATCGCCTGGTCAATGAGGACCGCCGGAAGAGGCAACCGGTGGAGGTCATCGTTCAACGAATCGCCCCTAAGGTGGGAGAGATCATCGCCGACCTCGGCGCCGGCGTAGGTTATCTGTCTATCCCGCTAGCTGACGAGGGAGCGACCGTCATCGCCCTGGACCTCCAGCAGGACATGCTAGACGGCCTGCGAGAGAGGGACAACGGACTAGGTCGGATACGTTTGGTGAGAGCGACCCTTCCGGAGATCCCGCTGCCCGACGCCTCGTTGGACAGGGCGGTCATGGTCAACGTGTTCCACGAGGTGGAGGACAAGAAGCGCCTGGCGAAGGAGATCTCCCGGGTCCTGAGGTCGGAAGGAATGATCACTCTTGTCGACTGGCAGGCACGAGAGACCGAGAAAGGACCTCCGATGCACCTAAGGGTGCCGTTGGCAGAAGCGTCTTCGTACTTCCCTGGGTTCGTTCTGGATAAAAGTTACGATGATCCGGAATACTATCATCTGGAGCTGCGCCGGGAATGAGCACCAGGGAAAGCTGGGACCGTCTGTACGAAAGGGACTCTCGTCCCTGGAAAGGAAGCAGCGATGAAGAGCTTCCGATGCACGGCCTGGTGCTGGAGCTAGGCATAGGCAACGGGAAGAACCTGACCTCCTTCACCTCCAGCGCTGAGATAATCGGCCTGGACTTCTCAAGACCGGCGTTAAAGGCCTGCGCCAGGAAGTACCAGATACCTTTGCTGCAGGCGGACGTTACGGCGCTGCCGTTCCGTGACCGAAGTTTTGCGAACGTCGCAGCGTCCCACGTCCTTGGGCATCTGGACCGGGCATCGATGTGCACGGCGTCCGAGGAGATCGAGCGGGTCCTGCAGAAAGGAGGCGTCCTTTACGTATCCGTCTTCGGCGAAGAGGACATGCGTTTCGGAAAAGGTGAGGAGGTGGAGCCACGCACCTTCAAGAGGGGGAACGGGGTGATCACCCACTACTTCCTGGAGAACGAGGTGCCTGAGATGTTCCCCGATCTCAAGACAATCAAGGTCTGGG
>JAAZNU010000303.1 GCA_012798135.1 Veillonellaceae bacterium | reverse complement strand
CCCATTTCTCGCACTATGTTTTGTTGTGTAACAAAACCGCACGCTTCGATTCCTTGGAGAGGCACCCATGTCTGAGAACCTGTGGAACATCGAGAAGATCCCCTACGTCGGAACAGAGTCGCTCCGACAGGGGCTCGGCTTCCGCTACTACGACGCCGACCGCGTCGTCGCCGGCAAGACGATGAAGGAATGGCTCCGCTTCGGCGTCGCCTACTGGCACACCTTCGAGCAGCGCCTCGTCGACCCCTTCGGTGAGGGCACCGCCATCCGCCCCTTCGACGGCTCCTACACCAAGCCCCTCGACCTCGCCCTCGCGAAGGTCGACTACGCCTTCGACTTCTTCACGACCCTCGGCGTCGACTACTTCTGCTTCCACGACCGCGACATCGCCCCCGAGGGCGACACCCTCCGCGAGACCAATGCGATCCTCGACAAGGTCGTCGACCGCATCGAAGAGCGCCAGGCCGACACCGGCGTCAAGCTCCTGTGGAACACCTCCTCCCTCTTCACCAACCGCCGCTTCCTCTCGGGCGCCGCGACCTCGCCCTTCGCCGAGATCTACGCCTACGCCGGCGGCCAGCTCAAGCACTCCCTCGAGATCGCCAAGCGCCTCGGCGCCGAGAACTACGTCTTCTGGGGCGGCCGCGAGGGCTACGAGAACCTCTGGAACACCGACCTCAAGCGCGAGCAGGACCACATCGCCCGCTTCTTCCACATGTGCGTCGACTACGCGAAGGAGATCGGCCTCGACGCCCAGTTCCTCATCGAGCCGAAGCCGAAGGAGCCGACCGCTCACCAGTACGACTTCGACGCCGCGACCTCCATCGCCTTCCTCAAGACCTACGAGCTCGACCCCTATTTCAAGCTCAACCTCGAGGGCAACCACGCGAACCTCGCCGGCCACAGCTACCAGCACGAGATCCGCGTCGCCCGCGCCGCCGGCATGCTCGGCTCGCTCGACGCGAACCAGGGCGACAAGCTCATCGGCTGGGACATCGACGAATTCCCCTCCGACCTCTACGAGACCACCGCCGTCATGCACGAGGTCATCGCCGAGGGCTCGATCGGCCCCCGCGGCGGCCTCAACTTCGACGCGAAGCCGCGCCGCACCTCCTTCACCGCCGAGGACCTCTTCCGGGCCCACATCGTCGGCATGGACACCTACGCCGCGGGCCTCCTCGTCGCCGCCCGCATGCATGACGAGGGCGTCATCACCGACCTCGTCGCCGAGCGCTACTCCTCCTTCGACTCCGGCATCGGCGCGACCGTCGAGGACGGCACCGCGACCCTCGCCTCCCTCGAGGAGCACGCGCTCGACATCCCGCAGGCCGACCTCGTCGCCGCGGTGAAGTCCGATCACCTCGAGTCCGTCAAGGCGACGATCAACAACTACATCGTCGATACCCTCGGCCGGGCCTGAGACCGGGCGGGAGCTCGGGCTCCGCGCAGCCCGAGCGCCCCTTGGACTCGACCCCCGCGCCCGGCGGTCACCCCGCCGGGCGCGGCCCCGTACTCCCACGCGAGATCCCCGACGAAGAAGTTCTGGAGGACACCATGAGCACTCGCCCCTACGTCGCTGGCGTCGACACCTCGACCCAGTCCTGCAAAGTCGTCATCTACGACCCCGCCACCGGCTCGATCATCCGTGAGGGCAAAGCCGCCCATCCCGACGGCACCGAGGTCGATCCCGAAGCGTGGTGGGACGCCTTCCTCGAAGCCGTCGACGCCGCCGGCGGCCTCGACGACGTCGCCGCCCTCTCGGTGGGCGGCCAGCAGCACGGCATGGTCCTCCTCGACGAGACGGGCGCCGTCATCCGCCCCGCGCTCTTGTGGAACGACACCCGTTCGGCGGCGGCTGCCCGCGACCTCATCCGTGAACGCGGGACCGACGGGCGCGACGACGCCGACTCCGAGGGCGCGGCCTGGTGGGCCGACGCGACCGGCTCCGTGCCCGTCGCCTCCCTCACCGTGACGAAGCTCCGCTGGGTCGCCGACGCCGAAGCGGACACGGTCGCGCGGATCGCGGCGATCTGCCTCCCGCACGACTACCTCGCGTGGAGGATCATGGGCGCCCCCTCGCTCGAGGCGCTCGCGACCGACCGCTCCGATGCCTCGGGCACGGGATACATGGCCCGCGAGACGCCGAGCTACCGCCGCGACATCCTCGCCGCCGCCCTGCGCATCTCCGAGGATGAAGCAGAGAAGATCATCCTCCCGACCATCGCCGGCCCCTGGGACGCAGTCGGACACGGCGACCCTGCGCGCGGTTGGGGCGAGATCGTCATCGGCCCCGGAGCCGGTGACAACGCCGCCGCCGCCCTCGGCGTCGGGCTCGAGCCCGGTTCGGCCCTCCTCTCCCTCGGCACCTCCGGCGTCGTCTCCGCAGTGTCGACGAGCTCGATCGCCGACGCCTCCGGTCTCGTCACCGGCTTCTCCGACGCGAGCGGCAACTGGCTCCCCCTCGCCTGCACGCTCAACGCCTCCCGCATCATCGACGCGATGATGAAGGTGACGGGACTCGGCTACACCGAGTTCGACGATGCCGCGCTCTCCGTTCCGGACGCCGCCGGCCTCGTCCTCGTCCCCTACTTCGAAGGCGAGCGCACCCCGAACCTCCCGGACGCGACCGCTGAACTGCGCGGCATGACCCTGGCGAACTCCGATCGCGCCCACGTCGCCCGCGCGACCGTCGAGGGCCTCCTCACCCTCATGCGCTTCGCGCTCGACGCGATGCGCGCGCAGGGCGCCCCCATCGAGAAGGTCCTCCTCGTCGGAGGCGGCGCGAAGTCGACGGCCGTCCAGGCCCTCGCCTCGCAGTTCCTCGACGCCGAGGTCGAATTGCCCGCACCGGGAGAGTACGTCGCCCTCGGCGCCGCCAAGCAGGCGGCCCGGGTGCTCGCTGAGACCGAATGAATCGTCAAGGAGTCGAATGACCTCGAGTGAAGGAGGAGGGCTGCGCGCAT
>JAAZNU010000094.1 GCA_012798135.1 Veillonellaceae bacterium | reverse complement strand
GGTTCCTGGAATAGAAAAAACCGCCTTCTGGCGAAAGGCGGCGGGAGGGTAGTACTGCAAATTTCTAACAAATGCTGAGGTGATTTTACCATGACTATTTGCCTCATTTCAAAGGCGGTTTCCCTATGAGCGGAGTCATTGAAGAAGCTAAACGTTACGCTTCTCTGAGTTGGCCTATAATCCCAGACCACACAGTCTCCCCGGATGGGGCTTGCTCTTGTAGGAATCCAGAATGTGAAAACCCAGGGAAACATCCGCGCATAAAAGCCTGGACGGTCGGAGCGTCTACCGCACCGGCTGTTCTTGAAAGATGGGGAAGGGAATACCCCGAAATGAATATCTCAGTCCTCACCGGACCTCGTTCAAACCTGGCAGTCCTGGATGTGGACCCACGAAACGGTGGAGCAGAGTCCCTTTCTGCCCTCTTCTCACCGGAAGAACTTGAAACCCTTAGAACACCGATAGCCCTAACAGGCGGGGGCGGGAATCACTATTACTTCAAGTATCCAGGGAGTCCCTTTAAGAGCATCCCGAACCTTCTACCTGGAATAGAACTCAAGGCTGACGGTTCAAAGGTCACACTCCCGCCCTCTTTGCATAAAAGCGGAGAGCGGTATGCCTGGGAGACATCCCCTTTTGATGTGGAACCGGCACCCTTACCTCAAAAGGTCCTGGAACTAATTGTCAGGAAAAGGCAGAAAGACCGCACAACGTATGGTGAGGGTGAGCCTATCCCGAACGGAGAAAGGAACAATCGGCTAACTGCACTAGCAGGAGCATTGAGAAAGCAAGGGGCATGTCGTGAAGCGATAGAAGCCGCCTTGATGAAGATAAATGAGAAGCAATGCACTCGGCCACTCGAAGAACGGGAAATCCTTGCGATTGCCAAGAGTGTTTCTCGGTACAAGCCTGAACCGACTCTGCTACCTAAAAATAGGATTCCTAATATCCTTTCGGCGGCAGAGCTTCAAAAAATGGTATTCCCGCCGGCAAAGTGGGCTGTGCCTAGCCTGATTCCAGAAGGGCTGACAATCCTAGCCGGTGCACCTAAAACAGGGAAAAGTTTCTTTGCCTTGTCAGTTTGCCTGAGCATTGCACAAGGGGGGATAGCCTTATCCGCTATCGAAACTTCTCCCGGTGAGGTCCTTCTTATTGCCCTTGAGGACCCGATGCGGCGGTTACAAGAACGCATTGAAAGCCTCGCCCTAGGAGAAGCATGGCCGGAACGATTACACATTTTAAACGAATGCCCAAGAGCCCATGAGGGGGGAGTCGCTTTTCTAGATAACTGGCTAGAAGAACACCCAGATACCCGCTTGGTGGTCATTGACACCTTCCAAAAATTTAGGAAACCGCAAGGGGGGAATTCTAATGCCTATGAAGTGGACTATGAGGCGGCTGGAGGGCTGAAAGCGATTGCGGACAAGCATGGTGTCGGAATCCTGGTATTACATCACACAAGGAAGGGAGAAACGATAGACCCCCTTGAAGCGGTTTCGGGAACTATGGGACTTTCTGGGGCAGCGGACACCATTCTTGTCTTGAAAAGGGCAAAGGGGCAAGGGAAAGCCGACCTGTTCATAACTGGACGGGATGTTGAAGAGCACACCCTAGCCCTGCGGTTCGATGACCTCGGTTGGAAATTAGAAGGTAACGCGGATGAAGTAAGGATTACTGAGGGGCGGCAAGAAATCCTAAGTCTGCTCAAGTCGTCCCTTGTGCCGCTTTCGCCAAAGAAAATTGCGGAAGGGCTAGAGAGAAAAAACAATTCAACCATACGAAACATTCTCTCAAAAATGGCTGATAAAGGACAAATCTTGAATCTAGGCGGAACTTACTGCTATGCGGGGTCTGGGAGCCATGAAAGAGATTAAATGCCTAAACACCATAAACAGCGTAAACCGAATAAACACCATAGACAGGATAAACAGGGTAAATGGTTTATGGCTGTTTATGAAAGTCCTTAGGAGCATAAACAGCTTTGAAGCTAGTAATTGCAGGGTTTTATGGTTCTCTGTCTATGTTGTTTATGGTGTTTATATAGGGTGGTGGGCTGTGCAATGAAGAGGTCAAATTGCCAGAAAGGTGCGGCTAACCCGGTTCTTGTCTCCTATCATTGTCCGGTCTGCGGTCAATGGTTATGCGAAACTCTCCAAGGCTCCCTTGTGAGGTGCGAGAAATGCGGGGTATGGGGGACCGAAGGCGGTAAAGTTGTCCAACCTGGAGAAGTCCGGGGATACACGCGAAGGGAACAGAAAAGACTTCATAAAGGAGGCAATCGGGATGATAGCGGGGAACGCGAAGAACGTGACTATGCAGGTAAGCGGTGAAATTCTGACAATCCAGGTGGAT
>JAAZNU010000177.1 GCA_012798135.1 Veillonellaceae bacterium | reverse complement strand
TTATTACGGAATTGAAAAGGCCTGGAGTTGAAATGTTGTCAGCGCTTTTCTTCATGTGGTTCAGCTCCACGCAATTGGCTGTTGAACCTGAAGCAAATTCTTTGCTCTGGTTATTCATGTTAGCGATGATTATTGTGGGACTACTGGCCTTCGGACATTTCGCCTTGATTGCCTTTAAATTGAAAAAATTGAAAGGAGGAGTGTTCGCCTAATTATTACAGAGTTCTGTTGTTCATAGCCCGTAATATTCTATCCTTGGACCGGGTCTGAAATTTGGTGTGCTTACCCTGTCGGATTGCCTTTCTCCAGCGAGCCAGCATCCGTGGTTCTATTTGGAAGCGTTCGGCATCCTTATGGCTTAGCAACATCAGAAACGTCTCCACTTCCCTATCCACATTATCCGAGGCATTTACACCATAGGTGATCAAGTCATCATTACTGATACCGAAATACCTGGACTGCTCCAGGTTATTCGATTCTTTGCCGATGCAAAAAACCGATTTCACCCGGATATGCCTCCTGCTCAGCTCACCCACCTCTCCCTTGAATTTTGATTCTGGATGTGTGATGTACCGAAACAGCACGTCTTCAATAGGCTTCCAATATTCTGGACCTTGGAGCACCTTCCCCGTGGTGTAATCGACGAACGGCCTATGCACTGCTTCTTGAGGATTTTTCGTGAATGGAGCTAAGGGCTTCACGACCTGGTCGGATCGATCATTTCTTTTATTGGCTACCCCCACTATGCAGAAATTGAACGGTTTTATTTGATCATTGTAATCCGAACTGGTGTTCAGGGCATTCAATCGTTGCAACAACCTGGGAGTTGTGACAGTGAAAGGAGATATGGAGTAAGAGTCGGAATATTTTAAGTTCAGCGCTTCCTCTGAAATTTTATGATGATATTGCAGTAGAAAATCCATCCAAATCTCATCAATCCATTCGTTGTCATCGACATTCTTGAAAGGATTCTTGATGTGCCCCAGTCCGTGATAAGAGGCCTTTTGAATGATGAATCGACCGTCTTTTTCGTAATACAGAACGTATCGTTTGGCTGATATACCTAAAAATTTTAGATCGACCAGATTGCCCTGTTCATCAAAATTATATTTCTCCACTTTGAACAGCTCAGCCTGAAATGGGTATGGATTGAGTCCTTGGAAGAAAGATTGGATCTCTTCCACATTATCGGGTGGTACCGCCATGCTGTCAGTATCACAGAAGGCGTATACCGCACCTCGCCTAAGTAAGAGCGACTCAGTAATCGCCAGTACTAATCGTGCTGCCGAAGTAACCATCGTACCAATGATAGGATTGAAGAAAGGACCTGGCTTCTCGATGACCGATTGGTGAGATTCAAAGGGGTCGTTTGAGCTGAAAACCATCACGTCCCCCTCCCCGGCATGAACGTTTTTTTGAACAAATATGCCGTAGCTGGTGGAGTTGAGTATGATTTTTACTGCATTCTGGATAGATTCGTACCGCTCGGCCTCATCCGCATCACCCTTTCGAACGGCGGCCTTGATTTGTTCTTTGCAGAATTGTCGGTAGGTAGCCAACGCAATGAAAAAATCATCCTTCTTGGGATCTATAACATGATCCCCGACCATTTTCAGACTGTGTAATTCATCCTGGATGGCTACGGGAACGAATCTGATAGCCTTCAATATGTTTGGGATCTTTCCAGTAAGTAACTTGGAGGAAATAACATCGGCTAGTGTGTAGGTCAGAGCCTTATCCGCTGTTAAATAGGCGGTAGCAAGATTGTAATTAACACCATTGAAATCGCTGCGCACGATAAAGACGTCTTCATTCGGAACAACCTCACAGATGACATTGAACTTCTTCCACGCCTCCTTATCACGAAGATCGTCTAACTCGATGTCTTGGATAAGCTGTTTCACTTCATCGGTGACATCCACATAATCGATCCGCTCCGAGATGATTAATTTCCATATGCCAAGAATTCCACACATGGTAGGGTACATGCTTAGGAAATCCAACAATCGGATACTTCGAGGATCGAGCCTGATGCGGACCTCCGAGCGCCCGCCAAAGTAAGAGGCCATGATCTTCCCCAGCAGCTCTGGTGGATACTCGGGATTCTTTTCCAAAAAGGGGATAACGCCCATGGCATTCAGGTAGGCCTTGCCCACCGAGGCCGGGGACACCAATCTGGTGATATCAACGTCCAGCGAATACCGCTGAACTTCTGCCAACAGTTGTTGGAAAAGTAGGTGAGTGATTTCAACATCATTTATATTGTATTTCACATACTCAGGAGTTATTTTCCCATGCTGTTCCACCTCCAATTTTCCATACGGAACACCGAATCGTTTGCACGCTCTGTTCAATGAATATGATTGATTGGTCAGGGCAAATGAGAGGGTGCGTAAATCAACAAAATGACCAGGGAAATCATTTGACCCCAGGTCATAACCAAAATAGTTCTTCTTATCTGGACGACCTTTCATAAATTTTATTTGAGAATAGTGGCTGTTTATGTGCCTAATTAATAGATGAGGATAATTTGGAGACAGAGTGAATGAGAAACCGCCCCTACTACTTTTTCTTGCATACCCAACTCTAATTGCCATTCTTGAGAGATCGAATGGTAGATTGAATCCTACTAGCGGGGTTTTATTATCATATATTTCTGGTAGAAACACTCGTTCAACAAAATCCCTAACCTTCAACAAAATGCAATTTTCAAACGATTCTAGTATCGCAATTTCTTTATCTACAATATTTCGCTCATCATAAAACAGCCAGGTGAAGACGACCCTCCCTTGAATTACCAGTTTTGCCGATCCAAATTTTAAGGATTGCCTGGGGTCGGTGGTTGTTTCCGTATCAAAACATAAGTATCGGTCAAATGTCGGGTGTGATTTATCTGGGATGTAAGGGCTCCCACTCTTTTTTTCTAAGGGGATTGTATAACAGCGAGTCGCGATGTCTCGCTCCTCCATTAAACGCCCTCCCGCCGACATTTTTCAATAAAAAAATTAGATATCTCCCGAAGTTGAAGGGACTTAAGTTTATCAATATCCGAATGCCCCCTCAATATTAAGGCCATGACCATCTCAGGAGGCTGGTTGGACGATAACCACTCCTTCGGCCAGCTAGATTGCGCTCTCGAAAGGGTCCGATGGCAATTATGACATACTGGCATCAAAAAATCATCATGTTTTCTTCCCGCGACATGATGCATTTCAATGTTCTGAGGGTCGAGATGATAGCCACAGAGAACGCAGTATCCCCCGGTCAAGATAAGCTGCTCTTCTAAGGCCAGCTCCCTTTTCCGGTTCAGCCGATTCAATGTGTAATCATCATCCATATGCTCAACCCAGATCATCGTATATCGGCCGTTGCTGTTCCTCCGGCTTTCGTTCCCATAACATGTAAAGAGCCTTCAGGTCGGTTTCCAGGCGATGCGCTACACCCCGAGAATCCTTGATTGCCATTCCCTCGAATGGCGATAGAAATGACTCGTTGTGGGTTCGCAGAAAATTCTTGACGGCATTGTTGTATCGTCCGATAATCGAGGCCTGCCGGACATCCGGGACCAGTATGTGTTGCTCGCGACCCCGGGAATATATCCGCATTGACATCTCGTTCTTCACGATCCGCTTCACTCGCCACCGACCGGATTCCTTTACAAATCCATCGATATGCCGCCTCACCGTCTCTGGTTTAATATGATGTTCAGCGGAAGCCGCCTCAAGGGATTTTCCCGATTTGACTTCGAACAAAACTTTACGAGCTTTCGATCGCAGGTTTCGTTCCTTCGGGGTCAGGGCGCTCCATTTCATTTTGGCAGGAATACTTTTTTTCACTTCTCCTAGAGGCTTCTGCTTCTTTCTTGGGTGCCTGTCAAGCTGCGACAATGTAGCAGTGGGATGCAGCCCATGCAACCGCTCGATCTTCCTCTTGTAGGCCGTGTCACAGGCGTTCTGTTGCCACTCCTCAAATGTGGCATAATTTTCACTAAACTTCTTGGCCGCCATGGTATTGGGAAAAGGTTGGAGGGTCTCAGCCCACCAGTTCGATGACGTATTCCCGATCATACCCGCTGCCCCGGCCGCTCAGGGTGATTTGCTTACCCACCAGCAAATCCCAATGGACGGTCAAGAGCCGGTGCAGTTTCTCCGAGGAGAACACGACCTCTATCGGACGCCCATCCTCCATGTCCCCGGCGAGCACAAAGAACTCACCGTTCTTCTGACTTACCCGAGTATCGAGGGTCTTTGGGATGAAGGTCTCCCCGGTATTGGTCAGCTTCCCGGCGGTCACGCGCTTCTTGGTCAACGACTCCGTGCTTAGTCTTACGCCCACGGACGGCAACTCTTTTTCATTCGGGCTCAATACAATACACCCGATTGAGAAATTAGAGGTACCGTTTCAAGACAAGTGATTATAGTGAACGAATTGAATTAATATCTTACCTATCACTTTGAGGCAATCATTGTGGAAAATAAATTGAGTAATAAACAGAAATCGCGTCTGGTAAATCACGGAATTAAAATTC
>JAAZNU010000320.1 GCA_012798135.1 Veillonellaceae bacterium | reverse complement strand
GTAGCATTAATGAAATTTATAATAATTGATTGTGGTGTGTAGCAAAAATGGAATGTTATTTGATGATAATAATAAAGAATTCGAATGGGAAACATCGAAGGAGAAATTCACAATGGTAAATCCAAATTACAAAGCGGAACTGGTCGGTGTTTTCGGACATCCGGTTGCCGAAAATCCGACAGTTGTTATGCAGGAAGCAGCTTTTCAGGCACTGAATTTGAATTGGCGCTATTTGACGATTGAAGTGTTGCCGGAGGATTTAGGCGCAGCGATGCAAGGCTTGCGAGCATTTCAGATGCGTGGAATAAATTTGACCATTCCGCATAAGGTCGAAGTTCTGAAATATCTGGATGTGGTAAAACCGGATGCAGCACTGATGGGAGCGGTTAACACGGTTGTCCGCAAGGATGATCTGCTGATCGGGGAAAATACCGATGGAAAGGGCTTCATGAGAGCGTTGGTGCAGGATGCGCACGTGGATCCAAAGGGAACCAGCGTTGTCATTCTCGGCGCGGGTGGCGCTGCGCGTGCCATCACAGTAGAACTTGCTTTGGCAGGCGCCAGGCAGATCAGCATCGTCAACCGATCCGAAGATCGCGGCAAGGCGCTCTGCGGGCTGCTGAACGAGAAAACGCCGGTACAGGCGGACTATATTCCATGGGTGGATGCCTATAAAATTCCACAGGATACTGACATTCTGATCAACGCAACTTCCATCGGATTGTATCCCAACGTCGATCAAAAACCGGAAATCGAATACGATTCACTGCGTGAAGGCATGGTGGTTTGTGATGTCATTCCGACATCGAATACACTCTTTTTGACGGAAGCTGAAAAACATGGCGCAAAAATTATCAGCGGTCTGGGCATGCTGGTTTATCAGGGCGCGATCGGTTTTACACTTTGGACGGGATTGGAAGCGCCGGTTGAATCGATGTATCGGGCATTGTTGGATACTTTCAATACCAATGCCTAATCTGATCAGCAAACCGATGATCGGAGATTTTGGTTAGCCTTTCGATAATGAGAGAAACTCTTCGAATCAATCAAGAATTTTTTTTCATATTTCGAATTACTGTTAAAAATCGGTAAATGAATATAAAGGAAAATTGTTATGGGATTATTGAAAATTGTCTATTGGGCGGGAATGCTGATCGAGATGATTATCCGCTGGCCGTTACGGAAAAATTGGCGGAAAACACCTAAGGTGGAAAAACGCAGTACATTGCAGGAGAAGATATTGCTCCAGTCCCTGGCGTTAGGAATGCTATATCTGCCGGTGATCTATTCCGTAACCGATTGGCTGGATTTTGCCGACTATCATCTGCCTGGCTGGATGGGGGGTGTGGGTATATATCTGTTGGTGTGTGCTGTGATCATATTCGGGCGCGCTCATGTCGATCTGAAAAAGAACTGGACTCCTTATCAGGAGATATATCAAGGACATACAATGGTTACCACCGGCATTTACCGCTATATCCGCCATCCGATGTATGCCAGTCAGTGGGTGTGGTGTCTGGCGCAGATTCTGCTGCTGCAGAATTGGCTGGCAGGACCGCTGGGTTTGCTGCTGTTTATCCCGTTTTATCGGCTGCGTGTGAAGGGGGAAGAAAAAATGATGCTCGATACCTTCGGCAATAAATACAAGGACTACATGCGGCGTACCGGTTCCATTTTTATCAAAATGAAATAGATCGTTTCGAACAAAGTAAGGGCGACCGGCCGGTCTTCATCGCAACAAGACAAACTGTCATATCCATACAACCCTCATCTTTTTCCTTCTCCCTGTCAGAGAGAAGGAAAAAGATGTTTTTATGGTAATGCATGCAACCTTAAACCTCTGAATATTTGAATCTCTGCAACCTTTCGCTGATGCAGGATTTCTGCAATTAAATGAGATGAATTGAACGATTTTCCGGAAACTAAAAAGGACATTCATCATCTTTATTGCTGATAGAAAGCAGCAAGTCATCTCTTCTCAAGCATAGAATATTGACATGTGATTGTAAGCAGAATATGATTGTTCTATGTTGATAACAATGACAGAACATTCTATAAACTTGCTTTGCAAAAAGAAAAATAAAAAAATTCCCTTTTGTATGATTGAATTTTCACAAAGAACCGAGATAGCAATTTCCTCTAATCTACAAATTACGGAAAAACTGCTCCAAGGTTGAATAGTGATCTGACGATTCGAAATGAGGAAAGGATTATTTGATGTCGGTTTTTTTTGCACGCAGCACCGATTTAACACAATAAAATAGTTTTCAATTTTTATTCGAAAGACAGGTCAATATTTTGAATTGCTACGTATATCTAGACTCTATTCCCTGTAACGAAGAAATACTTTCGTTATTGATCTTTGAAAAAGGGAGGTTATAGGAACTTTTATGAAATATGAAATTAAAGAGGATGAATGGCGGTTAATAATAGAATGTTATCAGCGGGTTATTCAAAAGCTATCCCCTATAAGTAGATCCATAGTTAGTGATACTCTGGCAAAAATTGAAGTAGACAGATCGTTAATTAATTCTGAACAAGCAAATGCAATTATTTGTTTATTACTTGCTGATATTGAGGATGAAAAAGAATTCCTTGAAGAATCTCCAAAAGCAAAAAGAACTGAAATTAAGCAAAACGATAACAACTATCTTCATGATATTATAACGTTATTGAATTCTATCAGATTGTTTTTCCAGTATTATGAATTGAGCCCAACAAAAAACAATTTAACGAATCAACATTGGCGGTCTTAATTACCAAATTATCGAATAATGGAGGAGGAATTACATTGGATATTAATTACACACCTTTACACAGTTCCATTCTCGATCAAAATCCTGTACATGGTGTTCCCAATCCTCTTATTTCAATTCCCGGTAAGTATAAAGCTCAAAATTCAGGAATAACCCTAGATGAAGATATCTTGAGCAAACATCTTTTGTTGATCGGGGGTACAGGTTGTGGAAAATCCAATGTTTTCTATCATATCGTATCACAACTTAAGAAAAAAATATCCATTAAAGATGTGATGATCATTTTTGATACAAAAGGGGATTTTTTAAATCTATTCGGCAAGGGTGATGATTTGCTCATTGGGAACTCTTTTTGTTACGTTGCACGTTCAAGTAAATGGAATATTTTCAAAGAAATTGTTGCAGATGGGTGGGATGACGAGCGAATCGAACAAAACGCCCAAGAAATTTCCTGGTCAATTTTTCGCGAGTCAATTGAAAAAAGCAAGGACCCATTTTTCCCCAATGCGGCAAGAGATTTATTTACTTCAGTTGTAATGTGTATGTTAAAAAACGGGAAGCAAGATCCGAATTATATAAAGGATTTTTTTTACAATTCAGAGCTTAAAAGATCTTTCGATGAATCAACTATTATGGATATAAAGAGGGCAATTGAAACGCAGCCGTCATTATCCTCTGTGTTGAGTTATATAGGAGATGGAACAGGAGGTCAGGCCTTAGGCGTGTATGCAGAACTATTAGGCACATTTAGAAAGTTGTTTACTGGCATTTTTGCCGATAGAGGCTTATTCTCGATCAGGGACTTTGTTAAGGAAAAAGGCGGACGTGTTCTATATATTGAATACGATCTATCACTTGGTAATATACTTGCGCCCATGTATAGCTTATTGTTTGACTTGGCCTTGAAAGAAGCTTTAGGAAGGAGTAATCATGAAGGAAATGTTTTTTTAATTTGTGATGAATTTAAATTACTGCCTTATTTACAGCATATTGAGGATGGTGTCAATTTTGGCAGAAGTCTTGGTGTTAAAGTTATTGCCGGCTTGCAGAGTATAAATCAATTAACTGAAATCTACGATGAATATCGAGGGAAGAATATTGCTGCAGGGTTCTCGACAATATTTGCATTCAAGGCAAATGATGTAAATACTCGCGAATATATAACTAATCTTTATGGGAAAAATGTTGTTCTAGAGCAGTATAAAACTATCACAAACTCCATACACGAGGAAAGAAGAAATGCAAATGTAGTGGAAGACTGGGAATTGGTAGAACTGAAACTTGGCGAGGCAGTTATAGGTTATCCATTCGAAAAACCATTTAAATATCAATTTGATCTTTACACAAATGGGGGAAAATAACATGGGAAATGGTTCAGGTTTTTGGGATGTAATTGGACTTGTCAACTCAATAATTAATAATCATAGTACAAAGACGACGCTTCAACGTATTGATAAGCTGAACGCCGAAAATCAGGGTATTACCTATTACATGCCTAGTCAAATAGAGGCTTTTTTTGAAGATTCCGAACAACTCGCGGATATGGCAGTTTCTGGTGGCGATTTAATGTATCGTTCGCGCGCAATATTAGGCGCAGTCAGATCTGCATATATTCAGAATTATTCAGTAATCATTTTACATGTTTCAAACCAACTGCTTGAGAAACTTATTGTTAATTATTTTAGCATAAACAATGTCAGCATTATCAATTCGAACAATCCTTTTTATGACCCGTTTCTTGGTCTATCCAGTGCTGAGATCAGTCGATTAGTTTTAGCGTCTACATCAAAAGGTTATGAAATTAAAGGACAGGGAAAGTATTATATCGAAGGAATTACGAATTTTATTAAGGCAAATAAAATTCAGCCATACTGTAACATGTATATCACATGCCCTCATCTTACCTTAATTGATGATGTTAATGAGGCCGAAAAGAAAGGCGTAATTGACAGAAATTCAGCTCAGTTAATTATTTCCCAAATTATGCAGGGAGAAGTTGAGAGAGGTAACATCGATAGCTTCTTTACAGAATTCGGCAACCAAAGTAGGTATATACTTACGAAAAAGTCCAACTTGAACAAGGCAACTAATATCAGGAATTCAGCGCAAAATAGGAGAATTATTTTATTAGACATTGTTTCCAGTACAAACAAATTATTACTTAACATGATACTGAATGAGGCCGAATATTTGGTTTCACAAGGGCGTAAAGTTTTTATCGTTCTCGATAATATTCCTATAATGGCAAGTGATGTTTTACAAAATCTAGAAAAGAATAGTGGAAGCAAATGTAATCTTCTTTTGTCATCCGATGATGTTTTTGCATCATTCGGCGGTAATGAAAATTCATTCTTTTCCTTTATTGGGAAAACATCCAAGATAGTGATATTTCGGCATACTTCAGCTTTTAGCTGTCAAAAATGGTCTGATGCTATTGGTACGTATGAAAAATATGAGATCAGTACTACTTACGGCCAAAACACAAATTATACAGGACTATATGGTGTAGGATCTACTAATACTGCTAGTGTTAGTGCAAAAAGGGAGAATATTGTGAAGCCTGAGGCAATTAACAGGATGCAAACGAACGAAGTATATATAATTAGTAAAGCATCAGGCGAACTCGCTTATACAACTATCACCTGATGGAGAATATGATTTTCATTACTTGTGATGGAATCTTTTTGGCGGATTCCAAATTAATAACAGGATATATGGAGGACAGGACAATGATAGAGCAAAAGTACTTCAATGATGATGTGCCACCAATAATCAATGCAAATGAACCACATATGGCATGTTTACTCTTGTTGGATATATCTGGTTCCATGGCTGGAGAACCAATAAGAGAGCTAAATGAAGGCTTAAATAAGTTTAAATCAGATGTATGCCAGGATAAGGCGACGCAGGATCTCCTAGATATTGCGATTGTGGTTTTCAATGACCTTCCGCGTGTGGAGCAAGAATTCGTGCCAGTTGGTTTCATGAAGCCGGTTAATTTGGCGGCTGGAGGAGGTACAGAAATGGCTCCAGCGATTACTCAAGCCATTGAGATGGTAAACGAACGGTCGCGCTTCTATCGACGGTCTGGAACACAACCATACAAACCCTGGATTATTATGATAAGTGATGGCTATGGAGGAAACGTTGATCAGATTGCCAACACAATCCATGATATGGAAAAAAAAGGAAAACTGAAATTTTTCTCACTCGGTGTTGAGGGTTATGATCCAAAAGTGCTTCATCAACTCTCAGGTGAAAAGGTGATGAAGTTGAAGGGGTATGATTTTACAGGTTTCTTCGATTGGATTCACAAAAGTATGCGGTCTATTTCAGAGTCCGCTCCAAGCGAAACACCGAAGGGCATTCCACTTCCGGAGTCTGTAGACAAAGATACTACCCGTTGGATGGAGTAATTCTCTTTGAGTCCGCAATTTCAAAAAAGAAAAAGCGGACTCAAAAAAGCTTAATAAAGTAACACAATACAAGGCTTTTCGGAGGTTAGAATGATTTATGCTTATGGAATTACAACTCAAGGTACTCGCCATATAAAAACAAATACTCCATGCCAAGATGTGCACAAAATTGGGAAGATTTCTAATGATATTGTAATTGCAGCAGTTGCGGATGGATTGGGTAGTGAAAAGTATTCGGATATTGCCTCGAAAATAGCTGCCGAAACATCTGTTAATTATTGCCATTCAAATATCAGTAAGAAAGACAGTGGCGAAGCTATTCTTAATGTTATTCGATCGTCATTTGAAATGGCGCTAAACAGCATTAAAGACGAAGCAACGAAAGAGGAAAACGATTTTTATCAGTATGGGACAACCTTAACATTAGCTGTGATGGTTAGTAATGACCTTTATTATGGTCACGCCGGGGATAGTGGAATAATTGTTCTTAAATTGAATGGATTATATAACAAAATTACTGAACAGCAGCGTGATGATTATGGGTTTGTTTTTCCGTTTACTTACAATAAAGAAAAATGGGAGTTTGGAACGGTGGAAAACGTAGCCAGTGTATTACTAGCTACTGACGGGATGTTAGAAACCTTTTTTCCCATATATTTGCGAGATGAGAAAGTAAATATATATGTGGCCTTGGCTCGTTACTTAATGGACAATAATAGCTTACATATTGATGAAGTGGGAGAAGGAGCAACACAGGATAGAATCCTGACGTTTATATGCAATATTCCTGATGCGCAGGTTAATGATGATAAGACAATTGCAGTTCTAGTTAATACAGCCGTAAAAGCAGGAGTGCAACCGCCTGAATACTATTTAGAAGTGGATTGGGCAGAATTAAAGCGTAAAAGAAATGAGGCTTGGAAGAGAGAGGCTTATCCTCATTTGTTTACGGATGAGACAAACAACGATCAAGCCACCTCTGATAATACGAAAATCAAGAATCCGACAACTACCCAGGAAATTTTAGTTGAAGAAACAGATAACTAAATAGCCCAATCGTTGAGGAAGAAGAAGAGGATATAGGGCTGCATAGAAAGATCATAGATTACTCAAAAAAACAATTTCGAAATCAGAAAAATAATAACCCGGCAAATAAGGGGGACACAGATGAGTATGGTACAAGGGCTGAATCGACAACAATATCAACTAGAAGGGCAACCTTTCAGCAATGGAGGTGAAGGGGAGATCTACAATATTTCCAACCAACCTAACCAAGTAGCGAAAATCTATCACTCGGACCGCGTTTCCCCTGAACTGGAAAGCAAGCTCAAAATCATGGTCAACCGGCCACCTAGCCAGGCGGTATTGGCTCAAGTAGCCTGGCCGATAGATGTTCTTTATGAGACTTCTGGGCAATTCTGCGGTTTTATTATGCCTAGACTGAATATTGATGTCGCCTTGAAAGAGTTGTATGAATATCCGCCACAGAAATATAAGAACGTTAGCATCAGTCAAAAGATCTGCGTTGCCCAAAATATATGTGCAGTCATCTCTGAGGTGCATAAAGCAGGATATGTATTTGGCGACTTCAACCCTCTGAATATTGGCGTCAACCTGGTTACAGGAAAAGTCGCCTTTCTGGACACCGATTCGTATCATATTTTGGATCAGAAGACAGGCAATACATATCGCTGCATAGTTTGCCTGGATGGCTATGTGGCACCTGAACTACTGAAAGCGTGCGAGAATTACCCCAAAGATGCTTATGCCACTGCACCACTGCCCACCTTCACTCAACAGACCGACAATTTTGCGCTGGCCATTCATATTTTCAAGCTGCTAATGAACGGTTATACCCCGTACAACGGGATAGCAGAAACAGCGCAAGACTCAACGGCTTCGCCTGGGGTCGGTAACAATGCCATTAAGCACGATAACTATTGCTTCAAACCTGGTAATAAGCCGCAAGCAGTAGCCGTACCACCTATAGATACTTTGCCCGAGGAGATTGCCGATCTGTTTACTCGCGCATTCATGCTTGGAAAGCTGGATCCCAAGCAAAGACCGAATGCAGTGGAGTGGCATGCTGCATTGGGCAGGTATGAGCAGTCCTTACAGACCTGCCCGAGCCATAACGCTCATCAGTATCGCAATGGATTGCCCACCTGCCCCTGGTGTGCGGCCGATCAACGATACACAAACAAAATCTCGCCCCCAATTCCTCAACAGACGTTCTCAACACCTGTACGATTTCCGCAACAGCCGTTCCCTACACCTGTACGAATTCCCCCACAGCCGGTCCCTGCACCTGTAAAAACAAATAGAAATATCAGATCAATAATTTTCGGTCCGTGGCAAATCTTTCCTTCCAACGCCCCAATTAATAAACCAAGCTGCAGAAAAGGATGTGTAATTTTCTTGATTATTTTTGGGCTGTTTTTTTTATTGGCAGTTATTGATGGTCTAATCGGGTCTTTTACATTTAATTAGAAACATTAAAAAGAAAACGTAACTACTCAGGCAGAAAGCGAGACGAAACGAGGACAGTAAGGATTTCCATCCAAGGCCAAGCGAAGGACAGCCAGCATACGCTGGCCGTTTTTCCGCGCAGTGGACAGATAAGCCCGAACCTCGCAAAAAATCTTCGCACCCTGATCGGATCGGAACCCACCCGATACTTTTAGTTTGACCTTCATCATGCGCAAATCGCGTTCCGCCTGATTGTTGTCAAACGGTACCTTAAAATCGTACATAAACGCTAGCACAGCGTCCTTGTGATCGAGCAGCCGCTCAAACAAGTTTCGCGGAGGGCTTTTAGCCGTTCGACCGCGTTTCTTCGGAGATTGGGCATCTGCTTCGGGCAAGGGGTTGGCTTGCAGTCCCTGTTCGATGAGACGATCATATCGTTGGTCAAAGTCAGCCAACTGAGTGGGCGACAACTCGGTCCGTTGATCGCGTGCCTGGTCAACGCTCTGCTTAATCTCCAAGAGCAAGTCCAGCAAGCCCTGTTCCCACGCCTGAGGGTAACGTTCCATCAGGAAGAGCAGTTCCCGCAGGTGGTGGGCATTGCACAGCCCATGCAGGAGGGTCGCATAGCGGAAGTAGGATTTCCACCCGTCGTGGATGGCCCGCCCGTGTAAGTGTGGCAAGATTCCGATGGCATCTGTCGCTTCCTGCCCCCGTTTGGGGTGACAGGCATAGGCGGTGAGCCGCGCGGTACTGGCCGAATGAAACCACTGCAGCTTCCCGTTGATATGGGTGCCAGTTTCGTCGAAATGCACCACGGCTTCTCGCTCGGCCAAGTGCTTCTGAATGGCTTCATTGAATGGAGCCACCCGTTCGGCCACGGCTTGCCCCGCATCGAAGATCGTCCCTTCCGCTAGGGAATGGTCGAACACATCGGCAAAGGTCTCACGCACCCGCTCCAGGGGCAGCATCTGGTAGTGATTCAGATAGACCGCCAGCGCACGGGCAGCAGGGCCATACTGGACGGGTTGGGTCACCGCTAAGGGAAAGCACCCGCGGTTCTCTTGCACCACAGCAAGGACAGTACTTGATCTCCGCCTGATATTCGGTGACCTCCATCCGTGGCTCAGGTAGATCGAACACCTGACGTTTTTCAATCCCGCTGACGGTTACCGCTTCCAAGGAGACTTGGCAATGTTGGCACTGCTGCACCGGATGAACGGTGATGTGATCGGGATGGGCAACCGCTTTCAAGGTGTTGCCTTCATGACCCGCTTGTCCACCGCTTTTCTTCCCATGCCGTTTCCGGAGGCTTTTTGGGGCAGGTTTTGCCAATCCATCACTGGAGGGCGGCTTGCCACTGTTCCGACTGTTCTTGGAAACCCGATCTTCCAGCGCTTGAACTCGCGCGGCTAACTGACCCACCGTGCGATGAAATAAAGCCACTACGGCAGCTTTGCCTTCATCGTAGGCCGCGCCGATTTCTTCATCACTGGGTAACTGGAATGGTTCCATCGCCTAATTGTGCCTGCGTTTTACGATTTTGACAATATTTACGTGCATTTAGCTCTATGCCTGAGTAGTTACAATGTCTTTTACTTTGGAGTACAAAATGTAGACAAAGAAAAAAAATATGCAGAATTTGAAGGCGAAAGAACTTTCATTTATATTTCTACTGTAGATGGTGATTCTCCAGTATTAGTAGCAGGAAATTCCAGTGAAAATTATGCGCCTGCTTAGTCTCCATCTGGCGATTGGATTGTATATCAATCGAATGAGGAAAGTCAGAGTATTGAAATATGGATCATGGATAAAGGTGGTAAGAGTAAAAAAAATTTGCATACACGGATTCAGGCAAATGGTCAAGAGTACCATCTTGGTCACCCAATAGTCAATGGATTACATATGTTTCAAATCAAGCTGGTAGAAATTGAGCAGATTTTGGTGAAAATTTTATCGTATCAATGGACACGGTCGTAATTATCTAACTTACAAATACCGGAAAGAATGTATATGATTGGCGAGTAAGTTGGGTAAATTAAATTCTGATGATGCAATGCTAAGATTTCTTTGTTATAACGGCAAAATAACCAAATTCTCAGCAACAAGAAGTATTAAAAACAATTGTCTTTTGCATATGCAAGAAAGGATGAATCAGTATGAAAGATATGAAGAACGCTTTTGAGGAATACTTCAAAAAGTTAATAAACTTTAGTAAGCAAACGTACGGAGCTAAACCAACAGTTACTTTCACAAACGGCTTAAATAAAGAGCTTCTTGTGTCAAAATCAAATGAAGAAGGGGAAGTTGAATGGTTACCTCAGCTTCAAAATATCGCGTTACCTTGGAACGAAATAGAGGGAAAAGTCGGTTTTATGATTAGTAAAGAACTGCGAGAATACTACACGACGTTTTTATTCTTAAATTTATCAGGAAAGTATGGTGGTGTCTATTTATACTTTCAACCATTATCATCACAAGAAGAAATATTACGGACAATATTTCGCCAGTATTCTGATGCACAATCTGTATTTCCGCACTCGAAAACCTTTTTGATAGGAAGTGCTAACTATTATAATGATGATGGTTATCATATATTCTATGATAATTCGGATTTAAAAACTTTTTGTTATGAGTCAGATACAAAGAAAGAAATATTGCTTTCTTATTCATTAGCTGAGGTAATTAGCACAATGGAGGCTTTCGAATGATGAAGATACATGCTTACACCGGGATTTCGCAACAAGATTTAGAAGCTGAAAGATTGAATTCCGAAGGAAAACCCTATTCCTTAAATCATCCAGATGATTTACTGGTCTCGATGCGGTATAACGGTGATTATCATTCTAGTTCTAACTCGCAAGGCTGGGATAGAAATAGTTCGTATTATTTCGAGAACTTACTTCATAACCACCCTGAGTACTTTAGTAAAAAAAATATGATCCGAATAAATAACAATCAGTCCCCAAAGGTTGACTCCCAATTTGTAAAAAACTTTCCTCAATATAAGGGATATGAAAATGAATTGCTTGTTCATCATCATATTGGAAAAGATGGTCAGGCAGTAGCTATCCCTGCAAGCATACACAAAGGTTCGGGTGAGATACATCGTGTTGAAAATGAACTAGGAATCACAGCAAATGCTCAACGCTTTTCCAAACGTTGTAAAGAAATTTGTGAAAAAGATTCTTCCCTTTTAGGTAACACATCGGAGCAAATAATAACGCTAGAAAAGCGGCAGTTAAAAGATCCTCCTTTAGCAAATGCAATTACTAGGATTGAAGACGCCTCTTCTCTTAGAGACCAAGATAATAGATTACAAACATCTAACGCTATCGCACGATTACCAAATGATTTATCTATTAAGGAGAAATCATCAAGAAATGATTGTCAAAATGCGTTTAGATCTGACGCTCATTCAAATTCATCCAAAACAAATCACTCTCGATAAAGTTGCATGTGGAATATAAACGGTTTTTTATATGATCGCCTTTGAATTTAATCAATCACGAAGACCCATTAAAACACGATTATTCGTCTATCTTATTCGATTGCCATGAATATTGTACTTCTTATTACTAATAAGCATCGTTCCCTATTAATACTCCACGACTTACTGAAAGCCAAATACCGCCATCCTTTTCAGACCGTTTTCAATTCCATAGCTCATGCAAGTTGTTCAAGAATAAGTTGTAATTCAGCCCACCTAAAGCCAGGTTGATCTCCCCCTTAATTGCTCTTTGATCGGTCAAATTATCGCAAAATACAATTATGACGTCTATCTCTCAAATAAGCTTATAGTTTTCAAACGCCTTAGTATGAAAAACAAAATGCCCACTTCGGGCATTAAGACTTCCTACTAAGAGATGTCCCAAGCAAAGCATAATCATAGTATTAAAACCAAAATGCCCACCTCGGGCATTAAGACTTACAGTATTGTGAATCTACACGTTGGGACGATGCTGGAGTATTAAAAACAAAATGCCCACCTCGGGCATTAAGACAATCTCTGGGAATTTTGCTATATCCTCGCGCATTGCAAGTATTAAAAACAAAATGCCCACCTCGGGCATTAAGACTGAGTGAACTCGTCAGGCAGTACGAGTACGATGTCGTAGTATTAAAAACAAAATGCCCACCTCGGGCATTAAG
>JAAZNU010000097.1 GCA_012798135.1 Veillonellaceae bacterium | reverse complement strand
TTTCGGCGTTGAACTCAAAGTATCCGAAAATGCTCCAACAACTGTGGTTTGATTCCAGGCCGGGTTGTAGATGAATTCGGGATCCCGATCATCATAATAGAATTCACCCAGCGATTCATATTCAGCCGCGCCCATATCGCAATCACTACCAACCGGACGGGCGTAATTTCTCTGGTCAACAGTGATCGTTCCGCCATTCACCATTCTGCAGGTCCCAGCGTCAATCGCCGGACTGCGGGCAATGAGCGGTACAATCGCTAACTCGCCCGGTTTACTGGTGATTTCACCGATCTTCGGATCTTTATTGGTAACATCACCGGTTGCGTTGAAGCTCCCGATCCCCGGACTCTTCACCATGTTGTATCCAAGCGAAGTGATCGAACCGGCAGCCTCTTTCTTGGCCGTTCCAACAACATTATCAGCCAGCAGCGAATTGATCATCTTCGTTGTCGCAGAAGACGAACCATATATACCGCCGCCTTCCCCGCTTCCATTCTTGTCATTATCCGCCTTGTTGGCAACGAAAGTGTTGCTGTCAACCGCCAGCGTTTCTGCAAGCTGGGCAAGCCCGCCGCCGTCTGTGTTGGCTGTATTTCCATAGAAAGTAACATTCTGGATCGCTGCCGGCCCCTCATTGTATAAACCACCGCCGGCTTCTCCAGCCGTGTTATTTCTTACCAGCGCTCCTCTGATAGTCAACGTCCCTGCATTGTGGATACCGCCGCCGTTGCCAACTGCTGCATTTTCAATAACACTCGTTTGAACCAAGGTCAGGTTGCTATCATTATAGATTGCGCCGCCAGTCAGGTTGGCGTTATTTCCGCGCAATGTGCTGCCCGAAATTGTTGTCGTTCCGTGATTGATAATTACACCACCCTGGTCAGCAAGTCCGTTGAATAATGTCAATCCATTCAATTGAACAGTTGATCCATTGGCAATCTCAAAAGCCCGGTTGGCATGGTTGCCGCTGATACTCGCCGGCCCGCTTATCGTCAGATTTTTATCCAGCAAAATCTGCCCGGCGGTCAGAACAATCGTTTCACTGTCCAGAGATGGATCAAACGTGATTTCATCACCGGGCTTTGCATCCGTAATGATCTGCCGTAATGACCCTGAAGCGAGCGTATCGCTGCTGAGAGTAACAACAGTCCCTCTGATTTGAAAAACCACTCCAACCACAATCCCACCGCGTGGATCAGATAACATGAGTGTAAAATCATCGTTCGGATCAAATACCGATGCGTTATGCTGGTAAACAACTTTTCCACTATCAATATCCGCCTGAGTAAAGGAGCCATCCACAGTCAGAACTGCGCCTCCATTCAGCACATCACCGTTGACAGGTGGTGTAGTCAGGTAATACGTCAGCACAGTATCTTCAGGATCTGGATCCGTCGCCCTGAGTGATGTATTTAGAATTGGAATAGACTGACCTCGTTCAGTGAGAACAACACCAGTATTGGTTACCACTTCAGGTGAGCGGTTATCGCCAATTGTGATATTGAATGGGGTAACCGGTGAAACTCCGCCGCGTGTGTCGCTGATTGTAAAGCTGAAGCTATCTGCAATTTCGGCTCCGCCGTTATGCTGATAATAAATCTTGTTGGTCGCCAGATCTTCGTTTGTAAAGGTACCGCCTACCAACATCCCGACATTGTTTTTCTTCAATGTTCCGTAATCCGGAAGATCAGTTACGGTAAATGTCAACGTAGCGCTGGCATCGTCTTGATCCATTGCCTGCAGGTTGATACTGCGAATGACAATGCCAAACGTACGTCCTACCGTAATACCGGTATTATATCGTGTCGTTGGTAGATCGTTGACATCAACAATGGATATCGCGAACGAATCTGCAAAGACGCCGCCGTTACCGTCATCCGTCTCTACCCGGACATAATACGTGTTCTTTGTCTCGTAATCAAGATTGATAGCAGTCTGGAGTTTATCACCATTGATGGTAAACGAAGCATTATCGGTATCGCCATCGCCTTCAACCAGACTGTATGTAAACACTCCATTATCGACATCAGTCGTGGTTAACGTACCAACGTTTGTTCCAATGGGTATATTTTCATTGACAGTCGAATTGCTCAAATTGATTGCCGTCGGCGCATCGTTAACCGCCGTCACTGTAATTGCAAAAGATACATTTTCCGGCCCGGCGCCCGCTGGATCATCGAGATTGAATGTAAAACTGTCGGATGTCGTTTCATTCCCGTTATGCTGGTAGGTGATCAAAGAGTTATTGATATCCACCTGGGTAAACGCGCCGCCAACACCCAGCTCTGCTCCACTTTTCTTGAGTACACCGTTTACCGGAACGGATTGAACCGTAAATGTCAATTGATCTGCACTGTTGTCGTTATCACTGGCTGACAATTTCGCGCTGGCAATGGTGACCGTTCCACCCTCCTGAACTGTTTCGCCAAGATTGGTAGCCACGACAGGAGGATTGTTAACCGTCAGTAGAAAAGTAATCGAGTTACTTAAAGACCCGTCACTGACCTCTACCGTTATTTCTGCCGTGCCATACTGCCCAGCAACCGGGGTAACCGTAACGGTTCGATTTGCATCGCTGCCGCCAAATACGATATTGGCAAGAGGTACCAGCGTGAGGTTGGATGAATTCTTCGCCAACACAAGGCTGCCAACAGCCGTATCCACATCATCGATTGTGAACGGCAGAGCGCCCGTGTTTGTGTCTCCATTTATTGCCAGGTCATCAATATCTGTAATCGTCGGCGCATCATTGACCGCAATAACATTCAGGATGAATGTATCACTGGCGCTTCCGCCCTGCCCGTCATTCACAGTTATCGTAATGACGGCTGTACCATTCTGATCCAAAGCCGGAGTAATAACCACCGAACGATTTGCGCCCGACCCGCTGATAACTATATTCTCATTCGGTACGAGCGTTTCGTTTGCAGAACTGCCAGTTATAGTGAAGCCAGGATCATAGAGATCAGTGTCCGTATCATTAACTGTAAACGGAATGGGTATGGTTGCCACATCTTCGTTTGTAGCCTTATCGGATATATTCGAAATCGTGGGTGCATCATTTACTGAATTGACAGTCAACAAAAACGAAGCCCGTGTGACGTGCGTATTTTCATTCCCTTCAGCCGGCGGGATAGGGCCATCCCACACATAAATCATAATCCTGGCCGTCCCGCTTAGATTTGCAGTCGGCGTAACCTGGATGGTCCGGTTGGCGCAGGTCCCGCCCAGTGTAATTCCCGATAGAGGAACCAGGGTGCGATTGGACGATTTTGCCGTTATACTCACTGAAGCGCTGCAAACATCTGTATCGCCGTCGGCAATGGTATAACTCAATACGCCGGTATTTGTATCTTCATCAATCGCTCTATCTGTTGGAAAACCGCTGATCGTTGCAGGTAGACCGGGAGCAATATGATTGGTAAATGTAATAACCTGTTCAAAACTTTGCGCCGGCGGCGGCGTCCCGTCATCCGTCGTCCTGACTCGGATCGAGTAAACCTGGCTGTCTGGATAAGTGATGCCTTCTACAGTTTGCAATTCTTCCACATCGCTTGAGATAACAAATTGGCTGTTATCCGTATCACCCTCACCGGCAACCAATTCATACGAATAACTGCTGCTATCTGGATCGGTAGTCGTAAAAGACCCAATTAACGATCCGCCTTCAGGAGTGCTCTCATGAAGGTTGTAGCTTATCATCTCAATTGAGGTTGGCGCATTATTTACCGGTGTTATCGAAATTGTTTTAATGGCTGTCAGATGGAGGGGAGGGTT
>JAAZNU010000096.1 GCA_012798135.1 Veillonellaceae bacterium | reverse complement strand
AGTCGAGGAAAACGGGTTTAGCCTCGATCTTGGGACGGCAGGAGGGCAAGAAGTCCTTCGGGACCTGATCAGGGGGTACCTTCCCGATCTGCTCATCCTGGATACCTTGTCAGCCTTCCATCTCTCCGAGGAAAACGACAATACCGCAATGAAACCGATCTTCATGCTCTGCAACCGGCTAGCAGCGGAATACCGCATGGCCTTCGTGATCACTCACCACGCCAGGAAACCCAAGAAGAGTGAAACGAGCATGGCTATGACCCAGCATGATACCGTGGGCGCCTCGGTCTTGCAGAGAATGGTCGGGTATCTGCTCGGGATGGAAAAGCAAATGCGGGGTGACGAAGAAGTCCATACTCTCCGGGTGCTGAAAAGCTGGTTCAAGGCGGCGGAACCTCTGGCCTTCACTCTGGAGGATGGAGAAGAAGGTGAGTCCGGCTTTCCGCAGGTGTCGATGCACATCGAGTTGGATTTCGACCTTCAAGGAGGGGATAAGCTGAGCCGTCTTTGGAGCATCATCCAAAACCGATCCCCGGACGGCAAGCCCTTCACCAAAGGCATGCTCGAAAAGTGGACAGAAGGCGTTCTTTCCGCAAGATCGCTGAAATCCCTTCTGCCTCGATTGCTGAAGGATGGGAGGTTGAAATCCTGTGGGGCTACCCGCAACCGCCAGTATTGGATCCCAGGCTCGAAGGAAAGTCTCGAAGAAGCTGGTCTGGGAGAGTGGGAAAATCGTCCGAATGGGGAGAAATCTCTTAGTATTACTGAAGTTGATTCGGGTCAGTGGGATGGCGTAATAGTGTACGAATCATCAAACTCTAATCCTTGTTTAAAGAGGGGATTCGGACAGAGGCCTGAACCGAATCAAATCCAGTCACCTACTGAATTCGAGAGCGATTCGTCCACCGATCTCCCCCTCCAAGGTCGGTTGTCTGAAATAGAAAACCAAAACGCACCCCAAGCTTATCCCTTCCAATCCAGACTTCTTAGAGAGATTGGGAGCCGGTAGGAGAGGGTCGATGCGGAGATCGGCGGAAGTTTCACTCGTGCCGTATCACTGCCCCAAGTGCCGTCAATGGCTCTGTGACACCCTTCCCGGTTGCCTGGTGCGCTGCGAAGTTTGCGGGGTCTGGGGAAACGAGAAAGGGGAGATCATCTCTCCTGGAGAAGTCCGGGGCTACACGGTCCGGGAGTACAAGCGGCGGCAGGCCGTGGCGGAAGCATCGAGGAAGCCGGCCGGTGAGAAGAAGTCCATGCAGTTGGGGCTGGAACCCTTATGGGGTGCTCAAGGGAGGCGAACAGCATGATAGATGACTTCATTCTTTTCCTGGCCTGGGTCATGCTGATGGTGAACCTGGCGCTAATCCCTGTGGCGATGGAGAATCTAAAACGGTGAGGGCAGGGGGGGCTTTCGCCCCCCCACTTTTTCATGAGCCGATTGCCAAACTAGGGGATTCCCTGATTGACAAACTAATGTTAAAGGGCTATTGATTTGTTAGTTTTGAAGGGAGGTTAAAGGATGACGGTTGAACTCCAAACAGAAAAGGTTTTTCCGAAAATGCGGTATTTCAGCATGGCATGGCTCAAAGCTCTTTGGCGTGGTGATCGCCCTCTTTGGGAGGCTTGGTGGGTTTTTGGGGCTGGTACAACAATCATCAGCTACGGAGTTGCTTTTTTAGGTGCTTATTTACTGCGATCACCCATAGTGGAGATCTTCCTCGGGATATGGGAAATTTTAATAATAGGGGTTCAAATATTTTTGTGGGTATCCGCTTGGAAGTGCGCTCCAAATACGCACAATAAGTTTTGATTTTACATGGCAAGGACTATGATCGCATTAGCGCCATTTAAAGTGCTATATGAAGTTTTCGCATCCTGAAAATGTAGAAGCAAATACGAAAAGGGGATAGAAACTTTGGGGATCTTGGTGGCGGATTGATGGCTTCAGATGATAAATAGAACATCCCAAGGGTAGATCCCTTTTTTATCGTGGCGTAAAACTCCATAGAGGTATATGCCCGTTCGGTTGCCTTCTATGACAGCCAAAGCCGGCCCAAGCATTGCAAATACACAAGCGGCGCACTTGCCCCTTTTTTGGCAGTCCAGATAATCAACCATGCTGTCTGTGCTTATGCATCTCAATCTTTCTAGCATCAATGAGGGCGAATCCATTCCAGGAACTAAGCTGGTGCGTTCATCAAAAGGCTTGAAAACTTAGCCGCTCTTAGCAACCTGGAGGTTCTCTTTTTAATGTCTACATATCTCTGTACTCACAGGCGGGGAGACAGCTTGATGGCTTGCTATATCCAGAGGCGCAAAGGCTGATGAGGACTCCTTTTAGGCCGGAAATTTTGCGAAGGGCAGTCTTTGACACCCCCCCACCCCCATTGGCAGGTATACCCCATAAGGGTATGCATGCCTAGGGGTTTCTCGTAGCCGAATCTTGAATCTGTGCGGTTTTAAGTGCAACCGAAGTGTAGGGAAAGGGCATGTTTTCCCGTGGCCAAGCCCCTCCCCCTTGTAGTGGCTATGCCTTGCTATCACTAGCCTGGGCATTATACCGGGGCCATTCCCCGGCACATACACGGGCGCTCGAAACTTAATCGATATTCAATAAAAACAGAGAATGGAAAAATGTTGTGCGTATCCTTCGGAGGCTAAAAGGACGGACGCAAAAGCGGACTTGGGGCTCCCCTGCCCCCCTGGAGGAATCGGGGAAGGTGGGTCCCACTGAACCTCGTTGTATCAAGAGTGTCGAAGCAGAAAGCGTTCCAGTTCAGAGAATGCTCGTACCACCGAGACTGACTTTTCTTAAAATAGGGGGGGGAATCCGTGAAAACGACAATCAGCTTAGTGCTTGGATTAGTCTTAGTTCTTGCATCAGGTTCCGGTCGCCTAATTCTAGAGAATGTTCTTTGTCAGGAGGGACGAAATAAGGCAAGGCATGTGGCTTTCGGCTTGTTAGGTTTTACCTTTCAGATGGTAGTGGCCGCAGGTTTTATGTGGCTTTGCATCACCTTGTCTACCCACCTTTTTGATAGCACGATTCTTAGAGTCATAGCTACCGCAGTATTTTTTGTCCTTGGCGCATTTTTTGTGATGCCTTTTGTCATGATAGTGCTAACACCATTGATGTTACTCGTGTCCCTGCCTTTGGATTGGATTTTCCCATCACAAGACAGCGTAGATGCTAAATCTATTGCTTGGTGTAAAAACTGTAGGCACTACAAGAAATCAAAAGAGTACGAATCTACCCTTGGAGGTCTATGGAATTCTAGTGTGCTACCACCTCTTGATAAACTTCCATGCGAGATACGGTCAGAAACGGTGGCTGTGTGGGATGCCCATTTCTCTTTGGAGCCACGAGTTCGCACATTGTTCCCTAAAGATTGTCCGTTCTTTGAAAGGCGCAACGGATGAGGTCTCTCAAGCGTGTATTTCGTCCAGGAAATCTTGTTGGTGCAGTGTGTAAAGCGACCATTGAGGGAGATCATCTATTTCGAGGTAAACGAGGGGCATAAATAGAGGGTCTGGGAGTGCTTGCAAACACCGGATTCCTTGAGAGGCCAAAATCAGCAAAAGTGCCGTTTTTGCACGAAAACGGCACAGGAGGGGCATAACTTTT
>JAAZNU010000207.1 GCA_012798135.1 Veillonellaceae bacterium | reverse complement strand
GCAATCTTGTCCACCGTCTCCGTCATGTTCACCAGGCCCTTGATGGGCCCCAGGCTCATACCATGGTCCATGGGGACGATGACGGTGCGCCATGTCCTCCGGTTCATGATCCTTTCCAAGCGAACTGCCTTTCCAGTATAGCTCATATCATCTCACCTTCTAAGATCGAGGATGGAAAATGGGGGCCTGCCGTGTTCACACTGGCAGGCCTTCAAAATATAAAGGCGGAGCTACGGAACGAGAAGAATGAAGGACCGACATCGAATCCGTAGCTCGTATTTACCATCCTAAGGGGTGATGGCGATGTCCCATATTAACAATGCCTTCGCCGGGCAGGGAGAGGACGCCGACATGCAACGGCCGGGGTATTGGGAGCCAGCCTCAGGACACATCAGCCTTTGGCGATCAGCTTGATCAGCCCCGAGGGGCTTCCTTCCACGTCCCATTTTCCCATGGGCAGCGTCCAGATCTTGTCCGAGACCTGCTCCAGCCCGCCTGCCGTATCGTTATTGACGATGAGAGTGTATATCTTTGAGCTGGTGCGCAGCTTGAAGTCGTTCCACTCGTTGATCAGGCCCTCATTGTTCAGGTTGGACTCCCCGTCGGTGAAAAGTATGACGTCAGCCGCGTGCCATTCCTTCCCCTTCACGTTATCCAGGCCGACGCGCATGGCGGAGTTGAAGTCTGTGTACCCCTCGAAATGCCGGACCATGAGGTCCAGGAGGTTCTTGGCCACCTTCTTCTTGTCCGCCAGGTCTATCTCCAGCTTCCAGTCGGAGGCGGCGAAGAGTATGACCTTGATGTTCCTGCCTTCCCGCTCCATGCGCTTCGCCAGCATGAGGATGAACGCCTTGGCCAGTATCTCCGGCTCCCCAAACATGGAACCGGAGGCGTCGATGAGGGCGATCACCGGCCCCTTCTTCTTTGGCCGCGGATAGTCTGGATCGTCCTGCCCCTTGAGCTGGTAGGTCAGGAGCGCCCCTTCCAGCATCTGCGAGAAGAAAAGGAGGCGGAGTATGGGGTCCTGCAGCTTCAGCAGCTCAACCGGTAGCACGTGGCGGATGTCCTTGGACAGGCCCAGGTCGTAGGCCTCGGTGGTGGTGAAGCTCTTGGCCTTCTCCTGCTTGGCCCCGTACTCCACATCCAGCTTGCCCATCAGGTCTATTATCCGCTGCAGGTCCTTCCTCTGACGGAGAAGCTGGGCCATGCTCTCGATGTTCTGCATGTAGGCCTGGAAGACCTCCTCCACGAAGGTCTCGTCATCGCCGGAGGGGAGCATCTTCTTCATCATCTCCAGCATCTCCATGTAACTCTCCATCTGCTCCACCACGACGGAGAGCTGCTCCCTCAATACCGATTCCAGCGAGCCCAGGGCCTCTCCCCGGACGTCCGACGACTCGAACTCCTCCACGCCGCGGGCCAGCATCTCCATGTTGATATCGCTGTGGCGCTGCCAGGCGATCAGGGTGAGGGCTACCAGACCGTTCAGGCTCCTCTCCGCCTCGCTCGATGCTGGCAGGGGAGCCGTCCTGTCCAGGAGATTGAGGACGACCATCGTGGTATAGCGGAGGGACAGCGCAGCGAGGATATCGCTCCTGGCGGCCATGCCCCGGAGCTTCTCCCAATCCTCCGTTCCCTTCAACGCCTTGAGGATGACGTAGAACGAGCCGTAGCGGGCTGCCTGCCTGCGGACATCGATCACGGACCTCCGTTCCAGGATCT
>JAAZNU010000098.1 GCA_012798135.1 Veillonellaceae bacterium | reverse complement strand
GTGGTGCGCCGCCACCGGCCAGAGCAAGGAAGCCGCCGAGAAGTGGATCGACGGGGCCGAGGACACCTTCTCCCTGACCGTCGAAAACTTTTGCAAATGGGTGAAGGAATACCTCGACGGCAAAGGCCCGGATCACCGGCTCGTCTTCCTGGTGGATGAGGTCGGCCAGTTCATCGGCGGCGACACCCACCTGATGCTCAATCTTCAGACCATCGCCGAGGATCTCGGCACTCAATGCCAGGGTCGGGCCTGGATCGTGGTCACGTCCCAGGAGGACATTGACGCCGTTCTGGGCGAAATGCGGGCGACGAAGGCCCATGACTTCTCCAAGATCCAAGGCCGCTTCAAGACCCGCCTGTCGCTGTCCAGTGCCAACGTGGATGAGGTGATCCAGGAACGGCTCCTCGCCAAGAAGGGCGGTCCCGATGGCCCGATTGCCGCCGATCTAGGCATCCTGTTCCAGGAGAAGGGGGACATCCTCAAGCACCAACTCACGTTCTCGAACGTCGGCATGACGTTCAAGAATTATCGTGATGCCGAAGATTTCGTGCGGAACTACCCGTTCGCCCCGTACCAGTTCCAACTCGTCCAGCGGATCTTCGAGGCCATCCGCAAGGCTGGTGCAACCGGCCTGCACCTTTCCCGTGGCGAACGGTCGATTCTCGACGCCTTCCAGTCGGCGGGCAAGCTCGTGGGCGATTGCGAAGTGAACGTCCTGGTCCCGCTGTACAACTTCTATCCGTCCATTGAGAGCTTCCTGGACACGGCGGTCAAGCGGACCATCGATCAAGCCGCTGACAACGCTAGTTTACAGCCGTTCGACATCAACCTCCTCCAAGTCCTCTTCCTCATCCGCTACGTCGATGAGATCAAGGGTAACGTCGATAACTTGGTGACCCTCTGCCTGAACGAAATCGACGCCGACCGGCTGGCCCTGCGCCGGAAGATCGAAGAAAGCCTCCAGCGGCTCGAAAAGGAAACCCTGATCAGCCGCAACGGCGACAATTACTTCTTCCTGACCAACGAAGAGCGGGACATCAACCGGGAGATCAAGAACGTCGAACTCAGCAGCAACGAGGAAGCCGATCTGCTGGGCGGCATCATCTTCGGCGATGTGATTAAGGGGCAGCCGAAGCACCGCTTCTCCGAAAATCAGATGGACTTTCCGTACAACCGGCTTTGCGACCTCTATCCGGTGGGGCGGAAGACGGAGGGCCACCTCGTCGTTTCGATCATCACGCCGCTGGCTGACGACTACGAGATGTACAAGGACGAACGCTGCATCCTCGATAGCTCGGCGGAAGGCGGACAAGTCCTGATCCGGCTGGACGACAACGCCATGCTGGGCCGAGAAATCCGGTCGCTGCTGAAAACCGACAAGTATCTCCGTACCCAGGACGACGGCACCCTGCCGCCGTCCACCAAACGCATCCACCGAGATCTGGCCGAAGAAAACCGGGAACGGCGCACGAGGCTGACGCTGCTGCTCTCGGAGATGCTGGTCGAAGCCAGCTACTTTGTGGCCGGGGGGCGGCTGGAGGTGAAGGCGTCGGCCCCAATGGCGTGTTTGGATGAGGCGATGGACTACCTCATCACAAACACGTTCACGAAAATGAGCTACATCAAGAAGCTCAACGAGAATCCCCAGAAGGAAATCCAGGCGATCCTCCGCAGCAACGACATCGGCCAGCAGACCCTAGCCCTGACGTTGGAAGAGGGCAATCCCCAGGCCATCGAGGAACTCCGCAGCTACATCACGCTGGCGACCAAGGCCACGCACCCAATCGTCCTCTACGACATGATCGAACGGTTCGCCCAGCGACCGTATGGCTGGCCTGCCGACGAAATCCTCATCCTCCTGGCACGACTGCTGATCCTTCAGGAAATCCAACTGGTCACGGACGGTGCGCCGATTCCGTTGGATCGGGTGTACGAGAACGTCACGAAATCGGCCAAGCAGCGGAAGATCACCGTGCTGCGCCGCAAGACGACCGACCCAGCGGCCATCCAGAAGGCCCGGAACCTGGGGAAGCAGCTTTTCGCCGTCATGGGACCGGATGGTGAGGACGCCCTGTTCGCCTTCCTCCAAAAGAAGTTGCAGGGCTGGCAGGACAACCTGGGCCATTACAAAACACTGGCGGACACCGGCAACTATCCCGGCACCGACCAGATCGCCGATGGCCTGAGCCTCACGAAGGCCCTGCTCGCTTGTGACGAGAGTGGCAAGCTGATCGAGCGGTTCAACGAACGGAGCAAGGAACTGCTGGATTTCGGGGACGAGTACACCGACCTGGAGCATTTCTACGAACACCAACGGCCCACATGGGACAAGCTCCGCACGGCCTGCGACCGCTTCAAGCTGAACAGCCTAGAACTGGGACACGACATCAACGCAGGACCGGCACTGAAGCGGATGCAGGAGATCCTGTCCGCCCCAAGCCCCTACGGCATCATCAAGGAAGCCGAGGCCCTGATCACCACGGTTGAGGGCGTCAACAGGCAACTCGTCTGTAGTCGTCGAACGGCGGCG
>JAAZNU010000330.1 GCA_012798135.1 Veillonellaceae bacterium | reverse complement strand
TTTATTCGGGTTATGGTGCCGGAATGGATTTTTTAGCACCTGGTGGAAGTGCGGGCGAAGAACCTGTAGGAATTTATACATGTGAAGCGTATCCTAATAACACCTACGCGTGGGTTTCGGGTACTTCCTTATCTGCGCCGATTGTTACCGCCACGATTTCTTTAATACATGACTACTCCAATCTCGTAATGTCGGATGATTTTGAGAATATAATGAAGGCTTCATGTGATGATATTTATGAAAATGGATATGATGACATAAGTGGGTGGGGTAGTGTTAACGCAGAAGCGGCCCTCAGCTTGGTTAAATTCCCCAATGAGGTATTTGCGTATCAACAAAGCAATGCGGAACCTTCACTTGTATCGCAATCAAGTTGGTATCAAATTCATTGTACAGGATGGTCTGGTTTAATGGATGGAGATTATTCAGTGAGAAGAAGCGAGTACCGGTGGACAGTAAATTTCGCAAATGATTTACCTAAACATTTTGACCATACGCCTATCATGGCTTGGGGTTTAGGTCAATTTTCGGGAATAAGAGATGAAAATCCAAATTACTATATACCTTATTGTGAATTAGTGAACGGTACGCTAAGCAATACTGGCGCAACTTTCAAAACCTTTATATTTGACGTAAAAAGCGTAGATCAAAGTATCGATTATGGTACATTTCCTAACGGCGATTGGCAGACTATGTACTATTCGGTAATTGGTGATGCGTGCCCAGCAAAACCGGTAGGTTTACAAGTAACAAGCTCAGCGGATTACCACCCAAAAGTCCTATGGACGCTTAATGCATAAACGGACGTTACTGGTTATAATATATTTCGTCGAGTCCGAGATATTGAGTCTTCTTGGTCACAAATAGCGACTGTATCGGCTGGTACGAACTACTATGTTGACCCTGCTTATTCGACACCTAAACCAGGTATCGCAGGTCCTTGGAGTTGGGCCGATTATAAGGTAAGAGCGTTCGACAATGCCTCCAATTATTCTTATTTATCTGATTCCGTTTCGATCAAGGTAACAACATTAGAAAAACCATGGCCAGTAATCCCTAAAATATCTCCATCCGATAGTATGTCTTTGCCCAATACATATTCATTAAATAAGGCGTATCCAAATCCTTTCAATAGCAAAACATCCTTCAGCTATTATTTACCCATACCTTCAGTAGTTTCGATAATAATATTTGATATTGAAGGGAAAATTGTAAAAAATCTTACAGATGGTTATGAAGCTGCAGGCGAACATACTGTAACTTGGGATGCTTCAGATGTATCTTCGGGCGTTTATTATTGCCGAATGTCTGCTGGCAGTATTGCGCTTACTAAAGCCGTAACTTTGATTAAGTGATATTTCATCATATCTGATTTAAAACCGCCTTTTAATAGGCGGTTTTTTTGTTTCTCCAAAAACCTTATTAAAGTAATATAATAGCAAAAAACACTTGCCGACTCGGCGCGTATGATTATCTTGTAACGAATCGCGCGAAAATCGATTATCGCGGAAAGGGTTTTGCTTGAAAAATCAGTGGGTAAAAGACCTGGAACCGGGCCAAAAAGTCGATGACCTGTTTGTAATCCGCAAGCTCGAAATCAAAGAGTTCAACGGCCGAAAGTATCTTAATTTGGAATTCGGGGATAAGACGGCGCGTATCGGC
>JAAZNU010000164.1 GCA_012798135.1 Veillonellaceae bacterium | reverse complement strand
CTCATCTGGGCGTAAAATGCATCCAGGAAGCTTGCACCGATTCCAATGAGAAGCGTCATTGCCAGCAGGCTGGCCGCAACTCCGAGCACGGTTTTGTAGTAGTTGATTGCGATGTCCGACGTCCATCGCGAGCCGCCGAAGCCGAGGAAGAAGACCCCGCCATACATCAGTATCCAGGCGGAGCACAGCAAAACGAGCATGTTTACGCCGATCAGGGCAAGAACAACCAATATGATTCCGCTGAGAATGACGCCAATGAAACTGTCGACAGGGCTCCAGAACGACGTGTTGTCGAGGGCCTTGAAGAAGATGTTAAAGCCCATATCGACAATACTGGATATGTTGAAATCCTTCCCCAGGCCGGTCGCCTCACCGCCGATTTGCCGAAGAGACTGGATAATGCTGTCCGCAAAGCTCGGACCGTTAGTCAAGAGCCACCAGAAGAAGCCGGTAAAGACGGTGAATCTTATAAATTCCGCGAAAAACTCCGAGAGATCGGCCCTTCTCAAAGCCATCATTCCGAATGTCCACACCATGCTGATCACTACCAGCGTCCAGAACAATCGAGATGCATGTTCAATGATTTTTGAGGACCAGGATTTTGATGCCTGCTCGTATTTCTGCAGAACGGTATCGAAAACGTTCTTATTGCCGAGCTCCGCCGAAACAACCACCGGATAGAGTAGGGTCGCGGTAATCAGCAGGAGAATCACGATGGGTCTGAGGATGGGAAGGCTCTTCATCGGTATTTCTCACCATGTTTTACGGTCGCTTTTTTCAAACTTACCCCTCATCGCCTCTTCATGTGCTTTATGCTGTCTGGCATTCAAGGCGGCCCGACAGTTACGAGCTTCCGGTGTTTCCGCGGTCTCGCTGACACCCTTGTTTTTACAATCGTGCAAAACCGCCTCTCTTTCCTCATCGTGAGCGAG
This sequence comes from Veillonellaceae bacterium, assembly GCA_012798135.1. The sequence continues at coordinate 761 of JAAZNU010000164.1, read as the reverse complement.
GTAATATTCCATTGTTTTGACTTCAACTTTTGGCTGTTGCTGGCACGAAGTCAGAACCAAACATGAGGCGAAAGCAAGAAATATCCCGGCAAGAGACAAGATGACTTTCATTTGCATAGATCACTCCTTGATAGCATGGGAACGCACGCCAAACCCGCACGGAGAAAGCACAGACCGCCGATTCACTACCAGACGATACGATCGCTTTTTTCGAACTGCCCTCGAATGGCCTGCTCGTGAGCTGCCTTGGCCATGGCGTCTTTGTTGGCATCGGCCTGTAGCCTGTCCACCTCGGCGGCCTGCTGCGCAAGCAGCAGGCTGCGGATCTGCATTAGCTGTGCGGCCTGTTCGCTCGCGAGCTGGTTGGCGAGCTGTATAGCCTGCATCCTTCCGTCCGCGCTCTCTACCGACCCCTGCAATTTGACCAGGTTATCCGCATCCTGCTTGAGCTGCTTTTGCTGTAATTCGATACCCTTTATGGCGGCATCATTGGCCCATTTTTGTGCCTGAGAGCCTGCCGTTTGCGACTGGCGCAATGCCTGCATCTGCTCTTCAGTACAACCGTTGGGACCGAAGCAGGGCGAGCTCCGGTAGTAGTTCACATCCTGAAACTTGGCGAGGTATGCGTCAATGCTCCCAGCCTGCTGTTTGTACTTCTCGAGAGTGTCGATGGTGCTTAGCACCTCGGCCGTTACCTGGTTCACCTGGTCCCACAGATATGCAGTGGGGGCGAGGGTGTTCCGGATCTGGTCCTCGTACTG
>JAAZNU010000208.1 GCA_012798135.1 Veillonellaceae bacterium | reverse complement strand
GACGTGCGAAGCCAGGCGGGAAATCCTTCGTCCAGCCTGGTAACCGCGGCCAAACCGGTCAAGGAGAAAGGGGCCGCCTCTGTCTTCATCGAGGATGAGGACCTGGAAGGACGTGATGCAACGGTGGTCTTGATCGACAAGGAAGGCACGCCCGTGGCGCAAATTTCCACGGTGATCGGGGGCGGGAAAAATGGTTGAAATGGACGTGATCGACAGGAAAGCGGCCTCGTCGCTCGAAGGGTACCTGGTCCGCAAGGACCTGGTCAGGACCTTTAGCCGCCAATTCCCGGTGCCGACCTACGTGGTCGAGTTCATGCTCGGGCGATACTGTGCCAGCACGAATGAGGACGAGATCGACGAAGGGCTCGAGATCGTGCAGCGGCAGCTCAAGTCCCGAACGGTCAAGGCGGGGGAGGAAGAACTCTTCAAGGCCAGGGCCAGGGAAAACGGCGAGGTCAAGATCATCGACCTGATCACCGCCCGCCTGGACGCGAAGACGGATTCCTACGTCGCGACGCTGCCCAGCCTGCGGATCACGGACGCGCGAATCAGCCCGGAACTGGTCGGCCAGCACGAGAGGATGCTCACGGGCGGCTTCTATGCCGAGGTGACCCTGAGCTACGATGCCGCCATAGCCCAGGAAAACAAGGGGCGTCCGTTCGGCATCGACGGTCTGAGGGAGATCCAGCTCTCGAAGCGGGATGTCCTCGATATCCTGGCCGAGGCGCGCAAGGGCTTTTCCACGGAAGAATGGAAAACCCTGCTGCTTCGAAGCATCGGGATCGAAGGGAACAACCTGACAGAGCGCCAGAAGAACGCCTTTCTGCTCCGCATGGTCCCGTTCGTGGAACGAAACTACAACCTCGTCGAGCTGGGGCCGCGGGGGACGGGGAAAAGCCACCTGTTCCAGCAGATTTCGCCCTATGCTCATCTGATCTCCGGGGGTAAGGCCACCGTCGCCCAGATGTTCGTGAACAACGCCACAGGGCAGAGAGGACTTGTCTGCCAGTACGACGTCGTCTGCTTCGACGAGATCTCAGGAATCTCCTTCGACCAGAAAGACGGCGTCAACATCATGAAGGGATACATGGAATCCGGGGAATTCAGCCGCGGCAAGGAGAGCATCCGGGCAGACGGCAGCCTCGTCCTGGTGGGGAACTTTGAGGTCGACGTGGAACACCAGCAACGGATCGGCCATCTTTTGGGGCCCCTCCCGCCGGAGATGCGCGACGACACGGCCTTCATGGACCGGATTCACGCCTATCTTCCCGGCTGGGACGTGCCGAAAATCGACAAGGCCCTGAAAACGGACCATTTCGGGCTAGTGAGCGATTTCCTGTCGGAGTGCTGGACTCACCTGAGAAACCAGAGCCGGGTCAACCACCTCCAGAACCGGGTCTTTTTCGGGGGAGCCCTGAGCGGACGGGACACCAACGCGGTCAACAAGACGGCCAGCGGGTTGCTGAAGCTCCTCTATCCAGGAGAAGACCAGGCCATTCCGGAAGAGGATCTGGAATGGAGTGTCCGGATCGCCATGGAAAGCCGGAGAAGGGTTAAGGAGCAGCAGAAAAGGATCGGGGCTGCTGAGTTCCGGAGCACGCATTTCAGCTACGTCATGGGTGCCGACGGAGTGGAAAAATTCGTTTCGACCCCGGAGCTCCAGAGCGAAAACAGCATCGGCGGCGATCCCTTGGAGCCCGGCCAGGTCTGGACGATCAGCCCCGGAGGAGCCGAAGAACATCCGGGCCTTTACCGGATCGAGGTCAACGAAGGGCCGGGATCGGGAGTGAAAATCCTGAACAAGCCGGTTCCCTCGGCTTTCAGGGAAAGCCTGGGCTGCGCCGAACAGAACCTCTACTCGCGCGGCGTGCAGCTGGTTGGCGACAAAAACCCGAGACAGCACGAATTCACCGTCCAACTGAGGGAGTTCGACACGGCCAAATCGGGGGCGAAGCTGGGGGTCGCCGCTCTGGTCGCGCTGTGCACGTCTCTCCTGAAGAAGAGCGTCCGCGGGGGGCTCGTGATCGTCGGGGAACTGAACCTCGGCAGGTCGATCGAGTCCGTTTACAACCCGGTTCCGCTTGTCGAGATCGCGGTGGAAAAGGGAGCGACGGCAATTCTGATGCCCGTTTCCTGCCGGCGTCAGCTCTTCGACCTGTCGGATGACATGGCGACGAAAATCGATATCCAGTTTTACCTCGACGCGAAGGATGCGTTGCTGAAGGCGATCGACCAGTAAGAGTCAAAAATGCTCGATTCTTATAAGCCGAACGGGGGGAAACCATGCCGCGTTTCCAGGTCGGTGATTATGTTCAGGACAGGAACGACTCGACTCGGTACGGCCCGGTTCACAGGGTGATTCCTATCGAGGGGGGCGTGCAGTACTACAAGGTTTTGTGGCCGCACCCGCATGGGTTGAGATCGGTCATGGAGGACGACCTGCTCCCTTACAACCCCGAGAGGGGAGCCTACGAGGACTTTATTTCGAGCGTTTTTTCCGGTTTCGAGGAACTCCTCAAAACCGTCACGGTGCAGCGCCTGTCGAAAACCCAGCCGATCAGGAATACCCTCTATGCGTTTAACGCTTCGAGAACCCGCTTTTACCCCTACCAGTTCAAGCCCCTGGTCAAGTTCCTGGATTCCGAGAAATACCGTGTGCTGGTCTGCGACGAGGTCGGCCTGGGAAAAACGATCGAAGCCGGGCTGATCCTGACCGAGTTCCGGGCCCGTTTTTCCGTGAGCCGGGTGCTGGTCGTTTGCCCTTCAGGGCTCCGGATGAAGTGGAAACAGGAGATGAAGGCTCGTTTCGACGAGGAATTTCGAATCCTGAGGGCCACGGATTTCATGGAAATCCTGGACCAGTACGAGGTTGCTCCAGAGTCTGTGAAATTCAACGGGATCGTCTCCCTCGAGACCATCCGGTCGAGCAGGGTGCTGAAACGGCTGCAGGAAATCGGGCCGGATTTCGACATGGTTATCGTGGACGAAGCCCATCACATGCGGAACCCGGGTAAGAAACAATGGCAGGCGGGTACGGTCCTGTCCGCAGGGGCGACCTCGATGGTGATGCTGACGGCAACGCCGGTGCAGCTCGGGATAGAGAACCTTTTCCACCTGCTCCAGATCCTGGATCGGCAGGAATTCCCTGAAGTTCACAACGCCCTCTTCCGGTTCCAGGTCAACGAGAACGTCGTTTTGGCCCAGAACGCGCTTTCCCGGATCCCGCCGGACCTGGCCTCGGCGCATCTACACCTGGAAGCCGCAGGACAACACGCCATCATCCGAAGCAATCCCTATTTCCTCGAAGCTCAAGGGGCTCTGAAGGTACTGGAGGAAGCAGTCGAAGCAAAAGCTCCGGAAAAGGAACGCAACAATGCCCAGATCGAGGCCCTCCGGGCTTTTTCCTCGCTGAACCTGATCAGCCACATCTATACCCGGACGCGGCGCCGTGAAGTCCACGAGAACTTCACCAGGAGGCAGGCCCACCCGGTTCTCGTGGAATTTACGGAGTACGAAAAGGCCTTTTACGAGGCGGTGACGGACTACGTTCGAGCCCTTTGTGCCAGCCGCGGGCAGACCGCGTACATAGAAAAATGGATCCTGAATACGCCGCAACGCCGCATGGCTTCGTCCATTCCGGCAATGGTCGAACACTATCGGCAAAAAATGCGGGAGGAAGGCGAATTCCTGGTCGAGGATGGTGAAGGCTTAGAAGACCTGGCCCCGTTGCTCGAGGGGGGGAACGGAAACGGGGACGAAGAGTTCCCAACCTTAAACGTGGCTAGGCAAAGACTCGCGGATCTGCTGAAGATCTGGCCCCAAAATGCCCGGGACTCGAAATACGAAGCCTTCAAAAAGTCCGTCATGAGCATCCGGCAAAAAGAGATGCACCCGAAGATCCTGGTTTTTGCCTTCTTCAAGGGAACTCTTTCCTACCTCCAGCGCCGGCTTAACGCGGACGGCATTCGCAGTGTCCTGATCTCCGGCGACGTGACCGGGGAAGAACGGGCGGAGAAGATCGCCGCCTTCCGGGAAAACCCGGAGGTCGAGATCCTCCTGTCTTCCAAGGTCGGGTCGGAAGGCCTGGACTTCCAGTTCTGCCACATCCTCTTCAACTACGACCTTCCCTGGAACCCGATGGACGTGGAGCAGCGGATCGGCCGACTGGACCGAATCGGTCAGGAATCGGATTTCATTGCCATCTACCATTTCTGGGTCAAGGACACGATCGAGGAAAGAATCCTGAAAAGGCTGTACGAAAGGATCGGCATTTTCGAGCGGTCTATCGGGGAACTCGAACTCATCCTGGGTGAAATCACGCGCAACCTGGAGTTCGAGATTTTCAGCCGCCCGATGACAGCCGAGGAACAGCAACAGGCTTTAGAGAGGCAACTTTTTGTCATCCAGAGCCGGGAAACGGAGCTAAGGCGGATCGAGTCGGAAGCTGCCCGTTTCATCGGCACCGATGCCTTTTTCCAGGAAGAGGTTGCCAGGGTACAGAAGAACCGGCTGTACATTACGCCTGAACAGGTCCGGTGCCTGGTGGAGGATTTCCTGAAGAATCACGCTCCCCTGACGAGGCTGGAATACGATCGGGAAAAACAATGGGGCAGGATTTTGCCGGCAGATGACCTGATTGGAATCCTCGCGCGGGAGGGGGTGCTGGCGGATTTCAATGCTGCCGGAAGGGGACATGCTGGTTGGAGGGAAATCACGTTCAGCGGGGATGTGGCCTTCCAGAATCCCAAGCGTGAGTTTATCAACCTTCTTCATCCGCTTATCCGCGGCATTGTGAGCCACCTCGGACGATCGGAAAAGGTTGCCAGTAGCTGCCATTACGTTTGCCTCGAAAGTGCGGAGATGCCCGAGGGCTTTTATTTTTTCTTCGTCTACATGGTGGATGTCAGGGCCGCGAGGCCGGAATACCTGCTTCAGGCTGTCATCCTGGACGGGTACCTGGAGGAGGCTTGCGACCAGGAAAAGGCAGAATTTCTTTTCGGCGAGATGCTGGAAAAGGGAAAGAGTTCGATCACGCCTCCACCCACCTTCGAAGAACAGGACATGCGAAATGCGGTGGAAAGGGCGGAAAAATTGATCCAGGCCAGGGTCACGAAGATGAGGGAGAGGTTGACTCTTGCCAACACTGTTTTCGTTGACAGGCGGATCCAGGCAATGGAATCGTTTTATGACCGCGTCCTGAACCAGAGAAAAGAGAGGTTGGCTAACGAGCGGGCAAAGCCGCGACCGGATCAGAGAATACTAAGGCTACTCGAAGGGGAAATCAGAAACCGTAGCGCCGAAAAACAGGCGGAAATAGAAAAGTTGGAGGCTCGCAGGTCCTTGAACGTCGAGCACGGGATCCTTTGCGCCGGATGCCTGGAGATCAGGAAGAACTGATTCTGGATGTTGGCGGGGAGGGTGGACTATGGGGGTTTCGGACTGGTTAAAATCGCTATTTCGAAAATCGGAAGCAGAAAAAAGCGTGGAGGCGGGAGGCCCTGCCGAGCTTGTAAAAGCGGAGCCTCAAGGTGCAAAAGACCAGCCTGAGCCTGCAAAGCCGCCGTCGGTGCTCCCTCCGGCTGAAGAGGTAGAGCAGGAAGCTCAGGATCTCCTGAAGGGGGTCCTGGTGGAGGAGGACCTTTTGCTATTTCCTGAGGAAATGGACGGGAAAGTTGCGGAGACAATTGTTCCCTTGAACCCAAAAGAAACAGGAAAGGCCCCCGAGCAACGGAAGCCGATCACGCCCCGCCCTTCAAGGGAAATCAAGATCTGGGTCGGCATCGATTTCGGGACGAGTTTCACCAAGCTGGCCTATAGAGTGCTCGGTGGGGCCGGTAAAGTGCTTCCTCTGAATTTGGGCTCGAACCCGCAAATGCCCTACGCTGTTCCTTCCCTGGTCGCCTTCGAAGGAGGAAGGATACTCTTCGGGGACGAAGCGGACCGATTCCTGCGGAACCGTCCCTGGTACGAGGGAGCAAGGTACCTGAAAGTCCTTTTCGCGGGGGATATCAACCCGACATTCCTGGACAGGGAAATGAAGGAACGGTTTGACCGATACTGCGAAGGCCAGCAGGTCGACCAGGCGATACTGGAGCCCGGCTACATGGTGGCGGCCTTCCTTGGTCACACCATCAGGCGGATCCGGCAACACCTCGGACGCACTTTCGATCATGAACAGTCGATAAACTTTAACGTCTGTATTCCTATTGATACATATGAGATGGCAGATGTGAGAGCGGGTTTCCAAAGAGCGATCAACGTGGCGGAAGCCATAGAGAGAAAATGGAATGGACAACGGGCTATCGAGTTGCTCGAAAGCGCTGCCTCAATCTGGGGAAAAACTCCCGAGGTTGAAATAGCCGATTCGAGGGTTCACCTCGTTCCCGAGGCCGTGGCCCAGATGGCTTCTTACGTGAATTCTCTGGCGGCAGAAAACAAGATTCATGGCGTGATCGACTTCGGTGCAGGCACTACGGATTTCTCGATCTTCAACCTTTGTGAGGATGCAGAAGAAGATAAATGTGCCTATTGGTACAACGCCGTCACTTTCCCCGGCGGGATGGCGAAGATTGAAAACAGGATCGCTACCTGGAACCGGGAAAAAGGCCGAAATTTGAATTCTTCCGAGCTGCAATCGGCGATGGAGGGCATATTGAAGATGGGGCCCGAAATCCAGGCAATAGTGAGGGCGGAATTGCAGCACATCTGGAAAGAAGCCCGTTTCCCTGCCTGGGGAACCGCATTTAAGAAGAGGAGAAGAGGCAGCGAGTGGCATAAGGATAAAGTGAAGGTGTTTGTGTGCGGCGGGGGAAGCAGGATTCCTTACGTCAGGGAAATATTCGAACGCTGCTGGTATTGCGATGAGTGGGGTCCGTATGAAGTCACCGCGCTAACCGCACCTTCCGATTTTGAGGGAAATCCAAAGGATTTTCCCAGGCTTGCGGTGGCTTATGGCTTGACCATCCCCAGGCCGGAGTTGGCAAAATACGTACTTCCGAAGGATTGCCCGGACCAGACGCCGCCGTTACCGCCGCTATACCGCCCTGAACCGTTAGGAGCGGTTTACGACGACACCCATTAGTTTTTAGCCGAGAGGCCAGGCACATGTTCAGTGACATTTTTCCCTGGTCTTCAAACGGAACTGAAGAAAAGGTTTCTACGCACGCCATGACGACCATTGATGGCGCGGAGTTGGCTCGGCTGATCGAAAACAGAGAAGATTTATTGGAGGAAATGGTCGGCACTCTGGTCCTGCATCTGAAATTTGGCAGCGGGCATATCGTCCGTGTTAAAGCTAGGTCTGGGTACATGCCCCTGATCACCGCAAGATTTGAAAACGGGCGGGAAGACTTCGACTTCAATCTCGTTGCCTTTAAGGAAGGCCACTTCTGCCAGGTTGTAATCGATTCGTCCCTGCTGGCGAAACTCAGGAGTTGCCCGCCCGCTGCAGCGACTTACCGGGAACCCCAAGCCAAACCCCGGTCTAACGAGAGCTGCGAGAGTGAGCCCGGTGTGACATTCGCTCGGCCGGACTGCTTCATTCAAAGGCGCCATCGCAGGGTCACCCACTGCTGGAACTGTAAAAGGGATGGTCTTGATTCGGTCGTCGACAGGATTTGTCCTGAATGTGGCGGTATCGTCTGTCCGCACTGCGGGGCGTGCTTGTGTCAATGGAAAGGATCGGATTTTTGATCTTGATCGAACTCTGGATTGAGGTGATTCCGGTTGTCCGCAATCCCCCTGAACCAGGAACAAGAGCAGGCATTAAGTCGTTTCTCGAATTTTCTCGAAAGCCGGAAGAGCTGCTTCATCCTCACAGGCGGGGCTGGTACGGGAAAGACGACCCTGATCCGGGCTTTTTGCGAAGTACTGGAAAAGCGGAAGAAGCGCTTCCTGCTCCTCAGCCCGACAGGTAGGGCAAGCCGAGTGTTGCAGGAAGCCACAGGACGAACTGCTTCCACGATCCATTCCGCGATTTATGCCTACGACAGGATGGAGATAATAGACGAGCGAAAAAGCCCGGAAGCCAAGGAAGGATTGAAAATCAGCTTCAAGCTGCGTGACGATGATCTTGGGGACATCCTCCTGATCGTGGACGAGGCGTCGATGGTCGGGGACAAGGAAAGTGAGAATGAATTTCTCCAGTTTGGTTCCGGAAGATTGTTGAAAGACCTCCTGGATTTCGCGAGGATATCGCCCAGGGGGGAAGGTCCCGCCAAGGCGAAAGTTGTTTTCGTCGGGGACCCGGCCCAGCTTCCGCCGGTCGGGGAAACGGACTCCCCGGCACTTTCGAGGAGGTACCTTAAGGAGAACCACGGGGTTGAGGCTGAAGTCTTCGAGCTAACCCAAGTGATGCGGCAGAAGCAGGGCGGCGCCGTCCTTCGAAATGCTCACCGAATCAGGGAGTCCGTCATTTCCGGGCTTTGCCTTGAATTCGGGCTTGAAAAGGTCAGCGGAGAGGTCGAGGAGATCACGGGCCTTGATGCCTTGGACCTGCTCGAGGAGGACTTTAGTCGATCCACGGGGAATTCGGTCTTGATCACCCATTCAAACGCGAAAGCCCTTCGTTTTAACGAGGCGATCCGGGAACGCCTCTGGAAAAGCGGGAGTTCGGAAATACAGCCGGGGGACATCCTCCTGGTTAACAGGAACGATCACAAGACAGGCCTTTGCAACGGGGACATTGTCCGTGTCGTTTCAGTCGAACCCAAGTCGGTTGAGCGTAATATCCCGATAAAAAATATTTCCGATCCAGTCCGATTGAGGTTCAGGGAAGTCTCCATCGTTTTTCCCTCTTTCGCCGCCGAAAAGGAAACGAATGAAACCCGAGTGCTCATCCTGGAGAACCTGTTGGATTCCCCGAAAAGATCCCTGTCTGCCCTGGAGCAGCGGGCCTTATTGGTGGATTTCACAAACCGTCACAGAAACCTGAAACGAGGCTCTAAAGAATTCCTTCTGGAATTATCCCAGGATTCTTTCTTCAATGCCCTGCAGGTCAAATACGGTTATGCCATGACCTGTCACAAGGCCCAGGGGGGCGAATGGGAGAGAGGGGTCGTCAATTTCGAGCCCAGACACCCTGGGCAAAATCCTGACTTTTTCCGGTGGGCCTATACGGCAGTCACCCGGGCAAAAAAGACGTTGTTGGTCATTAATCCCCCTTCTTTTTCCAGAATCGACGGCCTTTTGAAGAGGAACGAAACTAGTGTAGATTGCCTGGGATTGAACGCAAAAACGACACCCGTTGCCAAAGAAAGAGGAAACAGCAACATGGCTGCGCCAGAAAAAGAGAGCTGGGAAAGATTTCGTTTTGCAGATCAGCCGGGTTTTCTTTGGGAATTATTCCAAAAGATAAGGAGTGTCTGCGATGACTTTGGAGTGGAAATCTCTGACTTGAAGCACTTGCCGTATAGAGATAGGTATAGCCTTCATAGGGAAGGCGTTTTTCTCGATTTTGATGTGATCTATCGAAAAAACGGTCAAATATCTGACATCTCCGAACTAAGTGAAAAAACCGGTGCTACGTTTCTTTTCGATGAAGTATTGGCGGGCATTAAGAACATCAGGGAAGAACGGCCGACTGTCGCGTTGGAAACGCTGCAGCCGTTCCTGAAGAAATTCGTCGAAAAGCTGACCCGGTCGACCCAAAAAGAGGGGATACGGGTCGTCGCCATTGAAACGAAGTCCTACCGGTTGAGAGTGTTTTTCGAGGAGAACGGTAACGAATACATCCTCGATTTCTTATATGACAGCAAAGAAAGATGGGCTCAGATTCAGGAGATTCCGCCAGGAGGCATGAGCGACGGGTTCAAGGGCCGAATCCAATCCCTTATTGAAGGATGGCGGGACGATGATTGACCATAGGCTCATAACCGAAAGCAGGAAGGCAGGGAAACTGGAGGAAGCCCTGGCGCTTGCAAAAAAGGCGATGAGTGAAGCACCGCATGATCCTTATGTCCAAAGCGCCTATGGGTGGGTGCTCTATGAACAGGTGAAAAAGCTGGCGGAGTCTGCCAAAGAGAATGAAAAGCTGAAGGAAGCAGATTTCCGCAGCCTGAAGGCCATTCTGCGGGAATACGCTAGGCTGGATCGTGTGGAAAAGCCTGGGATGCTCCATTCGAACATCCTGAACCAGGTCCTCAAGCTCCATTCCGGCTGGCCGGATTTCTTGCCTTTTGCCAGATGGTGGGGAGAAGGCCTTTTTCGTGACGAAGACCGTGAACCACAACTTTGGCAGGGCAAGAAGTATCCAAGCCTCGAATCCAAGTATTACCTGGCAGTCGCTAAAGAACTCGACAATGAAGATCATACGATTTCAGCGGATATCCGCTCTTGGGCGGAGCAAATTTTGAAACACGGGCTTGAGAAATATCCCGATGACATCTGGCTTCTTTACCATACTGGCCAGGTCCTGGCGCAAAAGGGGGATAACGAGGCCGCCCGGAAATGCCTTGCCCCCGTCTTGAGGGAGAAGAAGGGCGAAGGCTGGGCATGGGCAGCCCTGGGCAGAACTTTTGCGGGGGAAGATCCCGAAAGGGCGCTTTCATGCCTGTTTTACGCGCTTGAGCTCGACAAGGGAAAGAAAGAGTTGATGACGCTCGGGATCAGGCGCGAGCTGGTCAATATCTTGGTTCGCCTTAAACGGTACGAAGAGGCGGCCCAGCAATGCAGGGCGATCTGTACAATTTTGGAAAAAAACGGGTACACCGTGACCAAGGCTCCCGAAAAGGACTGCCTGAGAACCGAGTGGTACCGGAAATTCAAGGACCTGAACAAGGGCATAATTGAAAGGGACGTTCGGGGCGAAGCCTTCAAGATCCTGCAGGATCTCGCCCCGAAGACTTTTATCGAGAAAATCGGCATCCTCGATAATCATAATTTGGAAAAAGCCCTCGCTTTTGTTGTCTTTGGCCCGCATGAAAATGAAAGAACCCCACTCAAGTACAAGCACTTCCCGTCGATCCGAGGGGCTGCGCCGGGCACCATGTGGCTCGTCAAGATGGAGGAAGGCGGCTTCGCGGAAGAAATCACCCCGGTCGAACAAAAGGAGATCCCCGGGTTTTTCGAGACTTTCGCAGGGAAGCTGGAGATCCCGCCAAACAAGCCTTTTGCTTTTGTCCGAGACCGGAAGGGGAACCGGATATTCGTGCCTGGAGAAACTTACGGGACCCTCGGCCTTGTCGTAGAAGGGCAGGTCTGCTCCGGAAAGGCGATCAAGACATGGGACAAGAAAAAAAAGGAGTTAGGCTGGAAAGCCCTGGAAATACGGATCGGTAAGTAACGTTAGCTTGGACTGGTCGACCTTTCGGGGGGAGAAGAGATGACGAAAAATGTCATGAAGGAGAGCCGAAACGCTTCCCCGGCGTTGGAAAGCTTTTTCTGGGCCCATGTCTTATCCCTCCTCGGCATGGATGTAATCGGCGAGACTGAGGAAGAACCGCTCGGAATGCTTCCCGTTCCGGTTCGGTCACTCTTCCTGAAGTGGATAGAAAGAGAGGATCCGGATTCCATCGAGGTTCGCTGGAGGACTGAGCGGCTTGCAAATGGCCGGGAACTGGCCATCCCGGAAAGCTGGAACCCAAGACTGCCCTCAGGGGTCAAAAATCCCGACACCCAGGGAAATTACGACAGGCTCGCGAAGTGGAAAACCGTTGCCGCCAGGTTCAGGACCTACCAGATCTGCGTCCTGGGCTTTCTGCAAGGGTACTTTTCTGCAAGTGAAGACCAGAGTAAACGTCCGATCACCATTTATGATTTTTCCCCCGAATGCCCCCTGCTGGAGATCGCCATCCTGGATACCTTGCCGGTTTTTATCGACGCCCTCAGGGCATGGGGGATATCAGCGGAAGCGCTGTCTTTCGAGATCAACCTCGTCAAGGCCCCCCTTCGAGCCAGGCAGATGTTGGAAGAGTTCCTGACGGCGCCCCTCGGCAACCAGGACAACAGGCTTGACGGGTGCGAGGGGCATTTCTCCTTCCATGTCCACGACGAACTCCCTGGCGGCAGCGGGGCTGTTTTTATCTCCGAGTCCGCGGTCCCAATCGAACGACAAGATTTTACGCTCATTGGTTCCGTCAAAATCGCGGAATGGGCAAATGCGGTCAGGGAAAGGATCGAATCGAGTAGGAACGGGTTGGAGTGTCCGCCCTCGTCGAGAAGGCCCCTATATGACCGGGAGGCCCTCGATCGACTGGCGCGCCGGTTTTTCAAGGTTTTCGAACTGAAAGAAGAACAGGCGGATATCCTTGTCCGCCTGCAGAAGGGAGAATCCCTGGTGGGCGTCATGCCCACAGGCTACGGGAAATCGTTGGTTTACCAGCTTTTTTCCATACTTGAGCCGGGCTTGACGATTGTCATCTCCCCTTTGCGGTCCCTGATACGGGACCAGCTTTTTGGCTTGTCATGTCTTGGGATCCGCTGCGTGGAGGCCATATTCTCGGCCGACGACGAGGACGCGAAGATCCGGCGGTCGCTGGATGCCGTGGACCCTTGTACGACCCGACTTCTTTATGTAGCTCCCGAACGGTTGAGGATACTCAGGTTCCTGGAAGAGTTCGAGGAGTTTTCCAGGAAAACCCGGATAAGCCTCATCGCCGTGGATGAGGCTCACTGCGTTTCAGAATGGGGACACGACTTCCGCCCCTGCTACCTGCAGATCGCGCGGTTCAGGAGAAGGATCGAAGGAGCGCAGGGCGGGGAGAAAATTCCCGTCGTTGCCCTGACGGCGACGGCTCCTGGAGAGGTGCTCGAGGATATCAGGGAAGTGCTGGGAATCGAGGAAGAGGCGGTACTCAGATCGAAGAGCTTGGACAGGGCGAACCTCACCTTTTCCTGCCGTGAGGCGAAAGAAGATGGGCCCTTTTCAAAGGTGCATCTTGCCGAATCGCTAATTAACACCGGCCTCCCGGCTGCCTTGAAAATAAACCGGGATGACCTGTTCAAGGCCGATGACAAGGGAAATTTCGAAAACTCCGGGGTCATTTTCTGTCTCTATGCCGCACCGGCAGGAAGAACGACTTTCATGGACGGCGTTCACCAGGTGGCAGGTGAACTGAAGGATTGCCTTGGCCTGGAAAAAAAGATGGTCCGTGTTCATGCATCGGCCGAAGCCAGGAGTTGTCCTTACAAGGGTTGCGGCTCCCGAAGGCTTCGCCCTTCTGGAAGGCAAAAGGGAGAGATGGTCTGTCTGGATTGTGGTCGGATCAGTTGCCCTGATGATCCTGACGCAGAGTCCAAGGCTCTGTGGGAAAAGGAAGTCCGCCAGGCCCAGGAGGCTTTCAAGAACAACCGGTTCCCCCTGCTCGTGGCGACAAAAGGCTATGGAATGGGAATCGACAAGAAAAACATCCGTTATGTCATTCATAACGGTTTTTCCAGCGGAATCCTAGGTTACTACCAGGAAGCCGGCCGGGCGGGAAGGGATGGACAGATCGCCCATGTCAGTCTCGTATACGCCCCCCCGAAACAGGAGTGCTATGAAAGCCTGTACCGGAAGATGGAGGGAAACCGGGAGGGGATACCAAGACCCAAGTGCAGCGAGAGTTACAAGTGCGGTTTTGGAAGGCCTTTCATGTGCGATTTCGGCAAACAGGCAAGATTCCTGCTGGATTCTTTCCCCGGCCAAAAGAAGGAAGTTGATAGGGCACTGCAAGTCTACGATTCGCTCGCTGGAAGAAAGCCTCTTGAAGGAAGAGGCGATAAGGATCTCAAAGAGGTTGAGCTTGCTTTATTCCGTCTACAGACGCTGAACCTGGTTCTGGGTTATGGCCTGGAGTATCTACAGGGTAACCGGCACCGATGGATTATCCAGGGATTTTCATACCCCTCCGAGATGAATCTTTTCAAAGGTCTGGAAAAGTTCCTCAAGAAAACGAATTTGAGCGACAGCGTCCTGGAATCGGTCAGGGGCTATGCTCGAAAAGAGGTTGCGAAACAGGGAGGAAGCGCCGATCAGGGCAGGGAGTTGCTGAGGGTTTGCTTGCGCCTGCTGATTCGGCGCGTCTACCAGACGATCCCGCGGATGCGCTTCCAGATGCTGATGAACGAGTACGAATATGCCAGAGGGAAGACCCTGAAGGGAACCGGTAGAAAGATCTGCCGGCGGGTCATGCTCCTGAATATGCTCGAAATGGAACAATTGCCGGACGATTACCGTTGCGGGCGCTGCGACGTCTGCGCTCCCACATTTAATTTCGAGTTGCCCCCACTTCGCGAAAGGGAAGAAAACCTCAGGCGTCAAAAGCAGCAGGAACTTGACAGTCAACTGGAGGAGGCGCTCGTATCCCCGTTTTTCCGCGACGGACTTGATCGACTTTTCGAGCGGTTCGAAAAGGAAAAGAGCCTTGTGAGGTTGTGGGGTCGGGTTTCGTCCCACCTGGAACAGACGGCGACCTCTGTACCGGCCTATTACCTGGCAGGAAGAGCCAGCCTTTTGCTGGCTTCTGGAGAAAAGGAGGCTCTTCGTCACTGGAGCGACGGGTTCGCAGAAGCCCTAAACCAGAAAGAGGGCGAAGAAACTCTTCTGGCTTTCTACGAGGCCGCTGTCCCGTATTTCCCCGGGCAGGCCTTCGAATGGCTCAGGCGCAAGGGCTCACCCTGGGAAAAGAATTACATTTTCCTCTATGGCGAGGCGTCCAGGCTCTTCGGGGAAGAAAGCCTAACGGCACGAAAGCTTAAGCTCCAAGTCAAGCTGCAATCACTTGAAACGCTTTCTTCCTCCCTGGAACGGGCCGCCAGGACCGCAGCGGGGGTTTTGCCGGCATGGTCTGCAGTCCCGGAAAAGGAAAGCCCTGAAAAGGTGCAACAGAAACCGGATCGCCCTAACTCCGAACCCGGAAGGGAACTCCCTGAAAAGCCGGGCCTCCACGAGGCAGACCCGGAACCCGCCACGGAAGCAGTACTCGAAACAGCACAGAAAACAGTGACTGAAACAGCACCGGAGGAGATGTCGAAATACATCGACAACGTCCGGGACTTGCTGCACGAGGGACGGGAGAAGGGATTCGTCACCTACGAGGACATAGAAAAACACCTCCCTTCCGAGTTCCTTAACGCGGACACTTTGGACAAGCTCTATTTCAACCTGACGGAGCTCGGGATTGACGTCATGGAGGAGACGAAAACCGAGGCGGAGCCGCCGGAGGAAACGACCCCGGCTCCGACAACAGTCTCTGCGGCGGAGGATTCGGGGGACCTGGAGGATCTTCCGTCCCTAGATCCTTTAGGAATTTATCTTCGGGAAGTAGGAAGGGTTCCGCTACTAACCCAAAAAGATGAAGTGACGTTGGCCAAGCGAGTCGAAGCGGGAGATGCCGAGGCCAAGATAAAAATGATCGAAGCCAACCTTCGACTTGTCGTGAGCATTGCGAGAAATTATGGATGCAACGGGTTGTCTATTCTGGACCTTGTCCAGGAGGGCAACATGGGGCTGATACGTGCCGTGGAGAAGTTCGATTACCACAAGGGATACAAGTTCAGCACATATGCCACTTGGTGGATACGACAAGCGATTACCCGTGCCATTGACGAGCAAGCTCGCATGATCCGGGTACCTGTCCATCTGGCCGAGACGATTTACAAGCTGACCCGCGTTACGCGCCAACTGAAAAGACGACTTGGAGAGGAGCCCAAGGTCGATGAAATCGCAGGAAAGATGCGGGTTTCTCCCCAAAAAGTGAACGAGCTTCAGAAGATTGCCATGGAGCATGTTTCCCTGGAAACCCCGTTGGACGACACCGCAAAGCGCCTGATGCCTATTGAAGAACGCGACTTTTTCCAGGACGAAGAGGATGAAACATCCGAGCTTGGCGACATTCTGGAGGACACGGATTCTCCAAGCCACGAAGAGACAATAAACAAGCGGCTTCTTCGGGAACAGCTAGAGGGAATGCTCGAGCACCTGACTGATCGGGAGAGAGATGTCCTGCACTTGAGGTTCGGCCTCGAAGACGGCCACGCCTATACGTTGGAAACCATCGGGAAACATTACGGTGTGACTCGTGAACGGATCCGGCAGATCGAGGCAAAAGCCCTCCGCAAACTGCGCCACTCGAGCCAAACTCTCGGATTGAAAGATTTCCTGGACTAGGAAACGATTGTTCGACAGAAAGGGAGACTGAAAATGGCCAAGCCTGACCGGGAACTCGAAGAACTGGACCAGCGTTTCGCCGAGGTTGAAAGGACGATACAAGCCGCATGCGAGGTTATGGGAAAGCTGAAAGAGGCTTCTCCGAAGATCGAAAAGATTCATAAGATGTCGTCCGAAATACACGAGAT
>JAAZNU010000215.1 GCA_012798135.1 Veillonellaceae bacterium | reverse complement strand
TGCTGCCTGCGATGGCCACCACATCTGCAATGTATACGCCCTCCAAGAGCGGGGGCAAAGTCTGCAATGTGGCATAGAAGGGGCCCCTCACCTTCACCCTGTAGGGCTTGTCGCCACCATCGCTGATAACATACATTCCCATCTCGCCCCTGGGGTCCTCGACCCTGTAGTAGGCCTCTCCTGCCGGAATCTTCTTGGGAATCTTGGCCTCGGGCTTGATGGGCCCTGCAGGAATTCTGTCCAGGCACTGCTCTATGATGTGGATGCTCTCCAAAATCTCCCTCAGCCTGCAATCGACCCTGTCCGCACAGTCTCCCTTAGTCCCGACTATCACCTCGAAGTCAAGGTCCGGATAGACGAGGATGGGATCCTCCACTCTCATGTCGTAGGCAACGCCTGAGGCCCTAAGCGCTGGCCCTGCGATACCTACTCTCTTGGCATCCTCAGCCGAGAGGGTTCCTACATTTTCCATCCTCTTCTGGTAGATGGCATCCTGCGCAAACAGCTCGATGAACTCGTTGACCCGCGACTTGATGTACGGCAATGTGGCCTTGCACTTCTCAGCAAAGTCGTCGGGCAGGTCGTTGCGGACACCTCCGAAGCGAACGAAGGTATGGGTGAGCCTTGCACCTGTGACGCTCTCGATCAAGGAGATGATGCGCTCCCTATCCATGATCATATACTGCCAGGGCGCATATCCGACACCCGCAACGAGCGTCAGGAACTCGCCTGTTCCGATGAGATGGCTTTGTATTCTGGAGAGTTCCTCGACTATTACCCGGATGTACTGCGCCCTCTCAGGAACCTCCAGCCCCAGAAGCTTCTCAACTGCCCCGCAGTAGCACTCGTTGTTTGAAAGGGAGGCAACATAGCACATCCTGTCGGTGTATACTATGCCCTGCAGCCACGTCCTGTTCTCCATGATCTTCTCTATGCCCTTGTGGATGTAGCCTACATCGAGGAAGCCCTTCTTCACGCGCTCCCCTTCGACCAGCACATCCAGTAGGAACGGTCCTGGGACCATCGCGTGCTGCGGACCCAGGTGCATTATCATCTCTGAGTCGGACTTGATCTCACGCTCTTCTCGCTCCCGGAAGGTTGGATACTTAGGCCGCTCTGCAACCACAGTTCCAGCCTCAACCTCTGCAGGCGTTGGAGGAAAGCGGTATTCAGTATAACCCTCTGGGGTTGTGATCGCCACAGCCCTCTCGCCTGTGGTGAGATCTGGGTAACCTTTGAAGTCCTTTCTCCAGGGCCATGACCCTATTAGTTGGTCGGATAGAAGCAGAGGATACAGCTCTGGATGTCCCTCAAAATTGATGCCGTACATCTCCCAGATCTCTCGCTCATACCAGTTGGCGTTCCAGTAAAGGCTAGTCAGGGATTTTACAGATGGATTCTCTCGTGGTGTCTTGACCTTGAGCATGGCCACAACCTTATGTGAACCATGGCTGGCCATGATCTCCACGACCTCCATCTCATTCCTGGCGATCCAGTCAACACCTGCGCTCCCCGAATAGTGGTCGAAATTCAGCTTGTTTGTCAGATGCTTGCATACGTCCAAAATCTTCTTGGAATCGATCGTGGCCCAAAGCCTCCGGTCCGACTCCACTCTAAAGTCAAGGACGGCTCCGGGAAAGGCGGACTGGATGGAACTCAGGACCTCGCTTGCATTTGTCAAGAAAAGATCCCTCCTTAATAGTCCCGCTTGTCCTTACGCTGCTTGATCTTTTCCTGGAGATTTATCAAGCCCTCTAGGAACTGTTCAGGCCTTGGCGGACAGCCGGGGATAAAGACATCGATGGGGAAGTAGTCGGCGGTATTTTGAATTATGTTGTAGGAGTCGTAGAAAGGTCC
>JAAZNU010000131.1 GCA_012798135.1 Veillonellaceae bacterium | reverse complement strand
TATTCCGGTCGGTCAAAGGTCAATTGGCCGTTGAACGCAGTGGCTTGGACCGGGATATCGAAGCTGTTGGTTGCAATCAACCCGCTCGGGCGGTTCGTGTAGAACTTGCTGACGGTGTACTCGACGCGGGCGGCAGCATCGGCCTGGGTCAAGCGGCCGTTCACCTTGGTGCTGCCGTCACCGACCAGCGCGAGCCCGGCCGGCAACGTGGTGTACTCCACCAGGCAAACGCGCTTGCCGGCCGCAGCTTCGGCAGTGGCCTGGGCTTCTGAGGTGGTCACCACGCATTTGTCGGTCTGTACCGGGGCGACGGAGAAGCTCACGAAGTCCAGATACTGCCGTTGGCTGTCCTCGAAGCTCGGATTTTTGAACTCAATCGCTTCACCCGGGGTGACGTTGAACGAGGTACCCAAGGAGGTCACCAGCCGCGGTGAGCGCGTGCTATCGATCTTGAAGACATCCGCGACGAGTTGGTACGGCCCTCCAATGGGTCCGTAGCCGGCCAGGATCGACTTGCCATTCTTCACGCTGGTGCTTGGCGCGAGAAAGGCGTCGCTCCAAGTCACGTAACAGCCAAGGTTGGCAGCCGCCTCTTCCTGAGTCAGGTACATCGGGCAGTCGTTGCTCGGGAAGCCGACCGTGGCAGTAATCAACTGGTCTTCCGTGGGTACGGGGTTGTCCAGCGTGATGGTTGGGGTGCTCAGGCCCACTACCTCGTAGGTGTTTGAGACGGTAGCCCTGTTGCCGGCCACGCTTTGGCTGGCCAGGCTCAGCGTCACATTGAACGTGCCCGCATCGGGATCGGCGAAATTGGCGGTCGCAGTCTGAACTCCGCCGTTGTTGATGACCGGCACGACCTTGGTGTAACGCTCGATTTCGGCAGTCGAACCACTGCCGGCGGTGATCTTCAAATCGAGTTGTGGGCCATTACAGGCGTTTGCGCGGTACTGGATGGTAAAGACGTTGGACTGCCAGGCCACGAACTTCGCCGGCGGCGTGATCTTGACGATTTCCGGTGCGGGGCAGTTGACCGTGATTGTCGCTGTCCCGTCGACAAAACCCCCACCGTCGCGGATACGATAGGTGAAGGTGTCCGGGCCGTAGTAGTTGGCCACGGAATACTTGAGCAACCCGTCGGTGCCTACCGTGGCCACCCCGTGCGCCGCCGGCGTCAGGATCTCGAATAGATGGTTGTTGGCTTCATCCGGGTCGGTGGTGGTCACATTGAGGTTGACGTTTTCCGAGTTGGAATTTGTCGTGAGCGTGGCGCTGGTTGCGGTGGGCGGTGACGCCAGGTAGCCGCCGTCGGTTGTGCCGTTTGTCGCCTCGCGTGCCACGCCCAATGTCGTACTGGTGGCAGATGCGTAGATGCCGAGGGTTCGGCTGGCGGAGATGTCGTAGAACATCCGCCGTTGGCTGCCATGGGTGATCGCGGGGTCAATGCCGTCGGCGACGCTATGGACGAACCGGTTCTCCGTCGCCGTTGCGGCATTGCCTACCGCCTGGCAGTTTGCACCGCCCCGGTCGCAGGCCTTTGGCGACACGGTGAACGTGGTTCCGTTACTCCACCAGGTCGCGGTGATCTTGTCGGCGTCCTGCCCCTTACTGGCCCGGAGCTGGGTCAGGTACAGGGTTCCTGTGTCGAGAATGAAATTGTCGGCCACCCCGAAATAGTAGGATGGGGTGGTGTGCTGGCCAGTGTTCTTGCGGCCAACAATGCCGCGAATGTAGGGCAAGCCATCAGCATTCAGCCCCATGACTGTGTAGGGGCTAATCATCGCTTCGCTAGGGCTGCGCACCTCGACCGTCAGCGCCGGTAGGGGATAGCCCTGGCGATCAAGATGATGCACGCTGCTGACCGTGCCGCCGGTGGTCCGGTGAAGGGTGCTGTTGGTCCCGGTGAGTGTCTGGATGTAGAAGTAATCCTCGCCGGCAAAGG
>JAAZNU010000196.1 GCA_012798135.1 Veillonellaceae bacterium | reverse complement strand
TATAGGTGAGGTGCTGGCCGAGGTGAAGACCATCGGCCCCGAGATGAGGGGCCTCGGCTGGTGGGTGCACTACGAGGATGCGGCGACGATCGAGGACACCTCCTCGACGATACCCGCGTATCTGACCGTGACGCCTGTGATAAGGGTCTTCACCGATGCCGGTGAGAGCTCCTGCTACCTCTACTACCTCAACCGCCAGTGCCGGGAGGACGGTCACGAGTTCCTGATAACCTGCGACGAGGACGACTTCCCGGAAGGCGCGCTCACGGAGTATGCCCTGGACCACCACAGGCGCTTCATCATCCCGGTGGACGAGGACGAAGGTGTTTACAGCTTCCTGGACACGCTCGACGCCGGCCAGGGGCGGCTGGTGGAGTTCGTCACGGGGGTTTCCGGCGTGGCCGATGCCCGGGTGACGGCGCCGGACGTCTGGGCCGAGGGCTCCTCGGGCGCCACCCGGGAGTACCGCTTCACTGCGGGTGAGGATCTGGACATATACGCCCGTGTGTACAACATGCTCACGACGGCGAGGCGGAACGTGTCGGTGACCCTCTTCGACATCACGGACGACTCCACGCAGATAGGGCAGACGGCGACGATCGCCCTCCCTGCGCTGTCCACCGGGGGCTACACGGCGGCCTCCGACACTGCTCACTTCGAATGGAGCCTCGACGGGGCGGACATCGGTGCGCACGTGCTGGAGCTGCGCGTTGCGAAGTGGACGGGCGAGCCGGACACGACGGACAACGTGGTGCGTGTGGCCTTCCTTGTGGAGCCCCGTGACTACTCCGCCGAGGTGCTGGACGATCCCTGGGACATGCGGGAGGCGACGGTGAGCCCTCCTGCATGGAAGACCGCGGACATAGATACGGTGTACAACTGGGACTCTTCGGCGTGGACCGACTCGATCGGGGGGATGTTCGAGGGGACGATCCCCTCGGGGCACCTCGACGACAACCGGCTGGTGCTGCACATCCCTTCGAGCTCGCCGTACTGGATAGACGGGGACATGTACAACCGGTTCAGCCTTGTGGGGAAGACCACGGGGACGGCTGCCGACATCGTGCTGGGCTGGGTGGACTCGGACAACAACGTGGACAGTGTAGAGGTCGGGGAGCTCTCGATGACCTATGGCCGCACGGAGGTCTTCGACCTGGAGGATGACTGGGAGGGCCTGACCATCAAGAGGCTGTGGCTGGGCTTCAGATATTCCACGAGCGTGACGCCCAGGATCAGGATAGGCAGGGTCTGGCTGGAGGAGGCTCCGCAATGAAGGGACTCACTCCTCTGCTTGTTCTCCTTGCACTTCCGGCAGCCGTGCCGGCGGACAGCTCGACGCAGGACTTCTGGAACGGCGGCCCGGGTGTTCCGGGCCCTGTGAGCTACTGGAGCAACTCCTTCGCCGGCTGCGACAGCATCGAGTACGGCCACCCCTACATCGTCGAGCTGGTCATCAGCAACGTGTTCCACTGGATCCACTCGACCGGGCCTGGGGCTGACGAGATGGTGATAGTCGATACGGATGGCGACGGTGATCCGGATGTGGTGGGTGTGCAGGCCACCTGGGCAAGGGTATCCCACTGGGAGAACCTTGACGGCTCGGGCTTGAACTGGGCGCGGACGATCATTGCGGACTCGCTCCAGTCGACGTGGTCGATAGATGCGGTGGACATGGACGAGGACGGCGACTGGGACCTGGTGGTCTCGACCTTCGACGGGCCGAGATGGCT
Source organism: Veillonellaceae bacterium (assembly GCA_012798135.1). The sequence goes on along the minus strand of JAAZNU010000196.1, from coordinate 6,346 downwards.
GGAGAACACCTCGGGAGGGGACTGGATCGAGCACGAGATCGGGGCGCTGGAGTACATCTGGAGCATCCGGGCCGGGGACATCGACGGAGACGGGGATTCCGACGTCACATGCGGAAGGAGTGGGACGGATGGTCTGATCCTGTGGTACGAGAACTTCGATGGAGCGGGCGGTATCTGGATAGAACACCAGGTCTCCGATGACTACAACTTTACTTACTGCATAAGGATCTGTGATCTGGACAACGACCAGGATAGTGATATCCTGATTGGTAAAGGTACAGTATCGAAAATCGTCTGGTTCGAGAATCTCGATGGTCTCGGCGGAGCGTGGCAACCACATTTAGTCTGTGATGAGGTCCATGGAGGTTATCAGGGGTTCCCGCTCTTCGGCCTTGAAGCTGCCGACATGGATGATGACGGTGACAATGATGTGCTTGCTGCCGCCAGTGATCCATATACAGTTACCGGCATGGTCATCTGGGTCGAGAATGCCGACGGGGTTGGGGAGACCTGGGTGAAGCACTCGATTGACAACAACCTCTCGGGAGCCTTCTCGGTGGACTGTGCGGATCTCGACGGCGACGGCGACATGGACGCGATGGCATGCTCGGGAGGCGAGTGGGGTGAGAGGCTCGTCGCCTGGTACGAGAACGTTACCGGGAATGCCCTGAACTGGCACAGGCACGAACTGGACTCTTCCATCTGGTGGGCAGCCGACGTCATGGGATATGACCTCGACCTGGACGGGGACATGGATGCGGTGTACAGCGACGGCGTGGCCGGCGTACGCTGGTACGAGTTCAGCCGGGCGACCTCCGGCTGGCTGGAGTCGTCGATCCTGGACCCTCCCGGTGGCAGCCAGGAGCAGTGGACCGACCTGAGCTGGGAGGCGACCACCCCTGCCGGTACCGGCCTGACCTTCCAGGTGAGGGCGTCGAACGATCCCGGGGACATGGGCGAATGGTCTGCCGAGATGGCCGCTCCGGGGAGCCTCGCTCCCTATCTTCCCGATCCGGCGTGGTACTTCCAGTACCGTGTGAACCTATCGACAGCGGATCCTCCGCTGACACCGATCCTCGACAAGGTAACGGTGCTGTACGACCTCATGGGCACACCGGGCGGCGGCGAGTCCTCAGGGCCCTCCCTGAGGATTCTGTCTGGCAATCCGTCGCCGGGAGCAGTCACTCTGGATGTGTATCTCCCCGAGGCGGGGCAGGCCGACCTGCGCATCTTCGACATCGCAGGGCGGGTAGTGGCTCACCCGCTGAGCGGGCAGATCGAGGCGGGGCACCATCAGTTGACAGTGACGGACCTGCCTAGCGGATGCTACCAGGCTGTGATGATCACAGGCGGCTGCAGCACTGAAGCCGAACTTGTCATCCTGACTCGATGAAAGAGGTCCGTAACTGAGGTATGAGATAACAGGTTGACATGAAGCCTCTTGATCGTATCAAGCCATGAGCCGAAATCCCGTATATTCACGTCGGATAACGTGGTACACCGGCCTTTTGTCCAGTCGAACCAGATCGGACAGATTATTCACCATCAGGATAGCTAGACCGGACCTCCCGCCCCATCCAACCCCGAAGCGCACCTACCGCAACCCGGTCATCTTCGCCCGCGAGCTTGCGGTCGAACTGATCAGCGACCACCTGACCAGGCAGGAACTGGCCGACCGCCACGGGATAAGCCTGGATAGAGTGATACAGTGGCTATGTCTCCTGAAGCTGCCTGCTGAGCAGCTCGAGGAGATAGCGGTTTTGGGGGATCACTGGGATTGCCGGGTAGTGACGGAGAGGGAGTTGAGGGGGATGAGGGCTGGAACTCCAGAGACATGCTGCCGGTCAGCAAAGAGGACCTAGCCCTGACCATCTCTTGCTTTCCCTTGTGGATGTGATACAATAGAAGCCAGTTAAGGTTTTCAGCGGAGGTGCTTCCATGGGTGGCGCTTCTCTGCTTCTTGCCTGTCTCTCCCTCACCCTTCCGGATACTCTTCACTACACGCTGACATTCTCCCTGAACGAGCTTGCCTTCGATTCGATCGGAGGAGAGGATCTCGTCACGCTCCGGGGCTGTCAGCCTATCCTGAAGGAAGGCTCGCCATCGCTGCCGCGATTCCCCGCGGTGTTCGTCATCCCTGCAGGCTCGAGGGTGGGTGACTGCTGGGGAACGGTAGAGCAGAGCAGCTCGATCAACGGCACGTTCTCGATCTGGCCAGCCCAGCCGCCCTTTCCCATCAGTCAGACCGATTCATTTCCGGTTGTTCCTCCGGACAGCGCAATCTACAACTCGAACAGCGCCTGGCCGAGCACGGTGTGCCAGCCTGCCGATGTCGGGGCGGTCGACGGAACCTACCTCGCGAGAGTGGACGTCTTCCCGCTGACCTGGAATCCGAACACAGGTGTGCTGTCGCTCAGGACAGAGATAGACATCTCGCTGGAGGTTATCGAGGACAGCATTCCTGCGCCCGATCCCGTCCTGATGACGGACTACTTCTGGGACAGGCGGGTCGAGCAGCTCTCAGCGCTCGTGCTGAACTCCGACGATCTCGAGGACTTCTCGATCATCCCCGACATCGTGCCCGAGAACGACAGGGGTGAAGGCAGCGCCCCGATCGCGGTCGACTGTCTCATCCTGACACCACATGCCTGGGCAAGTTCGTGGCAACCCCTGATCGACTGGAATATTCAGAGGGGCCTGTACACAGAAATCCTTACACTTGAGGATGTGGAGGACGGAGCAGGGACTATCTGGGGCATAGGTCGTGACTGGCCTGAGATGATCCGCAACTGCATCAGATGGCAGCATGAGAACAGAGGTGTCCAATACGTGCTGTTGGGTGCAGATAGCAGGGATCCTGAGGAGTCGCCGGATGAACCTGGATCTGACATACCTGCACGCGGATGCCCGGATTACTTCCCTCCTTCATCAGGGCTGCTGACCCTCGCGAATGATTGGTACTATACATGTCCGGATGCTGACCTCAGCTGGCAGACCAATGGCAACGAGACTCCCTGGGGCCAGTATCATCCTACCAATCCGGCCTTGAATGATGAAATGGATCTGTCTCCTGACATATTCCTTGGCCGAATTCCCGTTCATTCAATGCTTGAAGTGAACACAATCGCTCAGAAGCTAGTCGATTACCAACAGAGACTACCATCAGGATGCAATCCGGCCATTGACTTGCTGATCATTAGCGCAAACGTGGATGTTGTAGACACGACTGTGATCCCCCCTATTGTATTCCCTCAAACATGGCAGCACCTGGCCGAAGTTGTCTCCCCAGTATCGGGTTTGTTCGATAGGTTCTGGGTAGCTGAAGAGGGCTGCCTGCAAGGCCCATACGAAGAGATATCCCCTGATGTTGTGGTCGGAATGTTAGATGGCACGTATGAGCATGCTGACGGTGGAGCTTGGCGTGTGAATTTCGGTGGTCATGGAGGCTATAACTACATTGGAGCTAATAGCGAAGGCAACGTTGGAACTGCTATGGTGCATCCACATCACCTCAGGGAAATGACTGGGAGTTCTGGACAGTTCTGCACCGGTTGGGCATTCAACTGCGGCACGGGCCAGTTCTGGTTTGCTGATTCAGACACCAGTATCTGCGAGACTTGGCTGGGAACAGACAGCCAGTCATCTGACGCTCCGCTAGGCCCATCATATGTAGGCAATGTCTATCAGGGATTGAACAGCCCAGTGGTAGGCGCGAGCCCAAGCCATATGTTGAATACTTGGTTTCTTGACGCCCTGTATAACCAGCAGTCTGCGGCAGGGACCAGGGGACAAGCAGTCTCATTCAATCAAGCCAAGCTGATGTATATAGATCAATGGCTCTCCTTTCCGCCGGGGGACATACCTCCTCCAATTGAATTCGCTCCCAATGAGGAAGTAGAGCCCATGTGGGATCTCCTGAACGCCAACTTGCTGGGTGATCCTGCATGCCCCTTGTGGCTGACTGAGCCACTTGGCATGCCGGTACACCATGTATCCGTGGTCAACGCCCCGGCCCAATTCACGGTTAGGGTTACCGATGACGATGATCAGCCCCTTCAGGGCGCGAGGGTATGTCTTCTCCTGGAAAGATCTTCCTCTTTCCTGATATACGAGCGCGGACAGACGAATTCCTCCGGTCAGTTCAGTGTCTATCTCGAACCCTCATCCCCGGGAACCATGACGGTAACGGTAACGAAGGAAGGCTATCTGCCATATCAGGGGTCGGTGGCTGTGCGTGTGTAGCTCAATGCTTGCCCTTGCCCTGACACTGATCTCCGATCCAACGCTCTGGTTCGGAGCTCCTGTCAGGCTGGATTCATTTTCAGATCCGACGATCGGCAATACGGATATCGCCTCGGATGGAGGCAGCCGGATCTGCGTTGTCTGGGATGGGCGGGAGGGCTCACAGCCCGAGATGGCGTGGGCAAGCGCATCTGCCGATGGAGGGTACTCCTGGGGCATCCCCCAGCAAGTTACCGATTCCGAAAACGCCGGTCCTTTTAAGGTCAGAGTGTGTTCAGACACTTCTGGGGTGTTCCATTCAGTGTGGGAGGACTACAGAGGCCCGGAACCATATGCAGCCTACTACTCCAGATCAGTGGACGGGGGAGCGACCTGGCTCCAACCCAATGTAAGGGTCAGCATCGAGGGCGCGCGATGCACGTCACCTGCCATTGCCTGCAGTGAAGATGGGGAACGGCTTGTTTGTGTCTACCGCAACTGGGAGGACAACGGGCGGATGTACTCCTCCTGCTCTGCAGATGGCGGGTTGAACTGGGACATAGGCAAGGCCGTGGGAGATGACACTGGACCCCAGTATTTTGCCGAGGTCGCATGGATTGGAGGATCTACATTCATCGCAGCCTGGGAGGATGGCAGACCATCAGGAGGTAACTGCACAATCTATGGCTCTATCAGCACAGATGGAGGAATCTCCTGGCTTCAGCCGAACATGCCGATTCCTACTGATGGTCATGGTATTGAGTCGTATAGCATCAGAATGGTCCATGTTGGGGCAATCATTCACTTGACTTGGCTGAGTCAGTTCTGGACTGATGCGATCCATACATATGTCTACTACCAAAGATCGTCAGATGGTGGCCTTTCATGGATGCCAGAACCCATTCGTGTTGATCCGGGCTCTGATAATTGGCGGAGGTATGGCGGGGTATGGAGTCCTCCTGGCGGTCCGATCTTCGCGACCTGGTGCGAGCATACGGGTCTTGAATGGCCATCGTTGGCTTTCTGTTCGATGAGCCTGGACGGAGGGACGACCTGGAGCAGCACACCTGCGGTGGCTAATCCCGGTACTGGTGAGGCCAATACATGTGCGTTGTCCGGCAACAGTCAGGACGGCTCGGTCTACATGTGCTGGAACAACCAGATCACCGGAGGCGTGTTCTTCGCCCGAGGAGACGTGCAGGAGTCATCTCCCGAAGATCCTGACGCGCCAGCGAGCTGGATCACCGTGGCCCCAAGTCCGACTTCGGGGCAGGTCCATATTATGATCCCGGATGGGATGCAGGGTAAGATCCAGATCATCGACACGGCAGGCCGGCTTGTGGCTTCTCTCGAGGCCATGGGTTCAGGGACGGATCTGATATGGGATAGCAGTGGCAGCCCTGCTGGTATCTACACGGTTCGACTGCAGTCTGGAGCCTGGTCATCTACCGCCAAGGTCGTGGTCATCCACTAGCCAGGCCCGCACGTGACAAGTCCGCATCCAGCCCTCGCTTAAAGTAGTCCGTAACCGATGTCTGAGATAACAGGTTGATCGTGAGCCTGTTGCCCGCAACCCATCGAATCCTGAAATCCAGTATGTTCATGTAAGATAACGTGGTACGCCCGGCAGGAGTCCCGTTCGACTCGGCCTCAGGCGGCCTCGCTCAGGGCAGGTTCACCCCAGGTGATCCGGAAGCGCTGGATCACCGAGCTGATCCGATAAGCGCGAGCTTCTTGCTCCTGCGCCATCCCTTGATCTGCTTCTCGCGGCTGACGGCACTCTTTTCGGTCTGGTGCTGTTCGAGATAGAGAAGGTGTGCTCCATGCTGCATCATCCTGTGGTCGGGATCGGTGGTGATGCCGGTATATCAACGGCAACACAATTTTCCCCAGTTGTGGCAACTGAAAAGTCCCCACTTCAGTTGTTGACCTCGGGTTCGTCGGCCCTGATGAGGCCGGCCTTCATCTTCTCCTTCAGCCGGTATGAGTTTCCCCTGATGTTGATCGTTACCGAATGATGCAGAACGCGATCGAGTATTGCGGTGGCGATGATCCTGTCGCCGAATACGTCGCCCCAGGAACCGAAGCTCTGGTTGCTGGTGAGGATCATCGGTCCCTTCTCGTA
>JAAZNU010000228.1 GCA_012798135.1 Veillonellaceae bacterium | reverse complement strand
TGAAATTCGGCCAGCTAATAGACGAACGCCGCGGTGAGAGCCGATGGCTGCACATAAGCGTCGGCACGAAGTGCGAAGTACTCGGTTTCAAGGACGGCAAATATGCCCGGCTGGCTTGAGCAAATCCTGTCGATGGCAATCGGTAAAAATGTCGACACCAAATGGCGGATAAGCTGGAGTTTCAATTTACCGCTATTCAAAAAACGGAGGAGTTATGGACTACGAAAAGAAGGCGAAGGAACTGTTGGAAAAGCTGGACGGTCTCAAGGACAAGGTGAAGGCCGTTAAAAGCCTCAAGGATGCCGCGGCCGTTATCCCTGATGTCATCTGCGTTGTGGAGGCTACGGGCTCGGACGAAGCGCTCAAGAGCGCGGACAAGAAAGAACTCGCCGTGGCGATAATCAACGCGCTGGTCGATATTCCGTATATGCCGGAGTCGGTGGAAGCCATGCTCATCGGATGGGCGATAGACGCGGTAATCGCCGCGCTTAACAAGCTGGTCGGCAAGGACTGGCTGGATAAACTCCAGCTCGCCTGAGCATGAAAAAGCCCGTCCCTGTGTTTGCAGTCGCGAAAGCGTCAGAGCCTCGCGACACGCCAGAGGCAGGGGCGGGCTTACAATTTTTCGGTGATTATTTGTTTACAGGTTCGGTACTTTCGGTTTGCGGTTTGGCTTCAAGAAGTTTCTTTACATCGCGGCGGCCCATTTCGCGTATGGCGGCAAACTGCGCACGCACCTTTTCGCGGGGATTGGTCTTGCCGCTTTCCCACAGCACCAGCGTATTGATGCTCACACCGAGCAACTGGGAAAACTCGCGCTGTGAAAGCCCCAGACGTTTGCGCTGCGCACGGATAAGTTTCGGCCCCAGCCGCTGTATCTTGCCGGCGGCTTCACCTGTCGGGATAACGGATTTACCGGTACGGCCGTTAAGGTCAGCCACCAGCCGCGAATTGTCGGCTTCCAGCTTCTGGATTAGTTTATGCTGTTCCGCAACGCGGTGTTTAAGTTCGGCGATATCTTTGTGCATTTCGGCCAGCGCCGGTTTTACTGCCCGACGGACCAGACGATTGATTTCCTGCTTAAGTATATTGCCCAGATTTGGCATATGCACCTCGTTTTACAGGCGTTTCTTTCTGCAGGTATTTTACCAGTTTACCGTGCATATAAACAGTCAATTCAGACCGCCTTTTAATCTCGCGCTTATAACCTCTTCATGTGACTTGATTGTTCGTAGAAGTGAAGCTATGTTCATGATGTAAGCAAACCATACGCGAATAGAAACGGAGGATAAAATGAACGCGATAAAGACGGATAAATACACAGTAGAGGCGGTATCTGTAGCATGCGCAGGTACAAGGTTCCGCAGCACGGTACGCAAGGAACTGGGCGAATTTGAAACACTGAAAGCAGCAAAAGCCGAAGCCCAAAAGCAGGCAGGCAGACCGGAAGTAAAAAACGCAGAAGCGCAGATACACTTCGAGATACGCCACGACGGCAAAATCGTGGCAAGAGTGGAGGTCATATGAACACCAAACGCAACCACAGCCGCTACATAACGATTTTTATCGGCGGTCTGGATTTTTATACCGAGAACATTCCTACGACCGGCGAAATGAAAGACCACCTGCCCCTGCTCCAGAAACGGATAGATGATGCCACTAAAGCCCTGCCGGCCGCAAAATTCAGCGGCAATATAGAACAGCAGTGGTACGAAGGGCTGGGCTCAAACAAGCGGCACAAATACGAGACGCTGGACCCCAAGACCGGCGAAATCAAAGAAACGGTTTATTAACGGAGGATTTATGAAAGCGAATATAGAGATGGAAATCGAAGTAAAAATGGGCAAAGCTGACCTTGCCGGCACCGGACTTGCCGGTTATATGCCTGACGGCACCACCTACAAGCAGCTGGTGAAAGTATTCGGCAAGCCGCAGCACGGAGTAGCATCACCTGACGGCAAGGTACAGGTTGAATGGACCGGCAGAATAAACGGACTGGACTTCAGTATCTACGACTATAAGAACGACTGCAAGCCGCAGGCTAACACCGAGTGGCACATCGGTGGTCGGGGCAAGATGCTCGTCAGCCTTTTAACCACATACTTTAACGCAAGCAAATAACGGGAGAACTTATGAAAACCTCTAAAACCAAAAAACAGGCAGTATCCAAGAAAGCCACAAAGAAACAAATTGCCGCACCTGCAGTAGCCGAATCCCCCAAGCCGACGGTGCCGGCCAAATCTGCCCGCCGCAAAAGTACACCTCCAACCGAGGGAACCGTACTCGTGCGGAAATACAAGAATCAGGAATACACGGTAAAGGTGCTTGAAAAGGGATTCGAGTGCAACGGCCTGCAATACAGGTCGCTGACCGCTCTCGCCAAGGACATCACCGGCGCTAAAGCCATAAGCGGATATGCGTTTTTTAAATGTTAACGGTTATTTCTGTGGCAGATGGTTTTAGCGGGTATCTAAGATTGGATATTTCTCGTGCAAGAGCGGGATTTGCATGTTTTATATACAGTATTTTCCCTTCAATGGATCGTTTCAATTTCGGAACAGTTTTTCCTTGGTCGGCGGCAATTTGTTGGAACATGTTTAGCTGATAACAGTTTCGGATCAGAATTTTAAAATCGCTTATGTATTTCTTTGTCGGTTTCAAAAATCCATTGCCATCGTATTTATTAACCACAAAACCTGTGACTATTTGGCGGGCAGAACATGGCATGACTTTTAATTTGTCCGGATTAATTTTGAAACCATTTGATGTAATGATATCTGTAAAGGCTTTTAGAAAGTCATGCGGATTTTTGCCGTTTGTTGATAGGGTTAAATCATCCGCATAACGTGTGTAGGTGAATCCATGCTTTTTGCTTAAACGCACAAATTCTTGATCTAAGTTATGCAGGACGAGGTTGGAAATTATTGGACTCGTTGGGGTACCTTGTGGGAGCTGATTGTTGAAAGTTACAAGTTCCGTGAGCAGATTTATTGTCTGATCGTTCGAGAATATATTTAAAAAAGCTTGTGATATTTTGATGGTATCACATGATGGAAAAAAGTCTTTCAAATCTATTGTTATGACCCATTTTTTCCCAACATGAGACTGTGCGTTTGTTAAGACATTTCTATTTCTAACATATCCATGAACACAGGCAGGAAACTGTTTCCGGGCAAAATACTTATTTATACGGTGTTGGATATTTTTTAACGGGGGTTTTGAGGGAGTAATAACTCTGCTTTCCCCTGATTTTTTTGGTATTTTGAACTCGTAGTATAGAGCCGATTTATTTTTTAAAATTGACTCAAGGGTCGCAACACATTCCTGTGTTATTTGCTTAATGCCTTCGGTTCTTTTTTCAGGCATTTGTTTGGACCCTCAAAATAATGACGAATAAGTGTTTTTGAAAGATTTATTATTTTCTTATCTTCACCAGAAAGGCCATCTGTAACTTCCACTGTTTCCCAAAAAAAGATTTCAGGGGCGACATTGATTGCGTTGCAGAAATCTTTAATCAAACCTAGGCTTGGCTGTTTTTTTCCGTTTTCAACAGCAGAAAAATATTGAGGGGTTACATTGATTTTGCTTGCAACTACCTTTTGTGTTAGCTGTCTTTCTGTCCGAAGTTTTTTAATTATTGTGTGGAACTCCACCATAGTATTATCCTTAATGTTTCAAAACGAACCGTCGTTCTTCATCCTTTCATCAGTCCAAGTAAAAATGCCACGGTTTCAGCAACTTTTTTACTATATTCTGCGGCTTTCGCCGCTTTTTTGAGTAGGTCCAACACATCGGACATACTGTACTGGTTGTTGTTTGCAGCAAGAAGTCTGTTTATAACAGATTTCTTATGCGCGTTTGATGTCCGTCTTTTTTGTGACTTTTTCATGGTCACCTCCTGACCGTTAAATTTTGTGTAAATCCCGTAAGCTCTTTAAACTACATACAACTTAGGATTTGCCACGACGGTCGTGAACCAAAAACATGCTACATGTAACACAGTGCAAATTGCGGGAAGTATTACACTATTCTTGGTTCGAGCAATTGATCTTCCGGTTCGTTAATATGCCGAGGTGGCTGTGATTACAGTCTCTCGTGTATATCTGCGGACAGGTCAATTGTGTCCCTTTCAGGTTAGGGCATTTAGCCCTCACGCCGAGATTTCACAAAACGAAATCAGGAGTATATCGACATTGCGCATTCAAAGAGCAGAGGCAACTTTGCCTCAAAAACAGTATAACAAATCAGTATAACCGCGTCAAGCTATTTGTTTCAGATAGTTAAACTATAAGGTTAAGTTAGCGGAAGAATAACGAATGCCCTATAAATAATATACAATATGGACATATTAGCTGGTCGTGCAAAGATTGGTCCGCAGTGTGAATTTTTTTAAATTTAATTTAGGACAAAATAGATTTATGCCGAAATTAACGGAGCAGGAACAGCAGGAGATTATACGGTTTGTTGAGGCTGGTAAGCCCTTACCGGACAAGTACCGGTTTTTACTGTTTGACGATAAACGCGAGGTAGAGTTGGTCTGGAATGGAAAGACCAACGAGGTCTGCAATATTGTGCTTCCGTTTCAGGTTATTGAGCAGGTAGATGAACCTCGCGCGGAAAAACCAGAAGATACTGCTGCGCAGTTGGAACTTTTTGATGAACGCGGACGGCAACTACAGGGCTGGACTAATAAACTTATATGGGGTGATAACAAACTCATCCTGTCGTCCCTTAAGAATGGCCCGATGCGTGAAGAGATTGAAAAGCAGGGCGGTATAAAACTGATTTATATAGACCCACCGTTTGATGTGGGCGCAGATTTCAGCATGGACATAGAAATCGGCGATGATACATTCACGAAAAAACCAAACATTTTGGAAGAGATTGCATACCGCGACACTTGGGGCAAGGGTGCTGATTCATTTGTTGCCATGATTTATGAACGGCTGTCGTTGATGCGTGATTTGCTAGTAAAAGATGGAAGTATTTTTGTTCATTGCGATTGGCGAGTTACTGGGCTTATTCGTCAGATACTTGATGAGGTCTTTGGAAAGGATAATATCCGTAATGAAATTATATGGGCATTCACTGGGCCGGGGTCTCCCGGCATGAAACAATTTAATCGCAAACATAACACAATTTATTGGTATTCGAAGTCCAAAGATAGTTGGATATTTGAGGACGAATCCATTCGCATGCCACATGACGAGAAAACAGCGGGCAATTTTAAGTCTGGGCTTGAAGGGTCAGGATTTCGTGCGGATACTTATAAATTGCCGGATGGGAAAATTCCAGAATCATGGTGGGAAATGGCAATAGCACAACGCTTCCCTGTCGATGGAATCAAAAGAGTTGGTTATCCCACCGAAAAACCTTGGGCACTTATTGATAGGATTGTTAGAGCATGCACCAAAGAGAATGACCTCGTTGCTGATTTCTTTTGCGGTGGTGGAATTATACCAGCAGTGGCTGAATCTTTAGGTCGCAAATGGATTGCCGCAGACCTTGGCAAATTCGCCATACATACCACTCGCAAGCGCCTTATTGGCGTTCAGCGCCAATTAAAAACCGATGGCAAGGATTACCGCGCTTTTGAAATCCTGAATCTTGGTAAATATGAGCGCCAGCACTATGTTGGGATAAATCCCAATCTGCGTGAAGAAGAGCAGCAAAAACAACTTGCTGCGAAGGAAGCGGCGTTCCTTGAGCTTATTCTCCGCGCATACCGTGCAGAAAAAACGGAAGGGTTTAATACTTTCAGCGGCAAAAAATCCGGGCGGCTGGTGGCTGTCGGCCCGGTCAACTTGCCGGTAACTCGGCTTTTTGTTGAAGAGGTTATTCTTGAGTGCCGTCAGAAGCATATTACACGCGTGGACATTCTAGGTTTTGAGTTTGAAATGGGCCTGTTCCCCAATGTGCTGGACGAGGCCAAGTCAAAAGGCATAGACATTGTGCCTAAATACATTCCCGCCGATGTGTTCGATAAACGAGCTGTGGAAAAGAATCAGGTGGTTTTCCATGATGTGTCTTTTATCGAAGTTAAACCACATGTCAAAAAAGACAGCGTGGCAGTGGAACTGACGGACTTCTCGGTTTTCTACTCGCAGGATTCCATTGCCTCGGCTGAAGCGTCTTTGAGAGAAAAGGCCAGCAAAATTGTCGTAGAGAAAGGCCAGATTGTTAAAGTTAGCAAGGACAAGAACGGCATTGTTACCCGCGAACAGCTTACAAAAAATTGGGTGGACTGGATTGACTATTGGGCCGTGGACTTTAATTTTGAAAGCAAGCGCGAAATAGTGCGCGTAAAGAACGAAGATACCGGCGAATGGGAAGAACGCTGGACTGGAGACTATGTGTTTGAAAACGAGTGGCAGTCTTTCCGCACAAAAAAGGACCGGTCGTTGGAACTTAAAACCACCGAGCATGAATGTACTTCGGGGAAACGGAAACTGGCAATCAAGGTGGTGGACATTTTCGGCAACGACACAATGACGATTGTAGAAGTAATGGTTGGAGGCAAAAAATAATGGCTCTCCACCAGAACTTCCCGAAATCACCCTATGAAGTGCTTGACCCAAATGTCCGCTGGTTTCCCGCGGATGAGACATTACGAGAATCCAGTTCTGAAAAACTGATGCCGCCGCTGGTGCCGCAACTGCGCAAGAAAGTTAAGGAATGGCGTGACAGCGGCTATGATGGTGCTACAGCCACAAGCCGCAGTCTGCTCAACTGGTGGTTTAATACCCCGCATTTACTTCCAAAATCCGATGGCACAATGACGGAGTTCCAGTATTACTTTGCCCAGCGCGAGTCTTTGGAAACAATAATTTACCTTTACGATGTTGCTGAAGTTAAAGACAGATTCGACCTGATGCGCTATGACAGTTCAGGCGCGGTGTCGGCAAAGATGTTTGACGAAACCTGGCGGCGGTTTGTTATCAAGATGGCAACCGGCGCGGGCAAGACAAAGGTGTTAAGCCTTGCCTTGGCGTGGAGTTTCTACCACAAACTGTACGAGACGGATTCAAAGCTGGCGCGAAATTTCTTGGTTATTGCCCCGAATATAATCGTTCTGGACCGTATTTACAAAGACTTTCAGGGCTTGCGCATATTTTTTGAAGATCCTGTTATACCCGAAAACGGTTTTGACGGGCACAACTGGCGAGATGATTTCCAGCTGACGCTGCACCGTCAGGACGAAGTGAACATCACCAGATCTACTGGCAATATTTTTCTGACTAATGTGCATCGCATTTATGCCGGAGATGATATCCCGGCCACGTCGGAAGACGAGGATACTATGGATTATTTCCTCGGCAAACGCCCCACTGGTGCAACAAACGATTCCAAAGTTGATCTTGGCATGATTGTGCGCGATATTGATGAACTGATGGTGCTTAACGACGAGGCTCATCATATACACGACCCGCGAATGGCGTGGTTTAAGTCGATTGAAGATATACACAATCGGCTCCTGCAAAAAGGATCTGCGCTTTCGCTGCAAATTGATGTAACAGCTACTCCAAAGCATGATAATGGAGCGATTTTCGTACAAACGGTTGCGGACTATCCACTGGTGGAAGCCATTTCACAGAATGTGGTCAAGCACCCTGTGTTGCCTGATGCTGCCAGCCGTGCAAAGCTGGTGGAGCGGCAGAGCGCGAAGTACACCGAAAAATACGCCGATTATATTCAGCTGGGTGTCATGGAATGGCGCAAGGCGTATGCCGAACACGAAAAGATGGGCAAAAAGGCCATTCTGTTTGTGATGACCGACGACACCCGCAATTGTGACGATGTCGCGGAATATCTTGAAGGCAACTATCCTGATTTGAAGGGTGCGGTGCTTGTGATTCATACCAAGAAAAATGGTGAAATTTCGGAATCAACGACAGGCAAGGATAAGGAAGAACTTGATAAACTGCGCCAGCAGGCCAATGCGATAGACAGCAACGATAGCCCGTACAAAGCAATTATTTCCGTGATGGTACTTAAAGAGGGCTGGGATG
>JAAZNU010000101.1 GCA_012798135.1 Veillonellaceae bacterium | reverse complement strand
TCATCGAAGTCACGTACCTTATTGATTACTTGTTCAACAATACTTCGTTGTATTTTCAAAGCTCCCATTGTTTTCGAATCATGAAATTTTTTCCGCATATCATTCTGGAAAGTAAATACAGTTTCGTATGCCTTAAAATAAAATGCGTTTACGACTAAACCAAATAACAGAAATTCTTCAATGCTGATGCCATAATCACATAAAAATTTTTCTTGGATATCTATGTACTGGGTTTGGAATTTTTTTTGTAGTTCTACTCTGCAATCTTGAGGTATTTTTATATACATGAGATAGAATCTTCCAACACGTTCATGGAGGTTTAATTCCCCCTCGTGCAAGCGACCTTGTGTGTTACCGATTCTGGAAAATAGTTTTATTGTGTATGAGTTATTATCTTCATCATCTCTTATGATATCCCTATAATTTACATCGTTTAATAAGTTGCTAAGTTCAAGAAAATCCTTGTATTCAAACCTCTCATCTTTGTACTCGGCAGCTTTGGAAGTGATAATTGCTTGATCAAATAATAGGATTAATTGTGAATTAAGAGTTTGAAAGAGAAAATGTGGATTCCCATTCATTTCTTTGTTTGTCGATTGATTTTCATATAGATTCAAGCACGATAATGAGCTGCTTTTTATCCAAAGGTCCTTTAAATTTTTTCTACCAGTCAATCTGATTGATTTATCCATGGCCTCTATTGAATGAGGTTTCTTTATTTGTGTCAGCTGCATAATGACCTTTTCTTTCTGGGTTAGTGGTGAAATATTCGATAAGATTAAAGAATAATCAAGTGGTAAATCCTGTATCCTCTAAAACAATTAAGATCTGCTTATGCCTGGTTAAGGCAAACTTTCACAAGCATACCCATCATAATCAGCATCCAATCTGGACCAGTTATTTCCTCCGCATGAATCATAGCAAGCTTGCGCTTGTGCATGTGTAGAAAAATCACCGCAGTCATAATCGATACTGCAGTTACATACACCGCCAGGCGGGGCTATAGGGATAATTGGTTGTGATCGCACAGGCAAAGGCGTCGATGTTGGTTTCCAAAAACCGGCTTCATTGTTTCGAGCATTCCTTTCCGCAATCAGGAAAGTGTCTTGGCAAGTAATATCTGGCGGATAGCTTGATGAATTTGCAAAACCCTGTAATACTAGTTCTCGATTGACGAAGATGTCACCAGCGATAACATACCTTAATAATCGGTCATACTTATCTGTTTCTGAAACATCTTTAAATAGGGTAAGTTGTTTCCCAGTCAGCAAGTTTATATTGGCTGTAGTTGACTGAGGCCCAAAGTAGTCTAATTGTGTCGTAGATTCAGGCGCATCGATTCCAATATAACGAACTCGAACAACTTCATTTCCAATTAATACGTCGATTGTGTCGCCATCAATAACCCGGTAAAGGATAGCATCGGTGCGCTCCAGGTTTTCCAAGCAGCTTATACCAGCGATAGGAACCAGCGTTCTTGTGGGTGTTAATGTAATCGTAGGTGTTGGTGTAATTGTTGGAGTATCGGTGATTGTTGGAGTAAATGTAATTGTTGGTGTTCGGGTTATTGTAGAAGTTACCGTGGGTGTGTAGGTCGGCGTATTAGTGAAAGTCGGAGTAACTGTCGCGGTATACGTGGCAGTGGGGATCGCAGCTATGATTATGGCGGTACTTGATCCTGCAGCCAGGATAACTTGAGATGCAAAAGTGAAAATACCCAAGCCTAATACAACCCCAGAACCAACCAGTTTAAATTTTGGATTGTGGGGCATACAGGCATGGATGAATGAATTCCAGGTAACCCCGCTTAAGATTGAAATCTTCTGATCAACATCTATCAAAACTCGATTCAGTTTTTCTCTCTGGATCTGAAATGATGCCATTTTCTCTTGAAGATTGTGACGTTTTTTTGAAGCATCATTCCTGATATTCATTAACTCCGTTTCACATTTCTGTTCTTCACCCTCAATAAGAATCATCAGTTGGCTGCGTGCCTGGTCATATTTAGAACGTATTTCATGTACTACATCATGTGGCAGATATCGTGGAGCAGATTGCATAATGAGGCGTTCAGCCTCTTTACGCCAAGCATGGATAGCATTGGCTTTTACTTCCCCTATACCTGCGATGGAGAGTAATGAGCTTAAATCGATATGGTGTGCATGCGTAATTCTGTGTTCTGCCAGAAGGCTTTTAATTTTCGGACCTATGCCCGGGATTTTTGCACTAATAATATCGTATGTTGATAAACCTCTT
>JAAZNU010000103.1 GCA_012798135.1 Veillonellaceae bacterium | reverse complement strand
CGAGGCCAGCGTCGCCTGGAGGGCCGTGAACGTGGCCCGGAACATGTGGATCAAACTGCGCTACAACTGCATCTTCGGGCACTTTCACAAGACGCAGGAGTACATCAATACCGACATCAAGGGGCGTCAGACTGGCGCCTGGAGCGTGGGGTGCCTGTGTGACCTGCACCCACGGTTCATGCCGGTCAACGATTGGAACCACGGCTTTGCCGTCGTCTACTACCACGACGACGGGACCTTCCAGGTCCAGAACCTGAAGATCGTGGACGGGATGGTGGTGTGACGATGAAGGCCCTATCGCTTTTTTCAGGCATCGGCGGGCTGGACCTCGCGGCCGAATGGAGAGAGGGATGTGAAGATGAGAATCAAGATTGAGAAAATCGTGGAGATCGGCGGCAGCATGCACAGGATTACGAGGGATGGAGAAGGATCCCCGGGTGGCCTAGTCGCCCCGAATGCAACGAAAGGTGGGGTAGGGGCAGTGTTCTACAAGGTTCTCAACTCGGAAGGCTATTCCTGCCACGGCGGCTCCCTCAAGTGGAGCTTGCCGACGAAAAACGACGACGGCTCGTGGACTCCCGGCGAATGGATGCCGGAGATAGATGGGCCGCTGGTAGAATGCTGGAACGGCTACCACCTCGCCACACTCGAACAGCTGCCGCTATGGCTGAACGAGCGAATCTTCGTGGCCGAAGTGGACGGGGAGGTTCTCCCATCGGCCGACCACGGCAAATGGATAGCCCGTAAGGTGCGGCTGGTCAGTGAAACCGCCTGGGATAAGCGCGCCGCGCTACTGTTCGCTGCGGACTGCGCGGAACATGTATTGCACAGGTACGAGCGCGCCTATCCTACCGATAGACGCCCGCGGACGGCCATCGAAACAGCACGGAAATATGCCTCAGGCTCAGCCACACGGGAAGAGTTGGCTGCCGCTTGGGCTGCCGCTAGGGCTGCCGCTAGGGCTGCCGCTTCGGCTGCCGCTGAGGCTGCCGCTGAGGCTGCCGCTGAGGCTGCCGCTTGGGCTGCCGCTAGGGCTGCCGCTAGGGCTGCCGCTAGGGCTGCCGCTTGGGCTGCCGAGCTGGAGTGGCAATCAGATCGACTTGCCGAATACCTGGAGGTCCGCTGATGGTACCCCGGCAGGTGGTTTGCACCATCGAATCTTGCGGGGAGTGCGGGTGCTACAACCGCTTCACCCGTGAGTGCGAGGCCCCGGAGTTGGCGTTTCCCAAGCGGGTGAAGGATGCCGAGAACATCCCGTGGTGGTGCCCGTTGCCGATGGCACCGGAGGAGGAGGACGACGAAGATGGAACACCCTGATTGTTCCTGCTGTCAGCACTACCCATGCGAGCGGACGCCGGACATCTTCCAGCATTGCTGGGAGTTCGAGCTGGCGGAAGGGGCGACGCCGATTCCGCCGAGGGACTGGAGGCCAGACTGGAGTGGCGTTGAGTTGACGCCGGAAAAGATCCGAGAGCTGAACCGGGCGGAAGCCCGCTTCGGCCTTCCGGAATCTAATTCCGGCTGGGAGGACCGGGCCAACATGGCTTGGGTCACGTCCCGGTATGAGCTTTAGGGGGGGG
>JAAZNU010000181.1 GCA_012798135.1 Veillonellaceae bacterium | reverse complement strand
CCAGCCAGGGGATTGGTTTTGAAATCCCAGTGCCCCCACTCCTATCATCTGGCTACGGTCGGATTTGCCAAAACCCTTCGTCAAACCCCCTTCTAGTCCCTTATTCTGATCAATGGTTCGGCATGTACCGAGGATCCCAACATTCCGTTCCTCACCTAGTCAAGGTAAGATAGTGTGGTTTACTGAGCCTTGGCGAGGTCGTCCACCGTCAGGCTGAGGTGCCGCATTGTCTGCTTGATGTCGGCGTGGCCTGAGACTGGTTAAGATAAGGAGGCGCACTTCCTGCCCCCGCTCTGCAGAGGATGGGTCGTCATGGGCCGGGCCTCGCCGACGAAGACTATAAGATTTATACGAAAATATATTGAAATTAGAATTTACTTATATTGGCCGGTAAGATTGATATCCGGAGAGGACGAAATGGTCGATGGAGCCGGGGACGGCAAACCTGCGAAGAAGAAGGTAACAATGCTCGTGGCCGCATTGGCCATTGTCCTAGTAGCAGCTCTAGTGATATCTCTTGCGATCGCATCTACCGGGAAGGCGCCTGGTGGAAACGAGGACGACCTAGATACATCGGATGACGTGGACGAGGACAAGCTGGTCAGCGGCGTTGCCTCCGAGTTCATCCTCAACGAAAGCGACATGGGCGCTGATTGGATCGCTTCGGACCTAATCACGGGTCCACTTGATGATTATCTAATCAATGAATCGGTAACAAGTGTTGCCAGAATAACTTTCAAACAGTACAACTCCACCGGTCAGCTGGAATACATGGTCGAGATATCGACAATGGTGTTCGGATCGATCAACAATGCCTCAGCCTCTTACAACAAGGCCATAGAGATCCATCCTGAAGACGACTCCAACATAAAACCGGAATATCGTCCCTCCTATCCGGTCATAATCGCCAATGTCAGCATAGGTGATGGAGGAGTCATCATTGATTTGCCCCGGATCACTCAAGGGCACGAAGCGAAAGCCTTAGTATTCTTGGACAGGAACGTTGGTTGTGGAATAACCTATCATCATGGAGGGACCTACGACCCCCTGCCCAACGAGCTCCTGATCGACCTGGCGAACAAGGTGGCTGCGAAGATTGTGTGATAGTTATGGCTTGAGCAACATACACAATCGACTGATACCTCTGGCTCATCAGGTCGATTTTCATTTAATATCTTTCTTTTAGAACATATTATGGGTATAGATGAGATATGCGTTATCTGAATCAAATGGCTGGAACTGTGTACTGGATATGTAAGGAGGACATAATCTTCGGGAGACGAATGTTGATCACTGCATGTTTGTTCACGATTATTGGTCTCATGCTCCTAGCTCTGTTCCCACCGCAATTTGGCCTTATTATTATTATTATTATTGTTATTAGCCTATCTGGACTGCTTGGAGGGGCTGTAACTTTTATCTTTCTTACCCCTATGCATGTGATGATAGTCGAAAGTGGCGTTAATCTCTCGTTCCAGCGCTCTAAGAGTCTCTTTGTGCCATATTCAAAATCAGTTGGGTTAGTCCTAGCTTACAAAAACGCCTATTTCGAGGCGAGCAGAAAGAAATGGTCTAATTGGTCTAAATGGTAAACTGCTACCATACATCATCCCTCGTGGTGCCGATTAATCCCTTAGAATAGAGTATGAAGCGAGGATGGTAAGGTCGTTGCCAAGCTCTCTTCCTATTCGTTAAAAATAGCAACCATGTGGGAAGCCTTGGGCCCGGGTCTACCTCGGGCCCTCGGATTTCCACCCCGCTGCGCGGGT
>JAAZNU010000104.1 GCA_012798135.1 Veillonellaceae bacterium | reverse complement strand
TTGCCCGCCGAGACGGTCCCTTCCGAACCGATCGGGTCCAGGGAATAGACACCTTTCATCTCGAGGGTCTCGCCGGCATCGGTCGACAGCGCGATCGACGCGCTCGCCGTCTTTCCCTTTTCCGTGCTGAAGGAATCCGCCTCGACACGGATACCATCCAGGACGGTCCGGAACACGGCCGGCCGCGATGCGTCCGTGAAGCGCACCTTCCCCCCGGAGAGCCGGACGGCATCGATGGAAAACACGTTTCCCGCCTTCCCGTTCCCCTGTGCACCCTTCTCCTCGAGGGAGCGGGTGTCCGCCTCATTGTCCCTTGCCTGAGTTCCTTTTTCTTTTTGAGGAATTAACGCGTAAAGATTCAACCTGCGGTTTCGGTCGACGGTCACGTCGATCTCCGGGTCCCGGATCGTGAGGGAGGCGAGACGGTACTCCCCCGCGCCGATGTCCGTCGGGGAAACGACCGCCCGGACCGACGGAAGGGAGATCATGGGGCTGTTGTCCTTTCCTGTCACGCGGACATTCCGCAGCTCCGCATACCCTTCGACGCGGATGGAGGGCGGCCCGTCTTCCCGCTGCAGGAACGATACGACCGCCTGCACGTCGAGGAAGGCGGAGGGCACTTCATACTCCCTCCGGAAAGGCAGGTACTCGAGATACTTCGGGATGGACAGATCGATGACGTTGATGTCGAAAGCGGTCTCCAGCGTCTCGTGGAACGGTTTGCTCCTTCCCTCGAGAGATACGGCGTCGCCGTTGACCACCGCGGCGAACGACGGCTGGACGTACTTGTCGACGGCGTATTTCAGGTTCGAGAGGAACGGCACGGAGACCTGGATCCCCTCCACCTTGTGCCGGACGCCTTTCGGCCCATCGAGGAAATCGATCCGGCCGTCGTTTATCCGGATGTTGTTGAAGGAATACTTCAAGGGCTTCGACGCTTTTTCCGGCTTCTTCCCGAATTCCTCGAGCAGATCCGAGAAATTGTACGAACCGTCCGGCCTGCGGACGATATTCACGTACGGCCCGGTTACGCGGACCTCCCGAAGCACGGGGCCGCCGCGGAACACGGAAGCGATCTCCAGGTTCGCGCCGATCTCCTCCGCCGAAATCCAGGTTCCGGGCCCGTCCCGCTCGGAGATCGACAAGCCGAGCACGGCGACGGAAAGCGAGAAGGGATTCACCCGGACCTCGCGGACCGCTGTTTTCCTGTGAAGAGCCCCGGCCAGGGCGTCCCGGATGACGGGCTTGAGGATGGCGGGAAGAGCGAAGAACCCGAAAAGGATGAAGACCCCTGCGGCCGCAGCGACCGCCGTCAGCCATTTCCGGAACGACGGCGACGACCGGATCCCGGCGATCCCGGCCATTCGGCACCCCCTTCACTTTCCGCTAACGATAATCATACATCCGTTTCGCAGGATGCCGGGTGCCGCATGTTGGCCCCGCGACGATGCGGCTCTTTCGGGTTATATTCTTTCCATGGCCGGACGCCGCGACAAAGATGCCGTGCTGGTCTTTTCCACCGAGAGGAGCCTCGTGTGCCCGAAGTGCCGCCGGCCGGCGGCGGAATGCTCCTGCCGCCGCGGGGACCCGCCCCCGAAGGGGGACGGCATCGTCCGGGTGAGAAGGGAGACCAAGGGGCACGGCGGGAAGACGGTCACCATCGCCGAAGGGGTCCCCCTCCCCGGCGACGCCCTGCGGGAGCTCTGTTCGGAACTGAAACGCTTCTGCGGGACCGGCGGAACCGTGAAGGACGGGACCGTCCGGATCCAGGGGGACCACCGGGACAAGATCGTAGCGGAACTGATCCGGCGCGGATTCGCGGCGAAGGCCGCCGGGG
>JAAZNU010000188.1 GCA_012798135.1 Veillonellaceae bacterium | reverse complement strand
TGCACCCCACAAAAGGCAGGATCTCGATCCTTGGAAAAGACACCGCCGGCGCAACAATCTCCGATCTCTCCCGTCACGTCGGCCTGGTCTTCCAGAACCCCGATCACATGTTCTTTGCCGATTCCGTGTACGAAGAAGTGGCGTTCGGTGTCGATAATCTCGGGCTGAAGGACCAGGACGCGATCATCAAAAACGTCCTCGAAAGGGCGCGCCTGTTCCCTGCAAAGGACCTCTACCCGCGCTGGTTGTCCCGGGGAGAACGGCAGAGACTTGCGATAGCCTGCGTGCTCGCGATGCAGCCGGAGATCATCATTCTCGATGAACCGACAACCGGGCTTGACGGGCGCGAGTCCCGCGAGGTCATGGAGATGCTCAAAGAACTCCAGATCGCCGGGCATACCATCATCGTCGTGACCCATAGCAGGGAGATCGCACAGGACGTTGCCGACCGGGTGATCGCGATGGACCGCGGGAAGATCGTCTCGGACACCGTACCGGAGGTTGCATGACGGAAATTCTCCAGTATGTCCAGAAAGACGGGGCCTTTCACAAACTGCATACGCTGACCAAGATCTTCTTTGTACTGGTCGTAAGCGTTATCAGTATCTTCTCCATCAGCATCCCCGTCCTGCTGGCGGTGCTTATCGCACTCCTTGCGGTCTCCCTCATTGCCGACCTTCACCGGGAGATCCTCCGCCAGTTTGTCCTGATTGCCATGATGAGCGTCATCATGATCGTTCTCGCGGTACTGACACTCCCGAACGGGCCCGTTGTCGGTTATATCCTTCCGGAACAGGTACCGTTCGTCGGGGGGAGCCTCCCGGTAACAACCGGCGCTATCCTGCTGGGTGTCATCATGGCGCTCCGGTTTGCAATCCTCGTCCTTGCGGTACAGTTATTCGTCATGTCAACACGGCCCCGGGATCTTATCCACACGCTCGAAAGGATGCACATCCCTGTCGATTTCACCCTTATGTTTGTCATCGCGCTCCGGTTCATCCCGACCCTCCAGATCGAAGGAAAACGCATCCAGGAGGCCCAGCTGGCACGGGGATACAATCCCGGGAGCGGTGTCGGGGGACGGTTCCAGCGGCTCATCCCCATCATGATACCGCTCGTCTCGAACGCGTTGTCGCGGGCGAATGTCCTTGGCCTGACGATCGATATCCGCGGGTACCGTACCCGTGAACGTACCATGATGCGCGAGACGGGGTTCCAGACAAGGGACTATGCCGTCCTGACGCTGCTCATGACCACGGGAATCGGGTTTATCGCAATATTCCTCGGCAGGATGGTGTAAGGAAGCGAAGCGTCTGAAAGCGGGCTCACAGATTATTTTTTTTAAACGAAGCCTGACCGTTTTTGAGACGTATTGATTGAAGCCTTGATCCTGGGATATCGGCTATCTCCTGTGAGCTGAAAAATTGCCTCAATTCTCAGGAACGTGGTGCTGATTTTTATAATGGCTTGAGGGTGAAAAATCCATACAAGTCCCGGTACGAAGCGCAATCCAGATTATACAAATCTACACCGAACTCATCCGGAT
Organism: Veillonellaceae bacterium; assembly: GCA_012798135.1. Next base: position 6,787 of record JAAZNU010000188.1, on the reverse strand, counting down.
AGAAGTGGTGCCCGGAGGTATTCACTTCAACAGACCAGGTATTGATGCCGCAAGGTCCCCGGATAATCGGGGCAGTGATTTCAACACCGCCATTACAGGGAGCTGGTGAATCTTTTATTCCTGAATTCTTTGGACACGGCTTGATATTCGAAGATAGTATCACCACATGAATTTCCCCGGTATTGCAGTTTGTCGTTCCGCTGAGTTCGATCACATCTCCAAGATAATGATCGCCGACCGGGTTAAGGGTAATAAACGGGGTCGAAGTATTCGCAACAGGGCATTGTGTCTGGAGTTCCTGGACCGGTGTCTGCGATTGGATTATCGATGGGGTTCCTTGCGATACTGTCGATGTATTTTGTACCGGATTGCTTTTCTGGACTGGAGAAAAACATCCTGCCACGATGAGACTGGCAACGCATAGTGCGATGAAGAAAAATCTCCAGTTTCCCATGGTTACGAATTATTTTGTCCGGTATGTAATAGTATCCGAACGATCGAGAGCATCTGGATCTCCTCATCGAGAGGCCTGGATCCCCGGTTCCGGATCCGGGTTTCTGGCGCAGCTTGCCCGCCGGAACAACCCCGACACCGAGTTCATCGGGAAGATCCGGAGCGTCGCCCCCATCGCCATCCCGCTCGTCCCGGATGCCCTGCTGCGCTCCAACGTGCTGGGGCTCACCATCGACATGCGGGGCTACCGGACCGGGCAGAGGACGCATGTCCGGGAGCGGAGGTTCGCATCAAGGGACTATGCTGTTAGGGGGCTGCTGGTTGTTGCGGCGGGCGGGTTCCACTATTTGCTGATCCGGCAGATGGTGTAAGATTCTTTTTCCGGACCGGAAGAATTGCGGAGTCTTTCCGATCGGGAGAAGGAATGCACAATGTGCAGTGACTTTTGTGCGATAAAGATCATGCGGGAATTCTGATTTTTTTCCTTTGCAATCGATCGATTGAGTGGGACTAGGCAATCGTTAAAATCAATGAGATAATTTCACTTCCGAGCACCATTGGAAGTTTTGCTAAAACCGATCGCAATTTAACCTCTTTAACTCAATTTGCGGTTGAAATAACGGGCACGAAGACCTGCTTGTGGTTCTTCTCATCTTCGGGACTCTGACGAAACCCTCACAAAGCCAAGGCCCGGATTTGAACCAGGACCTGCTGATTACAGTTCAGCCGCGTTGCCACTCCGCTACCTTGGCAGTGCATTCACGATAGTGAAATCGTAATCATCCTTAGGCCGGTTTGTTATTAATAGGCTGATTTCCGGGCGTTTTTTACCGCAAAATATCCTGGGATGTACCAGAAATCCCTGCGGGGAGTCTTCTTTTCTTCTCCAATGACGCTCGGCTCGAACATGGCCAAACCGCAGTTCCCGGACAAAACCAATACCTGCAGTATCGTCAATACGGCCTTGAGATTCAAGTGATTCTGAAAAGCATCCGGCTCGGGATGTGAAACGTTCGATCCCGTACCGTAGGAGCTTTACGTGTTTCTTCCTTAGATATCATGCCGGCTGGGTGTTCCGGCATATTCACAAAACTAACCCGTTGACAGGTCCGTTGAGACCTGCCGGGCTTCCTGCCTGCCCAAACTTATCCAGCGGGCGATGAAGGCGGACACGAACGTTGCGATCAAGGCGTTCGGCAAAAATGAGCAAATGAAGAAAGTCTTTTGGACATTCTTCATCTCGATGGTCGGGCTGGTCCTGGCCCGGGTGGTGGACCCTGCGAAAGCTCAGCAGATTGTCGGACTGATTACGGGGTGAACAAATGGCGGGTGGATGATCTCCTCAGCCATCATTCTTGCAGGAACCGTCAACACCGGATCTGAAGAATATTATCAGCGATCAAACATGCGTTTCATGCAGCCTGTTCAAGAATATGACCGATAAGCCGTTTCTCCGCCCCGACCAGGCTTCAGAACTCCCCCCCAGAATATCAGGATATTCAGCCTGACCTTGAGAAGGAACCGGGGAGCTGAGGAATGGAAGAGATCGATTATAGATGTGTATACCCGTGATTTCAAGGGAAAATGGTCATCGGCCATGGCCCGGTACTGAAGGAATAAACATCTGCAAATGACGGACGAAATGATTGCCGTTTTACATCCGGAACGACGACAAAAGAGGACCGAAGATGGAGAAACCTTCCGGCAGTGTTTTATATCTTACGATTTTTTATGATAATAGTATTCCATGTTATCTATTTTATAATTGATTCAAAAGAGATAAGAAGACGCTTATCCTCAAGGATATTTCTGAGAACTGCGAATGAGACGGGATACAATGACTTATTTAACGAAGAAAGAAGAGGAATTCATCGATGTTTTAACTGATCTCGGTATGAAGAGGACTGTCGCAAAAGTGCTGATCTTTCTGAGCAACACTCCCGAAGCGACGTCCCGTGCGATCGAGCGGGAGACCGATCTCCGCCAGCCCGAAGTCAGCATTGCAGTTCACGACCTTATCGAGCGTGGCTGGATCAGCAACCATGAGAGCAAACCGGAAGGAATGGGAAGGCCGATGAAAAAATACCGGCTGGCAAAACCATTCCCCCAAATCATCGACATCATCGAGACGGAGAAAAAACAAGCGGCCAATCGCCAGCTTCGTCTGTTAGCGAAGTTGCGGGAATACCTATCCTGATAACCTGAAGGCCGGTGTTTTTAGAGGAATACCTGTGGTTTATCATGGTTATCCAGGGACCGAGGAAATCTGACATGTAATGGAGGGCCGGCCATGATATCTGTCCTCTATGTCGACGATGAGCCAACGCTCCTTGACCTTGGAAAATGTTTTCTGGAAACCGACTCCCGGTTCTCAGTCGATACCGCAAATTCCGCTCCCGAAGCACTGGGAAAAATGGAACGGCGGGGGTACAATGCCATAGTCTCCGACTACCAGATGCCTGGGATGGATGGTATTGAATTCTTAAAAAAAGTCCGTGGCGCCGGAAATGGCATCCCCTTCATCGTGTTTACGGGCCGGGGCCGGGAAGAGATCGTCATCCAGGCGCTGAATGCAGGTGCCGATTTTTATCTCCAGAAAGGAGGTGAACCTGAGGCGTTGTTTGCCGAGCTGCGGCACCAGATCTGTCAGGCAGTACAGCAGCGGAAGGCCCTCACACACATCCGGAACCTTGAACGGCGGGAGGCCGACATCATCAACTTCCTGCCGGATGCGACGTTTGCGATCGATGTCAACGGCATCGTGATCGCCTGGAACCGTGCGATGGAGAAGATGACCGGTATCCGGACAGCGGAAATCCTCGGAAAAGGGGATTATGCATACGCCGTCCCCTTTTACCATCGGCGCCGGCCGGTCCTGATCGATCTCGTCCTCCACAAGGAACTTGAACCTTCAGGCGATTACCCCACTCTTCTTCGGGAGGGCGATAACCTCATCTCGGAAACAACCATTCCTCATTTCAATGAGGGGAGAGGGGCTTTGCTCTGGTTCATCGCCTCACCCCTTTACGATAACACGGAGACGGTTGTCGGCGCCATTGAATCGATCCGGGATATTGCTGCACTGAACCGGGCGGGAGAACGGCAGCCTAAGAATTCAGCTCGGGAGCGGCGCGAGAGTGTCCAAGTCATTGTATTCGTCCTGAACGGGGATCTCTATGCCATCGACCTCTCAGATGTCATAGAAGTCCGGCAAAAAACCGCGATCACCCGGCTTCCCAACGTGCCGCCGGGTATCATGGGAATCATAGATATCCGGGGAGAGATTGCGACTATCCTCGATCCGAAGTACCGTTTCCGCATGACCGGGGCCGGGCAACATTCCGCCGAATCGTCCAGAATTATTCTGCTTGAAAGGACAATCGCCGGGACCCAATTCGGGATCCTCGTGGATGATGTCGTGTCTGTATCGACGTTCGATACGACTCAGGCAGATTATTCATTTGAATCAATGAAGGGGCGGGATTCAGCAATCATCGGGATCATCAGGAACAAAATCCGGGTCGATGAACGGGAGAGATCCGAACTGATCATCTGGATCGATATAAAAAATCTGGTGGATTCATCCATGACTGACAGACTCCAGGATAATTAGTTTGGCATTTTATAGAGCAATAGCTATCGAAATCGATACAATAACATTATGGTAATCGATAGTAATAAGTCAAGAATTCCTTTGATGAAACCTCAATTAATTGGTATTGACCGATAGGGATTTTTTTATCGGAAATTCCCGGGCCAGGGAATCTAAATCCGGAACCAAGGATTTGGAGGATTTTCCGTAAGAAGCGGGTAAGTAAGGAGATTTTAAACATCTCCATATTTTTTGATTTTAAAAAATTTTACTGCTGCAGTTTCGGGACTTAATGTAACTTTTTACGTCATAATTCTGGGCGGATTTTATTTTAATAGTCCCAAGAAAAAACAGGAACTTTTTTAAAAACTTAATGTAAAATACTCTTTACGGTTAAGGAATCACGACAGCCTTTTAGACTCTGCCGCCTTTCCAAAGGTCGAATGAATGAGAGTAAGTTTTTTTTATAAGCATAATCCTCGGAGCCCCGTCCCGGATCCCGGCGGCCACAATCACGTCAAAATAAAATTCCAAATTAATCATAGTGGAAAAAAATTTGGTGAAAGGAAAATGAAATCCAGAATCATAGCATGCCTGGTGCTCTTCATAGCATTCCTTGTTGTGGGAGCCAGCGCAGGAAGTACGGATGCCCAGCTTGTTGTTACCGAATACTCCGTGAGTCCTACATCTCTCATCAGCGGGGACATCGGTACCGTCACGGTTACCGTTAAGAATACCGGGGATGAATCGGTCAGCATCCACTCAGCGGACCTTGAATCCCCCTGCGAAGGCTTCAAGATCCTCAATACCGCAGCCTACGATACAGTCGGAACTCTCGGTTCCGGCGATTCAACGACCTTTACCTTTACCTTCGAAGCTGATGTGCTCGACGGGACCTATTACCCGAAGTTCTACCTCGACCTTACGGACGGAGGATCGTACCGGATGTACATCCCGGTCAACGTGAAGAGCACCGGTCTCACGGTGGCAGTATCAAAACTGCCGGATTCGTTCAACGACGGGGTCAAATCCCGGATTAATCTCTCGGTCGGTAATCCGCGGGAGAGCGAGATCAACGGTGTCAGGATAATCCCGGTCGCAGATGGTGCGACAATAACTCCGGGAACGGGATTTATCGGGACACTCGCTGCCGATGCTTCCCGGGAGGTCACCTTCGAGATAACTCCTTCGGAGGAAACGACGGTAACCTTCATGGTCACCTATCACAACGGGATCAACGATCATGTCCAGAACATCACCCTCCCCATCCGGTTCAGCGAGGACAAGCTGGGAGCAGATATCGTACTCAACAATGTCGAGATCGAGGGCGGCTCCTACACCACGATATCGGGCGATATTAACAACGCGGGGCTCACGAGTGCATACTCCGTCACGGTCACTGTCGGGAAACCGATGACTGCCGTCGACCCGAACCAGATCTACGTGATCGGTGAGCTTGAACCGGATGACTTTGCCAGCTTCGAAGTAACCTACACCGGGACCGGTTCAACGGTGCCGGTCGTCGTCTCGTACAAGGACGCAGACGGGAACACCTTCACCAGGACGTTCGAGACATCCACCCGTGCCAGCGGAGGCACGTCCCTGGCACCCGGTTCATCATCGGGCAGATCCTCTTCCGGGTTCAGCGGCGCTCCCGGCGGCAGTCGCGGCGGTGGCATGCCCTTCTTTGGCATGCGTGGCGTCTCCGGCAGCGCCGGTTCGTTACCCCTTATGGAGATCGGCATCGGGCTTGTTGTAGTACTCGTAATCGGAATCATCGCGTGGAAGAAGGGATACATCCGGAAGTTAAAGGAGAAGATCCCGCGGCGGAAACAGAGCGAGGACGACGATGACCCCGCCGATCGTTGAGGTTCGTAACGTCACCAAGATCTATCCCCTCGCATCCGGCGACGTCACCGCGCTCGATGACGTCTCGCTCGTCATAGAGGACGGGGAGTTCGTCGCCATCATGGGTCCGTCCGGTTCGGGAAAATCGACCCTCATGAACCAGCTCGGCTGCCTCGACGTCCCGACGAAGGGAAAACTCCTGATCGCAGGTGCGGATGTCCGCACCCTCAACGACCATGACCTGACCCGGCTGAGGCTGAGCACGCTGGGGTATATCTTCCAGCGATACAACCTCATCCCCCTGCTAACCGCATACGAGAACGTGGAATACCCGTATATCCTGAAGAACCGGAAGCAGGACGACACGGGCCGGGTCCTGGCACTGCTCGAAACTGTCGGGATTACCAAGAAGATGTCCCGTCATAAGCCTGCTGAGCTCTCCGGCGGTCAGCAGCAGCGTGTTGCGATCGCCCGGGCACTCGTAAATGAGCCCAAGATCCTCATCTGCGATGAACCCACGGGGAACCTGGACACAAAGACCGGACTTCAGATCATGTCCATGCTCACCGGGCTCAATGAAAAAGGAAATACCATCATCATGGTCACCCATAACCCGGAAATTGCAGAGTATGCGGACCGGACAGTCGTCATCCGTGATGGGAGGATCGCTACTTGAAGAAATCAGGGGTTTTCTCAGATATCCTGCTCACCCTCTCGGTCAGGAGCATCCGGAGAAACATGCTCCGCTCGATCCTTTCCGCCCTTGGGATCACAATCGGCGTTATCGCCATTTCCGCGATGGGCATGCTCGGCGCGAACATGACGTCGGTCGTCTCTTCGCAGATGTCCTCCATGGGGAATACCATGACCGTGACTGCGTATACCGGCGGCGGG
>JAAZNU010000195.1 GCA_012798135.1 Veillonellaceae bacterium | reverse complement strand
GGAAAGCCACTCAATAAATATCTTCTCAATATTGTCAACCAGATCACAGGAAAGAAATACAAATCGTTGTTCAATGTTCCATTGAATGAGATCGAAGCAGCCTTTAGAGCAAAACAGATTCAATTACTGGGCGAGGTACCATTAAACACAACGCCCGATCCGACAGGCAAATCACTTGCGCTGTCAGAAATAGCCAGTACGCACATCTATCCGCTGCTTGATTCGATGCAGGAAATGTACAAAGCAGAACTGCCCAACCATAAAGTATTGAAGCTTTCTGATATTCCTGAACAATACCAAGCTGATATTCGAAAGTATATCGAACAGGTCAAGGGCGATATGGCTTCAACAAAACTTGTATCCCAGAAATGGGGCGAGGAAATGCGCGATACGACCCTGCTGAATTATAACAAACGGACTGGATTCGACGAATTCTTGAGCTACTTCTTCCCATATTCGTTCTGGTACACGCACTCTATGATGAACTGGGCTTCGCGCATGGTGCAGAAGCCAGCTATCATTGCATTGTACTATCGGTATCGTGAGATGCAAAAGCGCATGGAGAGGGATGGAATCCCGCAAAGATTGAAAGGCAAGATCAGGATCCCTGCTGCATATCTACCCGATTGGATGGGTGGAGGATACTGGATCGACCCGATGAAACAGCTATTCCCATTCGCGCAGTTTACCGACCCATATAATTCACAGGTTCAACAGGCTAATTCTCTGAAATATGAAACTTACAAGGTCCTTTCTGATATGGTAGACCAGGATTTGATCACAGAAGAAGAAGCAACCCTGGCAAAAGAAAACCAATCTGGCGATATCTGGGAACAGGCATATGCGCAGGCGGTAAACGAATCCGATCTATCTGATCCGATCAGCCTGGCAAGCATGATGATGACACCAGCTATGTATCTGACAGTTCCATACTATCTTGCAAAAGGCACACCGGAAAAGATATCTCCTACCCCACTATTGAAATCCAGCCAGGCAGTGAAAACAGCATTGCAGGAAACACCATTCGAAGCGATCGGCAATCTGGTTGGCACTCTTGGAGAACCGGAACGGCTGATCCGCAAAGGTATGGGGCTGACAGAGGGAACCGCCTTATTTGGAGAATATGGTGATTACTATGTAGATCGCCAGCTGGCGAACATGGTTGCGGATGGAGAAGCCAGTCTTGATGATGCCGAGCGCGCCATGATAAACAGAACAGGCGATACTTACCTGCAGGCAGTAAATCGCGTGAAGCAGGAAGTGTCCTTGAAAGTGCCAGGCATCCTTCCAATCATGGCGGCCAAAGGCGGAGCGACCGCACCGGAAGTGGCAAGTGCATTGTTCTTCGGTTTGTTTCCTGGGGGACTTTTACCGGAAGGAGAGCTTGAATATCTTGAATTGAAAGATGAATACAATGCTGCATGGGAGAAATATAAACTTGGAGACAAGCAGGCACTCACGGAATTCTACGACAAATACCCTGTGTTCCAGGCACGCTCAGCATTGAATGATGAACCAGAGGACCGTATGCGGAACTTCCTGGTTGGCGATATTTGGGATCGCTATATGGCATTGGATAGTATCAATCGTGGCGAAGTTGCAAACCAACTTGGACAGGAATTTGAAGATAGATTCTTGAACAAAGAAACGCGTGATATGGACAGCATCTCGCTTGAAACACTGGCTAAATGGGCGATGGCGCTCGGCTCAGCTCCGCTGCAAACAGAAGAATTTCAGGACGTTGAAAACAATACCACGCTCGATCTTTGGAATTCAGACACAGCGGCTGCCTATACGGCATATCAAGAAGAACGAAACGCAATGTTTCCTAATTGGTATGCTGTTCAACAGAATTACTATAATCTACCAAAGAACAAGCGTGGCGCATATCTCAAGAGCCATCCCGAGCTATCAGAATACTGGACATGGAAGCGCGAATATATAGCGAACAACCCGGTCATCCAACCAATCCTTGCTTCACAAAGCGCAGAGAACGATATTCCTTCCACGCAAAAAGGCGGATTGACGCAAGAAGAACTGGCGCAGATGCCGGAAGAATTGTACCCGCAGTTGATGTCTTACTTCATGCTCGGAACGGATCTCGGACCCGGAGCATGGACATATCTCTATTATCTATGGGAAAATGCAGGGCAACCATACGGTGATCTGAATGATTGGATAGAGAACGAATTCAAACCAAGCCTTATGGGTAATTAATTACAAAAATATTTATTAGCGGTATGGTATAATGAAATTGTCTGAGCAGGCGCACAAACGCCGGGGCATGTCTTGAGTGACATGTCACGGCGTTTTTTGTTGTTTAACAACTGAATAGGAGTAACTAAATGAGTGAAGAAAACAAAGGTGTTTCTCCCGCCGGTAATCCCGGGGAAGGATCACAAACAGCTTCACAGCTACCAGCCGAGGGCGGGAGCAATGTGGAGTCAGGTAAAGGAACAGCAGCGGAATTCCTTACTCGAGAAGAGGCAGAGCGTTGGAAGGATGACATCCTGCGCCAGACGCAGAGCCTTACTGACAAAGCGGCAAGCCGAATGGATAAGCGTCTCAAGGAAGAGCTCTCCAAAGTTGACGATGTCTTGAAGATCCAACGCGAAAGCGGGATCGAGATCACCGCGCAGCAGGAAAAAGAAATGCGGCGCAGTGTTTATGACAAAGTTCTGAAAGAAGAAGCGAATCAAGAGATGCCAGGACAGCAGACCAATTTGACCCCCAGTCAAAACATGTCTGCTGTATCGCCAGAAGCAGCCGCACAAGCTGCACTTTTGAGCAGCCTTGCAGATGACATATTCAAAGAGGTTGGAATAACCGTTGATACGGAAGACCCAGAAGCTTCATTGGTGGATCAAAGTAATCCAACTGCATTTTTGAAAACGATTCGCGCAGCAGCAGAAAAGAAAAAGCAGCGTGTCAATACTCCAGCAGAGGCGCGCGTTGCGTCTCTGACAAAAGGACAACCGTCCGATCTGGAAGCCGAGTACCTGGCTAAAAAGAAAGACATACATGGCGATGTTGATGCCTTGTTTGCCTTGAAGCGAGAATATCGTGCGAAAGGACTCCAGATCGACTAAATCGAAAAGGAGTTTTAAATGGGCGCTTTAGATCAACCCAAAACTACATACACTGATACTACCCCGCAGCTGCGGGCGATCAGTGACATTATCAACATCATTGACCCGCGTGATACGCCGGTGATTGCTGCACTCGGCGGTCTGGATAGTGCGCGGAGCAAATTCAAGATCAATCAAGACCACACAAAGATTGAGCTCCTGGAAGACGAGCTCGATTCAATGACCGGTGCCTGCGCCGAAAGCACCACCATCGCGACAGACGACACCAGTTTCTCTGTTGCCGATGCGTCGGTGTTCCAAGACGGGCATGTGATCAAAATCGATGACGAGTACATGGTTGTGAAATCAGCAGATACTGATGCCAACACAATCACTGTATATTCTCGTTCCTATGGCGGCACCAATGCTACCCACGCAACCAATGCCTCGATCGAAATCGTTGGCATGGCACGTCTGGAAGGCGACGATGCGGATTACGGTCCGATCATGGATATTACCGCGCCTTACAACTACACATCCACATTCCAAAAAGCGTTCAAGATTTCTGGAACTCAGCAAGCCATTGATCAGCTGGGCGGGATCTCTGATGAGTATGAATATCAGGCGGCAAAAACAGTACCTGCATTACTGCGCCTGGTAGAGAAATCAATCTTCCACGGCGTTCGTTCTGCCGGTTCTGCTACCGCGCCTCGATCGATGGGCGGTCTTCTCACATTCATCACTGACAACTCTGTGAATGCCGGTGGCGCCATTACAAAAACAGACGTCGACGATGCGGTCGAAGCCACTTATCTTGATGGTGGCAACCCCGATATGATCTTCTGCAACCCATCTGTCGGGAGAGACTTAAAGGATGCCATTGACAATTCAAGTTACGTAAAACTGGCATACGAAAACAGCCAGATTGGTATGCAACCACTGCAGCGATTCGTTACCCAATATGGCGCCTTGCAGATCGTCATGTCTCGTTTCTGCCCTGTTTCAAAGGCGTTCGTGGTTGACAGCCGCAAGGTCGGTCTCTACAGTCTGCGCCCGTTTGGGTGGCATGACATAGCCGTATCTGGCGACAGCAAGAAAGGTGAGGTCATCGGCGAATTCTCCATGCTGGTGGCTAACGATAAGGCACATGCTTGGATCTACGGAGTTACTTCGTAAAATCCGCAATTTCGATCCAAGAGGAGGAGCGGGAACAACCCCGCTCCTCTGACTATAAGGAATATACATGGATAAAGTGTTTTTCGGTATTGCTTCATACGGAACACAACCCTCTTCCTTCTGGGTTAAATACTCCACAATGCTCGCTCTTCTCAATAAATATGATATAGATTTTATTGGTCAATCCAACGGCAAATCTATGCGAGGTGATGGAAATAGGAATCTTACCGTCAATTCCTTTTTGAAAACAAAAGCGGATTGGCTGATGTGGGTAGATACAGATAACACCATCCCGCTTGGCGGAATTCGCAGATTGTTGGATACACAAAAAACCCTGGTTACCGGACTTTATTATCAAAAATTTGAACCTTTCCCGCCCGTTGCTTTTCTGCGCAAGAAAGATGGCACGTACGATCACATCAAAGACTGGACACGCGGAGAGATCGTTCCTATTGATATGGCTGGTATGGGAGCGTGTCTGTGCCATCGCAGCGTATTTGAAGATATTCAAAAACAATGCACTGTTCTTCAGCGAGCCAGCGGAGGTATTTTTGCAATTCATAAGAGCAGGATCTACGGCAAACTCAAAGAAGATCCAAAGTTCAAACATCCTGCCGTAACTGACGGGGTATACAAAGAACCTGTCTATATTCCCAATCATGATCGCGAATCGTTCCCGTTTTTTGTTTTTGAATACGGTAGATCGGAAGACATTTCATTCTATGAACTCGCAGCACAATGCGGTCACGAAGCTTGGTGCGACACATCTGTCGAATGTGATCACATCAATCAAGAATGGATCATCAATGGGGAATCTTATAGGAAGCAAGTAAAGGCAAATAAAGTAATTATTCCTCTTGTAAAAGATTACGTCGACGTCGAGATGGAAGAGTTTTCCAACAGCGAGGATGAACATGGAAAAAACTAAGCTCACTGTGCTTGAGATCGGGGCTGGTCCAAAACCAGGCGCAATCCAGATATGGCCGGACGCGATCATCGAAACGATGGATGCGGATAAGCAATATAACCCAACCTATTTGCATGATGCCGCAACTATGCCGGAAGAACTATACGATAAATATGATGTTCTCCTGGCTTCTCATGTTCTCGAACATTTTCCACACTGGAAAACCCTTGAGGTTTTGAAAGAATGGGTAAAAGCTGTAAAACCAGGAACTGGTTCTGTTCATATTGTTGTGCCGTCTTTTGAATGGGCGGCGGAGCAGGCGCTTTCCGAACACCCCTCCCCTGGCACGCTTCCTCATTTATTTGGTGGAATAACAACTCCCTGGGATGTTCACATGACGGCATTCACCATGCGTCATTTGCGGGTATTGATGGATCATGC
>JAAZNU010000106.1 GCA_012798135.1 Veillonellaceae bacterium | reverse complement strand
CGCAGGGCGCAAGGCACAGGACGCAAGGCACAGGACGCAAGGCACAGGACGCAAGGCACAGGACTCAGGGGGCAAAGCGCATGGCTCAGAGCACAGGGCTCAGGGCACAGGGTAAGAATGAAATTTATTTGCGCTTATCCGTGAAATCCGCATGAACATATTTCTGCGAAAGGTCTTCAGTCAGCATTTCAACCCTTCAACCCTTCAACCCTTCAACTTTTCAACCTTTCAACACTTTCAGGATCTATCCCCCACGCCGCCCGCCCCATGCCGCACGCCGCACGCCGCACCCCGGATGCCGCACGCCGGATGCCGGATGCCCGATGCCGCACGCCGCACGCCGGATTTATAACTTCGTTAATAACATACATTATTATTCGTTATTATTAAACATTATTGTATATTTGTAACAAACATTTAATTTGATACTAAAATCCGACATAGAAACAATAGTCAGGCTTCAGGCGGAGATAATTAACTCAACTGATGCAGGATTAAGACGTGAGGCGCTTTCAGAGCTTCCTGAACTGTCGGGTCACGCACTTATCATAACCGGTATCAGACGCTGTGGCAAGAGCACTCTTCTGTATCAGATGATAAAAGACTTATATCCCGATGGATTTTATCTTAATTTCGACGATAACCGATTATACGGATTCGAAAACAACGACTTCCGTCGTCTCGATGAACTGATATCCGGATCAGGTAAAAAAATTCTGTTTTTTGATGAAATCCAGGTGGTGGATGGATGGGAAAGATATGTCCGCCAGAAACTTGACGAAAAATATAAAGTCGTTATCACCGGTTCAAATGCTTCCATGCTGAGCGATGAACTGGGGACTAAATTAACCGGCCGTCATATCTCAAAGGAATTATTCCCATTTTCGTACAGGGAATTCCTGCAATTCACAGGCTCGGTTCAAAATGAAAATTCCTTTTCGGAATATATGTCATCGGGCGGATTCCCTGAATTTCTTAAACAGAAACGCGAGGAAATACTCTCAAGCCTCTTTGACGATATCCTGGTAAGGGATATTGTTGTCAGATACGGGATCAGGGATATTAAAGGTTTGCAGAATCTTGCGCTTTTGCTTATATCAAATCCGGGTACTCTGGTAACTGCCGGCAAACTAAAGCAAATTGCCGGAATATCCGCAACAAGCACAGTTCTTGAATATTTTTCCCACTTCAGCTCATCGTACCTGTTCAGCTTTATACCTAAATTCAGCTATTCTGTAAAATCACAGATGATAAATCCACGGAAAGTATATGCTGCTGATACAGGACTTATTACAGCAAATTCACTGTCTTTTTCGGGAGATAAGGGAAGGAGACTGGAAAATATTGTCCATAACCATATCAGGGCACATTTTACCAACATCTGTTACTGGTCGGAAAAAAATGAATGCGACTTTATAGTAAGCAGAAAAGGAAAAAAGCCTTTGCTTATCCAGGCATGCTATGATCTTAATATGGATAATCTCGACAGGGAGATAGCCGGAATTACAGAAGCAGCTAAGTTCTTCTCTGTCAGGGAAGGCACTATCGTCACGCTTAATCAGTCGGATAAATTCTCGAAGGACGGGGTGAGGATAAATGTTGTGCCGGCCGGGGAGTTTCTGGCGGAGAATGTGTAGAGGGGAGTCATGCAGGTCGTGCAGGTCTGAAGTAAGGACGCAGGGCGCAAGGCACAGGACGCAAGGCACAGGACTCAGGGGGCAAAGCGCATGGCTCAGAGCACAGGGCTCAGGGCACAGGGTAAGAATGAAATTTATCTGCGCTTATCCGCGAAATCCGCATGAACATATTTCTGCGAAAGGTCTTCAGTCAGCATTTCAACCCTTCAACCCTTCAACCCTTCAACTTTTCAACCCTTCAACTTTTCAACCCTTCAACCCTTTCAGGAT
>JAAZNU010000108.1 GCA_012798135.1 Veillonellaceae bacterium | reverse complement strand
CGCATGGATGTAAGATATCTCTTTCAATTTCAATGCTCCTTCATAAGCAATGGGCATATTAATTCCACGGCCCAGGTAGAATGCGCTTGTAGAATCCTTTAATGCATGCGCGGTTTCAATCAAATTCTTTTCCTGCTCCAGGCTCCAGCCTACTGCCTGAGGAACCAGGCGTAAATCCTGGATCAAACGTCTTCTTTCTTCAGCCGGGAAAGCGCCGCGTGCATCCGCCAGAAATACTGCCAGCATGTATAAATCCACCAGGGGAGTAGTGAACGCCTTTGTTGAAGCAACTCCAATCTCCGGACCGGATTGCATACCAATATATCCATTGGCTACGCGCATAGCTTGGGAACCAATAGCATTGACAATGGACCAGATAACTCCACCACGCTTACGCCCTTCATCCATGGCTGCCAGGGTATCTGCAGTTTCCCCTGACTGGCTGATTGCAAGTACTACCGTATCCCGGTCCACAATCGGATCCTGATAACGAAATTCTGATGCAATTTGCACTTCCACCGGGATTCGGGCTATCTTCTCGATCATAATCTTCCCGACCATCCCGGCATGCGCAGCGGTTCCGCATGCAGTAATAATAATTTTCTTAATCCGTCTGGCTAACTGCGGTGGACAATTTAATTCAGGTAAGGTTATTTTCCCTGCTTCAAAATCAACCCGGCCGGCGAGGGTGGCGGTTACCGCACGTACCTGCTCATGAATTTCTTTTTGCATGAAATGACGATATTCACCTTTTTCAGCCGATATCGGATCCCATCCTATGGTGTGGGTTTGGTATGCCAATGCCTTACCATCAAGGTTGGTTATTTGAACATTTTCACGTGTCACCACAGCCATCTGTCGGTTTTCCAGAAATGCAACTTGTCGGGTATGTTCCAAAATGGCAGGTAAATCAGACGCCACATAGTTCTCATCTTCGCCAAATCCAATCACCACACCACCCGCATTGCCCAACCTGGCAGCGATGATCTTATCCGGTTCGGATTTACAAATAACGACTATCCCGTGCGCACCTTTTAAACGTAATAAGGTCTTACGAACTGCTTCAATCAGATCTTCACTCTGAAGCAGGTTTTGTTCAATTAATTGAACTATCGTCTCGGTATCTGTTTCGCTCTGGAATTTTACTCCTTGGGCTATTAATTCCTCACGCAGCTCCTGGTAGTTTTCGACAATTCCATTATGAACCAGAACTACTTCGCCATTGGCACTGGTATGCGGATGTGCATTTCGCTGGGTTGGCATGCCATGGGTTGCCCAGCGCGTATGTCCAATGCCAATTTTTCCTGAAATTGGTTTATCCTCAAGAAGTTTTTCCAGCCTGCTTAATTTGCCGGCATCACGACGCACTTGAATTTTTCCGCCATGGATGACTGCAAGTCCTGCAGAATCATATCCACGATACTCAAGTTTTTTCAAACCGTTTAAGATGATACCGGTGGCATTTTTATCACCGATGTATCCAACTATTCCACACATGGTTTCTCCTCAGAGAACCGGTTAACTCACATCGTTTCATCTCGTGAAGTTTTGTATGCAACAATCCCGTTTAACATATGGTTAAACGTTTGTATTCCCGGTTCAGGCAAAAAAATGATTCATATTTTTTATCGGTTGGTGGATTTTCATCCAGAGG
>JAAZNU010000109.1 GCA_012798135.1 Veillonellaceae bacterium | reverse complement strand
TGGTTATATCAACAATTTGATATACTTATATAGGTGATGAGATGAAAAGGGCTGCGGCATACACTAGGTTTTCAAGCGACAAACAAACCGAAGCATCAACAGCGGCACAGATGACGCAAATACTTGATTACGCAAAGAAGAATGGGTATTCGATTGTAAAAACTTACTCAGACGAAGCCCTCAGCGGTTTCCTAGACGCGAACAAGAGGGAAGGTTTGAACGAACTCATTCGAGACGCGAAGAAGTTTAGTTTTTCCTATGTTCTGGTTTGGAACTTCGACCGATTGGCTCGCAAGCGAAAGATAATGCTAGAACTCAGGGAGTTTCTTGAGGAAAATGGAATAACCCTCATCTCCATAACTCAGGATATACCCAAAGGTCCCGATGGCATTCTGATCGAATCAGTTTACGATGCAATGGCTGAAATATACAGCTGGAATTTAGCGAGGAATGTTATGAGAGGTATGCTTCATGGTGTGAAGAACGGTGACCTTTGCGGACGGAACGCTCCGTTTGGTTATAGGAACGTGTATAACGAAGGCAAGAGGCAGTTGGAGATTGATCCCGACAAGTCTGAAGCTGTTAAGAAGGTATTCGAGATGTACGCAAAAGGTGCGACTTTGCTTCAACTCGCGGTATGGCTAAACGAGAACAAGTACAGGGCACAAAGGGGAAATGCGTTCACGGTCGATGCTGTTCGATGGATTCTTACCAACGAGATATACAAAGGCGTAATGGTATTCAATCAGAAGAGGGTCAGGGGGAAGATGAATCCATACACGGACGTTGTGCGAGTAAATGCGCCGCAATACGCGATAGTGAGTGAAAGTTTGTGGGAAAGGGCGCAGAGGACGAGGGCGACGCGCAGACCGTCCACCGGGTTGCCGCCTATGTTACAAGGTCTGTTTTCGTGTGCAGCGTGTGGGCGAAGGGTCGTATTCTCGAAAAGGGGGCAGAATAAATTCAATAAGGAACACAACACAGAGGCAGGAGGGTATTACTACTGTTCTCATTGCAAGAAATCTAAGAAGAAATATAAGGTGATAGGGTCACAGAAATTGGAGAATGCGGTGTTGAAAGAGATAAGGACTGAGTTTGACAAGGTTTTGCAGGACATACAGGCATTCACGGACGAGATGAATGCGCGGCTGGTCGAGCAGTCTGATTACTTAGGTATGCGTACATTAGAGCAAGAGATTGCACAATTAGATGATGCCATAAAGAACTTGACGACTGTTATAGAAAGAGGGAATACATCTCAGACGATAGTTAATAGAGTTGTGGAACTTGAGGACGAGCGCGGTACGAAGATGAAGAAGTTGAAGCAGTTGGCTGTGCAGGTTGATGTTGCCCCGTTCACTACTGAAGAGATGAAAAAACAGCTAACCGCATACACGGAAAGTTTGGAAGATAACTCCGTATTGAGGAACCTAATATCGGGAGGCACGATAGACTTCGCTCGAAGAAAGGTTGTATTTGTTTTCCTAAAACGGTTACGAGAACTCGCGGTGTAGAGGGTATCGAGTCGCCCCGACCACAAAAACGTCACAGCGAACTGATCTCAGGTCAGTTCTGAACGAGAAAGACAGAAGATGCATCTTAGCCCGACATAAAATGGGCCCGGATGCATTTTCTTTTTGGAAGAGACGATGGATATGAAAAG
>JAAZNU010000011.1 GCA_012798135.1 Veillonellaceae bacterium | reverse complement strand
CGTTTTGGGTAAACTTCATCTTGGGACGCCTCCTCAATATTTTGGTTTTGTGCCTTTCTTGCCGGAGTCAGCACATTGCCATTGTATTGCCGGGCGTCTCTTTTTTCAAAGTCTATTTTTACTCGCTACAGGAATGCTCCTTACAGGGGGATATGGTACTCTGCTGCGCCACATCCCCCCCTGTCAGCACCCGAAACTATTTCTCGAAAATCGACTTGGGCAAAACACCTTGTTTTTTCAATGAACCGTCTTTAATCTTGGCTACAACGTCTTTCAACTTTTCGGCAGCCCCTGCCGGCAGCTTGGAATCATTGCCGTGGAAATCGGACAGGAAAATTGCGCTTTCATTGACACCCATCAGATATAGAGCGGGTTTGGCTTCATTCTTTACAGCTTTACCGATAATTGTTTCAATCATGAAGGTAACGCTTTGGACCGCGGATACAAATACAGTATCCGGTGCCACATTATATTGGTCGCTGATATAACCGATTGCTTTAATTTTCTTGGTCTTGGCAGCATCGATGATACCAAGACTAGCTTGATTGGCATTGCCACTGACGACATCGGCCCCCTGCTCGATCATGGCCATGGCCATTTCCTTTCCTTTTGCGACATCCGACATGGTTTCAGTGAAACCGGTCAATACTTTCACCTTAGGATTTACATATTTAGCACCAGCTTCAAATCCTTTCAGCCCGTCCTGAATATGCGGCAATTTAGTTCCGCCGATCATACCCACCGTATTCGTTTGGGTAAGCAAACCAGCCATTGCTCCTGCCAAGAAACCGGTTTGGGGCGTGTTGAAACGCAGAGACAGCATATTAGGTTCTTGAAATCCATTGCCGTTGACCACTGCGAAAGTCACCTTAGGATATTGTGGCGATATTGCTTTAACCACATCGGAAAACTCAAATCCATGAAGAATGACTAAGTTATAGCCTTTGTCCGCATAATCGCGGATGACGGATTCAAAATCCGGTTGCGGAACATTTTCCGTGTAGGCCACATTTACTTTGAACTTGTCCTTGGCTGCCATTAATCCTTTATAAGCCGATTCATTCCAGCCCGCATCATTGATTGGTCCGGTCAGCACCATCGCCACCCGAAGAGCCGACTTGGCGGCTTCTGGCTTAGCGGCCGGTTTTTCCGCGTTCTTGGCTCCACCGCATCCAGCCAGAAGCATGGCGGCAAACACCACCACCATTACCCCCGACAGTAGCCACAGTATTTTTTCCCTTTTCATAGCAAAACCTCCCTTTCATTTGTGTTCATCGGCGCCATTTTATCGCCGGATTTGGAAATTGACTCAACAATACCCGCGATAACCCGCCCGTTGCAGCAAATCCTGCGCTTGTAGTTGCTCTTCCCGCAGTATTTGTATTTCATCCAGTACGGGAAAACCGCCATCATTCATGACGATCCTGCCATTGATCACCACCTTTTCTATTGCACGTGAGCTTGCGGAATACACCAACGAAGCCACAGGATCATGAACCGGACAAGTACGGGCGCAACGGGCCGGATTTAATATGAATAAATCTGCCTTTTTCCCCGTTTCCAAAGAACCGATTTCCTGTTCCAGTCCGATACACCGCGCAGCTTCAATCGTTGCCATTTCCAAAACCTCCTGAGCCGTGACTGCCAAAGGATTGCGAAAGAAGCCTTTATGCAAAAGAGCTGTGCTCTTGATAACTTCCAACATATCGTTACAGTTGTTGCTAGCTGCTCCGTCGGTTCCCAAACCAATGTTCATCCCCAGTTCACGCATCCGAGGAACGGGAGCAACGCCGGAGGCCAGATACATATTGGAGATCGGATTATGAGAAATAAAAATGTTGTGCGAGCGAAAAGTCGTCAGTTCGGCTTCACCCATCTCAACGCAATGTACCGCCAACAAATGAGTATTCAACAACCCACTTTTTTCAAAGCATTCCAAAGCTGAACAGTTGAAGCGCGTACGGCAGACATTTTCATCGGTCGCTGTTTCAAACATATGCATCATGACCGGCACATTGTAGTCACGTGAAAATTCGGCTGTTTCACGCAAGCCAACCGGTGACAGCGCCCAAACTCCAGCCGGTGCCAGCCAAATCCTCGTCATCAGTTCCGGTTCTTCATACTTTCTTTTAAGACGCAAAACATCCGCAAGCACCATCTCGGTGTCTTCAATGAGTTCCGGCGGAAAACCGCTTTCACGGCCGGTGTCTCGAAAACCTCGCCCATAAACCAAACGGATGCCGATATCACGCAGCGTTTCAATTTCGACGTCCGACAATTGTACGACCGGATGTACCTGCATATAATCGACAAGCGTCGTTACACCGCTGCGCAAAGCCTCAATCGCTCCGCCGGCCGCCGCCGCCGCCACATGTTCCTTACGGATTTTGATTCCAGCTGGAGCGATCACCCGGTGCCACCAGTTTTCTAAGGTTGTATCCGTTCCCAATCCCTTTAGCAAATTCTGATATAAATGCGTATGCGTATTAATAAAACCGGGGAAAACAAATTTCCCGCTGGCATCTTCCAGACTGATGCCTTTCTCTGCCGCTTGTTGATGTATTACTTCGCTGGCGGCGATCATTACAATCCGATCCTGCTCCCAGATCAGTCCCGCATCTCGCAAAATGCGCCGCGATGCGTCGATTGTCACAATGGTCGCATGACAGATGGCCCCGCTGCGATTATCTTTTTCGGTGTTCATGCTTTTTGTCCCCATTTCCACAGAGTAGTCATCCGTACCAGTTCGGGATGAAACCGGACCCAGCTTAAGCAAATCGGTAAATCATCCACCGTGTAAAATGTCTCCCGCCAAGAAATCATTGCCGTACCAGGCTCCAACCCCAACAGTACTTTTTCTTCTTGCCCCGCCACAGTCGGCACAAACTCCTGTATTCCATGGGCCAAATCTTTTCGGCAATACGTCCAGATTAAGGTTCCCAAATCCGGGGTTCCTTCCACTCCTTTCAAATCCTGAACAAAATGGCGATAAGGTATTTTATTTTGTGCACAGATTGCCAGTTGACCATCTGCCCAAAACAATCGTTCGTAGGCGACCACTATCGCTTCACTTTCCAGATTCAAAGTTCTGGCCGCCCCTGAAGGCACTTTTTCCAACCGCATTGAGGAATAAGTGGAGGTCGCCTTGTATCCGCCGTCTTCCAACAAGTTTATAAAGTCCGAATATCTGTCTATCCGCATTTTGGTCTGCAGAGTACTGGAATGAACATAATTTCCGGAGCCATGCCGTTTACTGATCATGCCTTCATTATTAAGTTCCGACAAGGCTTCCCGTAAGGTTGCCAGGCTAACGCCGATGAGTTTCGTCAATTCTTCTTCCGACGGAAGTTTGTTGCCATGGATTTTTCCCTGACGAATCATTTCCAGAATAGCCTCTTTGCCATATTGCGCCCGAGTATGAATCTGTTTTTTACTCATAATTTCGCCCCTTCACAAGTCATCGAGTCATTCAATGACTTTCGTGGTAAAAATTTTCTTCGCCCTTATTTCTTGCACAAAAGTCATGTATAAAAGAAAAACTCCGCTACAACAAAAGTTGTAGCGGAGCCTCATTGCCCTAGAAAGGTATATGTTATTCACGGTCATTATTTACGTTTTATTGTAGTGTATTATAACGCAACCAATTTATTTGTTCAATACCCCATCCATCGCAACCGAATCCATCATTTTTACTCAAGAATCATTTTGCCCACTTTTTGCAGGTAAAATATTCGTTGTAACAGTCTGCCTGGCACAAGATCTCTGCTCACTTCGTAAAAAAACGCGAGATAACGCCAAATAAATTTTTATTTATGGCATCTGTTCCGCCTGCCCCACGGGCGCGATTGATCCGCTGAAATAACATTTGGCGTTTCGTGATCCAGCTGATAAAATATTAGATGCAAAGGAAAGCAAACTCCGGTGGGTCGCCGCCGCGCAGTTGGCTTTTCCTTTTCCAGCGGATCCGCTTTCGTCCAGCCGAATGAATCTTCTCGTTGCCAGATGCGACGGATTTGTGAGATAAGCGGACGTTAAGCGAAGCGTCGAAGCGTTCTCAAAATCCGTCGCAAAACTATTTTTATCCTATACTATGCGAGAAATGGAGTCGTATCATGCAACAGTATAATCCTGTAACCCCGAAAATTTTAACGGAATTGAAAGCCATCGTCGGTGAAAAGTATGCGTTCAGCGATCCCGACAAACTGGAAACATACTCCCGGGATGAAACGCCGGACAGCAAATATGCCCATCTGCCGGAGGTTGTCGTGCTGCCGCAAACAACGGAGGAGGTCGCACACGTTGTCAAGCTGGCCAACCGGGAGCGCATCTCGATCGTTCCCCGAGGCGCCGGCACCGGCCTGGCCTGCGGCGCTGTCCCGGTCACCGGCGGCATTGTTCTGTCGCTGGAACGGTTTGACCGGATTATCGAAGTGAACCCCGATGCCATGTATATGGTCGTCCAGGCCGGCGTCCGGACGGACGAAGTCCAGAAAGCCGCCAAAGCCGCCGGAATGTTTTACGCCGGCGACCCCTGCAGCGGCGACAGCTGTTTCATCGGCGGCAATCTGGCCACGAACGCCGG
The DNA here is from genome assembly GCA_012798135.1 of Veillonellaceae bacterium. Next base: position 31,442 of record JAAZNU010000011.1, on the reverse strand, counting down.
TGGCAACCGGGCAGTAAAATATGGCACCACCCGGCATCAGGTCTACGAATTTGAAATGGTGACCCCTCTCGGCGACATTGTCCACCTAGGCAGCCGTCTCAACAAAAACACGTCCGGCTACTGTCTGGAACAATTGGTGATGGGTTCTGAAGGAACTCTGGGTATCATCACCCAGGCCACTTTGAAACTCAAACCGTTGCCGGCGCATGTCATCGATTTGCTGGCCGTGTTTCCCGACGTCGCAACAGCGATCGCCATTGTCGGTCACATGCTGCGAGCCGGCCTGACTCCAACCTGCGTGGAGTTCATGGACAATGCCACCGTGCAAAGCGTCGAGCGCTTTCTCCAGGAAAAACTGCCCAACAGCGATATCGGCCACTATGTCATCATCCAGATGGAAGCCGATTCTGAGGAAGATCTGGAAAACAAAACGCTCGCCCTCGACGATTTGTGCAGCGCCCATGGTGCGATATCCGTGTTGGTCGCCGATTCGCAGAAAATCTGGAAAGCCCGCAAGGCCTTTACCGAAGCGACGCGAGTGGAAAGCGCCGTGCAGTCGTTCGAGGATGTGGTGGTGCCGGTAAACCGGATTCCTGAAGCGGCCGAAGCCTGCAACCGGATTGCCGCGAAAGTCGGCTTGACGTTGCGGATGGTCAGTCATGCCGGCGACGGCAACATCCACATTACTCTGTTTCGCGGCGACTTGCCGGAAACGGAATGGGACCGGCGTCTGGGCAGCTTCCAGGAGGAACTGTATGAAGTCGTATACCGGATGGGCGGCCGGCTGTCCGGTGAGCATGGGATCGGCTACAAACGCAAGGATCTGATGCAGCGGTTCACCGATCCGGTCGAACTGGACATGATGCGGCGCATCAAAAATGCCCTCGATCCCAATCTGATTCTGAATCCCGGCAAAATTTTCGACATGGAGTAAGTGATAGAGTATCTTTGGCAATGGGATCCTGAATAACGGCAGAATATCAGAAATTACTCGGCATTTGCGAAAATGCAAAGGGGCTGTGAAAGACTTTTCAACAAGTTTTCACAGCCCCTTTTTTGTTTTTTGTCGGCCAATCAGATCATCGATGCTCCAACGCTCTATGTGCAATGTCTTTTCGATACTGCATCCCGGCGAACTTGATCTGCGCCACGGCCGGATACACTTTTTCGACGGCTGTAGCAATATTCTCCGCCATGGCGGTCACGCCCAACACGCGCCCGCCATGGGTCACAATTTCATCACCGGCCAATCCGGTACCCGCATGAAAAACCACCGTATCCTTAGCTTCGGCGTCTCCCAATCCGGTGATGAGATCCCCCTTGCGGTATTCGCCGGGATAGCCGCCAGCCGCGAGAACAACGCAAACTGCTGCTTTATCGCGCCATTTCACGGTTTGTCCAGCGAGCGTTCCATCAATGCAAGCCTCCATGATTTTCACAAGGTCTCCATCCAGTAGTGGCAATACCACCTGGGTTTCCGGATCGCCGAACCGCGCGTTGAACTCGATCACTTTTGGCCCATCCGCAGTGATCATCAGCCCTGCATAAAGCACTCCCTGATACAGAATGCCATCTTGTCGCAATCCGTCGATCATCGGCTGCAGAATGGTGTTCTGAATCTGCCGCAGCAGTTGTGGTGTCACCACCGGCGCCGGGGCATAGGCTCCCATGCCGCCGGTATTGGGGCCGACATCGCCATCGCCTACCCGCTTATGGTCCTGCGCCGCCACCATCGGCACAACCGTAACGCCATCCGTAAAGGCCAACAGGGACGCCTCTTCACCAACCAGACGTTCTTCCAGCACCACTTGATCGCCGGCATTGCCGTGGACCTTCTTCAGCATGATTTCGTCAATGGCTGCCAGCGCTTCGGCCGCGGTTTCCGCCACGACCACGCCTTTACCCGCCGCCAGGCCATCCGCCTTGACGACAATGCCGGTCCCCTTGTTTTCGACATAGGCCCTAGCTTCCGCCGCCGAGGAAAATACAGCGAAATCGGCCGTCGGTACTCCATATTCCTTCATGCGTTCCTTGGCGAAAGTTTTGGATCCCTCCAGTTGCGCCGCTTCCTGGGTTGGTCCGAAAATCTTCAAACCCTGCGCCGTGAAGTAGTCGACGATGCCATCCGTCAATGGTTTTTCCGGTCCCACCACCGTAAGGTCGACGCTATGTTCCCGGGCGAATCCGCACAATGCCTTGATATTGTCCGCGGAGATATCGACACACTCGGCGATCTGCCCAATGCCGGGATTGCCGGGAGCGCAGTAGATTTTTTTCACCCGGGGGCTCTGAGACAGCTTCCAGACCAGTGCATGTTCGCGGCCCCCGCCGCCAACGACCAGGATTCGCATAACCAAACCTCCAGTAATTTCAATGTTTGAAGTGACGCATTCCGGTGAACACCATCGCGATGCCATATTCATCCGCCGCGGCAATCGACTCTTCATCGCGAACCGATCCGCCCGGCTGAATAATTGCCGTTACACCGGCTTTGGCCGCCGCGTCGACCGTATCCCGGAACGGGAAAAAAGCATCCGAGGACATCACGGCGTCCTTGGCCGCTTCGCCGGCCTGTTTCAGGGCGATCTCGGCCGCACCGACCCGGTTCATCTGTCCAGCTCCCACGCCGACAGTCCGACCGTCCCGCGTCACCACGATCGCGTTGGATTTGACATGTTTTACGACCTTCCAGGCCAGTTCCAGCTCTTTCAGTTCCGCCGCTGTTGGCGCCCGTTTGGTGACAGTCTTCCATTCCGCAGGCGGTGCATCTTGGGTATCGGTGGACTGAATCACGATTCCGCCGGATACCGTTTTAATGTCATAGCGTGCTTTTGCGCCGGTCGCCGGCAATTTCGCTTCCAGCAACCGCACGTTTTTCTTGGCGCCGAGAATCTCCAGCGCCGCCGCGTCAAAGGCCGGAGCTATGACCGCCTCCAAAAAGATCGTCTTCAGTTGTTCGGCCGTCGCCACATCCACCGGCCGGTTCAATCCAACGATACTGCCGAAAGCGGAAACCGGATCGGCTTCATATGCCAGCTTATAGGCCGTGGCAATATCGTCGGCGGTCGCCGCGCCGCAGGGATTGGTGTGTTTGATGACCGCTGCCGCCGGTGTTTCAAAATCGGCGACAATGGCATAGGCAGACTCCAAATCGACAATATTGTTGAACGACAATTCCTTGCCGGCTAGTTGCCGGGCATGGGCGACCCCGCCGGGCGCCGCATTGTCCCGATAAAAAGCTGCCGTTTGGTGGGGGTTTTCACCGTAGCGCAAATTTTGTAGTTTCTCCCAAGGCACGATCAATGTTGACGGATATTCGCCTTCGCCGGTCTGTTGGGAAAAATACCGAGAAATCGCCGCGTCATATTCGGCGGTATGCGTGAAGGCCTCCCGGACCAGCGCCAACCGGGTGGCTGGCGTCACTTCGCCGAACTCCGCCAGTTCATTAATGATTGTGCCGTAATGCGCCGGATTGACGACCACGGTCACATACCGGAAATTCTTCGCCGCGCTGCGAACCATCGCCGGCCCGCCGATATCGATATTTTCCACGGCCTCTTCTTGCGTCACGCCGGGCTTGGCAATAGTTTGCCGGAACGGATACAGATTCACGACCACCAGATCGATGGGACTGATTCCGTGCTCAGCCATGGCCGCCGCATGTTCCGGATTGTCGCGCACCGCCAGGATTCCACCATGAATGTACGGATTCAATGTTTTGACCCGGCCGTCCATCATTTCCGGAAAGCCAGTGACATCGCTGATATAGATAACCGGTACGCCGGCATCCTGTAATGCCTTCATCGTCCCGCCGGTCGATACGATTTCGACGCCCATCGCGGCCAATGCCTTGGCAAACTCCACCACGCCGGTCTTGTCGGATACGCTGATCAAAGCCCTTTTTACTCTCATTGCCGTTCGCCTTCTTCCTATGAAATTTGCCGGGGCGGCATAATTTTCACAGCCCGTCCCGAAATATGAATCCGCCCCTCGCAGTACAACCGGACGGCGCGCACATACAGGCGATGCTCCAGGTGCAAAATGCGGTCGGCCAGCGTCGTCACCGTGTCGTCATCCTCGACCGGCACCGCCTCTTGCAAAATGATGGGACCCGAGTCCATGCCTTCGTCCACAAAATGTACCGTGGCGCCGGATACTTTCACGCCATACTGGAGAGCTTGCGCCTGCGCGTCCAGCCCTGGAAACGAGGGCAGTAACGCCGGATGGATGTTCATGATCCGCATCGGAAAGCGATTGATGAACTGTGGACTCAAAATTCGCATGAAGCCGGCCAGCAACACCAGTTCGACATGATGCAGGTCCAATTGTTCAATGATGGCCTCTTCAAACTCCGGTTTGCTGGCATAATTTTTTCGTTCCACTACCGCGGTCGGAATATCCAGGCCGGCAATCCGCCGCAAGGCATTGGCATCAGGATTGTCGGAAATGACAACCCCGATTTTGGCGACCAGCCTGTCGGCGTTGATAGCGTCCACGATGGCCTGCAAATTGCTGCCGCGTCCCGACACCAGAACTCCCAGCACCTTTTTACGCACCAAACTCGCCCCCTTTCAGGTCCACCTGCCGGTTTCCTGCCGTGACCCGGCCGATCCGGTAACAAATTTCGCCCTGCTCGGCCAACGTCCGATGAATGGCCGGCGCTTCCTGCTCGGAAACCACGAGGATCATACCGATCCCCATATTGAAGGTCCGGTACATCTCCGGCCAAGCCACGCCGCCCCACTGCTGCAGCAGGGAAAAAATTCTTGGACGGGGCCAGCTGGCAATATCCACCGTTACCGAACAATTTTCCGGCAATACCCGGGGAATATTGTCATAAAAGCCGCCGCCGGTGATGTGCACCATGCCCTTGATCTCGAAGCGCTCGAACAACGGCAGGCAGGCTTTCGGATATAGGCGTGTAGGTATCAGCAGCTCTTCGCCGAGCGTCTTGCCCAACTCGGAAATAAAAGTATCCACCGTGAATTTCTGATGGTCGAAGCAAATCTTGCGAACCAGCGAAAACCCGTTGGAATGGACGCCCGAGGCAGGCAATCCCAACAGCACGTCGCCCGGTCGGATCCGTTCGCCGGTGATCAGCCGAGATTTTTCCGCCACCCCGACGGCAAAGCCGGCGATATCATATTCGCCGTCCGGATAAAAGCCAGCCATCTCCGCCGTCTCCCCACCGATCAGCGAACAGCCCGATTCCTTGCAGGCCCGGGCTACGCCACCCACGATATCGGCGACTTTTTCCGGCTCGAGTTTGCCGACGGCGACATAGTCCAAAAAAAACAGCGGCTCGGCGCCCTGAACCAAAATATCGTTGACGCACATGGCCACCGCGTCCTGGCCGATGGAATCATGCTTGTTCATCATGAAAGCCAGCTTCAGCTTGGTTCCCACTCCGTCCGTGCCGGACACCAGAACCGGCTCCGTGTATTTGCGGGTATCGAGGGCGAACAGACCGCCAAACCCGCCGATGTCCGACAAGACCTCCTTACGGAAGGTAGCGCGCACATGCGCCTTCATCAATTCCACCGACCGGTTGCCGGCGTCAATGTCCACGCCGGCGTCACGGTAACTGAGGCCGGCTTCCGGTTGCTTTGGGTTCATGAACGCTTCCTCCCCCGTGGTTTTTCCTGGCCCTTCTGCAGAGAGCCGCAGGAATTTTCCTCAAATACAAACTTGGATCCCGGCGTTTCGCCCTGACAGGGAATCGCCGTCGGATAATCGCCGTTGAAACAAGCATAACAAAGTCCGTCCAAGTGGACATTCACCACACATTGCCGCAATCCCTCCAGGGACAGATAGTGCAGGGAATCGGCCCCGATGTAGCGACGAATCTGATCGATCGTTTTGGAGCTGGCGACCAGTTCTTTGCGCACGGAGGTGTCGATGCCATAATAGCAGGGATAGATGATCGGCGGCGAACTGACGCACATGTGGATCTTTTTCGCGCCGGCTTCGCGCAGCATCTTGACGATCCGGCCGCTGGTCGTGCCCCGGACGATAGAGTCATCGACCATGATGATCGATTTTCCCGCCACCGCCGAACGAACCGCATTCAATTTGATCCGGACGCCCGCGTCGCGTTTTTTCTGTTCCGGCTGGATGAAAGTCCGGCCGATGTAGCGGTTTTTCATCAACCCTTCCGCAAACGGAATGCCGGACTGGGCGCTGAAGCCGTGGGCGGCTGTCGTTCCGGAATCCGGAACTGAAATGACAATGTCCGCCGCCAAGCCGCTTTCAATTGCCAATTGTCGTCCCATGGCCAGTCGCGCCTGGTAAACGCTTTGACCGTCAATCAGGCTGTCCGGGCGCGCAAAGTAAATGTACTCGAACACACACAGAGCCGGTGGCTGCGGATCAGCCACAATCTGGCGAAAATGCGGTTCCTTGCCGTCGATGACCACCATCTCACCGGGCGCGATATCCCGCACCAGCTTGGCGTTGACCGCATCAAGAGCGCAGGATTCCGAGGCGATGACCCAGCCGCCTTCCGGCAACTGCCCGAGGCACAGCGGCCGGAATCCGTTCGGATCGCGCACACCGATCAGCTTGTCCTCGGTCATGATGACCAGGCAGTAGGCGCCACCCACCTGAGCCAGACTCTCGATCACCCGCTCCTCGATCTTTTTCTTTTTGGACCGGGCGATGAGATTGACAATCACTTCGCTGTCCATGGTCGTCTGAAACACGCTGCCGCCCAACTCCAATTTTTTGCGCAGCGCCGGAGCATTGGTCAGATTGCCGTTGTGCGCCATACTGATCCGGCCGCCGGCATAGGAAACCAGCAGTGGCTGGACATTGGATGCCAGACTGGAACCGGTAGTGGAATAGCGGACATGGCCGATAGCGATATGACCGGGCATTTCCGGCAACGAATCACGGAACACCTCGTTAACCAAGCCCATCCCGCGTCGAATATCCATGGCGTAGCCATTGGCCACGCAAATTCCGGCGCTTTCCTGGCCGCGGTGCTGCAGGGCGTATAACCCCCAATAAGTGTTCAGCGCCACATCGGCATCCGGCGCGTAAATTCCGAAAATCCCGCATTCTTCATGCAGTTTGTCAAGGCTTAGGCTGTCACACATCAGATGATTTCTCCAGTCAGACGTTTCAGGATTTCGCGGTAGGCATCCTCTACGTTGCCCAAGTCGCGACGGAAACGGTCTTTGTCCAGCTTCTGCTTGGTTTCGCTGTCCCAGAGCCGGCAGGTGTCCGGCGATATCTCGTCGCCCAGGATGACCTGCCCCTTATGGACGCCAAACTCCAGTTTGAAGTCAATCAGTTCGATCTTCTTGGTCTGCAGGTCGGCCGACAGAATCTCATTGATTTTCAAGGCGTAGGCTTCGATCTGCTTCATCTGTTCCGGCGTCGCCAATCCCATCGCCTTGATATGATAGTCATTGATCATCGGATCATGCAGATCGTCATTTTTGTAATAATACTCAAGCACCGGCGACGGCATCTTGGTCCCCTCTTCCCAGCCAATCCGCTTGGCCAGGTTGCCGGCCGCCACGTTGCGGACCACCACTTCCACCTTCAGGATATCCAGTGCCTTGACGATCATCTCGCGATCGCTGATCAGTTTCACAAAATGATGCGGAATCCCCTGTTCGCCCAGCAAGTTGAAGAAAAAGGCGGAAACCTTGTTGTTGATGATTCCTTTATTGATAATAGTGCCGCGTTTGGCACCGTCGAAGGCGGTAGCATCATCTTTGTAGTATACGCGGTATTCGTCGGGGTTGGCGGTGACAAATACTTTTTTGGCTTTTCCTTCATACAATTGTGTTTCTTCCACCTTGATACCCTCCAAAAGCTGTTATTATCCTTCGAGTTTCGCAGCCAGTTTCTGCGCTTTTTTTTCTACCTGGTCAGCCAGCGTTTTGCGATAGGTTCGCAGTTTTCGCTGCAGAGTCGGTGAGGCTGTCGACAAAATCTGCGCAGCGAACAGGCCGGCGTTTTTGGCGCCGTTGATCGCCATACAGGCGACGGGAATCCCCGCTGGCATCTGCACGATACTCAGAAGCGCGTCCATGCCGCCCAATGATGTGCTATTGACCGGCACACCAATGACCGGCAGAGTTGTATACGCTGCCACCACTCCGGGCAAATGCGCCGCCGCGCCTGCCGCCGCGATGATCACGCCAACACCCCGGCCGGCTGCTCCTTCGGCAAATTCATGCACCTTTGCCGGGGTGCGGTGCGCCGACGCCACCATGACTTCCGTTTCGATTCCCATTTCCTTGAGGACATCCACTGCGGGAGACATAACATCCCAGTCCGAATCACTGCCCATGATAATGGCGACCTTCACTGCCCATCCTCCTCTGATGACACATTTTGTTGCGATAAAAAAATCCGAGCGGGGAGCTTCGCGAACTTCATAGCAGCGAAACCTCCCCGCCCGGGCTTTTTCCCCCTCGGTGTAGCGCCAAAGCGCCTGCGCCACTTGGTCGCAGCCACACCGGCATTGTCCGTTCCTCTACAGAACGGCACGGGCAACATCGGCCGTGCGGAACCCTAGGCACACTTTCGCACGTAAGACTTTTGAGACGGCTCAAAAATATACGGCGGCTTTTTTTATTGCACCACCATTTTACCAGCGAGCCGAAAATCATGTCAACCCGAAAAATGAACTTTAATTAAATTTTTACAAAAAACGTTCGGTTGTTTTGTCTATTCCCACTCAATCGTCGACGGCGGCTTGGATGTCACATCGTACACGATCCGGTTGACACCTTTCACCTCATTGACAATCCGTCGGGAAATCTTGTCCAGCAGTTCGTAAGGCAGGCGCGACCAGTCGGCCGTCATGCCGTCTTCGCTCTCCACCGCCCGAATGCCGACGGTATAGGCATAGGTGCGCTCATCGCCCATCACGCCGACACTCTTGAGCGCCGGCAACACGGCGAACGACTGCCAGATCTTACGATACAAGCCGGCGTTACGGATCTCCTCGACCACGATGGCGTCCGCTTCCCGTAAAATATGCAAACGTTCCTCGGTGATTTCGCCAATGATCCGAATGGCCAAACCGGGTCCGGGAAACGGTTGCCTGTGTACAATGGCTTCCGACAGGCCCAACTCGGCGCCCAACGCGCGGACTTCATCCTTGAACAAATCACGCAGTGGCTCCACCAGTTCAAACTTCATGTCCTCCGGCAGTCCGCCGACGTTGTGATGGCTCTTGATCACCGCCGCCGTGGAAGTGCCGCTCTCGATGACGTCAGGATAAAGGGTTCCCTGCACTAGGAAATCGATAGCCCCGATTTTTTCCGCTTCCGACTCAAACACGCGGATAAACTCCTCGCCAATGATTTTCCGTTTTCTTTCCGGCTCTGTGACTCCGGCCACCCGTTTCAGAAAACGTTCGGACGCATCGACATGGACCAGATTGATATGAAACTCGTCGCGGAAAGTCCGTACCACCTGTTCCGCTTCGTTCTTGCGCATGAACCCGTGATCCACGAACACACAGGTCAGTTGGTCGCCGATGGCCCGATGCACAAGCACGGCCGCCACCGAAGAATCAACGCCGCCCGACAGTCCGCACAGGACTTTTTTATCGCCGACCTGCTGTCGGATTTTCGCCACCGAACTATCGACAAATGAGCCCATGTTCCAGTCGCCTCGGCAGCCGCAAACGCCAAACAAAAAGTTCTTTAACAGCGCAGTGCCTTCCCGGGTATGCACGACTTCCGGATGAAACTGAACGCCGTACAGACGCTTACTGTCGTTTGCCATGGCGGCGGTCGGCGTATTGGATGTATTGGCAATCACATCGAATCCGGCCGGCGGCCGCATGATCGAATCGCCATGGCTCATCCAGACTGGGGTAGGCGATGCGATCCCCCGGAACAAAGGCGATTCGACATCAATATTCAAATCGGCATGCCCGTATTCGCGCGCTTCAGCCCGGGCGACCTCCCCGCCCAGCTGCAGGGCCATCAGCTGCATGCCATAACAAATCCCCAGAACTGGCACGCCCAACGAATAGATCTCCGCATCGCTGCGGGGGGCCTTTTCACCATACACGCTGTTGGGGCCGCCCGAAAAAACAATTCCTTTTGGTTTTTTTGCCGCAATATCCGTCAACGGCGCGTGGTAGGGAATGATTTCGCTGTACACCCCGCATTCCCGGATCCGCCGGGCAATCAGCTGGCTATACTGCGCTCCAAAATCGACCACTAGAACCATTTCTTCATGTTTGCCTGTCATGCGCGACTTGATGCCTCCTGCCATGTTCTGTATTTGCTCAATTATAGCACAAAAAACGTGCTTTCAGAACCATTATGCGAATTGCCAGGGATATCGTTCGGAAACGCCCATTGCACCTAATTTATGCCCTCATTTTCCGAATTTGGTTCGGTCAGGAATGGAACTGCTGCACCATGCTTACGATCAAAGAGACCAGTCCACCAGCAATTAAGGGTCCGATCGCCAAGCCATGAAAAAAGCAAACGCCGATAATGGTTCCTACGATCAGGGAAGTGACCGCTTCGGGAGTCCCCTGCATGAAGGGCAAACCGCGTCCGGCCATCCAAGACACAAAAATGCCAACGGCTATGGAAATGAACCCGGTAGATCCTTTGAATGCCGCCAACATCTCCCGGATACTGATGCTGCCTTGCGCCAGCGGCGCTAAAACGCCAATCGTCAGTATGATAATTCCCAAATTCAGCCCATGGTTCTGAATAACAGGCAACCAACTTCCCAATCCCAGAAACTTAATCAACAGCAGTACCAGCACGGCAACGGAAACTGAAGTATTTTCGCCGATGACAGCCAGAACCAAAATCAACAACAACGGCAAATTTTCTCCATTCATTCATCTCACATCCTATTTATGGCCAGCTAACCCTTTAGTCGGCTCGGACTTCAGTCATAAGCTTTTCCCTGATCTTGCGAAAGGATACTTGAAAATTATTAAGAACGGCATCCACCGTGCCGCCGCCGACATGCGGCGTGGCAACCACGTTATTCAACGACAGCAGTGGATTGTCTGGAGAAACCGGTTCGCTGGCCCAGACATCAATTCCCGCACCGTACAAATTCCCATCGGTCAGGGCTTTATACAACGCCTGCTCGTTAACCACATTGCCACGGCCAACATTAATCAGAACCGCGGACGGCTTCATTAAAGCCAGTTTTTCAGCGTCGAACAAATTTTTCGTTTCGGGGCTGAGCGGCAAATGAACACTCACAATATCCGCTTCCCCCAATAAATCAGCCAATTCCCTGTAAACGACGTCATATTGTTTTTCCACCGCAGCCGGCATTTGCGTGCGGTTGTAATACACCAGTTTTGTCCCGAACGCCTTGGATAACTCGGCGACTCTTTTGCCAATATGGCCAAACCCCACAATGCCGTGCACCCTGTTTTTCATTTCCCAGGAGCAGTTGCGATACTTCCACATGCCCCAGCTGCCGGCTCTGGTTTCCCTGTCCAGCAGACTGATTTTATGGTATAGGTCCAAAATCAGTCCGATGGTCAGCTCCGCCACCCCGTTCGCGTTGCCGCCCGGCACGTTACCGACTTCGATCCCGTATTTTGCGGCAGCCGCAGGATCAATATTGTCAGTCCCCACGCCAACTTTTTGCACAATTTTGACATGGGGAGCCTGACTGAGCAACGCATCGTCCACTTTATAGGTTGCAGTCATGAGAGCATCCGCCACTGCCAATTTCTCATACTTTTTATCCGGGTCCAGTTCATCCCAAAAAAGCAAATCAAGGTCCCGCGGTTTTTGCGACAGCAACAACGCCTTCATTTCCGGCGCAATCGAATCCAAAAAGATACATTTCATTCTGTTATCTCCCAACCCAACAATTTAGAAACCCCGGGCGGATTGCTCCGCCCGGGGTTTCGCTTGTCCGGTTTCCCGAACTTACATATCCATACCGCCCATGCCGCCCATGCCGCCCATACCGCCAGGCATTCCTGCCGGTGCAGCAGTTTTTTCGGGTTTGTCGGCGATCAGGGTTTCCGTTGTCAGCACCATGGCCGCGATGCTGGCCGCGTTCTGCAGAGCCGAACGGGTGACTTTCGCCGGATCAACGATACCAGCCTTGATCATGTCGACATATTCGCCGGTCATGACGTTGTAACCCATGCCTTTGCCAGTCTTGCGCACATTTTCGACGATAACAGACCCTTCTACGCCAGCATTGAACGCCAGTTGGCGCAACGGCTCTTCGATGGCACGGCGAACGATGTCCACACCGGTCTTTTCGTCGCCTTCAACTTTCAGACCATCAAGAATCTCCTGGATGTGCAGCAGTGCTGAACCCCCACCAACCACAATACCTTCTTCCACAGCCGCACGGGTTGCATTCAGGGCATCTTCAATCCGGGCTTTCTTTTCTTTCATTTCGACTTCGGTCGCAGCGCCAACGTTGATGACAGCAACACCGCCGGCCAGTTTCGCCAACCGTTCCTGCAGTTTTTCCTTGTCGAAGTCGGAAGTGGTTTCTTCCACTTGGGCGCGGATTTCTTTGACCCGGGCGGCAATCGCCTCGGCATCGCCGGCGCCGTCCACAATGGTGGTCTCTTCTTTAGAAATGCGGATCTTTTCGGCTTTGCCAAGATCGTCCAAGGTAACACCGTCCAGCTTGCGGCCGACTTCCTCGGAGATCACGGTGCCACCGGTCAGAACAGCGATATCCTGCAGCATGGCCTTGCGACGGTCGCCAAAGCCAGGAGCTTTAACGGCAACAGCCTTGAACGTGCCGCGCAGCTTATTGACTACGAGAGTGGCCAAGGCTTCGCCTTCCACGTCTTCGGCAATGATCAGCAGTTCTTTGCCCTGTTGCACCACTTTTTCCAGTACCGGCAGCAGGTCGGCAATCGCGCCGATCTTCCGGTCGGTAATCAGGATGTAGGGGTTGGTCAGGACGGCCTCCATCTTGTCTGCGTCGGTGATCATGTAAGGAGAAATATAGCCGCGGTCGAACTGCATGCCTTCGGTGAATTCCAGCTCGGTCAGCATGGTCTTGGATTCTTCCACGGTCACAACGCCATCTTTACCAACTTTGTCGATGGCTTCGGCGATCAGGTTGCCGATCACTTCGTCGGCGGCGGAGATAGTGCCGACTTGGGCGATGGAAGCTTTATCGCTGACTTTTTTGGCGTCTTTCTTAATCTGTTCGACGAGAGCTTCAACCGCTTTTTCAATGCCGCGCTTCAAGACCATCGGGTTGGCGCCGGCAGCTACATTGCGCAGACCTTCACGAACCATAGCCTGGGCCAGAACCGTCGCCGTGGTGGTGCCGTCGCCGGCGACATCATTCGTTTTAGTCGCAACTTCTTTGACCAGTTGAGCGCCCATGTTTTCAAACGGATCTTCGAGTTCCACGTCGCGGGCTACGGTCACGCCATCATGGGTGATCAGCGGTGCGCCGTATTTTTTGTCGAGAACTACATTGCGGCCCTTCGGTCCGAGCGTAACTTTCACAGCATTGGCCAGCGCATTTACGCCTCTTTCGAGGGAGCGGCGGGCTTCTTCATCAAATAAAATCTTTTTGGCCATTCTAGTTTACCTCCTCAAATCAATTCAGGTTAATTATTCAACAATCGCGAGAATATCGCGTTCGTTGAGGATCATCAGTTCTTCGCCATCCAGCTTGACTTCGGTTCCGGCGTATTTCGAGAAAATGACTTTTTGACCGGCTTTAACTTCCAGAGGAACTTTGGTTCCATTATCCAGAGTTTTCCCGGATCCAACGGCGATGACTTTTCCTTCCTGGGGTTTTTCTTTAGCGGTATCCGGCAGCACGATGCCGCTCTTGGTTTTTTCTTCCCGCTCGAGTGCTTTAATCAGGACGCGATCTCCCAACGGTTTAATTTTGTCAGACATTGCGTTTTCCTCCCTTAGTGCTGATGTTTTTATTTGTTAGCACTCACATTAATCGAGTGCTAATTCCTTTATCATAGTAACTAATCTGCCGAAAAAAATCAAGAGCTTCCGAGTAAAATTTTTTCGGAGGCTCCGTCTCAAAAAGCAGCCCGACCGGCAAACGACCGCTGGCATGGATAGATTAGCGAAAGTTTGATGTTTTATCGGGTCGACGAGCGGAGCATCGACCGACCCCAAAAATAAATAGCTACCGTCAAAGCAAGGCTGGACCACATCGCAAACGAAAATTCCTCTGGCAGAGGCAGCCGCGGATGAACCCCCAGAAACCAATCGGCATAATCATTCGCCAAGAACCAGACCATCGCCGCACCATACATTGGGGGCAATAATGGCAATTGTCGCCGGTACACCCATCCTTCGGCCCACAGGCCGAGGTGGCTGGCAATCAGCATCCAGTCCTGTCCATCCGGCTGACTGCCCGACGACAAAATATACTGACCGAGAATCAACACTGTCCATACACCGTATTTCAGTGAGCCCAGTACGGCAATCCAAGCCACAGCCGCTTTCAATCCCGGTCGCCAGCGCTCACCGTTTCGAACCCACCATAAAAACAATAAAAAACAGAAAGAAGTCAGTGGACAATCCGGCGTCAGCGGCCAAAAAAACCAAGGCGTTTGAGTCAACTGATCCCTATACCAAAAAAATCCCCAAATCGTGCCGACCGCATTAAATCCCACCAAGAGCATCAGGACGTCGCGATGGAGAAAGAATCGCATCATACCGACTCCGCCGCCGGGCGAATCTCCCGAACCGGAACCCCGCCCCAAAACGAATGTGGCGGTATATCGCGGTTAACCAGACTCATCGCCGATACAGTCGCCCCTTCGCCAATAATGACGCCGGGCAAAATCGTACAATTGGCACCAATGGTGACATCCTTTTCGATGATAACCCGACCGATCCGCCATTCCCTGACCAGAAACTCATGACCCAGCACCGTCGTATTGTAGCCGATAACCACATTTTCACCAATCTCGATCTGATCCGGAAAAAATATATCCAACATCACGCCCAATCCAACCGAAGCGTTCTTGCCCACTTTCACCCCGATCAGGCGATACAGGAAGTTTTTAAAACGAAACGAGGGGGAAAAACGCGCCAGATACAACACACAAAAAAACCAGATCACTTTGACCGGATGGACGATATCCGGATAAAACCGCAACGAATTTTTACCCGAAACAAAATGTCGTTGTGTACGACGAATTGCCATAATTCTTACCTGCCCGTCTACTTGGTTTTCTTCTTGGCAGCTTCAATAATGGATTCCGCCACTTCACGAATCGACTTCCGTTTGGCCATGCTATATTGCTGAATTCTCCGAAAAGCTTCCTGTTCGCTCAGATTATATGCGTCCATCAGCAATCCCTTGGCACGGTCCAAAATTTTCCGGGTTTCCAAAGAATTTCGCAAATCATGCAGTTCCTGCTCAATCTCCAGATACTCCTGAAAGCGCGAAAGCGCGATTTCCATGGCCGGGAACAGGTTGCTTTCCTTCACCGGTTTGACCAGATACGCCAAAACGCCTGAATCCTTGGCCTTTTCAACGATCTCTTTCTGGCTGTAGGCAGTGAGCAACAATACCGGCGCCAGTTTTTCGTTGGAAATGATTTTAGCGGCGGCAATGCCGTCCATTTCCGGCATCTTGATATCCATGATCACCAGATCTGGCTTGAACTTTCGGGTCAATTCCACTGCCTTTAATCCGTCCGCGGCTTCCGCCACCACTTCGTGTCCGGCTTCTTCCAGTAATTCTTTCAAATCCATCCGAATGATCGACTCATTGTCCGCAATTACTACTCGCAAATGTTCCATCATCATTCTCCCTTCGTCTCCCGGGGTATTGTAATCACCGCATGCGTGCCGTTTTCACTATATAACTCGAACGTTCCGCCCAGATCGGTCTCCACCAGCGTACGCACGATCTGGATGCCCAAGCTTTTGGTCTTTGTCCGGTCGAAATTTGGCGGCAGGCCAATTCCGTCATCGAATATCTCCAGACGACAACAATGTTCCACCGCACCGGCCAATTTCAAGCCAATTGTTCCCTTTTGCCGCCCCACAAAGCCGTGTTCAATCGCGTTCTGCACCAGTTCGTTGACCATCAGGGCCAGGCTGCTGGCCTTTTCCGATGGCAGAACAACCGGTTCCGCCTCAAAAAGCTTCTGAATTTCGAAGCCGGGCTCAACCATGCTTTCAATAACCAGATCAAAAATGTTCCGCGCCACCTCCGCCACATTGATCACTTCCTCATCTTGTTGGGAGAGAAACTCATGGACCAAGGAGATGCTTAAGATGCGATTGACGCTTTCCTTCAGCGCCGCCCGTACCGCCGCGGATTCGCTGCGCCGGGCCTGCAGCCGAAGCAGACTGGCAATGGTCTGCAGATTATTTTTCACACGGTGATGAATTTCCTGGATGACAGCCGATTTTACCAACAGTTCTTTTTCTTTTTTTCGCAGTTGGGTAACATCGGCAACAAACAGCAACATACGGACGGTCTTCCCGCTCTGGACCACCGGAATCGCCTTTTCCGACAGCACCAGCCCGCCGACTTCCAGTTCCATTTCCTGTGGTTGCCCCGTGATATTGGCCTTACCGGCCAATCGCAGATGCAAAGCCCGCTCGTGAACACGCCGGCCCAATAGCCTGCCCACGCCCAACAGCCGATATATTCCTGTTGCGGCGGAATTGGCGTAAATAATCTGACCCCGATCATTGACGGCCAAAATTCCGTCCTGGGAAAACACCGGTCGGTATACCCAAGCATTTTGGGGATCAAAATCAGACACCAGTAACATATAAACGGTTTCCAACAAAATTCGGTGATCGGCGCCGGTTTCTTCGCCGCTTAATTCAAAACTGAGCGCGGCGATAATTTTCCCATTGGCGGCGAACACCGGAAAAGTCTCCATAAACAGCGGTTCCATCCCCAATGCCCATTCCCGCTGTCCGGCAATACATTCGCCGGTTTCGATGGTCCGCCAGATGAGCGGTTCCTCGCTGGCCGAAAAAGTCATGCCAATAATATTATCCCGTTGTGGCGACAGCCCAGCCCGTGAACGCACTTGTCCCGCCAATACCAATTTGCGAGTTCGGCCGACCCGGACATAAAGGCTAACTTGGGAATGCGATATATCGCCGGCCAGCTCCAGCCGCTCCAATATCTGGTCCAGCAAGAGGCTGTCCTGCTTTGCCAGCAGGCCGGCCCTGCGAAAATGTTCATCCAGAATGGGCATTTTTGCTACTCCTTTTCAGGCCATGCCAGTCTTCAACTGTGAACAACCCTCAGCTTATCCCGAATTTATCCACAATATCAACAGGGTTATCCACAGGGTTTCCCCTTGAATATATGGGTTCCTCGAATGATCCCGACCTGCTGTCCACAAATCATTTATTAAGTTTTCCACCAAGCGGCAGGCTCGGGATCGCGTTTAACGAGAGGTCGGCAATGTCTCCGGACTGCCATTGGTAATACGCCCGGCAGCCAATCATAGCAGCGTTGTCGGTGCACAAAACGATGTCCGGGCAATAAAATTGAATACCCACGGAATTACACTTTTCCTGCAGCGCTTTCCGCAATGATTCATTGGCTGCCACCCCGCCGGCCAGCACCAGTTTTGGGCACTCAAAGCGTCGCACCGCCTGAATGGCCTTTCGGGTCAGAACATCCACAACCGCGAATTGGAAAGAAGCGGCTACATCGGCGGCATTCACGGTTTCCTTTCTTTGCTGCGCAGTGTGCAAATAATTGATTACGGCTGATTTCAGCCCGCTGAAGCTGAATTCATAAGAATCCTCATTGGTAAAGGAACGCGGAAACCGGATTGCCAAAGGATCGCCGGACACCGCCAATCGTTCCACCTGCGGACCGCCCGGATAAGGCAGTCCCAGCAGCCGGGCCACCTTGTCAAAGGCCTCGCCGGCGGCGTCGTCGCGGGTCTGCCCCAACAAATGGAACGTAGAATAATTCCGGACATGGACCAGCGAGGTGTGGCCGCCGGAAACAACCAGCGATACGAACGGCGGCTCCAGTTCAGGGTAGGTCAACAGTGCTGCTGAAATATGTCCTTCCAAATGATGAACGCCAATCAGGGGAATCCCCAGGGCAAAGGCCAACGCCTTGGCGGCGGCGACTCCGACCAGCAGGGCTCCCACCAGCCCCGGTCCATACGTCACGCCAACCGCGGACAGTTCTTGCAAAGTGACGCCGGCCGCGGACAAAGCTTGGTCGATGACCGGGATCACATTCTCCACATGCCGGCGTGACGCCAGCTCCGGCACCACGCCGCCGTACTTTTGATGGACGGGAATTTGCGAAGAAATGATGTTGGACAAAATTTGTCGTCCGTTCAGAATGACCGCGGCCGATGTTTCATCGCAACTGGTTTCCAGCCCCAATACCAACCGGTTCAAAGTTTTTCACGCCACAAGATCAAGGCGTCCTCCTTGGTTTCCGAATAATAATTTTTGCGAATTCCGGTTTCCGCAAAGCCCAATGTTTCATATAAATGTCGGGCGACCGCATTGGAGACCCGTACTTCCAGCGTCATGGACCCCATGCCGTTTTCCCTGGCCAGCCCCATCAGAGTTTCCATCAGCAGACGGCCGATTCCCGCTCCCCGGCGACTGCCGCTGACTGCCACATTGGTCACGTGCGCCTCGTTGATCACCAGCCACATCCCGGCATAACCGACAACCTGGCCGTTTTCCTCGGCCACAAGATAACGGGCCAGACGGTTCTGCGCCAGCTCTTCCTCGAACGCCGACCGCGACCACGGGGTGGCGAAGGAATCCTTCTCGACCGCCATCACGCCATCCACATCCGCAGTTGTCATGGGCCGCACTAGGATATTGGGGTTCATGTTCGGCCTCCACAACGTTTTTCCCACAATTCTTCGGCCTCGGCCCGGCGCACATACAAAGGATTCAGTTCAGCAGAGGAAACCGCCAGTCCAGCCTGAAACAGTTCCATCCCCAGGAACGCAACACAAGCGGCCCGCGGCATAATGGCATGCTCCGGCGCCGGCACGACTTTGCCGTTGCCGGCCGTAAACATTTCCCGATATTCCCGTACCGGCTCGCCGCAAACCGTCACTGGTCCAGGCAAATCCGCCAAGTCCTGAAGTGCCTGTTCGATCGCCACGATTTTCACCGGCCAAACTTCGGACAATCGGCCGTTCTGCCACCGATACAATGCCAGATAGACGCGTCCCTTCTGAGCATCCAACATGGTCGCCGTCCAACCGTTTCCAGCCGGGCATCCATAGGCCAGGGCCTCCAGTGTCGGCACGCCCACGATGGGCTTACTCCAGGCATACGCCAAAGTTTTTGCCGAAGTCAGGCCAATCCGCAGCCCGGTAAACGACCCGGGGCCGATGCTCACGGCCACGGCTTTCAACTCCGAAGGCGATGCACCTCCCAAGGCAAACAGCGTTTCAATTTGCGGCATCAGCCGCTCTGAATGGGTATTGCCGGTCTGAATGTTGATTTCCGCCAGCAAACGGCCGGATTTCGTCAAGGCGACGCCGGACACCGGTGTCGCCGTCTCAATTGCCAGTATCAGAACAGGTCCCTTCCTTCCAGACGGGTTAAATATCTCGCCCCATGGGGATCAAACCGGATCACGCGCGCCTCTGAAGCATTCCCCGGCAGTAGCTCCACCCGGAGGTATTCCGTCGGCATTACCGACAGAAACCGTTCCGCCCACTCAATCACCGCCACGCCGTCGCCGCCGACGAATTCGTCAAAGCCGATGTTGTCCAGTTCCTCGGCGTCTTCCAGTCGGTACAGGTCAAAATGATAAATCGGCAGCGTGCCCTGATACACATTCAGCAAAGTAAAGGTTGGGCTGGTCACCAGGTCCGTAGCTCGAAAACCTTCAGCCATCCCTTTGACAAACTCGGTTTTTCCAGCGCCCAAATCGCCCTGTAGCAGAACCACATCGCCCCGAACCAGGCAGCGGGACAGCCGACGACCCAGTTCCCGGGTCGCGGCCGGCGATGTACTGGCATGTTGTCGCATACGACCATCCGCCTTTCTGACAAGTAGTATACCATAAAAATAAAAAACTTGCGTTGAAACAAGGAAAATGTAACATTGACGGTAAATACTTAGAAACAAGGAAAGTGAGGCGATGTCCCTTTGCGACCCACACAAGCCCGAATTGATTTATCCGCAGTCAGACAAAATGTCCGAACCATCCGTGCCAGTCTGCCGCCATCATCCCGAATGATTGCCGTCGTCAAAGCCAATGCCTATGGGCATGGCGCGATTCCCGTCAGCCGGTCTGCCCTAGGCGCCGGCGCGGATTGGCTGGCCGTGGCGATTCCAGAGGAAGGAATCGAGCTTCGCGCCGCCGGAATCCGGGCGCCCATCCTGGTACTCGGCTTAACCTTGCCGGAACAGGCCCATCTTTTTGCAGAACACGATTTGACGGCTACCGTCGCAACCTTGGAAGGGCTCCAAGCCTTCCAGCAAATCGGCGAGCGATATAAACAGCCGGTCCGGGTCATGCTCAAACTCGATACCGGCATGGGACGCATCGGTGTACAGCCGGAGGATGCGGTCTCATTCGCCCGACAGGCGCAGAATCTGTCAGGGTTAAAAATTCAGGGTCTGTTCACCCATTTTGCGACAGCGGACGAAACCGATCCCACATTCACTCTGACGCAACTGGATCGCCTTCAGCAGGCGCTGGCCGGATTGCAGGCCGCCGGCGTCGATTTACCGATCATTTCCGCCGCCAACAGCGCGGCGACGGATTCCTATCCCGACGCCTTCTTCAATGCGGTTCGTCCGGGTATCATTCTGTATGGATTGCCGCCCGACCCCGGAATGAAACTTCATCTGGCCTTGGAACCGGTCATGTCGCTGGTGACACGGATCGTGTTTATCAAGCATGTACCCACCGGCACACCCGTGAATTACGGCTGTACCTACCACACGGCCGCACCGACTTGGCTCGCGACCCTCCCCATCGGTTATGCCGACGGTTACAGCCGACACCTCTCCAACAAAGCGACGGTTCTCGTCCGGGGAAGTCGCCGTTCGGTTGTGGGCCGGATATGTATGGATCAGACGGTCATCGATCTCGGGCCGGATTGCGATGCCGCCGTCGGCGATGAAGTCGTCCTCTGCGGCCGGCAGGGCGACGCTGAAATCACGCTGACGGAACTCGCCGGTCTGGCCGGTACCATCAATTATGAACTGGCCTGCGGCATCAGTCCCCGGGTTCCCCGAATCTACAACGGCTAATAATCCTTACGTTGACAGGCCGCGCCAAAACATGATGTTTCGGCACGGCCTGTTCTTTTCTGTCAAATATCTTCTGCTTCACGTAACAGAAGTTACCGCTTCAAAATTTATAACCAATCACAAACTGTCCGTAATCCCCGCGCATGCGGTTATGGTCATCGATGTCATGCATCCATTTAAGGACAATCGAAAGGTCTCCCTTGCCGAACTTGGGCAACCAAAGAATGGCCGGACCAAAACCGAGCGATCGCCCCTGAAAAGCCCCAAGTTTGGCGCCGGCCCCGCTGTCGCCGGAAATCTGCTTGTAATAATAACCATGTACGCCAGCCGCAAACTGCTTGTTAAAAAATTGATTCACGGCCACATCAACGTGCAACTCGTTGCCCGATTGATAGTCGGTCGCGTGGTTGCGCCCGTTGAGCATGATTCCCGGCGTGATGGAAAACTCCAGTCCCCGTTTATTGAGCCAGGTCATAGCCAGAGAAGTATCAAACGACCAATAGTTTCGGGGAGAATTCGCCATACTGAGCGGGTTGTAATACCCTGTCGGCATAAACACGGCTTCCGTCAGTTTATAATGCGTGTGTCCCTTTTCCCAGTACAAGGAAGCCGATGTCATCACCGCGCCCAATCCGCTGTTGTAT
This sequence comes from Veillonellaceae bacterium, assembly GCA_012798135.1. The sequence continues at coordinate 9,613 of JAAZNU010000011.1, read as the reverse complement.
GAAGAAATGGTCCGCGACCCCAGACCGGCGGATGCACTCGCCTGGATATCGACAAAGCCGGTCGGTGCCGCCGCTCCAATCTGCAACCTGCCGCCCCACACCGGCTTTTTAAAGGTATAAAAACCGGCCAGGTAATCATAAACCGCATTGGCCTTAAGATCCAACTGCACGCGCCCGCCAAGGACCGCTTGCTTGGCCGACCCCTGATAGAACAGCCACTGGTTCGCCATCATAAAACCCGGTTGTGGCGGAACCGCGACCCCGAAAGCGGTATTGGAACCTGGAAAATAATAACTAGAAGCACCTTCCGAGGCTTCGGCAATCGGCCGGCCCAACACCAGAAAAATCAGCAGCAATGGAAAAACCAAGCACCTTCGTAGCAAAGCAACCCCTCGATCCATCCAGAAAATTTCTGGTACCAACGAAAAAAGCCACAGCCTCAATTGGCGGCGACCGTTCCCGCACTGCGAAGTTTCATCCGCATTTTCGGCGTCAGGGGGACGACCAGTTCCGCATTATAAGTTCCCGTCGGCAGATATGGCGTCGCGTTGTTAAATATCTGCTGCGCGCCAATGGCATAAGCCCGGGATTTCGCAGCCGGTGTTCCCTCTTTGACAACGGGATCTACGTTGGTCGCACGAATGGAAATCGTCTCGTCACTGTTGCGCACAATCTCGAAAAGCCGCAACTGCTGAGGGAAATCCCGCAGAGACGAGGTTTCGACTTGCCAGAAACCTAGTTCCGGCCGAGTCGGATCCGGAGATGGAAAAGCCGTAACAGTATTGCCATGACGATGACCAGCGGCAAGCAGAATCAGGTTCGGATATTCCTGCAATTTGGCGATGAACTGCTTTTCCGTCACCGGAGCGGCAGGATTCCAGCCCATCATCGACGGCCATGGTTCCACGCCAATCGGGATGTGCGCGGTAATAATCATCAACTTGTCCTCAGCCTGACCCCGCTCCAGTTCATTTACCAGCCAGTCATACCGCTTCTGGTCGAGCGAGGCATGACCATAGCCGAGGGATTGGGGGTTATTGGCGTCTTCATCCCGTTGGGTATTGTCAAGAACGATCACTTTGATCGGGATATTCGATTTCGGCTCGAAGCTATAGCAAGCAAAATCATTGTTAACATTGCTTTGCGAGAATCCATGGCCGAGCGGCGCCGTTGAAGTGTCAAAAAACTCTTTCATCCATTCCTGGCGCGACAACGAACGCCGATCCGGGTCGGCGGCCCGGACCTGCGGCGGCGATACAAAATTTTCCTCCGGACCGACGCCAATCACATCTCCGTAGGGAGTTCCGCCATCGATCGCGCCCATATAGAATCCGCGGCTGTCCATCCCCCGGGGATCGGCGAACACATTGCCCATATTGATGATATTCCTGCCGACCAGGGTTTGCCGGCTATACTCGTTTTGCGGCAGAAACCCGATAAAGAAATGGTCATGGTTCCCCAAAGTCTGATACCAGGGGATCGTTCGGTCCAAACCCGCCGCCTTGTAAGGCTTCTGAAAATCGATGCTGTCTTCTCCGGCATGCGACCCGGAACTGGGCCGAATGGTTTTCCCGTCGAGGATGTCGATGTACCAGCGTACCTCATTATATTGTGTATTGTTGCAGGCATCCCCCAGGGACATCCCAAAATCAACCGGGGTATCCTTGTGAATCTCGTTGACCGTTTGAATCGCAGCATCGAGAACATGGGTCGTATAAAGCATGACCCCCGAATACGCGGAGGAAACCCCACCTTTAACTCCATACAATATTGCCTGCGCCGGCGTTTCCTTATCGGAGATATGAATGTCGGTAATGGTAAAGAACCGCAGCAAGTTCGCCACCGGCTTTACCGACTCAGCAGGCTGGCTGCCCTTCACCAGGTCCAGTCTTTTCTCACAGGCGATCCCCGTTCCGCTGTGCCACCGACCATACCCAAACTGTGAATATTTGGCCAGTTCTGTCGGCAACAATTTGGGGGAAGTGGCCGGAATCGGCGCCGGCAAAACCGTGCGCGCGGTTGTCCGCAGCTTTTTCGCCACGGCGGCCGCAGTTACCGGACGAATCCATTTGGCGGGCAGATTGCCGCAGGCCACCAGAACAGCCCCGGACAAGCCGACTTTAAGGAAACTTCGGCGGGAAATTTTCATGTTCATTCCTCCATCCAAAAATAAATCCCATTTAAAACACACGTCTGCTTTCTAAAGCAGTCGATCAGCTGTGAGAATCCGCTCCGTGGCCTTGGCGGGACAAACTAAACGGACAGGGCCATTATAGTATCAGCCTGCCCGTTTGAGTTGCAGAAGCAACATTGCTTGTCCAAATCCCACTAATACTGCTGTCGCCTATTTCCCCCGGATTAGCCCCGGCGAACGGCTTAATGGATCATACACATCGAGATGTCCGAACAACGAACTGACCCGTTTTCCCTCTACCAAAATCTGTACCTTTTCCACATCCGGAAATTCCGTCAGCGTATTCACGATGGCGCCAACCGCCAGAATCTCCGTAGCCGACCCGGCAAACCCCCGTTTGGCGATTTCCCGGGAAAAATCCACATAAGCCGTCTTGTCGATGACGGCAACACTCCGGACTTGGGTCGCCTTGGGCAAAACCGATACCAGGTCCGGACTCGTCGGCCCGGCCACCAACACTTCCATCGCCCGTTTCATCAGCGCAGCATCATTTTTCAGTTTGTGTATCTCCGCTACGACATACTTTGCGTCGTGCGTTCCAAAATATACTTTGACCGGAACTGTATCTTCGACAGGTGGTTTAGGAGACGTTGCCGGCTTCTGGACCGGTGAACCGGACCCATTGCCGCCGGCGGCGCCACCGCCGATATCCGCCGCGCATCCTGTCAATGCCAAGATTGCTGAAATTGCAATCACCAAGGCCCATCGACATTTCATCACTGCTCACCTCGCATCTTCGCCGCCTGACCAAAGAACTGATCAATTCCGGCTACGATCGCCATCGCCATTTTCTGCTGGAAAGCCGGACTGCTTAAAACCTGTTCCTCCTGCGGATTGGAGATAAAACCGATTTCCAGCAAAGCCGCCGGCATCCAGGTATTCTTCACGACGAAGAAATTTGCGGTGCGTATTCCGATATTATCCAAGCCGCCGCCCCGAACCATGGCCGACTGCAAACATTGCGCCAGCAGGGCGTCATAGCCTGACTTATGGTAGTAATAAGTGGTCGTTCCGGTTAAATCCGAATTGGCGGACGAATTGTGGTGAATGCTGACGAAAATATCCGCTTTGCGGTTGTTGGCCACCATGGTACGCGCACGAAGTTCATCCCGGTCCGACATGTCCGGCGTCGACAAATCGACATCTGTCTGCCGGGTCATGACCACCCGGGCGCCAGCTTGCTCCAGAATCGCCTTCACTTTGAGTCCCAGATTCAGATTCAATATTTTTTCATAAGACCCACGCGGCCCGATCGCTCCCGGATCCGAAGCGCCGTGGCCGGGATCAAGCACAATCAGCTTCCCTCGGAGACCTGCGGAAAAGCGAATGTCCGAGATCGGCACGGCTTTTTCCACGTCGATAACGACCCGAAACGGACGATTGGCTTTCGGATCGGCTTTAACGGTGAATACTTTGTATTGATCTTCCTTTAGTTCGCCTGGCAGCTCAATGATAGCGTGAACGGTATCCTTGGTGGATTTGATCACACTCATTCCCTTGATTACCGACGTGTCCGGCGAAGGTGGAATCGCCAGTTTATCAACATTGGCGCCACGCAGAGTGACTACCAGCCGCCAATTGGGTTTGGCGGTAATGAACTGATCCACCTGGACTGGCGAACTTGTTTCCAAAACCAGTCTCACTTTCAGAGTACCGGTCACGGCATCCATTGTGCGGCCCCAACGCACACCGACTATTTTAGCGCTGGCTTCGGCAGGAACAGCAGAAACCAGTACCGCGAAAAAGCTGAACAAAAACAGCAAGGCCATCATTCCCCAATGACATCGGCAACGCAACCGGTTTCACCTCCCCATTCCCCGCATCTCCAATGATAACTTGTTTCATTTTGTTCATTATACCATAAGAGAGCCCATCGTTGCGGGAATCTGCTCGGCCAAATCCATGGCTGTCATCCCGGCTGGCTGATTCGCGGCCACCCTGTCGCCGGCAAGTCCATGCAAGTATACGCCCAAAACGGCCGCATCGTGGCTGGACAGGCCTTGCGCTATCAAAGCTGCGATCATGCCCGCCAACACATCACCCATTCCGCCGCTGGCCATTCCGGAATTTCCGGTTGGATTGACGTAGATTTCGCCATCGGGAAAGGCCACAACCGTGTGCGGCCCTTTCAGCACCACAATACTCTTCCATTCCACGGCAAACCGCCGGGCGACTCCGATCCGGTCCGCCTGGATCTGCCGGACGGACAATCCGGTCAGCCTGGCCATTTCGCCCGGGTGCGGCGTCAGCACCGTCAACGCTTCGGAAGCGGATAATAGTTCCGAATGTCCGGATAGGGCAAACAACGCATCGGCATCCAGTACCAGCGGGCGGTCCATCATGGTTACCAGCTCGCGCACGGTGTCCATGGTTTCTTCCTGACGCCCCAGCCCCGGCCCCGCCAGGACCACCGATGCTCTGGCGGAAAACTCATGCGCCAGCTTGACAGCCTCGCTTCCCAGGCCGCCCGCCAACGTTTCCGGCAATTCCAGCGTCATTGCTTCCGTCGTTTTGATTTCCATGACCTGGCCAATGCCCGCCGGAACCGCGGCAGTCACCAGTCCGGCGCCCGTTCGCAGCGCCCCCTGCGCCGCCAGATACACGGCGCCGCTCATTCCGCGCGAGCCGCCGATTACCATTACATGGCCGAAACTACCCTTATGGGAATCCGGCAGCCGCCGCGGCAACAAAGAAGCGGCATATTCTTGCGTCAGCAGTGTCTGGCGGATGGTCGCCGCCGTCAACAACTCGGCCGGAATGCCGATTGGCGCCACTTCAATCCTGCCGGCGAAATCCGCCCCCGGATACAGCCACAAGCCCAGTTTGGGCAGGCCAAAGGTAACCGTGCAAAACGCCCGGACCGCTTTTTCCCGGACCATTCCGGTATCCGCCTCCACACCGGAAGGGATGTCCACGGATAGAACGATTCGGCCGGCGCTGTTGATCAATTCGATACTGTCCCGGTAAGGTTCACTCAGCTCGCCATGGAAACCGGTTCCGAGAAGCGCGTCGATGACCAGGTCGGCGAACGCGGCGGCAATCCTGGCCTTTTCCATGCTCCGGGGTTCGGTGATGTCGAAACATTCGACACCCATGCGCAACGCCGTTTCCAGATGGATCAAAGCATCTCCCTGAATCATGGTGCGATCCACCGCCAGGAATAATTTTACCCGGGCGCCGCAATTGTGCAACCAACGGGCCGCCACGTAGCCGTCGCCGCCGTTGTTCCCGCCACCGCAGACAATGAAGACAATCTTTCCCCGCGGTTCGTCAAGAAGTGAAATCGCTTTTTCCGCTACGGCCCGACCGGCATTCTCCATCAAGGCGACGCCCGGCAGACCGAACCATTCGATCGTCGACTTGTCGATGTCGCGCATTTCCTGCGCCGAAGCAATTTTCATTCCTGTTCACCCCTCCAGAGCAATACCTGGGCCACAGCATATTCCTGCGCATGCGACAGGGAGACGAAAATTCGCTGCACGCCCATCTCGCGGGCCAGATTCTCAAAATATCCGGTCAGACTCATCACCGGTTTTCCCTGCGCGTCCGGCAAAACCTCCACATCCTGCCAGGTTCCGCCATTCGCCAGCCCAGTTCCCAAAGCCTTCATGACCGCCTCTTTGGCGGCGAAGCGAGCCGCGTAGGACGCCGCTCCCTGCCTGCCCCGGCTGGTGCAATAGGCTTGCTCGGCCGGTGTAAAAACCCGTTTGACGAACAGAGGATTTTCAACCGCCCTTTTCATACGGTGAATTTCCACTAGGTCGATTCCAATGCCGACAACCATACCCACAGCACCTCCCGTTTCAGGCGAGCACGAATTTTTCGATGGCCACCGCCACCCCATCCGCGGTATTGGCCGCTGTCACAAAATCAGCCGCCGCCTGGACCTTTGCCTGGGCATTTCCCATTGCAACGCCACAGCCGGCGAATTCAATCATATCGACATCGTTCATGGAATCACCGATCGCCATGACCTGGCTTTGGTCGATTCCCAGCTGCTGTGCCAGAAAAGCGACGGCTTCGCCCTTATTTACCCGGATGTCCACCATCTCCAGGTATCTTTTCTTTGAAGAAGCCAGGTACAGTCGCTCACCGTAAAGAGCGGACACTTCGGCACGTATCGCTTCAAGCTCGGCGGAATCGCCCATGCTCAGCATTTTGGTCGGCGACTCCGTCATTTGGAAAAAACCATCCCCGAGCGGAATCGCTTCCACTCGGGCATAATCGGCATAATAGCGGGCGTTGTCGTCCAATTCCGCTACATACAGCGTGTCGTCTACATATTTCTGTAAGTACCAGCCCCGCCGTTTGAACAGGTCGGCCAGTTCTTGCGCCAGCGCCGTGTCGATGGGACGATGGAACAGAGTTTTGCCACTGCCAAGCTCCCGGATCATAGCCCCGTTGTAAGTGATCAGCGGTAAACGGATTCCCAGTTCCACAGCGAACGGCAACGCCGACCGAAACATACGGCCCGTGGCGATCGCCACCTGCACTCCATTCTCCATCGCCTGCCGGATGGCCCGTTGCGTCCGTGTCGTCACCTGCTGCCGGTCATCCAGCAACGTATCATCCATATCGATTGCAATCAGTTTTATCGGCATACAATCTTCCTTTTTATATTTGTTTCAAGTAGTCTTTGTTACTTCTTCTCAATCGCCAACAGTTCCTGCTTCAGTATCAAGCCGCCACCGAAGCCGGTCAGACTGCCGTCGGAGCCTACAACCCGATGGCACGGCACCACAATGGGAGTTCGATTCGCATGCATCGCGCCGCCGATAGCTCGTGCCGCGCCCGGGTGGCCAATGGCCGCGGCGATTCCGCCATAAGTGGCCACTTGGCCATAAGGGATGGACGCCGTGAATTCGAGCGCCTGGCGGCGGAAATCCGTATAGCCCGACCAATCGACCGGCACGGCAAACGCTGTCGGAATTCCGGCAAAATAAGCGTCCAACTGATCCAGCAACTGCTGTTGCCACTCCTGTTGCTGCTCATTCAGGTCGGCCCCCATCAGCCCGACGGTAGTCAGGCGAGTCCGCGCTTCTTCCAGCGAACCGTAGGGAAAAGTCAGTTCATAGAGTCCCTGACCGGACCAGACGGCCGCCAGAGTTCCCCGGGGTATTTTGATAAAGGAAAGTCGCTTCGTCATGATCATTCCTCCGGCAAATTTGCATTTGCTGCTTTCCAGGCTTCTTCACGGATTAAATCCAGAACATCGCGTTTGATGCCTAGAAACTCTTCCGAAAGTTTCAGATCATAGGTCCTCTTGGCGGGCAAATTCACGTCAATTTGAGCCTTGATTCGGCCCGGACGCGCGGTCATGACATAGATGGTGTCCCCGATGAACACCGCTTCCTCAACATCATGCGTCACAAACAAAATCGTCTTGTGCGACTCGTCCCAAACCGACAGCAGCAATTCCTGCATCACCGAACGAGTCTGGGCATCCAGCGCGCCAAACGGCTCATCCATCAGCAATACTTCCGGGTCATTCGCCAAGGCCCGCGCAATCGCGACCCGCTGTTTCATTCCGCCGGAAAGCTTGCGGGGGTAAGCTTTTTCAAACCCCTTCAGGCCGATTTTTTCGATGTAAAAGTTCACAGCATCTCTTTGTTCAGCCTTGGAGCGCCCCGCCACATCCAGTCCGAACGCGATATTCTGTTCGACTGTCAGCCAGGGAAACAGGGTATACGCCTGAAAAACCATGCCCCGATCCTTGCCGGGCTGTCGGATCTCCTTGCCGTCCAGCAGAACCCGACCGCTGGATGCTTCCTCAAGGCCGGCGATAATCCGCAGGATAGTCGATTTTCCACAGCCCGATGGACCCAATATCGTGACAAACTCGCTCTCCGCCACGGAAAAGTTTGTGTTCTCCAGTGCGGTAACCGTGCCGGCCTTCTCCCGGAACACTTTGGAGACATTTTCAATACAAAGTTTGAATTCCTTCTTTTCCATCAGGCCGCCCCTCCCTTGCCCATCCAGGGAAACAGGCGATTATAAAGCCATTTGAAGGCCAGGTCAATAATGATGCCGATGACCCCGATCACCAGGATTCCCACGATGATGTTGGCGGTTTTGAGAAAGCGTTGGGATTGCATGATCATGTAGCCCAGACCGGAACTGGCCGCGACAATCTCCGCCACCACCAGATAGGTCCAGGCCCAACCGAACGTAATGCGCAGTGTATCCATAATTCCCGGCAGGCTGGCCGGCAGGATGATGCGCCAAAAAACGCTGCGTTTGGAAACACCCAATGTATACGACGTGTCGATCAGTTCCTGCGACACGTTTTTGGTCACATCCATCACCATCAAGGTCATCTGAAAAAAAGTGCCGAAAAAAATGACAGCCACTTTCTCTGATTCGCCGATGCCCAGCCAAAGAATAAATAGTGGAATAAAGGCCGAAGCCGGCATATAACGGATAAATCCCAGAAATGGTTCGAAAAAGGCTTCAAAAACTTTCAGGCTACCCATCAGAACGCCCAGTGGCACGCCAATGGCCGCAGCCAGCAAAAAGCCCGTCGTTACCCTCAGAACGCTGGCGGAAATATCTTTCATCAAATCAAACTCCGCGAACAATGACACCGCACTGCTGACAATCGCGTCCGGCGCCGGCAAAAAGAGAGGCGGCACCCACCCGCCATAGGTCAGCAGCGACCAAACCGCCAAAAGCACTACGAACGCCAGTCCTGCCAGCGTCCAATACAGGGACCGCGAAATCTCCGCTTTAGGAGTGGCCCATTTGTTTGTGGCCAAAAGCAATCACCATCCATCCCGATTTGGTGACCGGCAGTCACCGCGCAAGGCGGCCCGCCGGCCAAAAAAAGAACGAGGCCGGGAAAACGGCATCAGACGCCTTTTCCACAGCCCCGCCGCTGTCTACCGTATTATTTTAACTTGTTGATGAAAGTGCTGTCAATCACATTGGTCACATCCGGTACCTTGGTCAGGATTTTCTGCCCGACATAAAACTCGCCGGCGATTTTGGCGACTTCAAACAGAGCGCCCGGTTTTTCCTTGGTGCCGAACAACGCCAGGTTATCCTTCAGGTTGTAGAACTGGATGGTTTTATTCCCGGCCAGGGTTTCCTCCGGTTTTTCCTTCAATTCCGTCGCCATGATTTTCGCGGCCTCTGCCGGATTTTTCTGAATGAAATCGGTGGCTTCGGACAAAGCGGCTACGATCTTCTGTACCGCATCCGGATTGGCTTTCACAAAATCTTCATGCAGGGCCAATACGTCGGCGATCAGCGCCGGGGTATCCTTGGTTGTCGACAGAACGATGTTGCCGGCCGCAGCAGCCTTGGTGATGTGAGGTTCCCAAGTCACAGCCGCGGGAACCTTGCCGGCCATCAGTGCACTGGCCGCTTCACTGGCCTTCATCTCGACCGCTTTGACATCTTCATCCTTCATACCGTTCT
>JAAZNU010000261.1 GCA_012798135.1 Veillonellaceae bacterium | reverse complement strand
CCTAATGAACGCTCCAAAGCCGGGGAATTAATCCCATAGCGAGTAAAGTAAGCTTGAGCAGTGAGCAGAAAGCGGGTTGCCTTTTCGATGGATCCCTGGTATTTCTCCAGGTCCATTTTATGCTCCTGTTCCAGAAGGCGAAAACTCCAGATTCCACGCCACAGGTTGATCTTACCCATGATCAACCAGTACGGCTCGCCAGATTCGCTTAAAGATGGATCTTGATCGAACTTCTGGAATGAAGCAGGTACCTCCTCTTCCACCCGCCGTAAATAACCATAAGCCTTATCGTGATCCTCTTCAAACCCTTTTCCCCGATTATTTTCCAGGTGGAGAAAACACCGGTCGCCATACGCCTGGGCCAGGTCATCCAGGGTATCGGCAATCTGAAACTTCATCTTCGCTTCTTCGCATATTGCCAGGGCATGAATCTGGTGGTTGATCGAGTGGTTATAATACTTGAGAGCGTCACTCTCATTCATTTCTGCACGGGAAAGCCAGGCCCAGTCGCAGTAAAGACTGCCCAATTCATTAAGGGCTTCCCACTTTAATAATGGTTCTTGCATTGTGACGGCCTTTTCATACGCGCTTAACAATATTTGTTCTCCGCTATTCAAATCATTTGAAGCGCCCTCCCTGGTATGCGAGCTTAAATGTTTCTTCCACATATTCCCCAACTTTCTATATACCAGGCCCATAGCAATCATGCTCATCACCAAACCACGATCTTCTTTATGTTCCTCGAATATTTTCTTCGCATACTCCACCTCTCCCATCGCCGCCATCGGCAAATCCTGGTCGCACAGGATCAGGCTGAAGGCCGTACGAGTCAGGGCCTCCCGGTAGTTCATCTGCATATTATTCCAGATCTCCAAGGCGTCCTGGATGTGGGTATTGGCAGCAATTGGGTCGCCGGTCTGGGAAATCAGAAAAGCCAGGTTCGTTAATACCTGGGCTCGTAAATAGCTATGCCGGCTATCCATAAGTTCTTTATTTGCCATTTTGTACAACGGAATTGCTTCAGAATATATGCCATTCACACGACTAATGTAACCCTTTCGGTTATAAATCAATCCCAGAATGCGGCTTTTCCAACCAGCTTCATCCAATACAAGCGATTCACTCCCCGGTTGTGGGTTGAAATTCTGTAATATATCCAACGCCTGGTCCAGCTTGTCATCAGAATTCTCACCTTTTGTTCGATAGTGTTCTGCTTCTGCCCAGGCCAGTAAAAGCCGGCTTTTATACAGGGGATCGTCCACTTTCTCCCAACAAAGCGACGGATCCGTACAGGTGCGAATGCTCTCAGCCACCTCACATGCCTTAACATATTGGCCCAAGGCAGCATGCCGCTCCACCCAATGTACCGCTTCTGCTCGAATGATCTTATCGACCTCAAGCTGTCCTGCTATTCGTTCAGAAAGGTTTTCGCTTTCATAGCGATGCATAAAACGCAGCATTTCATCCCGTAAACGCATATCTGTATCATTGAGATGGAGGTATATTGCTTCTGAAGCCCACTCTTCATACAGGTTGCAACCCATTTCCGGGCTGAACTGGAGTTCATAATACAACCGGGGTATATGGGCTTCCAGCTTTAATCTAAACGTGCTTGCTTTTGCCTCGAGATCCCGATAATACTCAACAAGGGTGCGAAAATCCCGGCTAAGTCGTGTGAAATCCTTATTAGAGCGGTCAAACAAATCGTACAAATCGTCATGTAAATACAGGTTGTTAAACCGCGTTTTAATATAAATAATCTTCTTTAGTTCCTCAATAATCCGTTCCGCTTCCACATCTGTACCCCCCAGGAGGCACATCAACAATTCCCGGTCCATGCCTTTACGAGCCAGGAATAAGAACTTCATCACATTATCAGAAGGATCGGGGAAATCTTGCAGGCGCTCGATGATATAGCTCTCCAGGCTACCTTCGGGGCTGGCGCCAACCCGGTCATAGCTGCGTAACTTTAACAGCACTTTATCAAAGCTACTCTGCTCCATGAGGAACAACAAAAGCAGTGCCAGACGGATGGGCCGCCCCCCGGTCCGCCGGTATATCTCACCATAGTTTTCTTTGGTCAACCGCGGGGCTTTAGGATTCTGGGAGAGAACTTGAAAAACATACTTTTCCGTCTCTTCCGGCGAAAAGTTCTTCAGTTCACACCGCTCGAAGTTCCATGCCTGGAAGCTCTTTTCAAGGTCGGCTTCTACTCTTGTTTGGCGCCGGCCTGCCAGTAAGATCACCGTATTATTCAGCTGCGCAGCCTGAGATGACAGCCAGTTTATTATTGCCAGCATCTGCGAGTCGATCTGGCACAGTTCCTGGATGACATCGTGATCGTATTCGATCAATTCGGTGGTATCAAATAGAAGGATAATCCGCTCTACGCGCTCAGCCAGCGCCTGGTAATCCTTCAAGAACTGCCAATCCCGCTTTTCTGCGAGCCGGGCCAGTGATTTTGATTCACCTCCAACTTGCTGAGCGAACTTGTATTCTTCGTGTCTCTGTTTGTAGAGCTGGAAAAACCGTGTCTCCTTATCGATCGATTGTGCAATTTCGAGCTGGACATTGTTATAGTCATGGAAATCCGGGTGATAGAGATCAATAATGCTGCTCATGCGGATCCCTTTTTCACATGAATGCTTCTCGATCACATCTTCCAGCAGGCGCGTCTTGCCGACACCGCCTTCACCGTAGAAATAAATGGCTTTGGGCCCTTTATCACGGATGGCAGCATCAACGAGCCGGTTTTCCGGTATTCGACCGATGATGTTTTTAAGACGGATCGGGTAAGTGAGGCTTTCAAAAGCGTTTGCCATCATAGCAGTCTCCTGTTGTCTTGCAATCCTGATCTCTTCTCGTTATTCACCCCGTGCGAATCCTGTGTCCGTTTTTTTAGCCCCTGGCAGTATCCAGATGGACTAACTGTTGGTATTCTCTTATCGGTAGGTTCTCTTTAATCTCTTGGTCCTCTTCCAGTGCTTCCAGCAGCAGCGAATACCGGTTTGGATTCAGACGGGTTTGCGCAAACCGGATGACTTTCTCTAAATTTTTAGCAAGCCGTTCTGGGTCTTTATGCGCCAGGTACTCCAATGCATAATGGAAGATAATTTCTACAAGATATTTATCGCTCACCTTAGGAGTGTCTGTCGCCCATTCCCAATACATTGCGATCACTCTTTGATGCTGCTTAAGAAAATCACAATCTTCACCGGCTTTGCACCGTGAAAGCGCCTGGAAATTAAAAATCCGGCGCACAACAGGATGGGTAACGAACGCTTTTTTACCCTTATCCAGCGACACCAACCTGGTCTTGCTGCTCAGTTCCTTTAACCAGGTTAAAAAATAATTGATTGGCTGGCTGCTGAGTTCCGGTTTCTGGTCTATCATCAAATAGCGAACCTCTTCTCGTTCATAAGACCGCAGCGGATATATGAGCGCCAGATCTGCTTGCACTTCTGTTGGAATTAAGTCATCCATACATATTTGTATAAATTCGGCGAAATCATTGCGCCTGGTGATTGCATCTATTCCTCCACCAATAGATGCGCCAGTTTCTTTTTTGCCGTGGGCATATACTGCCAGCAAATCGTTCAACCTGGGCAGCCCGGACGATATCTTCCAAATACTGCTCAATTCCGCCTCCAAAACCGCAAATCCCAATAATTCCATTTGCCGCTTTGTCTGCTCAAGAGAGAACAGGCTCAGTGGTTTCCCATCCCAGGCTTCGATCTTCCGGTACACTTCAAAACGCAGCCAATCGGTATCCTGTCTCGATGCGGTAGTGACGATCAGGCATCGCCGCTCTAACAGGTAATCTACTATATAGTCTTGAATAGTTCGCCAATCGTTTTTTTCCGCCTCATCCACATCATCGAGTAATAACAGCAGAGTATAGCGTTTGACTCCCGATATCAAATCGGTGAGCGCTTTAAACACTGCCTGAAGCTGATCCTCAGTATCCAGCCTGGCGAACTTCTTGGCGTCTCCCCGCCAGCGATGACTGCCAAACTGCCTATCCAGCTGATCGACCATGGCTGCCACAAAAGCAGCCAGCACACTGCCATTCTTTCCATTAAAAGAATATAGTATGGTCAATGAGGGATAGTCCTTTTCCCGCTCTATGGCATATCCATACCGCTCTGAGAGATATTTAAGCAGCCAGGTCTTTCCTGTCCCTTTCATCCCATAGAAGTAGACAACCGGCCCTACGGCTGGTTTGCCAGTTGTTTCCATGTATTCCATGATTGGTTGGATTACTTTCGTTTCCTCCTGGCGAGGAACATACAACTCCTTCTTGTACTGGCGATTCGGCGACACCAGTACATGCTCTACGGAACGAGAGGTATTCATAAAATTTATCTCCTCCACGGGACATATTGAGAGGCTTCCTATAATCTCCTCCCAACCAAGAGGTTGATGATAAGAACGTACCCGTCGCGGCAAGAAATGAGCGTTCGAAACGTACGCGGGGTTTAGAGAATCAATAGACACCCATGGCGTTTCTGTCTCACGAGAGACTATGCTAGCACGCATTTCCATTTTCCCTTTAACCTGCCTGCATTCTGTCCGGATTCAGGGCCAACCAGTGGATAAAAAATATTTGTGGATTGGCCTCCATTTCCCCCCAACTGCCGCGACTGTTCAGACGCAGAACCCTATTAACCGGAATAGGGTTACTTCCGTTAATAGCATTCCTTCGTCTTCCACTGACCCAGTGCGGCCAGGTGTTTTCCCCCCACCCCATTATCTTTCGACCCTGACGCGCCATTGTGTGCCCTTTCTGTAGCCCCCCTTTTCGGGTGGTAAAACAGGTTATCCCCCGCCGGATTTAAACATGGCCCAGGTGAGTCAATAAGCATAGAAAAACCTGCCACAATCATTCCATCTGTTGGGGGGATATTTTATTAATTACAGTCTAGCCAAATTTCTCGAAAATATCTTTTCGTTTAATTAGCAAAAGGCTCACAAATTCCTTACAGATCTTCTACAACCTTAAACTTCACCAACTCTATGTGCTTCGCTCGCTTGATCAGATATTGTCTTTTACTAATGCCACGTTCTCCGATTACGCTATCGATTTTCGCCCGGATCCGGTTTAGGTTGGAATCGATTACAGCAGGGCCTGCGGCGTCATAGAGCGACTTAGCTTTCCAAACCAGATTAATTAACTGATCCTCATGAATTGACCCTTTATGGCCGGCAACACAGTTCAATATTTTCATTTCAGTTTCGGTTAAATTAATCAACTGACCGCGTAATTTCATCACGGGTTTATTTTTAAGGATAACCAAAATATCGTCCGCCGCCGGGGGTTCCATACCTTGAGACGCTTTCTCTGGCGGCCTGTTAACTTCCCCAACGGTCAGGTCCTGCAACCGTTGGATGACTTTGCCCTTCGCTTTCTCCCAGTCTTCCCATTTAATCAATGGTTCTCCGTCCCGGCTGGCCGTCTCCTCTATCAACATCTGGCCGGCAATAATCAACCACCGCGGAGACTTCTCCGCGACGTTTAGCATCTCCTGGAATATCCTGGGGGCATCTTCTCTGTTCACACAATACAAACCAAAGTCGTCAAAAGCGCCAAAGACTTTGATTCTCCTGTTAAACAATTGGGTCAAGCGTTCATCCGACCATTCCACGGTAACAGATAGATCAGGTAGTCTATCACGGCGGTAGAACTGCCTGGATAAGAGAATATCGCGTGTCTCTTGCGGAATGAAACATTTAAAGCACACACTGCCACTCTCCATCAGCGGCAGGTGCGCGATGAGCGGCTCAAGCAGCTCTACCTGGAGCTGGTAATTATTCGCCGTCTCGTGCATTTCGTCTATTCGATCAATAAGCACCACCAGATTTTTATATCTCAGCGCGTTAAGTAGTGCGGCTATTTCCTTGATTCGCCCTTCCAATGCTTCTGGTTTTGGCTCCGGATGCCTGGCTGTCCGGTCGATCAGCGTCGCCAGCGACGCCAGCGCCGATTCATCCGGTAACGAAAATCGGGATAAATACCGACGGACCTGGCAGTCTTCAATCGCTTGATAAAACTCATCCCAATCGGCGACGAAGGAAGGAAAATGCTGGTTGATAGCCCCCATCAATTTTCTGGCGCCCAATAGCTCTGGAGAGTAGTTAGCAAACAGCTTGCCCATCAACAAATGGTCTGGCTGGCTCAATAAATTGATCCGGGTGGGCGAATGGAGGAACAGGAGATCAAATATGCTGCCAAGCCCCAGGCGGATGATCTCGTCTACATAATCGTCTGCACGGATTGGTATACCGGCCGTGTGCTTTTTTAAAAAGGCGTCGAAGTTGGTTAATTCGATGGCAAAAGAGCCTGAGCGCGGCTGAATCGGAGCCTGGAATTCCGCCAGATACACGCGCAGCGTACTTTTTCCGCTTCCGCGTGGCGCAAAAACAATTACCGACCGGTTCTCTTTAATCTGGTCAAAGTGATCGATGGGAACGAATAGATCGCCTAGATCTTCCCGCTCCTCGTCAGCATTCAGTGTGCGGAATGGGTTGCCCCGGGGAAAACCCAACCGGGCATATCTCAGATCCTGCGCAACTTCCTGCTGCGACTTTGCCATTGTCTCACCACCTGATCCAATTTACCAGATGAATGGATTCACACATGGTTGATAACACTAGTTTAGTATAAATTCCGAAAACTTCAAAAGTTTTTTGTAAGCCCATTGTGAATACATTGTTGATCATACGTCAGGATTTTTTAGTCCAATCCTAATATAGTTAAATTGCGATGGAAATGAGACTCCACGCGAGGAGGAACCTATGTACAACAACTCATCGGGTTTATTCCCCACAGTCTTGTTTCTCACGGTGGCTTTCATCATCATGGGTTTTATTGCCTCTCAGCTGATCCATTTCAAACAGGAAAACGACGCAATCCAACAAACCGCCGCTCAGCTCCTGGAGGAGAATGTCAGCCTGAAGGCAAAAAGCCAGGAAGATGATGCCAAGATCACCCAGCTTCAAAATGAACTGGCCAATGAACAGCAGTTACACGCACAGGCCGAAGCCTTGGTGAAAGCCCTCCAGGCAGAGGCCGCCAAATACCTGGCCGACTACCTCGCTGCAACCAATCAATTGGCTACCATGACCAAACAGCAGGATGCCCTCTGGGGCCAATTGGCCAGCGTCACTGCCGAGCGCGACACGCTTCGCCAGCAGATGACCACAATCCAGCAGCAGAACGTCGATTTGCTGGCACAGTCACATTGCGTGGCCGACAACGCTTCCCCCAATGCCGAACCCCCGGCCACCGATGCGACGCCAAACCTGATGCCCAAGGCCATCCCCTCTACCGCTCCCTGGAAAGTCTGGGCCTCTTTTATCGGCGCGGCCTTGTTCATTGCAGTAGTCGTTGTTAACTTCAGCCTCCCTCACATCAAAAAACGTCGCCAGTCTGAAAGCAACCACGACAAAAACGCAACCAGGCTCCAGCCCGTCATCCTGACCCGCCGGCCTTCCCGCTACCACCACAACACAGCCATCCACAACAGCCCAACCAAACGAGATCCGCAATAAAAGCAGATCACCCAGAAAAAGACCCAATAGAACCCGGCCTGCACCTGAGCAGGCCGGGTTCTACGTCAATCAGCCTCAAAGGCCCAACTCGCGACCTGTTAGCCAACTAACAGGTCACTGTCAGGTAAATGACAAGCTTGGTTCCCTCAACCCTGATACCATCAAACAAATCACCTTTGCGCAAGGATATGTTTGCACTTTAAAACCTGAATATTCAGCTGTCCTGTTTACGTTGTCTTTCATGGGAAAAAAAGCGATAATAATAAGGAAGGCTTTTCCAGGTCCTGGTCAACTCCAATAGGATGTACGGGGGCTCTTATTCAGGGGTAATGTCGCATGGCTGATCTGAACTTTCCCAATGCTATTTCAGATGAAAATGACTTTTTTGGGCGTAGAGACGCGATAACAGAAATTGAAGAAGTGCTCTACGAAAAACGACGAGTTCCGGTGCTGATTATCGGCGAAAGACGGATTGGAAAAACGTCTTTGCAAAACGTCGTAGTCAGACGCCTCCTGGCATTCGAGGATCCGGGGTTTATCCCGCTGGTCGTGGAACCGCGTGGCATTAATTCCTTTTCCCAATTTGCCCAGGCGATCGTACAGAGGTTGGCAAATGTACACGCCATAGGGCAGCTGAATGCGCCCGGAACGACCAATCTTCCAGCCCAGATTGATTCTACCGAACAGCTTGAGACGATCCTCACCCGGGTGGCCCAACAGACCAGCCGGCCGCTGGTCATATGTGTGGATGAGTTCGATGAAATTGTGCGGACTGCGCAAGAGGAACTTCCGCGGTTGATCGGGATGATCTACTACCTGGTTGAAAAAACGGATTTACCTGTCTTCTTTCTGTTTACTATGACCTCGATCCCCGTCGAGTTACAGCAAGAAATTCCATCAACGTTGGTCTCAATATCATCCCTGGTGGAGATCAAACCATTTCGAGCAGAAGAAATGCAAAAAATGGCCCTGGCTGTCTCAGAAGGTAAGTTGATCTGGTCGCCGGATACACTCCAGACCCTCTATCACTTTTCCGGAGGACACCCCTACCTCACCAAATTAATTCTCGCTTACCTGCTCCAGCAATCTCAATCTACAGACTGCCCACTGGTGGTGGATGAGAACAGTATCAATAAGGCAATCGAGCAGGCCATCATTGATCCCCGCGCTGAGCATGTCATCAGTAATCTCTATCACGTCCATTTCAATAATGAAGAAAAGGAGATCGTGCTCTTCTTAGCCGAAAAAGGTTCCGCCATAGCTGCGGAAGACCTGAGAAATGCCGGAAAAGCATGGCTGACGGCTGCGAAACGCCTGTCTCGGCGCAACTACCTGGATTCAACGGATGAGTCTTTTGACTTCCATATCGTCTTCCTCGGTATTTGGCTCCGCAATTGGCTGGAATTTGATGAAGAGTGTGAACGACACAGCCAGCTGCGCAAATCGATCATCATCCGTCCGGAAATCGAAGTCAACGAGCTGTCCAAGCTCGTGCTGGTCAAAGGCAAACAGATCCAGCTTTCCAGCCAGGAATACAGCATCATGCACTGCCTGGCCTCTCGGGCCGAACAGGTGGTAAGCCGTGAAATACTGGTTGACCAGGTTTGGGGAACCAGCGAAGTCACCGATCAGATGATCGACGGCGCCGTTTATCGCTTACGCAAGAAGCTGAGCCATCACGTCCAATACATCGAAACCCGTACCGGACAGGGCTTTATCCTCCATCGAGCCAGGCTGATCAAAGGCTCTTAACCGGGGATTGTTTGCAGGAGACCGCTGTGATCATTCTTGATTTTCCAAATGCTATAACCAATATCGAGCGCTTCTTCGACCGGCAAGATGAGCAAGCCCGGGCGATAGACACCTTGCTTTCCGGCAAGCATGTCCCGGTAGTGATCTTTGGTGAGCGACGCATTGGCAAAACTTCCTTACAAAATATCGTTATCGAACGGATCAAAAGGCAAAACCCGTCCGTTCTGCCGCTCATCATTGAGCCGCGCGATATTAATACTGTAGATAATTTTGCCGCCGCTATTTTCCGGCGGTTAACCACTTTGCAAAAGAAAGACCTGCGAGATACCGGGTTGGTGGATGACTCAGGGAATATTCACATTGAAGATGCCGCGGATTTCGAAAAAGCATTCTTCCGCCTGATCCAGGACAATGCCCAGCAAACCTACCTGCTGTGCGTGGATGAATTTGATGAAATTATCCGCCTCACATTTAAAACCTCCCCGCGCGAAGGCCAGAAATTATTACATCTGTTACTGCATTGGATCGAAAGAAGCCCTTTACCACTGACACTGTTTTTTACCATGATGCGTATTCCTGAGCCCCTCAAAGATGAATTTGCATCACCGTTGGTAACAAAAGCTGAGGTGATAGAGCTGTTTCCCTTCTCGGCTGAGAAAACGCGTCAGATAATCACCTGGTTGATGGAAGAAGAAGTACAAATCTCGGCCGATACGATCGATTGGTTGGTTTCCC
Organism: Veillonellaceae bacterium; assembly: GCA_012798135.1. The sequence goes on along the minus strand of JAAZNU010000261.1, from coordinate 12,098 downwards.
TTTCAGGCGGACACCCATACTTTATCAAGCTACTCCTCTCCTGCCTGCTCCAGGAATTTCAAGATCAAACACCGGTAATAATTTCCCAGCCAGGCCAACAGAAAAGAATATTAGAAAGAGCATTAGCCGATTCCCGCGCAAAGTACGCCATTAAAAATATTTATAAAGCGCACCTCAGCTCGCACGAAAAGAGTGTGCTCCTCTATTTATCCGAAAGAAATGAATGGGTGCCGGCATTCGAGCTGGTTCGCGCGGGCAAGGAATATATTCGGGCCGCCTATGAGCTCGTAAAACGCAATTATGTGATGGAAACTGAAGGCAATTTTATGTTCCGTATCCAGTTCCTCAGCCACTGGCTCCGCAATTGGGAAGAATTTGAAGAAGAACTAGACCGATTGGATGTACTAAATATGGCAAGGATTGGGATTGATAACGCTGGGCAAGTTCCACCTGGCTCCTGATTCTTGCCCCTGGGGCTTGATATGCTCAACTTATTGTATGAGCGCCTGTCTGCCGCAAAACAAACCATTCTCCAGTTAGAAAATCTGGTTGCTGTGCTCACGCAACGCGAAGGTGATCAAATCCTTCACGTTTACAATTCTCCCACCCCTGCTGCCGAAAGGCTCCCCAACGTCACTACCACCACCCTGCGCGAATTCTTCCACTACGATCTCTCCAGCTATAACGGCATCCTCATCTCTTTTCCATCCATCGATTCGCTTCGTGGCGATCTGATCACCAAAGGCCCCCTATTTTTCCCAATCGAGCAAATATTCTACGAGCGAAATGAGGTACAAGCCTTATACCGCACCATGGCCAATCTCTCGGTGGAAATGATGCGCCGCTTGAAGGAAGAAGGTGACACCCTGCCCCTCCCTGTCCGGCTGGCATTCGAAGCCAAAGCGCTCCAGCTGTCGCTGCCCGGGATGCTCACCGACCGGGATTGTACCAACCTGATCGCCGTATTGCCAATGGGCGAGTTGAATCGTTTTATTACCATGAAATCACTGCAGCTGGTGTACCTCCAAAACGAGGGGGCAGAAGCCAACCGGTCTGAATGGAGTCAGAAACCGGATCAGACCTGGGTCATTGCAATGGAAGAAGCCGGACTGATCAACCCGCATATCATACCCAAGTCGCCCAGGTTTTTAGAGTTGACCAGCGTTCTCCGCTTCATGAAAAAAGAAGATGAGATCGAGAACACCCGGCGGAAGCTCGCCCAGCAGATTTTCCAACAGGCCCAGGGGAATCCTGCTTTCATTTCCTCGGCCTGGGAGCTGGCAGCCGAGTCGTGGTTGGCACAAATTGAATGTGAAGACCTGGTCGCTTTTTACCCACACACCGATTTCCTCCACTTTTTAAAAACTGGCGAATCGCTCCGCGTTTATCGATTTCTAGAAAATCCCGGTGAAACGATCAATGCCTTGCCAGGTATCGATATCTCGCTGCGCGACCTGCTGCATAACCCACCCTTTTCCAGCTACGGCGCACTAATCTTTTCTTTCCCCGCTTTGCTAGACCTCCTGCCCAAACCCACAAGCTTTGCCAATATCGAGCTGAGCAAGACCTTATGGAAGATCGGTAAAGAAAAGGTGCTGGCGCGATGTTTATGGTTACTTGCATTTGATATTTCCCAAGATTTCTATGGCTCTATGCCAAACCCGATCCCCATGCTCAAAATGCTTCTAGACATGATCGACAGAGCTTGCATATTCTACAGTCTGTCCGACCCTTGGGAATGGAGGCAGGGAAGGTGGCAGCTGTACTTGAAAGGAGCCTACGACACACGCCAACAAATTTTACAGCGCGCTGTTCATAGCCTTCCACCGTCCTATTCCGATTTTTACAAAGCGCTCAGCCTCTGGTATGGCTGTGATACAGCTTCTAACATCGAGGGGAATATTCGTGAAATGCTGGATACGCTGCATGAATTCCGGCGCATACAGCGCGGAAACGCCACCCCGGCTAATTCAGAAATGCTCATTACAGACCAGTTGATCGACGCCGCCGAGAAGCTGCTAAACTTGGCGCCTTCACAAACGGAGTTCGGGGTACCAATGGGGAAAGAATCCGTCTCTTTGCCGCGCGAGAATACGCTGTCTGTTCTACGCAGAGCCGCGAACTTTGCCGCGCCGGTTCCCCTCATCTCTCCATTTTTTACGCGCTCCTGGCAGTGTCTACTCGAGACTCGCCGCAGTCGCCAATCCCTATATGCTCAGGAACGGAATATCAATCGCCTTATCAAACAGCTCAACCAGCTGGAAAGCAATCTACAAAACGAACAGCGTAGTCTGTTTGCCCCGGCCCACGAACAGAGGGCCCTCCAGTTTGCCTTTTCCCAGGAAATTCAAACGATTCGTGGGCTCTTACACGAACTCGAAACATCGGCAAAGATCACCGTCCGGCTCAAGAACACCTGGGTAGACATCTACCAACCGGTTTTGTTGGCATTGGATGTCACCAACCGGGGCCGCGTCGAAGCCGAATCAATCGAAATTGCCTTGAACCCATCCAATGGCTTCCAAATTCTCGATCGTTCGCCGGTTCGTGAGATACCAATCCTCAAGCCTGGGGCTCCCAACCAGGTAGAATACAACATCCTCCCGGAAATGGAAGATTGTGAGCTTCGTCTCGAGTTTAATTTCCGCGACCGCAGCGGGCAGCGTCATAAAGACACCTGGACTACGCACCTGACTGTTCGCAGCCTGGACACCCAGCCCTTCATTGTAAAAACCAATAATTATCATATTGGCCGGCCCATCCAAAAACTGACCGATTTTTACGGCAGGCGCGGTGAGCTACAGAATATTCTTTCCCTGCTAAAAGCAGGCGGAAACCAAAACGTGCTCCTGCGCGGGCCAAGAAGGATGGGCAAAACCTCATTGCTGTACATGATACAGTCGGCCCTTACCAACGTGGACACGCGTCGGTTTTTTGAAATCCCGGCGGATTGGGATTCCGCCCTGGATAAGGTCCATCCCGTTTTTCTCTCCCTCCACTCTTTCGATATCACCGCCGGGGCCATATCCGTCGACCAGTTCTTTCGCACCCTCCTGGAAAAAACGCTGGCTGCATTTCAGGTCGAAAAGAGAAAGACCAAAATGGCTTTGCGCGACTTTGAAGTGCGCAGCGAACAGGTCGGCGCAGTCAACGCAGCGTTAGAGCAGATGTCTCGCCTGTTTGATAAATTTCCCGAAGAGCGCCTCACCGTACTGCTGGATGAGTACGATGAGATGTATCGCCCGGAAACAGGGGTCCTCGACCGGCACCTGCGCGAATTTGTCTCCGCGGAACATCGCTTAACCTGGATCATCGCCAGCACATTGGCTCTATTCCAAGAAGTGAAGACCATCAGCTCGCCCTGGTTCAACGTGTTTATGATCATTGAGCTCAGCCGCCTCTCGGATGAGTCCGCGACCACTCTGGTGGAAGGCCCCACCAAAGATGAAATGGTATTCTGGAGATCCGATGCTGTACTGGCTCTGCTCACGGAAACAGGCCGCCACCCCTTCTTCACTCAGCTTTTCTGCGGAAAAGTAATCTCTCATCTGAACCAGGTGAAGACCAATTACGTTTTACGTGACACGATTTTTACGATCGCGGATCAGATTGTCGATGAACAAGAGACAACCACCAACCACTTCGATTACTTCTGGTCTGAATCGCGCGGGACCGGGCAACTGATCATGCTCATTCTCGATGATTCTGACACGCCGCTGCGCCGCGAGAAGATCCGCGAGAAAGTTCGCGCCCGTCTGGAAAAACAATTTAATAACCTGCCCAAACAAGTAGTAGATGAGAATGGCGACCCATTTGAATGGCAGGAACGCGAATTCAAAAACCAGATCGACTGGATCGAAAAAATCACCAATGCCGTTTCTCAGGATGAGCAGGGACAGTTTGTGTTTACCGTGCCACTATATCGTCGCTGGCTGCGGCGTAGACGGTTATCGTCCGATTTAGAGCGTGAGACACTCGAAAAGATAGGCGTAGAAATGGATCACGATGGAATCCGTATTTCTTAGCACCTACATCTGTCTGATATTGATCCTGTACTGCTCGAGCTGCGTGCTGCCATTCATTCTCGGCGGGCGGTATCAGAAAATAAGTACGAGCATCTCCATGGGGCTGTCCTTCATCGGCGCCATCATTACCATCGTTGCCGCCCTGGTTTTCTGGGGTCTCGAAAATCCGCAGCCGGTTACCTTTTCGACCTTCCCGGCCATGCGCCAGGATCTACCCGCTATAGATTTTTCCTTTTATGCGGACCGGCTATCCTCGTTTTTTCTCCTCCTCACCGGCGTTTTTACCGCCGCCGTAGTGCTGCACATGTCCGTCTCTTTAGAAGAGAGCCGCGAACGTCACCGGATCAGCGGCGTCTTTGGCCTTTTTGTGTTATCGATCGTGCTCACGATCCTGGCAGATTCCGTGTTCACTTTCTTGATTGCGCTCGAGTGTATGACCCTGGCTTTCTCCTACCTTGCCCTCCATCGCCACAACGCCTATATCGAGCATGGGGAGGCCGCTGGCGAAGCTTTGGAAAAATCAAAGACCGCCTTCAAAATTTACATTATCTTTGAGCACGTTGGCGGTATGCTGATCGCGGCCGCCCTGTTGGAACTATCTATCCAGCAAATAAAAGGAACCCCGGCGGGGTTTTCCTTTGACCTATTTCGTAAAGGCATCACCATCAGCCAGGCCCCCGCAGATCTGGCATTTCTGCTCGCCCTGGCCGGTTTTGGCATCAAAGCAGGGATTTTCCCCTGGCACATCTGGGTGCCCATGGTTCACCCTTACTCACCCACCAGCATCCACGCCATGATGTCTGGCATCGCCTTGAAGGTTTCAGGCATATATGGCATGTACCGGTTCTTTTTCCAATTTCTCCAGCCAGCACACTGGTGGTGGGGTTGGTTGGTTTTACTTCTCGCCAGCGCGACCGCCCTTTTTGGCGTATTCTTTGCCATCCTGTCCAAAGACTTAAAAACGTCCCTGGCTTCGCACAGCGTCGAAAATATCGGTATTATCCTGGCCGGGATCGGCATGGCATTAATTTTCCGGTCAGAGTATGGCAGTAATCCGACAGACAACTCCCTGATCCAGGAATCCCTTAACGGTCTTGCCGGCCTGAGTGTGGTGGCCAGTCTTTACCACCTGCTGAACCATTCGATCTTTAAAGGCTTGCTGTTCTTCTGCACCGGAGCAATCGAAAATCGCACCAGAACGGTCGAAATCGAAAAGCTAGGTGGGTTGCTCAAATGGTACCCGCTCACCTCTACTACATTTTTGATTGGAGCCATATCCATTGCCGGCTTTCCACCCTTCAATGGTTTTATCAGTGAGTGGCTGACGCTCCAATCCATGTTCGCCGGTTCAAACTTCTTCCTGACCCGCCAAAAGTCGCTCTTGCTCATCTGCCTGGTGATCGTCATTGTCAGCCTGGCCGTTGCTTTCGCTCTCACGGCTCTGGCTTTTGTCAAAATCACCGGCGAAGTCCTGCTTGGCGCACCACAGAGTAGTGAGACCCTGCAAAAAATGAAACCAGGGGAAGTTCGTTGGCCCATGCGCATTGTCTTGCTCGTTTTCGCCGCGCTTTGCCTGCTGCTGGGCTTGTTTTATGCTCCGGTTACTACTCAACTAGGAAGCATAGCCACCTGTTTGCTTCCCGGCTGGACGCTTGAACAGGTAACTGCCTTCGGCAATATCAGCCTGGCCGTCCAGATTCCGGGGCAAACCCGGCCAGCACCTCCCGAGGAAATTGCCTTGCCAGGAATATTGAATAATTGGCTGTATGATGGTCGCCTGCCCGGCGGGATCATCATATTTCTTTTCATCATCCTGGTTGCCTCCGTCCTGATCGGCGTCTTCCTCCATTCCCGAACGGCCCAGAGCAGGAAGTTCACCCAATTTGGGCAGCCCTGGGTGTGTGGGCTGCCCTATTTTCCCCATGCCTTGCGCTACACCGGGGCGGCTTTTTCATCTTTAATCTGGAAGCCCTTCGCCCTTCGCAAGCAACACTCGTCGATCCTGGCAGATGGAGCGTATGAGGAATTGTCTCCCCCGGTTCCGTACCAGGAAAGACTCACCCAACAGATCGTCATTATCGATTATGCCCGTCGGGCATACAACGCGTTTACAGTGCATCTCCTGCGCACCTCAAACTGGTTTGGAAATCGTTTCCAGGATGGCGATATCCGCCATTACCTGTTGTATATTTTCCTCCTCTTCATCGCCATTCTGATTTCGCTGCTGGCTTTAACCGGGAAGACGCAGCCATGATTACTCAGGCCTTATCCTACTCGTTGTTTCAGGCTGTCGTTTACATAATCGTCGCTCCTGGCGTATTAGGTACGCTTCGTTGGTTTAAAGCACGTCTGCAAGGACGGCGTGGGGCCTTGCCCGACCAGGCTTATCGAGATTTATGGAAACTACTGCATCGTAAACCGGTCATACCTGAACACACATCCTGGGTGTTCCTGGCGACGCCGTTTATCGTGTTTGCCTGCTATGCCCTTGCAGGTATGCTCATCCCAATTTTTTACCTGCCTGACCGCCTGAATGCAAACGGGGCTTCCGGCTACCCACCGGTGACGGATTTCTTGATCCTCATCTATCTCTTTGGCCTGGCTCGTTTCTTCTACGGCCTGGCTGGTATGGATACCGGTTCTTCATTTACCCGCCTGGGCAGCGGACGCGAGATGTTCATCCACGTCCTGACAGAGCCTACCCTGATTGTCGCCACCTATGCTTTGGCGCTGAACTTCCACACCACCAATCTGACCGCTATCATGCGCTATCGTGCAGATCTCAACGTTAGCGAATCCTTAGCCAACCCCTCGCTCTGGCTGGTATTTGTATCCATCACGATTGTGATGCTCATCGAAGCCGGACGGATCCCGTTCGATAACCCTTCCACCCATCTCGAGTTGACCATGATCGGAAAGGCTATATCTCTGGAATACGGTGGGGTTTACCTGGCCTTTATCGAATGGGCGGATGCCATGCGTTTGACATTCTTTATGACCTTCTTGTTGAATCTCGTCTTGCCCCGTTCATTGGCTTCACCCGAACAGCCCCTCTTGATGCTGGCTGTTTTCATCCTGGTTTATCTCGTAAAGCTTGTTTTGACGGACCTTGTGCTGGCGCTCTGGGAGATGTCTCGCGCAAAGTTGCGCCTCACTGCCCTACTCCCGCCCAGTGGAATTGCGCTGGCCTTTTCCATCCTGGCAGTTTTTGTAGCAGTTGTCATGGGTTACTTCCAATAACCGAAAACGGTTCGAAAAACTGAGGTTCGAAATGAGCTTTTCTGTTTCTTACGATGAGTTGATCAACATCCTGGCCTTCTCCATGCTGATTATGGCGATGATGATATCCATGGCCAGCACAGTGTCCCAGATGATCCCCCTGTACAGAATCCAATCCGGTATCCTGACTCTCATTGTGATCCTCACCGGCCTCAGTCCAGTGGAAACCTACGAATCCAACAGCCGGGTATTGATATTATTATTGTTCGCCTTAATCCCGATCCTGTTGATACTGGCCATCGAACCGCTACTTGCCCAGGCCACCGTCGCTGAAGTTAAATCGGGCTGGCGTCACATCCTGTTGTTGTTTCGCAAAGATGTCCGTGATAATATCTACCGTCGCGCCCTCCCCGTCTGGTTGTCTCAACAATTCTCCTACCAGCACAGCATCCTCTCCATTGTGGTCGATCTGATCTTGATAATCCTTGCCTTTGTAACTGCCTTTAGTATCGAGAAAAAAGACCCGCTGTTGGCGAGCATCCTTGCCATTTCCCTGTCGCTACTTCTCCTGGGATTGTCGATCATGCGCAGCAAGCATGATATCATCTCGCAAATCATGGGCTTGCTGGTTATGGAACACGGCATGTTTCTCGCCGCCATTCGCATTATCAGCAGCCCGGTAATCGTGATCACTTTTGTAGTTGGCCTTTTCCTCTACATCGCCATTACCTTAACCATCCTGGTGGTGCTGTTGCCCGACCTGCACCGTATTTCCAACACGATTGAAATCGACCAGCAGGATCATCTACAAGGGTAACCCGGTGAACACGATCTTATCCTTCGAAATCCTTTCCATTAGCATTATCCTGACGCCAGTGGTGGCGATCCTTTTGGTATTCCTGTTCCGCCATTATCCCTTTTGGATTAACATCACCACTATCCTGCTGTCTCTGTTATCCCTCATCATTTCTATTGTGTTAGCCAATATGGTTCTGGAAGGGTCGCCCAGGATTGTCAATATTCCTTTATTGACGCTGTATCTCGATTCCTTAAGTATTTACTTTGTTTTGTTGGTCAACCTGGTAGCCTTTTTTGCATCCATTTACACTATTCCCTTCCTGCAATTCGACGCAAAACACAACCAGTACCACAACCCGTTTACCTTCCATGTCTTTCTCAATTTATTCCATCTAACCATGCTGCTGGTTCCGATGGTCGATAATCTCGTCGTGTTATGGATCTTCGTCGAGCTGACCACCATCTTCTCCACAGTGCTGGTGCGCTACTTGCGCCACCGCCTGGCAGTGGAAGCCTCCTGGAAGTTTATGACCATCACGACTACCGGGATTATTTTTGCCTTGCTTGGCACCCTTTTTCTCGCCAGGGCAAACCCTGTTTTAAGTAACGGGCAGTCGGCCATTACATTCAGCAGCCCGATGCTCTGGTCGGAGCTGGCCAAACCAGAAAATGCAAAGGCCCTAGAACCTAATTTTGTGCTCCTCTCGTTTCTATTCATCCTGATTGGTTATGGCACCAAGGCCGGTCTTGCGCCCATGCATACCTGGCTTCCTGATGGACATGGAGAAGCTCCGTCGCCGGTGAGTGCGTTGCTCTCAGGCGTCATGCTCAAATCGGCCCTGTATGCCATCCTCCGGTTTTACACCATCACTAACCTCAACCTGAAAGCTCACCCAGAAGCAGCCCCGGTGCCTAATTTTCCATCTCAGCTCCTGCTTGCCGCCGGGCTTCTATCGTTGGTCCTGGCCGTGCCGTTTATCCTGAAGAAAAACAAATTCAAACGCGTGCTCGCTTACCACAGCCTTGAGCATATGGGAATCATTACCTTCGGCATTGGCATTGGTACCCCCGTCGCCCTGTTTGGCGCACTGTTGCATGCCTTAAACCACGCTATGACGAAATCGCTCATGTTCCTTGTCTTTGGATCGATGCAATACGAGTATTTCAAAGCTAGCGGTATCACCGAAGACGAGGGATCGATCCGCGGGATCTTGAAAAGTATGCCCATTTCGGGCACGATCCTCGCTTTCGGTGGACTGGCGTTGGTAGGAATGCCGCCCTTCAACATTTTCATGAGCGAATTTATGATCTTGTGGGCCGCGTTCCAATCTGCCGGTCAGACAGCTTCTGGAATTATCCCCCCGGCTGAAGCCCAGGTCGCTGTCATCGTTTTCGTTGTCACGGTCACCCTTATCTTTGGAGGATTGGTCAGCCATCTGGCCCGCCTGCTGCTCGGCCCTTCCCCAATTCCGACGTTGGAACCTAATTTCTCTCCCTTAGCCTTGTTATTGCTCATGCCTTTTGTTTTGATGATCATCATCATCTTGCTGTTCGGCATTACCATTCCAAACTGGCCAGTGAACCTGACTCAAATCATTGAAAACAGCGTCTTGATTTTACAGAACGGTGCGAAGTAACGCGATGGACCGACAACAGGCATTCCAACAATTGCGCCAGATAGGCCAGAAATATGGCGTGGAAGTATATCGATCCGGGAGAACGCAACAGCATTTCCTGGTCAACGATCCAGCGCAGCTCGTGGCTTTTTGCGAAGAGATCGCCCACAATGACTATTATCTCATGTTGATGATTGCCAATGATGAGCGCGGGTTGGAAGATCATTGCTTCAAGATCTACTTGTTATTCTCCCATCCGCTCCAAAATGTGATCTTGACCATCGAATACAGCTTGCAGCAAAGCAGGGCAACCTATCCTTCGATTTGCTCCATCTTTCCCGCGGCGGCTGTCTTTGAGCAAGAGATTGCCGATATGTTTGGCCTGTTTCCCGAACAAGACACCCCCTTGGGCCATTCCCAGACCTATCTACATAACAGCTATCCTGCTGTGTTAAGTCCCCTGCGCCGTGACTCGACTCAGCTGGCACTTCAGCATATGCTCAATCAGATCGATACTGAGCCGTCGATTCCACCCGGCCTCAGCAGGCCCCAACAAGCGGTAGAAGGGGAAGTGCTGATACCGGTGGGGCCTATCCACGCCGGTGTCATTGAGCCGGGGCATTTCCTGTTCCGCACCAGTGGGGAAGCCATCGAACACATTGACTTGCTGTTGGGTTACACCCATAAAGGTATTGAGAGGCTGTTCCAAAGCCATTTCAACCTGGCCAATGGCGTAACCCTGGCGTCCAGGGTATCCGGGGATACGGCCTTTGCCCATACCCTGGCTTATTGCAAAGCAGTGGAAAATTTATCTAAAACCCGGATTCCTGAAACAGTGCACCTCTTGCGGGCGGCTTTTCTGGAGCTGGAACGGCTGGTCAACCATATTCAAGCGTGCAGTATACTGGCACATGACCTTGCGCTCGAGATTCCGGCCAGTGATATGTCGGTAATCCGCGAGCAGCTGATGCGCCTGTGTGAGCGCATTAGTGGGAGCCGTTTCTTGAATGGAGTCAACCAGGTGGGGGGGGTTCGCATTCCCGAACCACTGGATTGCCAATCTGTAATTTCTGTCCTGCGCTCCGAAGTGGGTCGTTTTATGGCTATCGCCCGTATGATGGCCATTCGGGCGGATTTCCGCGAGCGGACGATCAACACCGGGTCGCTTTCTCGTGCATCGGCCTTGAAACTGGGGGTGACCGGCTTGATCGCCCGCTCGTCTGGCGTTTCGCGAGACTTTCGTCTCCAACATCCTTTCGGTCCTTATCAAGACGCAGAGGTCAAACAGATCATCATGGATGGCCCCGCTTCGGCGGATCTACCGTTTCCAAAGAACTTTGAGATGCGTGGCGATGTGTTTTGCCGCTTCGTCCAGCGTGTAATCGAGGTTGATGTTGCTGTCCGTCTGATCGAGAAGTTCTTAGGCCAGATCAAGCACACCAATGCCGTACCTTTGCTTACACCGGTGAACTATACCGGCGTGCCAAACTTCGATGTCGGGTTGGGCTACGCGGAGGGTTGGCGTGGCGACATTATATACTGGATCATGAAGGACAAATTCGAGCATATCTTCAGGTGCAAAGTGCGCGACCCATCCATGTTGAACTGGCCTGGCCTCTGTAGCGCGGTAGCCCCACCTGACGGAACGGATCAGAGAACTTCCCTGGTTGATTTTCCGATTATCAATGCCAGTTTCGGTCTATCCTACTCAGGAGCAGATTTGTGAAAGAGAAGGACGTTCCCACGGGTAAAATGTACATCCTCGTGCAGCTAATCAAGCGACTAAGGCGCCTGATTCCCTGGGCCAAACCGCTGTACACCGAAACCCGGTGGCCAACGCCAGGCGTGAGAAGACGACGTTCTGTTTTTATCCGCGTCATTGACTGTGGCTCAAGTAATGCCGCCGAACAGGAAATCCTTGCCATATTCAACCCGGTGTATGATGCCGAGAGCTATGGCTTTCATTTAGTCGCCTCTCCCCGGCACGCCGATCTGCTCTTAATCACCGGCCCGCTCACCCGCAACATGGAAGGTCCGCTGCTCAACGCTTTCCATGCTATGCCCGAGCCCCGTTGGGTCGTCACCATCGGCGATGACATCGCCGGAGACAGTGTTTTCCAACATTCCTATGCCACCGTCCCGCTGCCCCAAGAAATCTCCAGCGTGCGCCTGGCCCATATCCCCGGGAGTCCCCCCAACCCTGACCAGATTCTGGAGACCCTTCTTACGCTGAAGCTGACAAGGTGAAATGATTTTCGATTCCACCTGCCAGGCGTCAATGTACACCCTATCGTAAAGCTCTACATCAAATCCAAAATCTCCCAGCGGCGGGACAGGGCGTGCTGGCGCAGCAGGTCGTCGGGGGTGACGGCCACGGGGTGGTCCACCAGGCCCAGCAGGGGCAGGTCGTTGTGCGAGTCGCTGTAGGCCCAGCTGCCCT
>JAAZNU010000113.1 GCA_012798135.1 Veillonellaceae bacterium | reverse complement strand
GGCTTAATACCCAAATAGTGTTGCCATAACCACCATAAAACAGACAGCGCCAAGCTGTCTGTTTTCGCTATTCTTGTAAGTACCAACTAAACAAGAAGGAGCGAATATGACGCGCAGGCGCTGTCCGTATTGCTATTGTACCAATACTAAACGTAATGGAACTACCACCCACGGGAAGACGCAGAAGCAGCGGTATCTCTGCCGGGATTGTTCTACCACCTGGAGCAATATGTCTCGCCCGGAGCGGTTCATCCGCAAGCTGTGGCGAGAGTATGCCTGGGAGGGCGCAAGCGTTGCTGCGCTTGCCGAGCGGCATCACAAAAGCAGGAGTACTATTCGACGTCTCCTGGACAACTACATACCAGAGAACGACATCGTGCGCCCTCGCCCTGTCGTGACTGTTATGGATGTCACCTACTTTGGCTCGTGGGGCGTACTGGTTGTTATTGATCCGAACGCCAAGGCGCACGGCTTTGACGACACAGTGCTGTACTGGGCAGAGATAACTGGTACTGAGCGTACCGCAGACTACGAAGTCGCAACAGATACGCTCGAGGCCATGGGCTACCACATCCAAGCAGTAGTCATCGACGGCAGACGTGGTGTGAGAGACATGCTAGAGCGTAAAGGCATTCCCGTGCAGCACTGCCAGTTTCACCAGCTGCAAACTGTCACGCAGTGCCTCACTAAGCGCCCAAAACTACCACAGAACCAACAGCTCAGAGCCATTGCTCTGACACTCACCAGGACGAGCAAGCAGCGGCTTGAGCAGCAACTGGATGCCTGGTATGAACGGTATGGAGAATGGCTCAAGGAGCGCTCTGCCGAGACACAGGGAGCGGCGAGAAATACGCAGAATACTCACTCGGACCGTGTGTCGAGTGGCTCCCGCTACGCCCACGCCCGCACTAGACGAGCCTACTTTAGCCTGAGGAGAAACCTAGAGTATTTATTTACCTACCAAGACCTCGCGTTCATCGCACAGGATATCTGCATACCCAATACCACCAACGCATTAGATGGCAGATTTGGTGTTTGGAAAACCAAGCTCAGAGCCCACCGTGGCTGCTCTAAGCAACGAAAGTTTACAATCCTGCGTAGTTTCTTCTCTGGAGGAACAGATGAGGGGGGCAACAGTATTTGAGTATTAAGCCTATTTTTACGTCAAAAGTCGCCCTTTCGGGCGACTTTTTGGCGTTTCTACCGGATGTATGCAGAATTTGTTGCGCATTATTGTGCTTATGGTACAATGGTGACAGAAAGCATATTAATTCTCAGCATCAGCTGTAAAGAAAGGGCGTGTGGTGAAAATACTTGCTAAGAAAGAAAAACAGATAAAGTCAAGCTCTCTCTCTTTCTCTCTCTAAGAGCTAAAGCAACCTCCACGCAACCGCGCGGTTTCACCATCGTCGAACTCCTCATCGTCATCGTCGTCATCGGCATCCTCGCCGTCATTTCTTTCGTTGCCTACAGCGGTATTCAGCAAAGCGCCATCGAATCAACCATCAAATCCGATCTCAAGAAGGCGGCGACCCAACTCGAACTAGAAAAGGCGAAGACCGACGTCTACCCCAACCCGTCTCTGCCAACAACAGTGAAACCGAGCGGTGCTAACTCCTTCCAGTACACCAGTGATGGCACTAGCTACTGCCTAACCGCCAAGTCCACCAGCGCCAAAGTCAAAGTCTATCACATCTCTAACACCAGTACTATTACGGAAGGTGCTTGTACTGGCCACAGTAGCATGAGTGGGCCG
>JAAZNU010000110.1 GCA_012798135.1 Veillonellaceae bacterium | reverse complement strand
TAATGGCCCGCGCCTATATGCAGGCTCCCACCGTCTGGAGTAGCATCTACCGCCGCCTTGAACAGGCCTGCTGCATCCGATGTGACGGGCAATGCGGCTATCTGCCTGCCATCGACGGTTTCGGCGATGATGGACTGATTTTGCTGGTGGATATAGACGTCATAGGTATATGCGGGCTCTGTTTCGGTTACTGGCTCGGCCTTTGGCTCTGGTTCTAACTCGATCTCAGGCTCAAGTTCCAGCTCGATATCCATCGGCGGCATATCGACCGCCATCTCAAATTCTGTGAAATTCAGTTCAGGGAAATCGAAATCGTGGGAGATGTTGACAGAATGAAGCTCTGGCATCACGATCTCGGGCATCTGCAGGTCCGAGAATTTGAAGGTGGTGGGGGTGGGATAGGCACCTACAGAGCTGCTGATGAGCAAAGCTAAGAGGATGAATCCGAGAATGTGTTTCAAGATAACCTCAGAATGGATTAATTATGGTGGCCAGGGAAAGGAGGGAGAGGAACCCTAGCCACCGACTGCAAAAAATGTTAAGGGGCCAGGAACCCTTTCGCGGGTTTGGCGTGGCGGCGTATCTTCTCTTCCTGGATGTCCTGCGCCATTGCATCCAGGTCGTAGTCGCTCCATGTGGGGAGTGACTGGTGCCAATCGACGTCGATCCTTCTGACCATATCATGCCTCCTTCGATGTTAAACGGGAGCTGCCCGATATTGGTTTTGCCGCCTCGGGCAGGCGGCTGAGTGCAACCCTCTTGTGGCGCTTCTTCCACCATCATCGGGTTAGGAGAAGGAGCCCTCTTTGGCCCTTGAAGACCAGAGGGCTAGCGTAGTGCCTTTAGCCGATGCCAATTAACGGCTGCATGTGGGGTGATTAGGAACGGCAGGCCCGCCGGTGGTATATCAATGAGCTAGAGAACGAAAAGAAGATAGCAGGGCCTTGCCGATCACTCAGAGAGTGATTGGGATGTGATGCTTTTCGAACCTCTTGCCTTCGTCGGGCTCTGGATCGAAAAGATATGGAAAATTTGGATGGCGGTATATTCTCTTATGTGGTTTTTTTCTTCTGAATACCATGAAAATCACAGAAATAGAAAATTGATTGTAGATCGATAGCTTACGCAAATGGTCCGCCGATCTACAGCGGACTTTTAGTCGGATGTGTGTAAGCTATCGTATATAAGCTTATTGTTGAGCTTCTTCTTCTGGCGTTTGCTCATATGGTATTCTGTGCCCCGGATGGTCTTGCTGTCGTTGTAGATCTCACCGCACTTATCACATGCAGCAAACCCGTTTTTGTCTATACGGACAATGGAGCTGCATTTTTTGCACCTGAAGTGCCCTTCTTCCACCAAGAAGACCTTCCTATTACCAAAGACGTCTACGCCTTCCTTCAGCACTTTACCCGGCTTCCAGGCCTGACCGACGCGCCCCTCGTTCGAATGAGCTAATCGGCTTCGTGGCCAGCCTGATTTCTTGGTCTTCTTTCCCGTCAAATCGACCACTCCAGACCGCATTTTGCACTTGAGCCACAAGATCTCCGCTGTATCTCCCCATGGTTTGCCAAGGCCCGGAGAGATTCGTATGTAGCGCTGTAGCCCTTTCTGATATCCCGCGCTATGACCAACGTTCTATGCCAACCAGGATGAGCGGCCAGCCAGGTTATGACCTCCTCTTGGCTCAAAGCTTCGCCCCCTGGCTGAGTAGTCTTACCCGAACGGATTTCGCGCTGTAGTAAAGGCCTTCTGAGTAGAGGATATCAGATATCTCGTCGAGCGTCTTGCCGGCCCGCCACATATCCCAGATGCGGAGGTCGAGCTCTTTGCGGGATATTGCGACTGGTTCCGGGCGGGCATCGGTTGCTTCCACCTCTTGTGATTCTGGTTTGGCCTCCTTGCGCTTCATCTTGGCCAGGTAAGCAGCCCTTGCCCGTATCGAGGTCCACGGCACGTGTTTTTTATTCTTTTCAAGTTCTGCTGAGATCTCTTTGACAGTCATGCCTTCGCCCAACATCCGGTCCACTTCTGCTAATGTCTTGAGATTGAGTGTGGCGTCCACCTCGATTAATGTCTCTGGATCGAGCGGGGCGGGTTTCTCAACTGTCCGAACCTCGGGCCGTTCTTCCAAAACTCCTGCACCCACCGCGTCGACTGGTTTCCCTGCCAGACCGATTTCCCGGATGGTGGCGAATTCGCCGCTTGTTGATAAGTGAGCCACATTGAAAGCATCTGGATCGAGCGGGGCGGGTTTCTCAACTGCCCGGAATTCCCGGATAGTTGCCACTTCATCTGGTTTCTTTTCCTGTTCTGGTGGCTTTTCGAGATTGGCCAGTTCCACCTCAGGGAGAGATTCGGTCTCGATTTTTGGATGACGTGAGACCACCGTATCTGCTAAGAATGGCTCCACATGAGCCTCCTCAACTGTTCGGGATTTCCTAATAGTTGCCTTGCCCTTGCCGTACCTATGCCTCACCGCGTCCAGTGTGGTGCCGCAGATTTCTGCTATCGTCCTCCAGGTGCGTATCTTTCCGTCCGGGCCTGGTGTGTCCCTCAGCTCGATCACACGGGCCGTGAGGGCTGCGCTCTCGTCTGGAGGGGATATGCCATGCTCCGTGCTGGCCAGGTCGATGATGGAGTTGATATGCTGCCGTATGTGGGGTACGGCTTCGATCTTCTCCAATGGGATAGAACCGGATGGAGGGAAGATCAAGCGGAAGATTTGAGTTTCTAGGGGGATCATCTTATCGCCCCTGGCGAAGGTCCGCGAGTGCACGAGTCAGTATGATCGACTGTGCTTTCATCAGGCCGGACGCTTTACCGGATTCGATAAATCGCACTTTATTTCCTTTTAGATCCCTTCCAAAATCGCTCAAAGGAACCTCTTCTGCCATGTGAATGAACTCCCTGGCTTCTTTGATGCATCTCAGCATTGTAGTAGCTTTCATCCTAAAATCCTCCTCGCTCTCTCTGTCAGTTCCCATACGGCCCGCCTTTTGGAGCCGTTCCTGAAAACGATACCAACTCGCCGAATCAGGTTACGTTGTTTCCAGTAGTTGGCTCTACCACCGGTCCATCCAGACAGGTAGTCACTGAGAACGAAAGACCTGTCTGATGGCAAGAGCCGCAGGTCGTCCATGTACCGGATCGGGCCGCGGCTTACCACAATACCCCCTTGAAATCGTTGTATATATTAAACGTAATTTGACAATCCTCTGCGCAATGACTCCGTATGCCCTCCAGGTCCCCATCCTCCCACATCTCGGCTATATCGCAGCCATTGGTTTGCTTCCCAGTCCCATAGAGGAACCAGTGGAGTTCGCTAAGAGAACACGCGGAGACGTCGGTCTGCCATTTACCCCCCAGGATGTCAAAAAGATCACATATCCTCTGAGACCGCCTGTCCGGAAGGTAGAGCTTGATACCGTGCTTGGCCGCCCTCAGCCTGATGAGAGGGATATCAAAATTTTTCACATTGAAGCCCACCAGAGTAGCCATCCGGTGCTCGTTCAGGAGGTCCGCAAACTCTCTGAGGATTGCCTCCTCCTCGCCCATGATGACCTTCTGGTAGCCGCCCATGTTGTAGCCGATTGCTACCACCCGGCTGATGATAGCATGGATTCCGGCCTTCTTTTTCGACTTTGGGAAAGCCTGGTTGTATTCGCCCAATCTGTCTGGAATTGTCTCTATGTCAAAAATTATTGGACTGTTCACGCGATCACCTCAAATTTTACGACAAAGACCGTTTTATCGGGAATTGCGGACAGATGATTGATCCTGCAAAATGCGGCCAAGTATGCTGAGGCATCATCATATCCTTCCGCGCGGGCGTCGTCGTCTGATATGTCTGAAGGAAATTCCCGGTAGACATCCAGTATCCTTAACTTCGCGAAATATTC
>JAAZNU010000255.1 GCA_012798135.1 Veillonellaceae bacterium | reverse complement strand
CGTTAGTTTTTTCATTGCATTTTAAATTTGAAAATTTTAAGAAGTTTATCTTATCGTCAGTCTTAATTTTGTTGCTAACGGTCGGTGGTTTGGGCTGCTGGGGAGTTAATGGCCAGCGGCGTCATCCCACGTTAAAAACTATACTAAAATACTAAAAACTTTCGTATCTGCATCATCAGCCCCAGTAGGCTAAACCACCTGTTAGCACACGTTATTTGGGTCTATATTTGTCTAATATGTTTTTTAATTCAGGGATTTTATTGATTTTAAACAACCCATATTTATTTTCAAGTGCAATTAAACAGTAATCTATAGATTCTTCTGGAAACACTATTTCAAAAAGAGAAATTGTATTATTTCCCCATGAATCTAGGAATGATTCATTACTTTGAATTATAATGCAATAGATATTCTTAGATTTCTTGTTAATTATATCATCTGAGGTTTCCGTTTTATTAATTATTAGGTTGTTAAATATACTTTTACTAACCTTAATATTTTTTCTGTAATTATTTTCTGTATTTAATATGTTATAACTAATAAACACAGAATCATTTCTTGAAATAAAACGCTTAATTTTATCAGTTGCATCAGTTAAATCTAAATTGTTTTCATTAACCTCTAAATCATTCAAGTGCCATATTTTGTTTATTCTCCTAAAATCTAGTGTAATGCCTAAACCCACTTTGTTGCCTGAAAAATATTGAGTAAACGGATACCCGAAAAAAGAGGAGTTTGCAGCATATCTGAATTTCTTAATTTCAACTAAATCGTCATTACGCCATGATATGGCATCATTTTCATGTATTCCAGTAGTTAACAAACGGCAAACCGTTTCTAACTCCTTTATCAATTTGTCTTCAGAGTGTTTAGTTATTAAATCATTTGTGCAATACTCCAATGCCTTTTTGTATTCTTTTTTTACTATTAAATCAGAAATTTCCTTAAATACTTGTTCGCTTGTTATCGTTAAACTTTTTTCAAGTTCAATTTTTGAAATTATATCATTCCATTCAGAAAGTTTATGTAAGGACGTTAAATCGGTATCTTTTTCAAGATGCTCTCTGTCAATAAATCCATTTTCTATTGATTTATTCAATAGTTCAAGTGCTTCTTTTTGCTTACCAATGCGTGCAGCAATACAGGCTCCGTTATACAAGTCGAAGGAAATATTCGAGCATATTTTGTAAGCTTGAGTATAATTTGAAAATGAGGAATCAAGTTTATTCTTAAGGTAAAAAGAACGAGCTTTAAGCCAAAGTTCAGTATATTGATTCTCCAATTTATTCTGTGTGAAACTCTCGTTGCATAAAAAGGCAGAAAGAATCAGTATGTAAAATGTCTTCATTTTCATTGTTGTTCAATTATAATGTGTGCTAACGGTCGGCGGTTTAAACTGCTGGGGAGTTAACTGCCAGCGGCGTCATCACCCGCGAAACCGAAACTAAAGTACTAAAAAAATTGGAATCTGCATCATTAGCCCGAGTAGTTTGAACCGCTTGTTATGCGCAGTGATTTCTTCTTTCGTCGTCGTTTTTCTTCTCCGTTTTCAATCAAATCGGGGCATGTTTTCCCGAGATTTCAATCGTTTCTTTTTTGTTTTTCTTTCTAATCGTGGAAATATTTTCTTTTCAGCCAGTGCGTTGGGCTGCAATAATTTTTTCGTCAATTATTTCAGCAAGAAGAAATGTTTTTAAATCGCTCCCTTAAACCCCTTAAAAACCTGATTTTTTCATTTCTTCCTTTCGGGTTGGCCACTGTTTTCGCTATGACGTTATCAGACCGAAAAAATTATTGTTAGTCCACGCTTGACCGTCCGCCCGTGAATCAGTCAATCGCTTCGATTTCAGCTTGGTTTTCGCATTGGTTCGTGTAAGTATCGTTTTCGATAGTCTGGGCGGTCAATCGAGGACTTCCTGTCGTTTCGTCGGATTTCGTCATTGCGCATAACGGTCGGCGGTATGAAACGTTGCGCATTTTGAAACACAAACTTATCAGCCCGCTAAGCTGTTGATTAAATGTTATATTGCTCAAATATAGCACTATCCGCGCAATGTTTTATGACCGCGTGTTAGGGGCTGGTGTTCATTCATTTCTGTCTGTTTATCAATTATTTAGCTGTCATTTCACTGTCTTTTTCAATCCGCACCAACCTATCCACGAAGCACAAATTTATTTTGCTTTTTTGTGGGAGGGCAACCCTAAAACCGCCCTTAAAGGCGGTTACTTGGGCTGGCTTTGTAAGCTCTTTGGTAAGCTTTGGTCGTGTGTTTGCTTGTGGGGCTTGCCAATGTGCTAACAAATAGGGTGGGCTTTCTAATGATTTTAAGAACTAAATTTTATATAAACAAAAATTCAACAACATTGCCCAGATTGAATGGGAGGACACTTTTCTGTTCCATACGAACAAAACACGCAACAATCGCCCTGTTTTGGTTTTAAAACGGTATGGCAATTTTTACATTCATAAAAGAACTGGCAGGAACCCTCCGGCATTTCTTCTTCTTTTTGATGCCCGCAATTTGGGCAGGTTATGATTGAATGGTATTGAATTTTCATTTCTTTAAAGTTTTCAACAAACAGTTTTGCATTCTTTTTCAATCCTTTCATTCTCAATTTGAAAGGTTGTGTGTCCTATCCCGAATTCGTGTTCAAGTTTCTCCTGTAATTCAGCAATAAATTTATCATGATACCCTTTGGGCATTATCAGGTGGGCGGTTAAAGCTATTTGGGTGGTGCTCATTGCCCAAACATGTAGGTCGTGAATTTCTTCAACACCTTTTTGTGCCAACAGTAATTCCCTGACTTTTTCGAGGTTGATGTTTTTAGGTACGGCATCCAGCGCCAAATCTATGGAATCGGTAAACAAGCGCCAGGTGCCCCAAAGGATGACCAGGATGATGATAAAACTCATTACCGGGTCAATCCATTCGATTCCGGTGAGGTTAATCAATAATCCGGCAACAACCACTCCCAACGACACCCCGGCATCGGCAGCCATGTGCAGGAATGCTCCTTTGATGTTCAGGTCGACTTTTTGGCCTTTCATAAACAGCAAAGCCGTAATGGTATTGATTACCACGCCTATTCCGGCAACAATCATCACTTGAGTACCTGCCACGGGTTCGGGATTTTTGAATTTCCCTATGGCATCCCAACCGATGGCTATTACTGCTCCAAAAAGCAATAGCGCATTGAGTATCGATACAAGGATGGTTGTTTTTCGAAGACCGTATGTATATTTCCCTTTTGGCTTTATAGAAGCAAGCCGGATTGCTGCCCAGGCAAAAATCAAACACAGAACGTCGCTGGCATTGTGACCTGCATCGGCTAATAATGCTGATGAGTTGGCTGCCAGACCATAAAATATTTCAACAGCAACAAAGGCGATGTTTAAACCAATGCCAATGGCAAAAGCTTTTCCGTAACTTTTTTGCGTAGTATGTTCATGCGCGTGTGCCATAATTGATTACTTCGAAAGTTTTAAAATCCTCACTGCCCCGCGCATCACAAAGGTGAAAACAATGCCACCAATGACCAAATCAGGCCATTTGCTGTTTAGTAAATACACCAGCATACCGGCCAGGATAACCCCGCCGTTCACGATGATGTCGTTGGAGGTGAATATGGCGCTGGCCTGCATGTGCGCTTCTTTGCTTTTGGCTTTGTTGATGAGCCACAACGAAACCAGGTTTCCGGCAAGCGCCAGGATGGAAACAATAATCATCCACTGAAAAAGGGGCGTTTCGCTATTGCTGAAAAAACGTCGCAGCACTTCGGCAAAACCCAGCGTAGCCAGCCCCATCTGGAAATACCCGCTGATTTTGGCTACTTTTTTCTTTCGTGAAATGGCCGCACCCACTGCAAAAAGGCTGAGCCCGTAAACAATAGAATCAGCCAGCATGTCCAGAGAATCGGCCACAAGTCCCATGGAGTGCGAAATCCAGCCTGTGGTAATTTCCACCACGAAAAAGGTAAAATTGATGCCCAGCACCCACCAGAGTATTTTCAGCTGTTGTGAATCGTGTGCACCGGGCGGTAATTCCGTTTCGGTAGTATTTCCGAGTTTGTCACCTAATTTTAGCTGGCTGATTGCCTGGTGGATTTCATCCACAGGGCCTGAATGATATACCTCCAGCTTCCGGTTTTCAATATCAAAAACTAGGTTTTTAACGGATGAAATCCCTTCCAGCTTCATCCTGATAAGGGATTCTTCGGAAGGGCAGTCCATTTTACTGATGGTAAATACAGATTTGAACATGTGAACTAATCTTTATGCAAAACCACATTTAAAGGAATAAAAGCGCCCACTTTCAAGCCCCAGTCAATATTATCAACAGGGGTAAACAGAAATACAAACGCATTTCCCACGTTCCCTAATTTGAAATTGAGGCCGGTCTGGACTATGAATTTATTTTCATCTATCATATACTCTTCCGCCAAAACCCACGATACCGGGATTTTTTTGCCGAACCCTACAAACCAGTATTCGTTAAAATTGTAGATGGTATTGGCAAAGGGCGTGTATCCCACCGACAGGTAGGTTTTATTATTGAACATGGCGCCCAACTCGGCATGGATACGCGTTATTTCCGTTTTGTTACCGTCAAAATCGTACATCACAAAAGGGTTAACACGTACCCCTGTGATTACTTTTAACCGTTCGCCTTCCTGGGCATTCGCTGTGAATATCCAGAAAAGTACGAAGGTTAATAACAACAGTTGTTTTCTCATTTTCAATTATTTTTGAACTACTTTAGGTTAAAATTTCAGCCGTATTATACGCTTTCAATTACCTTTTGAAGTTTCGACCTGATTTCTTCGGCAATTGCACTTAATTTGTCGTTTTGAACCGCCAGCATGGAAGCCACCGGGTCAACGGCAGCTACTTCTGTTTTGCCATTATCCAGCTCCTGCACAATTACATTGCAGGGAAGCATGGCTCCGATTTTGTTTTCCGCTATCAATGCTTCATGAGCAAAGGGTGGATTGCAAGCCCCTAAAATCTGGTATTTTTTGAAATTTACGTCCAGCTTCTTTTTTAAAGTAGCCTGTACATCAATTTCGGTCAACACCCCGAAACCTTCTTTTTTCAGTTCTTCGGTTACTTTTTCGATAGCTTCATCGAAACCGTACTCTGTTGTTTTTTCAATATAATACTTCATGATTTTTTATTTTACATTAAATCTTTTTTTCGTTCTTCAAATTCTTGTTTATCAATTTCTCCCTTGGCATAACGCTCTTTTAAAATATCGAGCGCCGACTTACTTTCGGGTAGGTTGCCGGGGCGGTTATTTTGACTCATTCCTTTAACAACCATCCAAACAACGGCAATTACGATAATGAGCCCTATAACCCACCACCAGCCCATTCCCATTCCCCATCCGTGACACCCAAATCCATCCATCATAACATTCTCCTTTCTTTTTATCGCTTGTTTTTTTAAAAACCGAACTGGTGTTTACCAACAATTGCTGCGACGTGACATCATCATCTGTTTACGAGAATTCATTCCCATATTACCTGCATGCCAGCAATTTTCCGACATATCCCACCAATTGTAATTGTTGTTGTTAAAGTAGGTAAGCTGCTTTTCAGTAAGAAGTTTTTTTACCTGAACTTTTGTCTCCAGGTTGATATCCTCAATTTTTTCTTCTTTATCGCGGATAGTGCTTCTCAGTGATTTCACCTTTTTTACATCCAGCTCGGGATTTGAGTTTGCTGCCTGATATTCTATTCTTAAACTGCGAAGCTCGTTTTCGATTGGAAGCTTTTTCTCGTAACTGTTTTTACGTAGCTCATTGATTTCCGTAATTTGTTCGGCTGATAAGGCATATTCCGCCGGGGTATTGTTGTTCCACCATTGGGCATTAGCGTTTACCGACCAGTTTGAGTTACAACAATGAGGTTGTGCCATTGCCTGCGATGCAGAAAAAACAATCAATCCTGCAAGTAAAAAAGCCATTTTAAATTTTCCAGTTTTCATAATTAATAATTTTTAATGTTAGACATTCTAATAATTTCAACATCAAAATTACCAATAAGTTAGTGCAACACTATTGCAAAGTTTAATCGCAGCGCGGGCACACCCCTTTAATGATGAATTGCGCATTATCGTAGGTGTAGCCTTCAGGCAGTTTAATGTTGGGAATTGGAAGTTCTTTCATGCAACGTGTTCTGCCGCAACGGGTACAATAAAAATGAACGTGCAGGTCATGTATATTACAGGTACATTCATCATCGCAAACGGCATACTTCACCGAACCTGAACCATCATCAACGGTATGTACAATGAAATTGTCCTCAAATGATTTAAGCGCCCTGAAAATGGTTGAACGCTCCACTTTTTCAAATCGTTGCTCCAATTCCGCCAGGCTCAGCGCTTTCCCGGATTCCGCAAGTGTTTTATAAACCAGGATGCGCATGGCTGTTGGTTTGACGTTTTTCGATTCGAGTTTTTGTTCAATTTCTTTATTATCCATTCCTACAAATATTTATGAGACAAATATTATTCAGTGCTTTTATACCCCAAATTTACATAAAAATGTTTAATAACCTTACGGGATTTATCTTTACAACTTCAATTGCTGTACTACCCACATCTTTAATTAGTCGTCCCTTAAAAAAGGTCTTTTTAAATCGAACATGGTTTAAACATCTGATGAAAAAGCATACGAAAAATAAAACGCAAAAAACTTTCCTTAAGTTTTTGCATCATTTTCTTCAAATTCCATGCTGTTGCTGCCAATAAGGCATTTATTTGAATACCATTTTCTCCCATCAGATAATTTTGTGCCATACGAAAATCCGTTTTTAAATGTCCGATTATTGGCTCTATACCTGCTCTTGCTCTAAATTTTCTTCTTTTTTCTTGTTTTTGATATTTTGTGTCGTTTGCTTTGGGTTTGTCTGGTGTTATAATTTTCACCCCCTTAATTTCTTTTTTACCTTTTCCGCCTCGATCGTAAACCAGTTCTTGTGGCAGTTGCATATTGTTTCTTCCCATTTGGTTTAATAATGGCTCGATGCTGTGACCATCAAATACATTATCAATAAATGCCTTAATCGCTGTGATGATTTTCATTCCTTTTTTGCCGGTACAAATCAGACCAACCTTGTTGCCAAATTCGTACTGTTTATGAGGCTTCCCTTTTGAAATACATTTTGTAAAGGGCTTGTGCAAACTATAAACTTTATCACTATCATTTTTTTGTTGGTTAACGGCTTTTCTGTACAAATCAAGTTCTTTAGCATACAGCTGTTTTTGCGATTCGGTCATTTTTCTATCCAGCTCTCTCAATAGTGCATTGGCAATCGTTTTCAATCGTTTCTTTGCTTTTTGGGCTTTCTTTGCCCTACGTGGGTGCTTCCCGTTGTAAGTGTCTCGTAGTAGTTGTTTGCTTTCACGTGTGTAGGTGCGGCGTTGCTCTATCCCCTCCGTTGCAGCAATCTTGTTGCACCTGTCTATCACTTTTTTACACAATTTTGCATCGGTGGGAAAGGTAGTGAAGTTGCCCTGTACGGTTGTGTCTGACAAAACAAATTTGGCATTTTTGGCAACATCCTTACCATGAAGTTTTACGCTGTATGCAAATATTTTCTCTATCCCACTATCGCCAACACGCTTGCGAAAATGAACAAAATCGCTCGGTGCAAATGGAAATTTGTGCTCGAAAAATACTCCACCGGTAAAATACTGAAAATAAACATCACGCACCCATACCTCAGCAAGACCCTCATCACTAAGATTATAAAGGTGTTTGAGCATTAGACAGGCCACCATTACTCGGACCGGAACACTTGGTGCGCCTTTATCTGAATAATAGGAAGAAAATTCTTTTTCAAAATAATTCCAATCGATTTTCTTGCTAAGAAGAACTAGTTCGTGACTCATGTCAATAAAATCTTCCAGCATCGGACGGAATAAATCACGCTGTTTTTGTTCGGGTAATTTTCCTTGCATATTTGCCGTTTTTTTGACATAAAATTACAAAATTCGGCAATATTATTTATCAAAAAGTTATCACATTTTATTGACAATCTTGTGTTTATAACATTATTAAGG
>JAAZNU010000233.1 GCA_012798135.1 Veillonellaceae bacterium | reverse complement strand
CCAAGAGATCTCGCGCGCTTCGCGCTCTTCCGGCAGTGCAGTGACCTTCTGGTAGCGTGGCGAAGGGGCATATTCGTGCATGTATTGATGGTGCTCCACGATATCATAGCGGCTGAGGATGACCAGGTTGTGGTGCTCAAAAACATGTCCCGAATTCCCCTCTACAGTGGTCACTCTCTTGTAGCTTTCGTAGGGCGTGCACTCCAGCAGTCGGTTCATGGCATCCAGGCGCAAATTTCCGCCGCGTTCGCGCTGTCCGCAGACCTCTTGCAAGCACAGTATGTCCGCATCCAGCCGAACCAGTTGGGGCCGTAGCACTGGGATTCGCTCCTCCAGCCTTGGAAGCCTATCACTCCGATCATCTAGATTCATCAGGTTGAACGTGGCAATTCGCAGCTTGGTAGGCATTGAGGGCTCTCCATTAGAAAAGGCGGTTTATGCTATCGCAGCCGCTGATAGGCTGCGACCGCAAACGCCCCATTATCCCAGGGTTGTGCTGGACTTAAAGGAATAGTAAGTGTGGCCGGTTGATGGATATGTGTATGTCACATGCCCCTGGGGGTAAAGATACGGATAGGGATATGGATAAGGCTGCGGGTTGGGACTAGGATCTACCCAATATCCACTGGCTCCATAAACGTAGATGTAGGCATAGTTGCTCCAGCCGTTGCAGTAGTACTGGAGGATGTGCCAGCCAGGAACATCTGCGAAGAACCATCTCTTGTACCAGCCTGAGTAGTAGACATATCCGGCGTACTGAGTGTCGAGCATGCCATTGGGATACCATTCATAGAACCATATATTTCCCGCGCTGGCGGTATTCATCCACAGGGGCAAATTGGCATAAAGATTGCAACCCGCTACAGTTTGCGGGGCGTAGGATACGTAAAGGCTGTTTGGCGCAAAGCCTCCTGGAGGAACTATCACCTGCTTGTAGGTTGGGCTATTGGCGGTTGCAGTCATTCCCTGTGGAGCTGCCGAGTAAGCCTCATTAAATTCAGCCTTGATCAATCCCTGCGATCGCTCCTGAGTCGAGGGCGATTGAGATGATGAAGTGATGGATGGCGTTTGCAGCCCTAGGGATTCTGGGCTGGTCGGAGTTGTCGGCGTTGGCGCGCCACCAGCAGTGCTGGTAGAGTATTGATTTTGCTGCCCAACGGCGAAGGCGGACAGAAGCATGATCAATGCGATTGCAAATACGGTCCATTTCATCTGAGGACACCTCTGGAATTTATTGACGCTTTAAATGTAAATACCTAACCGTGAAGACCACTTTCGCTCCGCGCACATTAAACCTATATTGTTGCTGATCTTATAATTTGGTTCGTGATAAAAGGCAAGGAAGCCTACCTCAAAAAATTGACGGCCAGCATGTATATTCCTTCTGCAAATGTGGGCAGAGAGCTGGAAGGGAGCACTCCGCCCTCGGTGTTCATTGGTAGCTGGAATTATCCCAAGGTTTACGCAGGACCCATGATAGCCCCTCAGCACGGGGACACGACCATCATGGACAGCCCTGAGTCTTGGATACCTGAGAAGAAGACGCAAGATGAGATCATAAGATATCGGCTGAACCTGGTGCGAGGAAAGCAGCCAGTTAAGGTCACAAACCTCGAGAACAGCCTTGTGGAAACGCTGAGGGACATATCTCTAGCAGCCACATCCGTCGAGAGCGAGGCAGAGTTTTGCTCCGCTCCGAAGGGCATGTCTTTCAGCGACGAGCATACGCCCTTCGGCCCCAGCGCGCCCCTGGAGAGGTTCGATATCTCCAATGCAAAATGGGACCAAAACCTTGAGAAGGCCTATTACGATGACGATCTGCTGGCAGCAGATGCGATCGCCCATCTTCATAAAAATGGTTTGCCATTCTCCAGCATCCAGAGGGCCCTCTCTGTTGGAGCCCTCGGAACCAGGAAGAGAAGAAGGCTTGTTCCCACGCGATGGTCCATCACAGCATGCGACAGCACTCTGGGAAAGAGGCTGCTTGACGAGGTCAGGAACTACGAGGTCATTGAACGCTGTCAGGTGCGGGAGTTTGCCAGCCTCAACAACTACTATGCAGTTCTGCTGCTGCCCACTGCCTGGCAGTATGAGTGGATTGAGGCCTTCTTGAAAATCGTTGGAGATGAGGAACTGATATTCTCGGATTATGAAAACTATGGTGCTAAGAAGGGCTACTCTCGCGTGGGTGGCTGCTACTACTCCTGTAAGATGGCGGTGCTGGAGGCTCTGGCCAGGGAAAAGGTGCAGGCTGGAGCGATCATCCTGAGAGAAGCATACAAAGGTTATGTGCCACTTGGCGTGTTCAACGTGAGGGAAAATGTGAGGAACGCCATGATCCGCTCAGGGCAGGAGTTCGATGATATGAAGACTGCCCTGCAGCATATCTCCCGAAGGCTCAAGCTTCCTATAAATAGGTTCATTTTGCATAGCGACCTGCTAAAAGAGCAGCTCAAGAGCAGGCAGACCACGCTGAGCTGCTTTTCATAGTGATGGTTGAATGATCTACAATGAGGCATCTTCAGATCAAGTGAACTTTAGCGCAGCCACAGGATATGCGCGTCTTCCATGGGGATGAATGCATTTGGATGATAGGGCACAATTCGCGGAGTG
>JAAZNU010000119.1 GCA_012798135.1 Veillonellaceae bacterium | reverse complement strand
CGCCGTTATGTCCGTGACGATCCCTTCGATGGCGACAGGGTTTCCGGACCCGTCCCTGACCAGCACATTTCTCTGGTTGACCCAGCGGTTTCTCCCCGCACGGTCGATGATCCGGTATTCGTATGTTGACGGAACATTTCCCTCGAGGAGGGCGGTGAACTGCTGCCGGAGATACTCCTGCCAGCCGGGGTGGATCAACCGGGTGATGAGCGTCGGGTCGGCATAGAAATCTTTCGGAGCATATCCTGTCAGCGCCTCCGACGCCGGGCTGACGTACTCGTACTTCCCTTCCGGCAGCGACATCCGGTAGATCAGGTCCGGTGCCTTCTCCGCGAGCCGGCGGAACTTTTCTTCGCTCTCCAACAGGGCCTGTTCCGCTCTCTTCTCATCGGTGATGTCTTCATAGGTTCCCAGCACCCCGATGATCTCACCCTCCTGATTACGAAGGGGTATCTTCGAGGTCCTCAGCCATGCCCTGCTGCCATCCGGGCGGATCTGGGATTCCTCATAGTTGATACGGGGGACACCGCTCTCCATCACCTTGCGGTCGTCGGACCGGAAGCGTTCCGCGAGATCACGCGAGGAGTGATCGTAATCGGTCTTCCCGACAATATCGGAGGGATTCTGGAAACCGACGTCCCTGGCGAGAGGCCGGTTGCATCCAAGAAACGTGAGGTTCCGGTCCTTCCAGAAGACCCGCTGGGGGATATTGTCGAGGACAGCCTGGAGCATCTGCTGTGAGCTGAAGAGAGCCTCGTCGGTTTTTTTCCGGCCGGTGATGTCGCGGAAATACCAGATCCTCCCGTAATATTCCCCTCCTTCGCCAAGCATTGGCAGGGAATACCTCTCAAGGATCCTTCCATCCCGTAATACGATCTCCTCAAAGCTCTTCTCATCCGGGTGACTGTAGAGGTACCTGACCCGGGAAAGATACTCATCAGGATCCGCAATCTGTTTCGTTACATACTCCAGCAGCGGTTTGTCATTATCGGAAGTGAGCAGTTCATCCGGTATTGCCCAGATACTGACGAACCGCTGGTTATAGTTGAGGATCTTCCCGTTCCCGCCCACGACCAGGATACCGTCCGGTGAAGTCTCCTGCTGGGTTAAGAGGATCGCATTCTTGAGGCGGATCTCTTCCTCGGCCAGCTTCTGTGCCGTTATGTCAATTCCGACAACCTGGAACTCGGCAGGCTTTCCGTCCGTATCGAGAATGGGGTGGATCGACAACCGCTGCCAGTATATCCTGCCGTCTTTGCCAATGATCTTCCGCTCGATCTCCAGTACCGATCGTTCGGACGTGAGCGACCCGATGAGTTGTTCGCCGTCATGGTAACCCGCCTCGCGGATGATTGCAAACACGTTCTGCCCTTCGATCGTATCGAGCCCGAGAACCGGCCGGAAGTACCTCCGGTACGCTTCGTTGGTGAACGTGACGGTTCCGTCAGGTGAGAACCGGCAGATCAGGTTTGCCTGTTCGTTCACGATCGACCGGTACCGTTCCTCGCTCTTCCTGAGCTCTGCCTCTGCGATTTTCCGTTCGGTGATATCAATCGCTTGCGAGAAGAGCAGGTTTTTTTCCCCGACCCTGATGCACTGGCCAAAGAAGTCCAGTGTCCGGATTTCGCCGGACTTTGTCCGGATCCGGATCTCGGCATTCTGGACGACCCCGTCATCCCTCAGTATCTTCGCCATCTCCTCCCGGTCCGTATAATCGGTGAAGAGATTGATCTCCCGCGTGGATCTTCCGATCACTTCCTCGCGGCTGTATCCGGTTATCCGGACAAATGCATCGTTGACGTCGAGGAGCTTGCCCGTGGCCATATCGGTGATCGCCTCGAGGCTCGGTTTTGCGACAAAGAGTTTCGAGAATTTTTCTTCGGATCGGATCCTCTCGAGTTCCGCTTTTTTCCTCCGCACTGACTGTCGTATCTTGTGGGCGAGTTCGGCGAACTGCGACCGCGGGTCGCCCCCTTTCTGGATATAGAAGTCCGCGCCGTTATTGAT
>JAAZNU010000145.1 GCA_012798135.1 Veillonellaceae bacterium | reverse complement strand
TCTTCCAACCGTTCCCTGAGGGCATATTGGAAGTGGGGATCACCGATTCCTGCGACTGGAGAGAGATGTCTTGAACGCTTCGTGATCTAGGCAATTTTTCTACCATTTCTGCTTAATTATAAAAAAATACTGCCGCCCTACGACGGGCGGCAGGTGTGGGGTCCCGGCGATCGGCCTTGCCGGGGAGGTTCTTCAGGGCGGGGCTCGATACGCTTGGGGATGCTAACGATCTCACCCCTTCACCTGAACGATCATCCTAAACTGTTGCTCTCCTCCGCTGACATCAAGCCCTCACAGCGGCCTCAGAGTACCGGCGAACACCTGCCATGCCAGAAGGCTCTTGGCCACCAGGCTGAGAATGATGTACACTTTCTCACCGTAGAGGTAGTCCTTCCATTTTCCTACCCTCTTGTACTGAAGCACCATGTTGATGGCGAAGCTGAAGAAGAACACGCCGATGCTGACGAAGATCCAATAGACAAAGTCCGGAACACTTCCACCGGTGGATGATCCTGCCCCTGCCAGGTACATCGCGATCCCTATCCAGGGAACGATGCCGGCGAAGCAGCCGAAGATGAACGATGTCCAGTTGACCTTCTCAGACCTCTGGTTGTACTGCTCCATGGTCAGCCCGAACAGGTTCATGACCGCTGTGAGAGCGAACACGCCCATCAGTGCCACAACCTCGTATATTCCCACGAGCATGGCCACGACCACGATCATCACCGATGCGCTGAGAGCGTACTCGTACCAGCGGGCCTTGTTGATGTGGTTCTTCAGGTTCTCCTCGTACCACTTTCTCAAGGGTCCGGCCAGGAGGAAGTGGTCCGTGGCACAGATGAAGAAGAACAGGGCGATCATTGGCCCGATTGGCAGATCGTAAAGGGTTTGAGCCACAGGTGTCAACGACTGCGTGACGGTATCGAAGTTCAGATAATAGGTCTTAATGGGCAACGTCACGTTGTTCGACAGGACCAGTATCAGGATGCCTTGCAAGAAGTGCACCGCCGCCATCACGGCGTTGAACCTTCTAAGGTTACGGAGCTTGACCTCCTCAGTCGATTCCATGCTTGTTCTGTATCTGATGCCGATATAAAATATTATCTTTTTTCATAATATTATGATGGGATGAATGTCCGGCACATGGGAGCGGCTGAAAGAGATGTGAGCATGGGCAGCAAAATGGTTACCGAAGCTCTCTCCCCAATAATCGGACATAATCGTATCCTTTGTACTTGCGTTTGATCGAGCTAACCATCCGATACTATCTCTTTATGGAAATGGAAGATGGATGAAAAGTATTTTTTTGGCCAGTATGGGAGAGGTGGACATTGCTATTGGCCAACACATTTGAGGGCTCCCCTGATACAGCGACATTTAAACAATCGTTCATTATAAATCCTACCGGCGCCCATGAAGCTTCTATTACGACCGTAGGTTATTTGAGAATTGGTTTTTTGTGGAAGGCTGTAAAAGATGAAAGCTGAGAGGTTTACGATCATAATCGCCCTTATGCTGGGCTTTCTTACATTCTCTTCTTCGCTACCGGTGAACACATCAGCCGCAACCGACGGAGCATATGTTTTCTTTACTGAGGAGGTGGAGGAGCCTACATTTGATGAGTGGCACGTCCGGTGGCATAAGACCGACCAGAACCCGGATTCAAGCCTAGATACCTGGTGCCGACAGATGCACAACGCCCACGGCGGCACACATGCGGCCTGGTGCTCTCGTCAGGGCTACAACACTCACTATATCAACGGCACGGGGCTGCGGCCTTACAACGGAAACATCACCTCCCTTCAGCCTCCGGTGGACCCTACCAAACTGGTTCTCCG
>JAAZNU010000221.1 GCA_012798135.1 Veillonellaceae bacterium | reverse complement strand
CGTCACGCGGAGGGACCGCATGGTCGCACCTACACCACGTAGACCACGGCCGACGGGGTGCCGGTGCCGGTCACCGACAGGTAGACGTCGGTGCCGAACGCCAGGTCGAGTTGCTCGTTGATGCCACCGCTGGCGGGGATGACGTAGGTCACCGTCTTGACGGTCCCGCCCGAGCCGCCGTCACGCAGGACGACGGTGATGGCCGACGACCCGCCGGTCTCGCGGACGACCAGCCGCCGCACGACGCACGGAGCGCTGTGGAGCGTGCCGGACGCGGTCAGGATGCCGCCGCTGCCCACGCTGCACTTGACCAACGTCATCAGCCTGTCGGCTGTCAGATCCTCTCCCGCAATACGAGAGGACTGTGAAACCTTCATGCCGCTGGTGCCGTCTGCCTCGGACGCCCACCAATAGCCGTCGCTGCCCATCGTCACGGGCAAGCAGACAGGCATGGCAGCCAAAGTCCAGAGCGGGTAAGACGTGAAGCCGTAGCCCGAAGCGAAGACCGCAGCACCCGTTCCGCTGATGGAAAGAAGAGTGGCAGCTGTCGAGGCAGCCAGGAGGGCCTGCACACCCGCGATGGTGGTCGTCGATGCCACGACCGTGATCGTGACTGCCTTGCCGCTCGACGTGACCGATGCCCCTGCACCGTAAGTCAAGGTGACACTCACACCATTCACCAGCGGGTGCATGGTCATGACGTCCCCGGAACCGTTGATCACATGCGTGGCGTCACAGGCCACCCTCGGATATGTATTCTGGCTTACGTTCGTGGGCATCGTCTACCTCCTACTTCTTCCCTCCGTACAGGACGTAGGTCGCTGTCACCGTGCTGTTGTTGGCGTCCGTTCCTGCCACGATCATCTCGATGGCAATCGAGTCGAACGGCTGCGGGTCGTCGAACCAAGCCACGAGAGTGCCGTTCGCCGCCGCGGCGGCACCGAAGGTCGTCGAGGAGGTCGTGTAGTGCCAGTCCGCAGCAGACTCGATCTGGTAGGCCGCCGGAATGGAGCCAGCCGCAGGCCAAGCCGCGGAGTCGATCTTGCCGTAACACCGGAACTGGAACGTCCTGGTACCCGCGACGGTGGACCAAGCGATCTGGATTCCGATGCGGCCATACATGGCACACGGAATCGGCCCGCCGCCGAGGAGCGACCTGCCGTTCGAAAAGGTCGTGTTGTTCCCCGTGGCCGAGTACAGCGTGCACGGTCCGTTGATCGGCGGGTCGGCCGGCATCGGGACGACGTTGCCATCAGCATCAAGGACGTACGCCAGGACCGGCGGAATGGGCCGATCTTCCCAGAGATCCAGGGTCACGCTCGCAGCAGTCGTGAACGTCCCGGCATCGCCCGACACGGAGACGAGGGCATCCGCGGCTGGGGAGCCGGCCACGAGGGCGGCGATGGACGCCACCGTGCTCGCACCAGTCACGTAGGTGATGTTGACCGTCGCCCCCACCACACCGATCGCCTCGGCGGCACCGGGAGTAAGGTTGACGATGGCATCATTGCCCTTCGGCGTGAACGTGCAGAGCTTCCGGGCTGCCGTCACGTCGAAGTCGAAGCTCTTCGGCAGGAGCTCGCGGGCCAGGACGCCGACGACGGGAACGGGTTTGTTGAGCCTGGGGTGGATGACTTCCATGTCCCTCTCCTACTGCCAGGTCCGGCCGAGGCCGTGGACCAGCGAGAACTCGGACGGAACGCCCGACGGCGTGATGGCCATCATGCCCGCCAGGTTCGCCGCAATCTTGGCGTTCTTCTTCTGATTCTCGTACAGAGGGGCGACTCGGTCGATCCAGGCCTGGATCGCCGGTGCCTTCGCCGACAGCCCATTCGTCATGAGCCCGCCGTCGTTGAACGGGATGTCGTTCCTGGTGTAGTGCAGGTAGAGCGAGCGAAGCAGCCAGAGCACAGCCCCGACGACGATCAGAGGCGCCCAGCCGCCGTCGAGCATCTGCTTGATCGTCCGGGTGATCATCGGCGGCGTCATGTTGATGTCGTCGATGGTGAGGACAACGGCCAGCAGGATGTCCCGGTCCGACGACTCGTAGCCGTCGCACAACCGGTTCAACTCTGCGTAGTCCCGCATGAACTGCCGGATGCGCAGGCAGATGCCCTGGTACTCCGGCTGCTGCAGGAGATCCAGGATAGGGTCAGGCGGCGAGGGCGTCGTCATCCGTGGTCACGGTACTT
Organism: Veillonellaceae bacterium; assembly: GCA_012798135.1. Next base: position 116,552 of record JAAZNU010000221.1, on the reverse strand, counting down.
CTTGTTCTTCTTGGGCTTCGTCGTCTCCGACGCCGTCGTCTCCGACGCCGTCGTCTCCGGCGTCGGGAGGACAGCCAGCTCCGGAGCCGGCTTCGGGAGCACTTCCTCCTTCATCTCCACATCGGCGGCGAAGATCTCGTCGAGAGAGGCCGCCACGGGTGGGGGCGGAGGAGGCGAAGGGGCCGGCGGCTCCGGCGCCACAGGCGCCTCCACCGGAGCATCCGGAGCCTGGGGTCCGAACGCCATGGCGCTGACGGGCACGCCGTCGGAGGCCCGCCGGATCTCGATCGCCCCGGCGCTCTGCAACTGGTAGAGCGTATCCCGGTTGGCGACGATCTCGGATTCCTCGACGTAGACCCTCTGGCCCGGGATCAGGCGATGCCCGACGGCCGACAGGTCCTGGTACAGGCGGCGATCACGAAGCCTCCGAGCCACATTCAACAGGTAGTATCGCATGCGGTTACTCCTCTTAGGGTTGAGGATACCAGAGCCGTAGACGGAGGTGAAGACGGACCCCGCCCACAAGGGGCGGGGTGAGGTGGGAAGACTGGGAGGGATCGACGCTAGGCCAGGATGGCCTAGTACTGGGTGACGTGCGGGTAGACCATGCCGTCGTCGATGCGGTTGTTGATCGCGCCGAGCTGCTCCTCGGTCTGGGCCGTCACGTCGCCGATGAGGCCCTGGGCGTTGACCGCCGAGGCGTCGCAGGGGTACAGCTCGACCTTCCGCATGCCCTCGACCATGCCGATGCCCATGCCGAGCATCGCCCACGCCTGCCAGATGACCCGGTTGAACACCTTGTCGATGTAGAACTTGGTCGTCCCGAGCGTGTAGTTCACGCCGAGGAAGTCGGGGGCCACGAAGCCGTAGACGTTGCCCCGACGGAGCACGCGCGGCTTCAGGGAGCGGACGACCTCGTAGCCGCACAGGGTCGAGTGCTTGTAGCCCTCGACCGTCGTCTCGGTCGCGACCGGACCGATGTCGTTGTACGGCCAGGAGAAGACCCCGAGGAAGTCGGAGTCGTGGATCAGCAACCGCTGCCCGGAGAGGGCCTTCTCCGGGAAGCCCTGGAAGAGGGACACGATGTCCATCTTCTGCAGGGGCAGGGCCACCGAGCTGTTCGGGTCCGGCGCCAGGGCCGCCAGCTCGCCCTTGCGGGCCGAGTACTGGACGACCGTGCCGGCCTGGACGGTGTCGGACGACAGCTCGGTCGCCACACCGCCGTTGGCCTCGACCTGCAGCGCCTGGATGGCCGACTCGACGTGGAGGAGGAACATGCGGTCCTTGACCGCGTCCATGTCCTTCACGCTGTTGTCCTCGATCACCTTCGTGATCGGGTAGTCGTACACCAGGAGCTCTTCCTCGGTCTTCTCGTACCGGAGGGTCGAGATGAGCGAGAAGGCGACGCCGAACCTCTTCCCGGAGATCAGCTGCATGTCGGGCTGACCACGCATGGTGATGCTCATCGCCCGGGATCCCGGCTCCATGTGGACGATCTTCACCAGCGTGTCGTGCTCGGTGGAGATCTGGCAGTCCGCACGGGTCACCGGCGTCGGCGGGATGATCTTGTCGGTCCAGGACGCCTCACGGATCCTGTCCCGCAGGTACCCGCCCAGGAGCTCGGCGGTCTTCGTCTTGTGCTCGGCGGAGCCGAGCTTGGAGAGGAAGGACTCGTTGTAGATCGCGTAGTTCTGCATGGTGTCCTCCTTTCCTTCCTCAGTAGTTCCCGAAGATGCGGAGCGGCTCGGTCGCCGATCCCGGGAGACGGAGGACGATCGCCCGGCGCAGGTGCGTGCCCGCCGTCATGCTGGTGAGGATCGAGCGGTTCGCACCCTCGAAGGCCACCAGCTTCGCCGTCAGCTCCTGCCCCAGCGTGGTCACGTTGGTGCGGTCGAACACCCAGGTGTCCGCCACGAACGTGCCGTGCTGGATCAGCGGCACGATCTTGCGGGTCTGGACGTCGTACGCACCCCGCGGGGAGAAGAACGGATGCGAGAGGTGCCCACCGCCGGGGTGGGCATCCTCACGCCGCGCCTGGCCGGAGGTCCGGGTGATCGTCAGCCACTCGCCCAAGAGCAGGGCGTTCGCGGCCGTCGGCACCAGGATCGAGTCGTCATCGACCGGCCAGTCGGTGACGTACATGTTGACCGCCAGGCTCGGGTTCACCAGGCGGAAGGACTCGGACGGAATGGTCATCGGACTCCTCCTTCTTCCTTCAGGGCGGCCCTAGCCGCCGTTCATCACGAACTCATCGAGCGCCTGCCGGGAGATCTCGCTCCGCTTGGCGCCGCCACCCGGCTGGACCCCGTCATCGAGGACCTCGCCGATCTTGGCCACCGAGAGGTTCGCCGACAGGTCGACGGCCTGCTTGAACAGGTCGAGCTTGCCGGCCGAGGCGATCTTGCGGAGCTCCGCCTCCTTCGCCTCCTCGGTGCCCCAAGGGTTGATGCCCTTCCGGGCCATCGCCGTCTTGACCTCGGCCAGCTCCTGGTCGGTGGTCAGACGAGAGACGACCTCCATCAGGGCGTCCCGCTCCGCGGCCAGCTTCCGGATGGCGGCGGAAGCCGTCTTGAGCGTGCCACGGATCTTCTTCGCATCCTGGGCGGACAGCTTGATCATCTGGTTCATGGCATCACCCTCCGCTCCGCGAGATGCGGGTCAGCAGGCTGGTGTTCAGGATGTTCGCCAGCGCCGCCTGCTTGGGGCCGGAGTCACCTTCTCCGGACGCCCCCTCGAGAACCTCTTCCCGAACGGTGTCCGCATCGGCCGAGGCCACGGCCTGGCTCCCCAGGGCGGCCGCCAGATCCGGCCGGTTGGCCGCGTCGGCGTCCTGGTTCGTCAGGGCGATGACCTCTTCCGTGCTCTGCGGCACCGAAGCCATCGGGTCGTTGAGGTTCTGCGCGAAGGCTCCCGTCTCCTCCGTCCCACTCGACACCGCCAGGGGCTCGCCCGCGGTTCCCGGCGGAGGCACCGATGCATCCGCCACCTGGGCTCGCTTCCTGAGCGTCGCCGCCTTCAGCTTGTTCAGGACCCGCATCTGCGCCTGCTTGGCACGCATGCGGGCGACCGAGGCCTTCTTCTGGCCCAGGCCGGCCAGGCCGGTCATGGCATCGTAGTCGATGCCCTGCGCCGTGTTGAACCCGCCGGGCTGGAACTCGTCGGTGACCTGGTCGTTGTCGGGCAGGGGCTGGCTGGTCGAACCGGTCCAGCCCTGCGCCGCGTACCCGATCGGGACGGTGCCGGACGTGGCCACCGTCTCGGGCGGGCTGCCGGAGAAGACACCGGAAGCCTGGCGATCCGGGTAGTCCCCGTCCAGGTTCTCGGTCTCGGTCATGAACGGCTCGGCCAGGAGTCCACCGCCATAGCCGGCGAAGGACCAGTCCTGACCTTCCTTCCCGAGGCCGTCGGCCACGAAGTCGAGGGCGTTCGCCAGCTTGGAGAGGAACGGCGTGGAGGTCAGGCCGGTGGCGATCTTGACCTGTCCCGCCGGGACCGGCTGCGCCGCCGCAACCTTCTCCGTCGCCGGGCTCTCCGTCGCCGGGCTGTCATCGAACGCGTCCTCAACCAAGGCCCGAAGCAGCGTGTTGTTGTTCATGGCATCACCCCTTCACGCCGCGAGCGAGGTAGTTGGGATCCCAGGAGACCGGCCAGCCCTTGCTCTCCAGGAGTTCCAGGGCGCCGGCCTCCACGGCTTCCTCCGGCGTCCGGGCCATGGCCACCTTCGACATCGGTTTCCCGGTGTCGGGGTCGAAGCCGGCCATCGCCAGCTTCATGCGGGCCCGCTTGACCACGGCAGTCTCGAACGAGCCTTCCTTGGGCATCTTGCTCAGCCCCCCGTGCAAGGCGCCGCCCAGCAGGCCGAGCTGGCCGCCCGCCAGGGCCGCCATTTCGACCGCGGCCCTCGGGCTTACGCCCAGCCGCCTGGCCATACGTCGCCGGAACGCCGCCCCGAGACCGGCGCCCAACGCGGCCCCTCCGGCCGCCCCGATCCCGGCGTGCCGAAGGGTCCGGAGGCCGCGCTTCCGCTGCTTCTCGTCGATCGCCGAGGCGGTCTCCTCGGCGTCGCCCCGCGTCTGCCCGATCTTCTCGAGCAGGCTGACGGCCGAGCCCTTCTTCTCCTTCTCGAGCAGGCGCTTGGCCAGGTAGGCCCCGCCCATCCCGGCTCCGCCGATCAGGGCGCCGTAGCCGGCCGCCCGGACCGGGTGTCGCTTCACGTACCGCCCCAGCTGGCTGAGGGCGCCCGGCACCTTCTTCTTCAGCTTCGGTGCCGCCGTCTTCTCCTCGAAGTTCTCGAGGATGTCGTACGCGGCCTTGGCGATGTCCTCGGGATCCGCGTCCTCGGGGAGGAGCTCGGCCGCCTTCTCGACGGCGGCCTCGAGGAAGGCCTTCTTCTCAGCCTCCTCTTCGCCCTCTTCCTGCTCGCCCTCCTCCTTCTCCTCGCTCTCGGCGGCCTCGTGCTCCTCGCTCTCACCCTCCTCGGACTCCTGAGCGAGCTTCTCGTAGGCCGCCTGGGCGAGCTCCTCGGACGAGAGCTCGATCCCGTTCGCCTCTGCCTCGGCCGCGATCTTGTCGATCGCGTCCTGGAGGATGTCGTTCATGACCTACTCCCCCAGCGCCTGCGACAGAAGGTCGTACGCCTCGGCCTTCTTCCGGAGACGGCTCACGCCGTACCCCGCCGCCAGGCCACCGGCCGCCGCGCCGCCGATGCCGTAGGGCAGCTTGTGCTTCGCGACGTGCTTGCCGACGGCCTTCGCCGCCTCGCCGACCCGACGGCCCATCCGACGCAGGAAGCCCGGCTTCCCGCCCTTCTTCTGGGCTTCCTTCAGGAACTCCTCGACCTCGGCCGGATCGGCCAGGCCGTAGTCGCCGTAGGCGGCGACCTTCACGACGTCGGTGATGCTGAGCTCGTCCTCACCCTTCTTCTGGAGGGCCTTCCCGCCGAAGTAGCCCGCCGTCAGTCCACCGGCCGCGGCCGCGCCCGCCCCGTAGGGCAGCTTGTGCCGGGCGATGTGCCTGCCGATCGGGCGCAGGACCTTCCGGTAGGTCTTCTTGCCCATCCGGCTCAGGAAGCCGGGCTTGCCGCCCTTCTTCTGGGCTTCCTTCCACATGAGCAGCTCGGCCGTCTTCTCCTCGACCTTCTCGGGGACCATCTCGGCCGCCGCGGCCGCGACCTCTTCCGGCGCCGCATCCGCGGGCGCCTGGGCCGCCGCCTCTTCCACGGCTTCCTCGGCCGCCTCGTCGACGATGGCCTTGGCCTCCTCCTCGGTCACGCCTTCCTCGCCGCCGCCCTCACCCTCGGCCGCCGCCTCTTCGGGGGCCGCCTCGGCCGCCGCGGCGTCCTGGGCGAACTTCTCCCAGGCCTCGCGGTAGCCCTCGAACATCGCCTGTCCCGAGAGCTTCGCCAAGGCGAGACGCTCCAGAACCTCGTCCGAGGCCCCTTCCGACGCGGCCTTCTCGATGAGGCCGTCGGACGTCGCGTCCATCTGGGTGAGCTCGGCGATCTTCGCCGGCTTGAAGACGTTCTCGTAGAGGTCGGCGACCTCCTCGTCGGGAAGGCGGGTCAGGTCGAGGCCCTCGTCGTTCGCCTGCTTCACGAAGGCGTCCATCAGGACCTCTTCGTCGCCGGCGCCCTGTCCCATCAGCTGCGCAAGGTACGGATTCGTGCTCATGAACCTCTCCGTTCACTCGTTGGGCGTACACACGCCCGACGCTTTGTGCTGGAGGGTCCCTTGCTCGGGCCCCAGAATGAGGCCCTGGGTCTCCGGCGAGTTTCCCTAGCGACCGAGGAGGGCGGCGATCTCGGACTCGGCTCGGGCACGCCCGATCCGACGCGAGACCGCGATGACCTCACCGACCTTCAAGAGCGCCTTGGCGCCCGAGGCCCTCTGGGCGCTGGCCGTCTTCACCTGACTCGGCGCCTCCTCGGCGCTCGGCTCCAGGGTCGCCAACTCTTCCAGAATGGCCTGATCCGCGAGGGTCGTGTGGATGGTCATCTCCGCTTCTCCTTCACGAACTATGCCTGCCGGCCTTTGGCGCTGTCAAGTACCTCTCGCGTCGGCGGCAGGTAAGCGAGCTCGGCGTACCGCTTCGTGAGGCGGCCGATGAGTGGGACCCTGCCTCGTCGTCCGAGCATCGTGACCCACAGATCCGGGTTCCGTTCGAAGACACGATCGGGCCCGCCGTTGAGCACCTCGAGCACTTGCTTCCGGTACCCGCGGTACTTGTCACCCGGCTCCCCGATCACGTTGCTCTTCTCGTACCGTATCACCTTCCCAAGGCGGTTCGAGATCGATGGCAGGAGGGCACTGCGATGCCTCATGATGCCCAGCATCCGGGATGCCAAGCTGGGGTCGAACTCGTCGGCATGCATCCGGGGCACGTCGCGATCACCGACCACCATCTGGAACTCCCCCGGCTTGAGGATGATGCCCATCGAGGCGAGCGTCGAGAGCACCTTCCCCAGGTCGGGGTGCTCCTTCAGCCTATCGATGGCATCTGACCCCAGGTCAGGCTCCGAGGCCGACAGGACGATCACCGACTTGTCGTCGAAGGCCGGTTCCACGTCCTTGATGATGTCGGCTTCCTTCGACGTGGCCGCCGTCTTCGCCGCCATCTTCAGCATCCGGTCGGCCCTGTCCGCCGCCACGGCCGTGAAGCGCCCACGACGGAGATTGAGGGAGTCGGTGAGAATGGGCGACGCCACCTTCGAGATGAACTTGGCCACCTTGTCCGCTCCGATGTAGACGACGGAGATGTCGAAGAAGCGAGGGTAGTCGTTCCGCACCCCGATCTGCCGGCCGTCTTCCAGCAGCTTCCCCATGTCGGTCTTGCACTCGGGGATGTAGTCGTTCCGGGTGATCGACAGACCGTAGATCCCTACCCCGTCGCCCGACTTCTTCCGGCGATGGTACTCAAGGACGGCAGCAGCAGGGCTCTCGTGCCGCCTGGGATCGAAGGACCGCTGTGCCTCCCGGTACGACTTCATGTCCCCGATGGTCGCCATGTCGAACGGGACCTTGGCACCCATCGAGACGTCGAACGGCTGCCCCTTCGCGATCCGATCCAGGACCCACTTCACCCTGCTGTTGAACGTCTTCGTCTTGTCCAGACGGATGATCAGCTCGACCCAGTACTGCTGCGGATTCCATACGACCAACTCCACGGAGCCGATGGCCAGATTCGGGTCCTGATTCTGATGGTGAGGGTAAACGCGAGCGTTGTAGTACGTCCCAGTCCCATACAGGCAAGTCCTGGCCAGCATCCTGTCGGTTTCCGGGTTGCCGGACCATCCTTCCGGCAGGTGTCCCAACGCCTCGAGACTCCAGTGGTCGCCGTTCCTGTTCTGTCCGTAGTACTCAGACGCCGTCAGGGCGATGAGGTGGATCCAGTGAGCCCCGTCGTCATCTCGGGGCACCCGGGACATGTACGCCTCGACAGCCGGCAGCACGGAGGCCAGCTTCGAAAGCCCACCTCCCCGCGGTCCCAGCACCGTGATGCGGGATTCGGAGAAGAGGGCACGGGCCTCCTTGATGATCACGTCTCAGCCTCCGGCAAGCGCACTACCCGCCTGAAGCAGGGCCGGCAAGAACAGCTTCGTGGGCCTGGCGTCCGCCTCGGCCCGGGTGATGTCCTTGAGCGCTGTCGTGTTCACGACGGGGTACTCGATCCACTGCTTCACGACCGAGCCGGCGACGTAGGGATCCGACGCCAGAGTGGGGGCCAGGTTGAAAAGGGCGGTATAGCGCGTCCGCACCAGCGTCGGATCCTCGTGCTTCAGGCTCGGATGGGTCTCGAGCATCCGCTCAAATCCCCTGTGGTAGTGGATCTTCTTCCGGAGCTTGTGGTAGCCCATCACCCCGGCGATGGCCGCAGTGCTGGCAGCGGTCAGGAGCGCCGCCTTCGGCCCGTGCTTCTTCGCCAGGAACTTCACCCCCTTGAAGAGGCCCTTGGGCATCCGGGTACCCTTCGGCTTCGCCGCGTGCTTCTCCATGAGGGCCTGAGTGAGAAGGCCGGTCACGACTGCACCTCCATCTTCCGTCGGACAATGGCGAGCATCGCCTGCAGCTCATCGGCCTCCGCCGTCTTCTTCCAGAGGTCCACGGCGGTCTTGGCGAAGAGGCCGGTGGCGATGGTCAGCGGGTGAAACTTGGCCGGCGTCCGGTCCCATGGGATGGACGAGAGCTTGATGTTCTGACCGAGTTTGGCCATCGTCGTGACGACCGCTTGCCAGGCCGCCTGCTTCGTGTGCTCCCGCATCTCCTCCACGGTCGGTTTCGGGCGTCCCCACATGACCCGGACGATCTGGGGCGGGGTGTAGCCCTCCTTCATCGCCTCGCTGGCCAGCTTGACCAGGGTGTCGGCGGACTCGGCGAGCCGGGCCGTCAAGCCGGCGACGTCCTGAGCCGCGGCCTCCGCGGCGGTCTTCACCTGCTCGTAGACGTACATCCGGCCCCCGTTGGTGTTGAAGAGGTGGGCCTTCCGAGGAGCTGCCGATGCCGCTTTCGACATTTCTCCCGTGGGCGTTGACGGTGCCACGAGAAAGTCGAGTCCAGCTGCCTTCCTGGTCATGTCCGGTTCCTCCTCGTCGGCGTTCTCATCGGCGTTCTTGTCGCCCCCGCCGAAGACCTGATCGAGAATCTCGAAGATGCGGGCCGGGCCGCCCTTGAAACGGACCACGCGGGTGGGGCCCGTGCTCATGTCGTACAGGAACAGATACGCCTTCTGGTTCGCCGTCTCGACCACCCGGGAGACATGGGCGGGGTTGAGGGCCTTGCCCCCCACCACTTCCAGAACAGCCTCGGTCAGGTCTCGGCCGTCATAGGCGTGCATCCGGGCTGCCTGCTCGCCGAGCGAGAGAAGTACCTCCGGATCCAGCCTGTGCCCCAGGTCCAGGTCCTGGAGCTGAAGATACCGTTCCACGCTGCTCAGACTACCACAAGATCCGGGCCCTTGTGGAGATTCCACCCGGCGGAGGTTAGAGTACCGGCATGAATGGGACACCGAAGCGGACAATGAAACCGAGGGAGTTCGCGAACCGGTACGGGGTGAAGCTCGAGGACGTGCGGGAGGCCTTCGAGGCGGGCATTGGTGAGAGCGCCGGCGGAGAGGTGTACCTCGACGGTATGCTGGCCTACATGCATGCCCACCGGGAGATCGAGAACTACCCGTCCCTGATCCACAAAACGGCCGCGTTGCAGGCTCGTGTTTCCCGTCTCGAGCAGATGCTCCGCTTCGTGGTCGACACGATCGGCATTCACCAGCTGGCCATCGAGTACTCGGACGAAGAGCTGGCCGGCCTGATCGCCAGGTCGAAGCTCGGACTGCCCGCCCTTCGTGACGGGCACGTCGCCGCCCTCATCGACGTCCTGCTGTCCTTGAACGACACGCACCTGCGACGGATGGAGACGGTGACGGGCGAGGAGAAGGCCTGGCGGCATCTCGTCCTGTTCGCCGAGGACGTCGACGATCGGCTGGCGGCTCGTACCGACCTGCTTCACGACCCCCGCTTCCGTGTGCTCCGCCTGGACCTGGCCATGGCGATCGCCCATCTGAAGGCCCACGCGAAGTTCGCCATGGCCCTCACGGACCCCGATGCCGACCCGAGCGAGATGATGGGTCGGCTCTGCCAACGGGCCTCGAAGGTGCGCCTGCCCGGCCGGCGCAGCCTCTCCGACATCCGCCGGTCCGTCGGCAAGCTGCTGAACGGGATCAGTACTGCTCCGGCTCCCAGTCCCACGCCGTCGGATTCTCCGACCTCGTGATCGACATCCAGATGTCGGGCCTGGGGGTGACCAGGCTCGCCGCCATCAGGCAGTACAGGATGGCATGGAAGGAGTCGTCCGGCTTCTCCGGGTGGTGGGAGAACACGGTGCGCTGCCGGGCCTCGTTGAACTCAGCCGTGATGTTGAGAATGTCCTGCCCGAACGGGGCGAAGACGTCCCACGAGGGGAACTGGATCTTCCGGGCCTTGATGGCGTTGAGCACGGCCGACATGAGATCGTCGCGCTCTCCGATCCACCGGCCCTTCGACGGGTTGTAGTAGATCTTCCGCTTCGCGGATGCGACATACTGGAGGATGTGATGCCGCCGGGCGCCTCGCTCCCTGGTGAGCACGTCGTTCTGCTGATAGCCGATGCCGTAGTCGCCGAAGCTGTTGAGGACGTTGAAGCGGGTGAGCAGCTCCAGCAGCAGCTTCGTCTGTATGTCGATGCTGGTCTCCCGCCCGGTGAACCGGTGGAGATAGAAGATCTTGAAGACGGTCGGCTGAACGTAGGCACCGAGGGCGACCACCGTCCAGCTGTTCTCACCGGTGTTGCCCTGGAACGCGATCTTGCCGTTCCGCTCCGTGACGATCAGACCCGTGGGAACCGTGCAGCAGTAGACCCTCCCCTTGTAGGGAACCCGATCGATCCGCCGCAGGGCGGCGACGTTGAGGTGGTGGTCGCGCCCACGAGACCACGTCACCCGGTACCGCGCCTTGTGCAGGTACCCCTTCTCGTCGACGAGCTCAGGCTTGTGTAGGCTGACAACGGCTCGCAGCCCGAGTCGGATGGCCAGCTCCTGCACGTCCTCACAGAGCAACCGGGAGGTCGAATAGTACGACCCGCTCGAGCATCTGGGTCTACGATTGACCGTCCCGTCCCCGAAGATCAGCGCGTCGAACAGAATCCGGAGCTGACGAGAGGAGAGACCCAGGAACTCCCTCGGGATTCTCTTCGACGACGATGTCACCCCTACGTGCGTGGAGATCCACGACCACACCTGCTTCCCGGAGATGTCCCACTGGTAGTCGTCTGGGGTCGAACCGAGGTGCTCGAAGAACCTGAGGCCGGTCCGCCGGAGGCACGACCGGATCTTCTCGATTCTCCACTCCCGACCCGGTCCACCCCTCTGCGTGATCCGGAACGCCACCGGCCGACGTCCCAGCACCGCGTTCTTCCCTCTTCTAGGCGCAGTGCAGACACCTCCCTCCGAAATCGCGTAGCCGAGAAACTCCAACCATGCGTCCATCGGGATCTCAAGGTCCGCGGACCCAGCGTATCCAGAGCTCGAAGGAATCCCCGGCAGCGTGAACGTGCTCCGCTCGACACCTTTCCAAGTGACATACCCGCGCAGCTCGACGTCGCTACGACGAGCCGCCGTGACCCGGGCCGGCTCGATACCCCACGTACCCCCTGCGGCCCCCCGAGCCAGCATTCGGTGATCCGACGTGAGCATCATGTCCACGCCTCTGCCGACGAAGTGGTAGAGCGAGCTGTCGATCTCCTTCACGGTGATCGCGGTCGGGTGGACGAATGTCATCTCCCGGGTCTTCTCATCGAACTGGGCGACGTAGTCGTCCATCGTGAGATCTCGAAAGAACTTGAACCCGTCCCTGGTCAGGACCCTGGTCTGGTCATCATGGCATCCGTAGTCGATGCCGGCGAAGACCTCCCGCTGGGTGTACCAGCGCAGGGCGTCCTTCATCTGTTCCCGGGTCATCTTCCAGTCGGGGTCGCAGCAGGACATGATCTCGCCCTGGGTGATCGGCCGGACTCCCTGCTCCCACGGGATGGCGAGCACCTCGTTGAGGAACTGGGCCCGGCCGTAGGAGTTGTACTTGTAGATGATCTTCTCGTCCCACTGGCTGTCCTTGACGTAGGGCGCCAGAATCTGGGGGAGGCGGTAGCCTCGGATCTTGGCCCCCGGCACCGTGTCGACCCAGCCCCTGAGGGGATGGTACCGGTTGACCAGATTCCCGCACTTCTCGCAGATCATCCCCTTTTTCCCGATGTTGGCCTCGCCGGCGATGATCCAGTGCCAGGTCCCGGGACGGTTGGTCTCGCCATGCCGCTCGCACGGAATCACCAGCTCGCTCTGCGTCGAGAGCGACCAGTAGTGGGCCATCGTGTTGTCGAGGCTTTTTGGGGTGCCGGCCATCGTCTTCCAACCGGCATGCGTCGGCCGGTCGGATGCCGACAGGGTCTCCTCCAGTACCGGGACGCTGTCGATGAAGACGTCCTGCAGCTCGTCGATAACGAGATGATCGGCCGGGACGCCGCGGACCCGGTCGGGATTCAGGAAGGCGTACCGGAGCTCGATCGACGACTGGTTACGGACGAACACCTTCTGGTGGATATTGTCCGGAGAGATTGCCCCGACCAGTTCCCGAAGGCGGGGCGAGACGACGAGCGGCTGTGCAATGCGGTCCTGGGAGAACTTCCTGGTCTGCGTCTGCGACGGCGAGACGTAGAGGACCTTGTAGTACGGCAGCAGTGCCATCAGGGCCAGCAGCTTGTTGCCCAACGTCGTCGATTTCTCCGACTGCCGTCCGAACATCAAGAGGATGTGCCGGTCGGGCCGATCGTAGATCGGGATCAGGTACTCCCTCTTCCGGAACGAGAACGGACGCAGCCGCCCCTTCTGGGGCATATCGAAGGCGAACTTCACCCACTCCGAGGGGAGGACCTGGACCGGATCGTTCCGGGTAGCTTCAACGACCTGCATGAGCCTGGTTCGGCATCTCCTTCAACAGGGCCGTCGCCGCGATCGTCCCGTCGTCGGGCATCACCCTCGGTACCTCGATGTACCAGGAGGCAACCTCGGGGACCCACTCCGACTTGGTGCCCTGGCCGAAGACGCGGGCGAGGATGTCCCGCAGGACGTCGCCCATCTTGGGGAACACGGTCACGGGCGTCGGCGAGTTGGGCGTGAGAAAGAGGTGGAGCTGGGTCCTCCCCTTCTCCCGGTCCACGACGTACTCGCACCGCATGCCGGCGCTCACCGACATGAGCTCCTTCAACCGCACCGGCTCGGCCTTCGTCTCGACGGTCTCATCCAGGATGTCAGCCTGCTCACCCATTCGCGGTTTCCTCCTCGTCCTCGAGATCGATGTCCCCCTGCTCCTTCGGCAACAGGCCCACCGGAGTGGGGGGCTTCCCCTGCTGCAGATCGATGAGCGTCGTGCCTTCCATGTCTCGGCTCGCCGCCACCGCAGCCAGCAGACGATCCGTAATATCGCCGCGGCTGATAGCAAGGGCCTCCCGCTTCTCTCGGGCGAGATCGTACCCCTCGAACAGCATCTTCGTGGCCGTAGCCCTGGGCAGACCGCACTCCATCGTCTGTGATGTCTCCAGGGCGTCGGCCATGAACATGATCTGGAACGTCTTGTAGTTCTCGGCCTCATCCAGCTCCTTCGGGTGGATGCCGAGCTTGTACATCGAGACGAACATGTTGGCCGGTGACTTCGGCAGCCGCAGGATGCGCAGTAGGGTCCGGTCGTGCAGGAAGGCCGCGACGTAGTCGGCCAGCTCCTCCAGGGTCAGGAGTTTCAGATTCCAGAAGTAGTGCTTGAACTCGGCCAGGCCGGCCTCGGAGAGGGGCATGGCGGCCCGCTTCCGGAAAACGTCGAGCACGACCTGGTCGGCGTGAGGTCCGGCGATGAGGGCCTGGAGCAGGGACCGGGCACCCATGTCCCCGAAGACGTTCAGCGCCTCAAGCGTGGCGCTTGGCTGGTGGAACATCGTCCATACGCCCTGGGACCGGAGGAACGTCTGCGTGACCAAGTCCCGGAGATCCTTCGGCCTGAACAACGATGGGACAACGATGCGCTGACGCATCTCCTCCAGGTACTTCTTGTTGGGGGCAAAGACGAGCTCGTCAGCCAGGTCCTTGGCGATGTCGTCGGTGGACTTCGTCCGGTCCGTGATCAGGCGGTACCGGATGTAGTACTCGGCAGGAGACCGACGCACAGCAACATCGTGGCAAAAAAGAAGGAGTTCGGCAACTACGAGAGAACGCTGTTCACCGGCGAGAGGCGGAGAGCGACACGACGCAGGCCGCCCAGAGCCTGCTCGATGGCCGAGATGGCCCGGGACAGATGATCCTGGGGCAGCTCCGAAAGACCGAGGCGGGCCGAAAGCAGGAGAAGGCACAGCTTGCGGATGGTGGCCTCCAGGTGCGGGATGTAGGTGACGAACCGGGCGACGTTGTCGAGGTTCAGGAAACCGAGGGAGAGGACGGCGTCGACCGACTGCGGATCGCCCAGGCCGGCCGCCTCCTTCACGAAGAACGGGAGCGCCAGGGCCCTCGCCTCCTTCACCGCCTCGGCGGTCCGGGCACGGGCCTCCTTCTCCATCTCGTCGTAGGTCCGGATCTCGGGGACGCCCACGACGTAGGTCGACAGCTTCTTCATGGTCCGGGCCAGGACATGCTGGGCAGACGTCTTGGAGAAGCCCATCAAGCCGCACACGAACATGGCGTCGGTCGGGCTAACGCCGGTCAGGTTACCGAGCTTCCGCAGGGGCCACCCCTCGAAGTGGAACTGGCCGCCCGAGTAGCGGACACGGCAACGAGTGGAGGCCGTCTTCGCCTCCATCTGTGCCCCCGCCTCGGCGGAGGTCGCCAAGCGCACCATCTTGTCGCCCAGGCGGATCCACCGGGCTGAGGCCGGAACGAGGGTGAAGCCGTCACCACCCGGAATGACCGTCTGGGCCTGCGTGGATGGAACCACGGCGACACGCTGGCCCGCCAGCGTCTCGACGAGATAGGACTTCCTGCCGTTCTCCACGGTCATGCCGTGGGCGTTCAGCGGCTCGGTGCAGATCTTTCCCTCGTCCCCCTCCCAGCAGAACACGCCGGTGCCCGAGGGGACACCCGACTCCAGCTCGGGGGCTTCACCGCAGGGCGAGGCGCCGATGTCCTCGCCCATCCCAAACCGGTGACCGTCCGAGAAGAGCTTCATCGGGATGTCGTCTCCGGACAGGATGCTGCGGATCTTCGAGAAGAGGTGCCCGATCATCGGGCTGCCGCCTACGTCCATGGCCCGACACGGACCGCTGCTGTCCATGCCGAACGAGTCGGGCCCTCCGCCGATCGAGGGTTCGTCCATGCCCGGCTTGCGGCGGATGATGATCACGATGCCCTTGGCATCCGCCTCCTTCACCTTCTTGTCACCGAACGTGCGCAGGGCCTGGCCCCGGTCGAATGTGTACTCCTGGGGGTCGTAGGCGCCACGCACAGCCGTCTTCACGACGTAGGTCGGCCCCTCTTCCCGCCGGATCAGCACCACGTCGGGCGTGATGGCCGAGAGGGCCGCCCTCTTCGTGAGAGGCTCGCGGGTCTTCAGGTGGTTGACGATGTCCAAGTAGCCCCAGAGGTCGGGGTCGGCCGCGATCTTCCCCGTCATGCCGCTGCGGGACACGTCCCGGGCCAGCCGGTCCACCTGCTCCTTCTCGATCGTGTCGGCGATGCCCTCAAGCATCGGGTAGGCACTCGCCTTGGTCAGGTTCGCCTCGCGCATCGGCGGGTAGAGAACACCGCCGAACAGCTCGTTGCCGGGCCCCTTTGCCGGCACATCCACCAGGGACGGACGGAACAAGGCTTCACGGAGACGGCCCTCGTTGAGCGGCAGGAGGGCACCGTCCTCGGTGACGAGCATGTCAAAGGGGTAGAGCTGGAAGTCCTCGATGATCACCGGCACCTTGACGGTGCGGACGCCGAACTGGGCCCCGAGCTGGCCGATCGCCTGACCGGCCTGGAGGCTCGTCTTGCTGGTGAGGATGATGTGCCCGAACGCGTACCCCTTCTCGTCATCCTTCTCCGAGATGACGATTTCCGCAGGGAAACCAGAAGCGAACGGTGCCGTCTTCGCCCACTCGTCCCGAATCCGGACAGGCCATTCGGCCGAGTTGGTCGGGAGCTGACCGCCGGTCGGCTGAGCCTTCTTCACGAGCTGGGGTTCGACGAACAGAGGCTGCATGGGGCGTCCTCCTACAACACCGACATCATGCTACGGGGTGGCCAGGAGCGTCAACGGGCCTTCATGAACAAGCCGACGTCGGCGTTGAAGTCCCACCCCTCCTTCTCGTAGTCGATGCCGAATGCTGCAGCAACGGTTTCCTCATGGTGTCCTCCTACTCGGGCGCCGGAATCCGCGTGATCCCGATCACGTCGCTGATCTCACTGAACGATGGGCTGCTACCGTACGGCCAGTACGCTCCGGAGCTGTCGATGTGATCGAAGGACGTCCAGTAGTAGTACGTCGAGGTGCTGGCATGGTACCCGCGGTTGATGAACTGGACCCGAGCGGCCGTCTCCTTCGCCGCCACTGCTGCGTACACGACGTCCCTCTCGATGGACGCCGTCGTCCCGGCGGTTCTCTCCACCAGCCGAGGTTTCGCGGCCTCCGGAATGACGATGACGGAGTACTCAGCCATCTACTGCACCGTCCTGACCGCGATGCGCTTGAAGTAGTCAGGAAAGTACGTCGTCCCCCAGGGATCCGCAAACACGATCCAGCTGGTGGAGCCGTCCTTGAGAGTGTCCTCCGGGGAGATGGTACTACCGTAGGTTACACTGCAGATGCGATCGTCGTATCCCCGAAGCTGCTCCGCGCCGGTAGTCTTCGACCAGTTCGAACCGAGATGTCCGACGATGAACGTCGGCTCGACCACGAACTCACCCCTCGCTGCAGGGCCAATCGTGTTGTAGTACATGTCTTGACTCATGTACCGTAGGTTGTAGCGTTGCCCGATCGCGGAGCTACCGGCCCTATGGGTGGGGGTGGTTTGGGCCGCCCCTTGGAAGTTTGTCTCGGCCGGATCATAGAGGAACGAGAGCGCATGGCTCGGGCATCCTCGGTAGTACCCGCCGAAGATGTAGCTAAACCCATGAATGCAGACCGGCATCGGGTCCAAGGCGATCAGGGCTCCAGCGTCGAAGGACATGCTGCTCCCGTAGTCGTTGGTGAGGGTGAGCGTCTTGTTGATGTCGTCGATGCTCTTGACCGTGCAGCGGAGGCCCTTGCCCTTGTTGGTGTCCCCGACGTTGATCATCCAGACTTTCTGGCCGGCGGTGAAGTTCGTAGTGCTGCCGACCTCCACCACCGTGTCGCCGGCTCCCATCGTCTCGGCATTCATCGCCGTTGTTCGCCCCGACCAGTGGGTGGGCGAAAGCCTCTTGATCACTCCGAAGCCGAACGTGCTGTAGTAGCCGTCCTGTTTGTTGGTGATGACGACGTAGTCCTTGTCACCGTAGATCCAGCCGATGTGGGAGGCGGAGTTGTTCAGCTGGAAACTCGTGGCTCCGCTCGTCCCCACCTCGTTGCTGTCGTTGGCCGGCGTACCGCTCGACGGGTACCAGGTGGCGATCCGGATGATGACCTCCGTCGGTGGGGATCCGGAGCCAGTGATGCGGACGAAGATGACCTCGGTCCCGTCCTCCCCGGTGGACTTGAAGATCTGGTCATAGGTATCGATCTTGTTGTGGAGGGTCCACCCCATGTCGGTCGTGAGGGTCTTGTACAAGCCGTTGGTGCCGTTCGTCAGGAAGTCGGCGATGTCCGTGAACGTAGCCCCAACCACGCTCTTCCACGCCATGGATCACCTCATTTCCAGCTGGGCCCCGTAGAGGATCAAGCTCTCTGCAGCATCGCCAGATTTCACGCGGACTTCGTAGATATTCATCCCAGACGGGAGGTTGAGAGCACTGCTCTCGTACCGGGTGGGCGTTCCACCCGAGACCGTGAGGAGTGCCACCTGGGATGCGGTCGTCAGATTGTAGAGCTGCACGTAGCCGATGATATTGACGCCCGTCTGCGCCGCCACGGCCACGAACTTGATCGTCTTGCCGGAGAAATCGGCCGCGTCGAACCCAATGGAGCCGACGACCAAGTACGTCGTCTCACTTGTCTCCACCATGTTGGCGATCCGGCTGTTCTCACTGCCGGCGGCTCCACCATGGGTGTCGACGTAGTTCTTCGTGGGCAGCTCGTTTGGCTGCTGGGCTTCGACACCGTTGGCGTAGGAGAGCGGGGCGTTCAGGTTGTCCTGAATCTGTTCTCGACGGACTGCCGGGGGTACTTCCGCCATATCTACACCGGCTTCGGACTGTACACCACGAACAGGGTGTCAGGCGGCCTGAGAACGTAGGGGATGAAGATGAACGTTGTCTCAGTGACCTCGGCGCAGGATCCGGGGAGCGGCCCCTGTTCGACGCCGTTGAGACGAACTCGAAGCGTCCCGCTTATGTACTTATAGGTGGTCGTGAAGGTGGTCTGCTGTCCGTCGATCTGGGACGTCAGATCCTCGTGCACCCCCTCGCTGGTGACCCGGATCGTCATCAGGGATACGTCCCACCAGGAGTGATAGGGCCACCGGGAGGGGAGTGGGTATGCGAGTTGTACTTCCCGATGAACTCCGCGAGCTGCACGGGTGCAAGCATCCATCCCGACGGGATGATTCCACCCGAGCCCATCCCCGCCCCCAGAACCAGGTTACCCCCGATCGTCACGTTGCCCCGAAACTGGGCCGTACCCATCACATCCATCAGGACGTTGACATGGATCGTCCAGGTGTTCACCGTCGTGTCCCGGTCTGCACAGCTCTCGGTCTGGTTGTTGGTGACCTTGAGGTCGAACGTGCTCTTGTAGACGTGCTCGACGGCGCCGTTGGCGATCACAGTCTCCTTTCCTGAAACGTCCACCTCGAACGTGTAGACTTCACCGCCGGCCGCGACACTGCCATCCTTGAGGTCGATGCCAATCGGGGACACGGTGAGACGGAACCGCCCGCTCCCCAGGTTGCCGGCCTCAAGCATGACCGAGGCCTCCCGGGTGACGTTGTCCGGTCCGGTCGACGAGTCCCCGGCGTTCGCTTTCACCATCACCCGCCAGATGCACTTCGCGTCCTCGCCGGTCTCCCCCTCCTCCCGGTCTGAGTCGAAGACGGTCATGCCGGCCGCGGTGAACTGCTTCATCCCCTCGCAGATGTCGATCAGATGGTTCGAGAGGGGGATGAACAGGCGCTGGCATGCACCCCCACCCCCGAGCTCGACGATGCCGCCCTTCCGGAAGTGCAGGAACGACCCGTCTCGGGACGTGAACCCGAACTCACCGGGGACCCGCTTCGGTCGCCTGGTGGCGTAGGACGGCATCGCCTCGTCTCCGGCCTGCGGAAGAGCGTTCGGATCGTCCTGGGTACCCGAGGTCACGACCTTCGGAACAGCGCCGAATCCGAGTACGACCGGCGAGCCACCGGAACCCTCGGTGGCGATCCAGCACGGGGCCCCGATCTCCGGCAGGACGTAGAACCCCTCGCCTCGCTCCGGGTGGGCATAGGGGTACATGAGCGGGATGTCGGTGTACCGACGTCCGGACTGCTGAGTGATGATCGAAACCGTGTGCCGGGAGGCGTTCACGTCGATGACGCGGGCCAACAGGATCCCACTGGCCTTGTCGCGCCCGACAACGGGCGAGCCTGGGAACAGTGGCTTGGTCATCCCAGAACCTCGAGCATGTCACCTTCTCGGATGCCGTGCCGCTCGCAGAACCCGCCAGGGACTTCCATCACGTTCTGCACCGGCTCCGTCGTCCCCTTCGGATCCTCCGAGTAGGGCGGGGCGCTGTGCTCGATGTGGACGATCCTCCCATCGGGATCAGCGAAGATCATGTCCAACGGGATCGGCACGTTCTTCATCCAGAAGGACTTGGGCGCCGGGAACCGGGACGGGAAGAGCATCCCCTCGCCGTCCTCCAACTTCTCCCGGTACATCAGGCCCTGTCGCTGCTCATCAGGGCCGAGTGCCACCTCCACGTGGACCATAACCGGCTCACCCTCACGGGGCAAGAGGCGGACGTAGGCCCGCCCGCCAGCGTTCTTCCTCATCCAGGCCAGCTCACCAAGGCGAGCCACGACGTCCGCGATCTTCTCCATCAGTACGCCCCCGGCTTCTTGGAGATGCCCTCTCCGAACCGCTCGTTGAAGGCCATTGCCGAGTAGGGGTTGTACCCCGAGATGTCCGAGACGTGACCCTCGAGGGCCGCATCGACCATGGACTCGCGCAGGCGCTCGTGGTTCATCTTGTTCAGCCAGTCCTCGGTGTTGTCGAGAGGGGCCGAGGAGATGCCGGACAGGACCGGTGTCACCTTCACCGGCTTCTTCCCCTTCAACCGGGTGGCATTGAGCTCCCGGATGGCCGACAGATTGACGTACTGGCCGCGCACGAGGTCATGGGCGTCGCCGGGATCCTCGACCACGGCGGTGTTCGTGACTCCCTTCGCCAGCACTTCGATGTTCCGGCGCCGGATGCCGAGCGGGCGGAAGATGCCGTCCAGCTCGTTCACGATCTGCTTCCGAACCTGGTCCACGCCGCCGATGTCCAGGAGCTCGTGAAGGTTGACGTCGCCGTCCGTGATCGGTCGGCCCTTCTTCACGTCCTGGCCGACAGCGACCTGCAGTTTCCGAGTGCCGGGGACGTAGTGGTCACTCTCCCTCCCTCGGGAGTCGGACAGCGTGACATTCCACCCGCCGGCGGGGTCCTGCGTGATGCGACTGACCTTCCCGTCCACGGGGGACAGGACGGCCGGGTTCGGGATCTCCCGCGGGATGCGCAGCAGCTCCTTGATGCGCCGGATCTGGTTCACGGCCGACGATCCGGCACCCGCCTCGTAGACCCCACCCAAGTGGGTTGCCTTGAGCATCAGCTGGGCCAGCCGTTCGCCGATCGATTGACCGGCCATGACGCCGATATTCTCGCCGATCTCGGGCAGCTGGCCGTTCGGCATCAGGCCGTACGCCTTGGCCGAGATGCCCTCCCCGTGGGGGGACGTGAGCGGCGAGGCGACGACGACCTTGCTCACCCGGGCGTTCTTCAGCCGGTCCACGATCTCGGGCGTCAGGAGCGTGCCCCGCTTCAGGTTGAACTTCGCCGTCTTCACCGGCTCGACCAAGTAGCGGTCCACGACGTCGGGATGATCGACGTCCATCGCGATGCCCTCCTTCGGGAGGGCGTCGGACACGACCACCTGGTTGCCGACCGTGGCCACCATCTGCTTGTTCAGGTACCCGGGCTCCCGCACCTCGATGCCCTTCTTGATGAGAGCCGTTCGGGCACCGAGGGACGTGAGCCAGAAGCCGGCGGTGTCCATCCCCTCGGAGTAGCTTCGGTCGACGGGGGCCAGGATCGGGTTGCCCTTGGCGTCCGTCATGAGGACGGGGGCCATCGTGATCTGCTGGTACTGGATCGGCGATGGCTTCACCCCGGCCTGACTCATCACCCACAGGTTGTTCACCTGAGTACCCGGCTTCTTGATGTGCTCGGCCATCATCTCCTGGCCGACACGAGCCCATCGGGCGATAGCCTTCTGCTCCCGTTCGGGGTCCTTCGATGCCAGGATCCTGGCGACCTCACGGTCCGCGGCCTCGAAGTACTTCCGGCGCGTCTCCTTGTCCGGCTTGAAGTCCTTGATCGAGATCGAGAAGAGGTTGTCGTAGATCGCAGCGTTGCCCAGGTTCATGAGCTTCTGCGCGGCCGCGGCGTAGGCGCCGGGGTCCTTCTTCGCCGTATTCAACAGCAGCTCGTCCACCCGCTTCGACGTCAGGGTGTAGTTCGGGTCGGAGATCAGCCGGTCGTCCCGCGCCGGCTCGGGCAAGGCGCGGTGGACCAGGAGACGGCCGACCGTCGTCTTCTTCCCGGCGATCGTCACGACGTCGGTCAGGTCGAGCTTGTCCGCGGCGACCGCCTTCGCCGCCTCCTCCACAGTCTTGTACTCCCGCCCCGTGTCCTTGCCGAACAGGGAAAGACGGTAGAGACCGACGTTCATCTCGTTGCTGGGGGTGAAGACGGGCCTCCCTGTCGAGGGATTGAGCAGGTTCTCCGAGGGGAACATCCGCTTCGCGTCACCAACAGCCTTGTTCGTGACGGGGGCGTACAGGCTGACGGCGTCGCCGTCGAAGTCGGCCCCCATCGAGGCGGTGATGAGCGGGGGGACGTGGATGGCGCGGCCACCGACGATCCTCGGCCTGAACGCCATGACCCCGTACTTGTGGAGGACGGGATCCCGCTTCATGAGAAGGGGGCGATCCTGCATCACCCGTTCCAGGGCGGTCCTGGCCAACGGGTCGTTCTTCCGGATCAGCTCCTGGGCCTCGAGCGGAGCGTACCCCAGCCGGTTCAGCTCCCGCACGATGAATGGGCGGTAGACAGCGTTGGCGATGGGTCGCGGGATGCCGATCTCGTCGATCGTCAGATCGGGGTTAGGCACGATCGTCGACCGGGCCGAGAGGTCCTGGCGGCCCTTGAGAAGCTTGGACTGGAACCACGAGTACTTCGGGCTACCCACGCCGGTCAGGACGTCCAGGGCACCGTGCATCTCCGCGCCCTGGACGGACTTGCCGCCCGCGAACGTCCCCATGGCGGCACCAACGGCGTCGTACAGAGCCAGGCGGGTTCGCCCCTTCCGGCTCTCGGGGGCCTCAACCGGCGCGTCCTTCAGCCGCTCGTTCATGATCCCGACGCCCTTGTAGAGCTCGTTGATCGAGTCACGGATGATGGCGCCGCTGGCCAGGATCTGCACCGGCCGCATCGACGGGGGCGGAACGTACAGGTGCTTGGTCATGTAGGCGTCAGCCGGGTTCGTGAAGCCGGCGTCGAGCAGGGCCTTGAGGTAACGGTAGCGCCGGGATGCCTTGTCGAGCTCGGCCCCACTGAGACTGGGCAGCTTCTCCTGCAGTGCCTTCATCTCCTTCTTCGGATCGATGCTGCTGAGCATCTTCTCGATGGCCTTCGACCCGGTCACGGCACCGGGGGTCTTCCGGTCCACAACGACGCCGCTGACGATGCCGGACTTTCCGGCGATGATGTCCCGCAGCTCCTGCTGCTTGAGACCCGTCAGGGCCATCACGCCGCGTTCCAGGAACGGGTTCGGGAGCTTCTCGGCCAGCGTAATGCGGGCCGCGTGCTCTCCCTGGATGCCGCCGGTGACGAACGGGTCGAACAAGCCGCCCTCCTCGGGGGCCATGTCGGAGGCGCGGAACATCAGGCCGGGCCGCTTCAGCTCACCACGGGTCGAGTCGATAACCTCCTTGTCGGTCATCGGGATGAGCTTCACCCGCGACCCCTTCTTCTCCATGTTGACGCCGAGGGCCCGGACGTAGTCCTGGAACTTCCGGTGGGCGAACGTCAGCTTCGGGGGCGGCAGGACCGCGCCCGTCTGAATCGCTCGCCACATCTCGTCCGCTTGGTCTGCATCAACCTTGAACGTGTGGGATTCCCGCAGGAGCGATCGGGCGCCGTGGGCCAGCAGGGCCATGTTGCCCAGCCCGCCCAGCGACTGCCCGCCCGTCTCCCCGCCGCCCTTCGGCTGCCGGTTGACGTCGTAGGAGAAGCCGGGGCCGGCGGCACGGGCGGCCATCTTCCGGTCGACCTGGTGCCGCTGCTTCAGGACGTAGGACGGTCCGGTCAGCGCCTTGCCGATCGTCTTCCCGGTCGTCGGGTCAACGATCTCGTCCTGGTCGGGGACGCCGAGCTTGTTGAGGGCCTCCCGGGTCGTCTCGCCATAGTCGGTCTCCGGCAGGAAGTTCGGGACGCGGATCGGCTTTCCCCGCTTCTCGGCGATCTTGGCCGAGGCCATCTCGTAGATCTGGCCGGCCGCCATACGCGAGTTGCCGCAGACGACGATCTTGCCGTTCCGCCGGACGACCAACGTACCGTTCGGCACGGCCGCGCAATGCACCCACCCGTCGTACTCGACCCACTCCTCAACCTGTCGTCTCTTCGTGGCCGGGCTGGTATTCGTACGAGGCGTCACGCACCTATGGCTGAACACAAGCACGTACTGCGGGCGACAGACGTGGGCCACGCCGTGCCGGTCAAGAACGACGCGCTCGCCTCGGAAGGTGATGTTGGCGGACATCCCGAGACGAAGGGCAAGTTCCTGAAGATCATCGGCAAGCCCGGCCGACGTCGTACTGGCACGATCCCCCCTGTCGCTGCGTACGTAACCGTCGCCCTTGATGTAGGCCGTCAGCAGCGCCTGAAGGTGCCCGGCCGGCCAGCCCAGGATCTCCCTGGGAATCCGCTTCTCATGAGCCCGTCCCAGGGGCTTCAGCGTTTCGAACAAGGCCTTGTTCGTGATCGTGATGTCGTTCTTGCCGGCCGAGTAGGAGAGTCCCATGCGGTCCAACAGATCGCAGATCTCCCGGTACTTTTCCGGGTTGGTCTTCCGGCTCTGCGAGATGTGGACCCGATACTGGCCCGTCCCCGTGACCTCGTACGTACTCCCCTTGGCCAGGTACCACCCAAGGAACTCCGCCCACATCAAGGACGACACCCGGAATCCCAGGGAGTACGGACCCGTCTGACCCTGAAGACGCGACGCCTCGGCGATGACCACATCCACAGGGGCAGCTCCGGACCACCGAGCAGCCTTCAAGAACCGGCGACGATGCCCAATCGTATCCTCGGCGGGCAACAGACGGTACGACTTCTGGGTCGTCTCGTTGTTCAGATCAGCGTGCTTCTCGATGCGGTCGCTGCATGGAGCGGTGAAGAGGTTGTGGTTCGGCGTGACCATGAGATCCAACTGCTGGTTGATCAGACGGTACATCTTCCCGTGATGACGAAGATGATGGATCTCATCGGGGGGTTGGAACTCCAACTCGAGTGTTCCAGGACGAACAGTGGCGAAGACATGATCCAGGGAGATCTGAGGGGCGGGCACCCAGCCCTCCGACGTGAGGATCTCCGTCCTGTCGTCGTAACAGGCGACCCCGTGGGGGTTGATCGCCAACTCGATCGTCCGCCCGCCCTTCGTCTTCGGCATCTCGGAGTCGGGACGGATGTCGACGACGACCCCCTTCACGCCGTGGCGAGTCGTGTTCCCGCAGAACACCGGCTTCCCATTCCGGCGGACGTACAGGACGTGATTCGGTACCTCGCAGCAGTAGACGAAGCCGGTGTACGAAACCAGTTCCTCCGTCTGGGCCGACTGCTTCTTGGTGTGCCCGTGGTTCACCACCGGGGTGAGCTTCGATTTCACCAGCCGGACCACCCACGACGGACTACCAGCCCGGGCGTACGGCGCTCTTCCCGTCACCGGAGAGAACATCTCCGTCTCCGGGTCGCGTCTCTGGATGTTGCCGGCCCACCCGGCCTTCAGGCACAGCTCCTGGACGACACCGGCCATCTCCAACGAGTCGGCCGTGATGTACCCGACCCCCTTCCTGTCCTGGTGCCCGTCGCACGCCTGATAGGCCGAGAGGTACAGACGGATCTGCCGGGGACTCAGCCCCCGAACGAACTCCGGAATCCTCTTCTCCCGACGCTTCCCCAACGTCTCCAGCCAGCAGAACATCTGCTTGCTGTTGAACAAGATCCGATCAGGATGCTGCATCGGCTTGTAGCCGAGCTCCCCGATGACCTCGACGATGCGCTTGTAGAGGCCGGGGTACCGTACCCGATCCTTCACGATCACGACCGTGTAGTTGCCCTTGTTCCGGTTGACATATCCGTCGGCGCCGAAGTAGCCCAGGAACTCGACCCACGGGTCCATCGGCAGATCCAGCTCACCCGTGGACCACGAATGGGATCCCATCGTCATCGTGACGGACGGCAGCTTGAAGTTCAGCGAATCGGGCTGCCGCCAGTTAGCACCCTTCTGGTACTCGACCCGCTTGCCCATGATGTCTCGGGCCTTGATCAACCGGAAATCAGCCTCCCCCCGCGGGCGGACGTACATCTGATGGTCAGGGGTCACGAGGAGATCCAGCTGCTGCGTCCGGACATGGTACATCAGGCCGTCGTGCGGGAATCGATCGATGTGGTCAGGTTCCTGGTACACCAAGGACCCATCCGACGCCCGCGTCGCGATCTCGTCGTCGAGCGTGAGCCGGGCGATGGGCACCCATCCCCGACGAGTCAGCACCTCGGTGTCCTCCGAGTAGCAGAGCTTGTCGCCGACCTCGAGGGGCTCCTGGACCGCGACATGGACCTTCACCACACCCTCGAGCGTGCGGTGCACCCGGACGACCTTCCCCGGGTAGTCGGAGTCCCAGGTCGTGGACGCGTCCAGGTACGGCTTCGCCAGCACCCGGTGCATCTTCTTCAACGCCATGGCTTCGTTCGTGAGCGTCTGCTCACGGAGGGCCAGGATGAGCGGATCTCCGGGCTTCACCTCGGTCCCCGGCTTCACCACGCCGCTCTTATCGATCTTGGCCAACTGGGTTCGGTCGTAGGCCGACGGGTAGTAGGCCTGGAACTTCTTCGGCTCAACCAGATCCACCTCCACGGGCGAGGCGTGGAACTTGTACATGTGCTCGGACGTCAGCTTCTTCGAGGCCCCCTCGCTGACGACGAGAGCGTCCTCGAACGTCCGGCCCGGCATCGGCAACAGAGCCGTGTTGTGCACGACCAGGCCGTTGGACACGGCGAAGTTAGGATTCTCCCCCATATCAAGGTCAAAAACCCACTCGTCGAAACCCGCATCCTCGACGGAACGGATCCGATCCCAACACACGGGAGATTCTGCCAACTGCCGCAACCGGTCGAGTTCCGGAACCCCTCCCTCATAGAGGGCCAAGGTCCTGAGCAGGTCCGACCGGTTCACGTATCCACGTCGGTAGAGATGCGCCTTGGTCTTGGGCAGGCGCCCACCATACTGACTCCGCAGGAGGCTTCGGTAGGGCTCGACCGCCGACTCGAACAGCGGAATCATGTCGTGCCAGTCGGCCCGTGTCGACCGATCACGGAGCTTCAAGACACCCTGCTGCTTGCGGCTGCGGGTGAGAGCGGGCAGCTTTCCCAGGTGACGGTTGGCCACCCGTACACCGTACATCGGCTTTTCCTCGACGGTGTAGCACACGAGAGTGGTGTCGATGCCCAGCGACAGGCAGAGGTCGGACATCCCGTCGCGCAGGTCCTTCGAGCGGGAGAACGCCACGACATCCTTGGTCGCCGTCCCGTCTCCATCCAAGTAACCGCCGAGAAGTGCCCGGCGGAAGTGGACCGGGCTGTTCCACACAACATCCGGCAGATGCTTGCTGAACGACTCGGACCCGAACAAGTCGGAGAGCCCCTGAGCGAGCGGGGAGCAGTAGATGAGCCACGCCCGTCCCGTAGAAGCCTTCCGGATCGTCACCGGGCCGCAGATCTTTCGAACGACACGGTGCAGGCGATCGACGAGCTCGGGCGCCGTCACAGCAATGCTCAGCGCCTTAGCCGGCCCTCTGCTGGGCCAGGGGTTGCCCTCGGCGAGGTACATCCCAATCAGCCAGCCGAGGTCCTCATCCAAGAAGACATCGAGCCGCTTGTGGTGTCTCGACTCGAAGACGAGTCGTTCCTCTGTCTGTGGCAAATCCAGCTGGGCCAGTCGGGGCAGGAACGTACCAACGGCTGCGTCCTCGGCCTTGATCTCGACCAAACGGCCGTCCCCGGCGATCGTCACCAGGCTGTGGTGCACCGTGACGTCAACCTGGCGGCCAGTCCAGGTCCGCACGCGAAGCATCCGCTGATCAGTCCGGTGGGCCAAGTAGCGCCGGACCGGTAGGCGAACCGGTCGCCCGTCGTTCACCCCCAGGGAGAAGGCCTCTGCGGGACCGGAGGTGTCTACCACCCCAATCGGGCGGCGAACAACCCTACCATCACGGAACCAGAAGATCGGTGTGGTGCCGCGGACGCTGAAGAGGTTCGTACCGAGGGCCAGGGTGCCGTTCCGGGTGTAGTTGTTGTCCCCCAGTACCTGGCCAGCCGTCACCTTCTGTCCAACCTTCACCGTCGGCTTCTCGTTGAGGACCTCACGCTTCCCCATGAGCGGGTAGTATCGGTACAGCGGGACCTCGTGCAGGCGCCCCGACTTGTCCTTGATCCGGATCATGTCGTCGCTGACGGATGTCACCTTTCCAGACACGGGCGCCACAGGGAGGTGCTCACGGGCGAGTGCCGACTCGTAGCTGTGCTTCGTGTCGTCCGCCGCCACGGCGACCTGGACGAGCGGCGCTTCCCTGGAGACCAGTGGGATGGCCTGGGACATGTGCCGTGCAGCCATCTCGAGCCGGCCGGGCGAGGTGTTGCCGGCGAAGGGGACCAACGCGGTCCCAAGGCCCAACAGCAGGCCGGGATTCGGGATGACGTAGTCCACCTTGCTGGGGCTGACCTTCAGGAGGTCGTTGTTCGGGCCGGCCGCCTTCACCCGCTTGCCGATCGGAATCAGTGACTTGCCCTTCTTCCGGTACTGGTCAGGCAACGCCACGATGGCGTCGTTGAACTCGTCCGGGGTGATGTAGGTGTACTTCTTCTTCCGCGGGTCGTAGACCAGCGTCTTCGGCAGGCGCCCATCCTTCATCACGCCGAGAGCCAACTGGAGGTTCACGCCCGTGCGAGAGCCCTCGGGCGTGTCGATGGGATCGAGAAACGCCATGTGAGAGGGGTTCAGCGTTCGGGTCTCCCCGTGCTCCAGGGCGTGCATGCTCATCCCCTCGCCGGCGATCGAGCTGCGGGTGGACGCCCGGAGCATGTCGATCGGGCTGGTCTGGTCGATGAGCTGGCTGAGCGCCGAGCGGTTGAAAAACGTATGGATGGGGTAGTGGAAGGTATACGGCCGGACGATGTTCTCGATCGAGTCGTGCCGGTCAACAGCCGACTTGAACGAGCGGGCCTTGTACTTGGCGTAGCTCGCCACCCGATCCGTCACCTGGTCGTCCAGGCCGATGAGCTCCTTGAACCGGAGGTTGTCCCGGTCATCCGGCTTCGCGTTTCCCCGGGCGATGTGCAGGGCCTTCGTGGCTGCCAGGAACATCGCGTCCGGCGTCAGCTTGCGGAACGGCTGCCCGATCGTCTTCTTCGTGACCTCGGGGTCGAGCTCGACCTCGCTGAGAATCTCCCGAAGCTGGTCCGGGTTGTCCATGACCGGCCGTCCGAGCGCCCGCTGCAGCTTCATGAATGCTGTTCGGGCACGCGCCGCGGTGACCTCATTCGCCTTGGCAATCTCGGGCCCCCACGCTTTGGCCATCTGGGTCTGGGAGAATCCGAGCGCGGTGAGGACGGGCTGGATGGGGACCGACGTCGTACCGACGTGGAACTTGAACTCCCTCTTCGCGGGGTCGAACGAGATCTCGCTCCGACGGGAGGGATGGGGAATGCTGGCGACGACGCCACGGGCCTTCTGCTCGACGTAGATCCCCGGCTTCGTCTTCCACAGGTAGTCGACGTAGTACTCCTTGCCGTCGACGATGAAGCCACGGGTAGCGGTCATCTTGGGGATCATGGCCACGGGGATGTCCCGCTGGTCCTTCACCTTCCCCGTCTGGTTATCCCGCAACACCAGTTTGGCCATGAGCGGGGCGCCCCAAGTCTGCTCGTCGAGCTTGGCCTGGAGCTGGGAACGGACGTCCCGCATGTTCGGGTCCGCCCCAAGGCGGAATCCCGCGAGTTCGAGACGGTGTTTCTGACCAACAATCGGGAAGATGCTGCCGATTGCCCCTTCGGTTCCAGTACGCAGCGATGCAAAGAGGGCTTGGGGATCGGTCACTGCCGAGTTCATGTCGAGAACGATACTACGAGCCACGGCCGTGAGTCCACCATGCACGAGGGGAACTGCCCGACGTCATAAGGAAGATGGGAAGAGCAGCAACCGGTGCTGCTGTCCACGGCCTGAGGGCCGATCTAGCGTAGGTGGCCAGGTTGGCCACAAGCCCGCCGGGAGGCGTTCCCGGTCGTCTGCAACCTGGAGGTGAAGGCGTGATCACGCGGGCGGGTGACGGGGTGATCCTCGTCATCCGCGCCATCATCAAGACCTAGTGACTCTCTTCGGCGAGGCCGCTGGCTTCGCCCTCATCGGCCTGGGCATTGCCCTGCTCATCGAATGGCTGAGCGGCCGATGATCACACCAACCTCTGCGACCTACCAGGCCCGCGGGTCCCTTCGGGGGCCCCGGGCCATTCCCCTTCTTTTTTCGATCAGGTCTGCTGGCTGGAGGTTCCCTGGCGACGCGGAGGCAGGACCTGGGGATTCGGCTTCGCCCATGCCTGCTGGTTCACCATCTGGTCCTGCTGGGACGTCAGAGCCTTCATCACCTGGAAGTACGTCTCGGGCATCTGGGCCTGGAGCTGCTGGAGGTAGACCTGGCGCGTCTCGGGCGTCATGCCCTGGAGCTGCTGGGCCAGCTTGTTGGGGACGATGCGGGCATCCATCCCGGGCTTGGGCACGCCGGTGAACATGCCGCCATGTCCACCGTACGGGACCTCGATGCCCTGCGGGCCGCCGATGGCGCCGGGCGTCTGGACCGACGACTCCATGCTGGCTTCCTGCTGGACCTGCTGCATCTCGAGCTGGGCCTGAGCCTGGTATCGGGCCTGGACGACCATCGCCTCGCCCTGCATCTCGGCGGTCGACTGAGCCTGCTTCTTCGCGATCTCGAGTCGGTCCCTCTGCTCCTCGGCCAGGAGTTCCTGCTCCTTGTCGGCGTCGTAGTCGCACTCGCCCAGGATGGTCCGGTCGGAGATCTTGCCCATCTGGTTGAGCTGGATACCGCGGCTCGACCGGGCCATGTCGTCGGCCATCTTGAAGGGCTTGAGGTGGTAGTCCACCTTCTCCCACTGCAGCCACGACGAGATGTTCGTGATCGCCCAGTCGAGCATCCGTTTCCGAAGCTCGATGAACCGGAGGAAGGTATTCTCCAGCATCCGAAGGGCGACGTTGCTGCCCTGCCAGGTCACATCGCCGAACACCAGGCTGGGCGGGTAGCCCATGCCGATGATGACCTGCTCGGACCAGACCCGGACCTCCTGGCTGAGCAGGAGTGCCCGTCCCTCACCGCCGATCAGCTGGTGGCCGACCGGGAACGGAAGGATCGGCGTGTAAAGCGGGTCGTACCGGAACCGGCGCAGCTCGTACTCGAGTTGGGACCTCCACTCGACCAGGGGCACGGTCGTGATCGGGTCCTGCATCGGCCCGCCGGCCTGGGGGAAGAAGATACGTAGGGGGACGATCGTGCCGATCGAGAGCGCCTCCTGCGCCTTCTTCAGGATCTGGAGGTAGAAGACGTCCTTGAGGACCGGGAAGATGACCGGGACGCCCATGCCGCGATCAGGATTGGCGATCGTGGTCCGCTTCATGTGGTAGAAGTTCTGCTCGTTCAGCCGGACGGGGCGGTTGAGCCGGATTGCCTCGAGGATCGCTTGGGGCGTCGTCGCGACCACGTCCTTCTTGCCGGCCATGACATCGGCGCGGAAGAACGGGGGCGGGCTGTAGTTGTAGAACGCCTTCCCGCTCTGCTCCTGGTAGATGACCTCGATGTCGGACGGGTCCCATCGGATGAGGCGGATCTCTCCGGCCGACCGGTGGTAGTGGTCTTCGGCCTTGGCCTTCCCATGCGTCTTGCACTTCGGACAGGTCAGGAGGAAGCGATCGCCGCCGTACCGCCAGATCTTCCGGTTGTCGAGAGCGTCGACGGACTCGCCACAGGCGGCGCAGGTGAGGAACTTCCGGAACGGGAAGGCGATGGAAGCGAAAGCATTGCCGAAGACGTGGTAGTCGAGGGCCATGCCCGTCTCGAACAGGCGGTACTGGAGCTGGTTGAACAGCAGCCACTCCCACCGCTCCTTCACGTTCGAGTCGTTCGACTCCAGGATGATGTCCGTGATGGGGTACTCGGACAGCTTCTGGCAAATCGACGCGATGAGCGGGTTCGTCCAGAAGTAGAACTTGCACCACTGGAAGAGCGCCTTGACCGTCCGAGGCAGGTACGTGGATGAGATGTCGAAAAACGGGCTCGGGTACGAGATGCCACGCTCGGCATTCGTGACGGGACTGCGGGTGAGGGACTGGCGGAACTCCTCCATCGACTACTCCATCACCCCAGGAGCCGTCCCGGGATCGCACCGGCCCGCTCAAGAAGCAGCGACGCCCCCATCATCGGCCCGAACGGGAGGGCACCGGTGGCGAGCCATCCCACGTTGCTTCCGATCTCGGACCCGAGATGCTCACCGCGGTTGGCGTACAATGCGTCGGGGCCCGTGCCGTACGTCCCCGGCTGGGGTCGCATGAACTGGTACCCACCGTACGCCCCCGACCCGACAAACATCCCCTTCTCCAGTCGGTTCATCGCCTTCCAGTTGAGACGGAGCGTCTTGGCCGGCTGGGTGGCCAGGGACTTCAAGGACCCGAAAAGGGTGCCACCGCCCATGCGGGCGAGGTCACGACGGGCCTGGGCGTTGATGATGTCCCGCTTCAGGCCGGCAATCTCCGACGCGGTCGTACCTTTCTTCGCACGGGCACGGGCGAGCAGCCGGCGGGCATCCGCGAGCTCCTGCTCAGCGCCCGGGAGTCCGGCCCGGATGGTCCGCAGCACGGACGTCTGCTCGACCTTCGGCAACCGGGAGAGCCCGGGCAGCGTGCCGGCAATGGCGTACATCTGCCGACCGCCCCACCGGGCGAGCCGGCGAAGCCACGGCGCCCGCCCCTTCGTCTTGAGTAGCCAGGGGAGAAACGTACCATGGGCGATCTTCTGCAGCATCTGCGGATCAAACGCAGGGATTGGGGGGTACGTTGTCATCATCACCCTCCGAACATACCACCACCGAACATGCCGTACGAGCCTGGGGAGATCCCCCGCGGATCCTGCTGGAGGTACTGCATGTCCATGTCGTACGGAGTCGGGCTCGCCGACGCCTGCTGGATGTACGTGGGCGCCTGGGGAACCTGATCCGCCGCCGCCTGAGCGGCCTGTGCCGGAGCTGGGCTCGTACGGAAGATGCCAGGACCGATCACCGCGAGCGTACTGCCAAGCAAACCTCCCCCGAGCGAAAGAGCCGTTCCGAGACCAGTTTTCCCCTTTGCGTAGTACGGGAGACCGGCAAGACTACCAACTGCCCCGAGTGGGTCACCTGAGAGAGCCTGAAGTCCGGTTACTACCTTCATGCTCAGAGGCATGTCACGCAAGCCCTTCCTCCACAAGCCCACGTTCTTCAGCGTCTTGCCGATGCCAGCAGCCCGACTCGTAGCCCTCTCGACACCCTCTTCCACCTCGGCAGCCGTGCGCCGAGCGGCCCCTCTCGTCCCTCCGGCCACCGTCGTGGGACGCGTACGAGGAGCCGGGATCTCGCCACGGGCGATACGCCCCTCCCGGGCGGCGCGGGCCAAGCGGGCATTCACGTCTTCCATGGACTCCACAGCGCCCCGACCCGTACGCCCAGCAGCCTGCTCTGCCGCCTGCTCTGCCTGTCGGAACGCACGCCCTCGGGCGAAGCCCTCCGCCATCGCCTGCTCGCCGGCTTGGAATGCCTGGCCGGCCTGCCGGCCCTTCATGAACACCTGCGCCTCCTGTCCGGCGTTGGCCCAGGCCGCACGACCCCGGTTGATCAGACTGCGGGCACCCGCCCCCATCTGGCGGATCTTGCTCCACGCACCAGTGCCCAGTCGGGCGACCTGGCGTCCGCCACGACCGAGGAGACCAAGCGCCCCCCTTCCGAGGTTCAGGAGTCCACGGAGAAACTGGGCCTGCTTCACCTTCAGCTGGTGACCGGTCCGCCGCTTCTTCGACGTCCGGAGGGCCAGAGCTCGCTGGGCACGGAGCACGGCCGGCGGAGCCGGCAGACGGTCGCTGCCGATCCGGCCAAACTCGTCGAGGATGCCGGTGAGGGCATCAGCACCGTAGTGGGCCGTCGTGAGGCCCGGGGCATCGGGGATGAGGGACCTCTGCTGCGCCAGCTTGATCCGCCGAGCCACGAGAATCATTTCCACAGCCCCAGCTCCTTCACCTGCTGCTCCGCCTGCTTCTGCCGCATGTCGAGGTAGTCCCGGGCGACGAGAAGGCGGGCAAGGTGAACGCCGACGATCGTCTCGTCGAGCGAGACGCTCTCGGCAGGCTTGTCACGAACGAGCTCCCACATCGTGGCGATGACGGACGGGTCCAGGTACTTCGGCTTGCGCTCCAGCTCGGACGCCGGTGCCCCGCACCAGTCGCACTGGGGCGTCCTCTCGTCCGGATCCACGTTCCCGCACCGCTTGCACCGGTACTCGGTCATGAGGGTGTGGGGCTGAGCGAACGAGAGCGGCTCCGGCAGATAGACGATCCCGTCGTTCAAGGCACAGGCGGCGATCCACCGCTCGACCTCATCCGAATAGGGGACCTTCCCGCGGAGCTGGCCAGCTGTCCAGACGGCATGGTAGAGCTGCGGCAGGGACGCCGGCCGACACGTCTCGAAGTCGGGGAGGTTGTTGTTGAACGCCTGGCAACAGGGGGCGAAGATCTCCCACCGCTCGAAGAATCCGTTGCCAGTCACGACCGTCCGGCCGGCCTGCAGCTTGGCACGCGTGTGGCTGGACGGGGCAGCCAGATCCTTCGCCAGGGTCGTCCAGAGAGCCTCGGGCTCCCATCCCATCCAGGCCTTCCCGTACCGTTCGGTCAGGAGCAACACCAAGGCGATCGGATGGGCGTCCGGATTGGTGAGAAAAGATGCGGCGTTCATCGGCACACCCGGATACTACACCGACCCGGGTGTTCCGATCCAGACGGGCTACGCGATGGTCGGGAAGCTCATCACGCCCTTCTCGAGCAGGCCGAGACGGAAGTAGGCGTTCGCCGTGGTGGCGGCGACCACGCCGACCTGGGCACCGTAGTCGTAGGTGACCGAGTCGCGGGCGATGGCGGTGATGGTGGCGAAGATGTCGCCGACCTGCACCATCGTGCCGAAGTCGAGCCCGAGCTTGTAGACCTTCGTGTCGAGGCCGGTGAGCACGCCCAGGCCGTCGCCAGTCGCAATCGGCGTCAGGTGCTCCGAGGCGATCTTGTTCGCCTGGACCGCCGCCACCGCCGCCGCCACCGTGGTGACGCCGTCGTTGTAGGTGATGGTGCACCGCTTGCGGGTCGCCGTGACGCCGAGGGTACCGGTGTTCGACCAGGCCACCTCGTACTTCGCGCCGGCCAGGCCCGGCTTCGTCGCCACGAAGGCGATGCCGGCCGTGTTGCCCCAGACCTGGTTGTTCTGGATGTCGAAGCCCCAGCCGAGGCCCGCGCCGTTGGCCAGATACTGGGTCGTCGCCGCGCCGCCGGTGACGAACGTGTTCGGAATGCCGGTGGCCCCGTGCCCGCTCGGGGACGTGATGGCGATCATGCCCTTGAGCCGGGGATCGGCGGCGACGAGCGCCTGCAGGGCGTTCGGCGTGGTCGTGCCGTCGTTCTTGATCGTCAGGGTGACCTCGAGCCCGTCGACGGACACGGCCGCGGCACCGCCACTGGCCCAGGTGATGTGGATGAGGTTGCCGAGTTCGGTCGGCTTCACCGCCGTGGCGGCGACCGTCTTGGTCGGGCCGGCACCGAACACCCAGGTGTACGACGCCTTCTCGTACCCCTCCGGCCAGCCGCCGAGGAAGGACAGCACGTCGCCGGTCCGTCCGGCGACCTTGATGTCCGCCTCGCTCGAGCCGTGGATCTTCATGTTCATGATCCCGTGCTCGAACCGGAAGAACCCGGCGTCGATCGCATCGCGCAGGTTCTTGAGCTCGCGGCCGACACCGTTCGGCATCAGCACGAACCGGGTGGCGAGCTGGGGGTAGCCCTTCATCAACTTCGAGATCGTCATGTTCCTTCTCTCCTCTGCACCACATCCCGTGGTGCGTTGAACCGCGGACCCTCCGCGGTTACGACGAGATCACGCTCATGGCCGGCGGCGAGTAGGTGTCGTGGGCCATGTTGGCCAGCACCCGCTTCTCCGGCGTGGGCAGATGATCGAAGAAGCCCACGGGGTCGGCGATGAACTGCTCCGCGAACTCGGCTCCGAACCGGGCGACGAGCTGCTGACGACCCATCTTCGACAGGCGGATCAGGTCATCACCCGAAATCCGTTTGTTTCCCAGGTCATAAGAGTACGTGCCCGGGTTGCTCGCGTCCTGCGAGACCTTTTCGAACACCACGTCCCACGGATCGGGGATGTGGACGCCCCACTGGTGATGCCCGTCGAACTGCTCGTCGATCTGGGCGATCGTCTCAGCCAGCACGGCGGGGCGGATCGATCCGACCTTCGTCTTCAGCTGGGCGAACATCCGCGCCGGTTCCGTGTGCTCACCGTAGAAGTGCCGGCGCACCTCGAGGTGACCACGGATCGTATCCGCGGACGCGACCTTCACGAACGTCAGATCACGGACCGCCCGGCCGATGGGGAGGCCCAGCTCGACGGCCCGCTTCTGGATCTCGCCTGCCATCCGGCGGCGCAGCCGCGGCTCGATCTCTGCAGCGTACTTGTCCATGTAGGCATTGGCCTGCTGGACATCGACCACCGAGTCCAGTGGGAACCGCTTGCCGAGGATGTCGGCGAATCGGGGCGAGGATGCAACCTTCTCCTCCATGGCTCCTCCCGCCTGCTTCTTCTGGTTGTCGGGGGTGACCTTGATCGCCTGGATCCCCCGCTCCAGCTCCCTGCGCTTCGCAGGGAGAGAGTTCGGCGTCGGCGAGTACGGCGCCAGGAGGGTGCCGCTCACGTCCGACTGCTTCAACAGGTCCGCCGGCGGGTTCATCCCGTACCATGTACACGCAGCCGCGATCTTTCGGGCGGCCGTCTTCCGGAGCTCAGGCTCCAGGAAACGACCGGTCTCCCGGAAGTAGACTACCGACAGGATCGTGTTCGCCCGGTCCGTGCAGGCGAACTTCCGGAGCACACCACCGTCCGGAAGATACTGCACCAGGCCGAAGAGATCGTCGGGGGCACCGGTAGGATCTCCTGCCTCCTTCACCCACAGCGGGACGAGGGACCGGTATCCCCGCTCCTTCAGGAGCTTGCCGTTGTCGTCGTAGATGTCGAACACACGGCCCATGGCATGAATGTAGGTTAGATTTTCCCAGGCTGTCAAGCGAGCTTACGCCATCTGCATTGACAGCCCACGACCCGACCGTTAGGAGGAGGTCGCATGTCGGACAAGAACACCGTCATCGAGAACGGCCTGATCTGGCTCCCCAAGGAGCATTTCGCGGTCCAGCAGATCAGGTCTGCCCTGACCTTCGAGTACGGATCGTCCACGTACAACGCACTGAAGACGTTCTACCTTTTCCGGGACCGGAAGGACCACATCGGCGTACCACGTCACTTCCTATCGCGGTCCTCTCTCAAGGCCACGATCGCGAAGCTGGGCCTGGGCTACAAGGACCTCAGGCCGGCCTTCCCGGATGGGTACGAGCGTCTGGACATCGAGAGCGTGGTGGAACTGGACAAGCTCGACCCGTCCCTGACCGTGCAGTCGGACGCCGTGAAGAGCCTGATCCAGGACGACGGCATCCTGTCCCTCGCCTGCGGGATCGGAAAGACACCCGTCGCCCTGCACATCTGGGCCCAGCACCGCGTGCCCCTGGTCGTGCTGGCGGACAACACCTCCATCCTCGAACAGTGGGAGAAGATGATCCGCCTGTTCATCCGACCGCTGGACATCAAGATCGGTCACGTCTACGACGGCCGGTCCGAGTGGGACTGCCCCGTCGTGCTGGCCTCGGTCCAGTCCCTCTTCCCGATCGCCGCGGACTTCCCGATGGAGCTCCGACGCCGGTTCGGGATGGTCATCATCGACGAGATCCACAAGGTGGCCGCCCCCGTCTACAACCGAGTAGCAGGGGTGTTCATGGGCCGACGCCTGGGCCTGACGGCCACGCCCGAGAGATCTGATCGCCTGGAGGCGGTGTACCAGTACCACTTCGGCCCCGTCAGGTTCAAGTACTTGAAGCAGTCCCTCCAACCCCGGTTCTTCTTCTACACGCCGGTCAGCTCGAAGGACCTGATGGAGGATGCCGCCTTCCGGAAGTCGATCTCCGTCTGGGGCGAACTCAACGTCCAGAAGGTCTGGAGCGTCCTGGCAGCCAACACCGCCCGGACCCTGGAGATCTCGAACCTGATCAAGATGCTCGTCGCCGAGGGACGCCGCGTCCTGGTCATCAGCCAGCGGAAGGACCTGCTGAAGCAGCTGAACGAACGCATCGTGGATGCCGGCATGATCATCGGGTCGACCCCGCTGGCGACCAGGACGAAGGTCCTGGCCGAGGCGCCGGTGGTCCTGGGCATCATGGGCATCGCAAAGGAGGGCCTGGACAGCGCCACGCTCGACACGCTGGTCGTGTGCGAGCCGTTCAAGGACAAGAACCTGTTCCAGCAGGTAGTAGGCCGCATCCTCCGGGACCGCCCGGGGAAGCAGGCGCCCAAAGTCATCCTGATCCAGGACGCTCTAGGCAACGGTGCGGGCCCCGTCTACGGGCTCGTCCGGGCGCTCAAGCGCGTGATTGATACCTGGCCGGCCGACATGGGTGGTCCATACAACTGGACACCTTTTGAGGTTTGATGTAGGCCGTGCCATGAAGATCAAAGACCCAAAGAAGGTCAAGGATGCACAACGCAGGTGAAACAGGTGCGAATCCTCCGTCATAAGGAACGCGATGGTCGGGCCACTGCGGCCCGAAGGAGGTTTTCGTGACCATCATGCTGGAGCTGCTCCAGAAGCTGGAGCAGAAGGCTCAGAAATGCCAAGCATGTGGGCTCGCCGACACGCGCCTGAACGTGGTGTTCGGGGGCGGGAGTTCGGAGGCCCGTATCATGCTCATCGGCGAAGCGCCGGGAAAGGAGGAGGACAAGAGCGGCGCACCGTTCGTCGGGGACGCCGGCGACATGCTGGACACGTTGCTGAGCAGGGCAGGCATCGACCGGAGGACGATCTACATCGCCAACACCGTGAAGTGCCGTCCCGTGGACCCCCTCGGCAACAACAGGCCCCCGACCAAGCAGGAGGTCCAGAGCTGCAAGCCGCTGCTGCTCGAGCAGATCTACCTGGTCGACCCCGTCGTCATCGTGGCGGCGGGCGCGGTGCCGACCAAGGCGTTCACCAACTTCAGGACGTTGAAGGACGCCACGAAAGACACGTACGAGATTGAGATTCCTGGCCGGACGTGCACGCTTCGATACCCGGTGGTGTCGATCCAGCATCCGGCGGGCCTGCTCCGGCGGGCCCACAACTTCGACCTCATCCAGGCGACGGTGGACCAGCTGATCCACGTCCGAAGGACGGTCGAGGCGTTCGAGAACTTGGGGCGTGATCGCCCCCACAAGACGGCCTGATACGGCCGACGAAGAGAAGAGGAGAACGACATGCCCACGAGCACGAAGTCCAACGGACTCAACCCGGTCGAGCGAACCTACCGGAAGTTGGAGGAGCGCCTTCGGGCCCTCCACACCTTCGTGGCCGCTCACCCGGACGAGATCCAGGAGCTGACGCAGTTGGCCGACTCGTTCAACGAGGCCCGCGAGGCGCACATCAAGGCGCTGAAGGCGAATCGCGCCGAGTCGCCCCTGTACAAGATGACGATCCCGAGGTCCTACGAGATGGGCACCGACATCGCCACCGCCAAGGAGCAGCTCGGGGACCAGTTCCCCGAGTACTTCGAGGAGATCGTGAAGCCGAAGACGTCCGCCATCCGCAACGCCCTGGCGTCCAACCCCGACCACAAGGTGAACCTCGTGGTCAAGGAGGTGGAGGAGATGCCGCGGCATACCGGCCCCAAGGCCATCGACTTGACCGCGTTGTTCAACGCGTAGCAGGACGACCGGCCGGCGGGGGATGACCCCGCCGGCCGATCACGGAGGTTTTTTTCATGGCTTCACTCGAAGAGCTGCCCTCTGGGAAGATCCTGGTGCGCAGCATCTGCACGCAGAAGATCCCGGGGCCGGCGCAGAGCTTCAGCTCCACGGAGTACGGCTACCAACTCGAGATCGAGGTTGAGCGAGACGACCTGATCGTCCACTCGGCCGCTCGGATCCTGGACGAGCTGGTGGACGAGCTGAACGCCGCCCGGAGGAAGACGGCGTACGCCGAGTTGATCAAAGCGCTCAACAAGCTGGAGCGGGACCGCTTCCGGGAGGAGACGGGGAAATGAAGAAGGGGGTCGGGTGTCGCATCGGAGGGGTGGCCGTGCGGCGGCTGATCGTCGAGGTCACCTTCCAGGGCCCGACTCTGGACGCCGAGATCTCTCTTGTCGACCCCGACTCGAAGAAGGCCATTGGCCTTAGCCGCAAGACCCGCGACTGGAACAAGCGGGTACGGGACAACCTCAACGCCCTCATCGACGCCGTGGAGGAATCGGTTGTCCAGACCATCTTCCGGGAGGAGTCGGAAACCAGCACCGCGGAGGAGAGCATCGCAGATCACCTGAGCAAGGGAGAAGGGCAGTACTGATGAGGATCACGATTCCCAATGTCCGGGTCCACCACCCGACGGGGAACAAGCTGATCTGCTACTGCCCGTTCCACAAGGGCGGGCAGGAGCGATCGCCCTCGATGGAGATCCAGCTCGACAAGAGCCGCTGGCGCTGCTTCACCTGCGCCACCGGCTGGAAACCGCTGATGAGCCTGCTGACCGAGCACGGAGGCCTGTCGCGTGAGGAGGCACGCAGGAAGGTCGACGACCTCAAGGCCCTGGCCGTGCAGGAGCAAGTCAAGCGGGTAGACCGGGTGCCGTGCCCCGAGTACCTGCTCGGGCAGTACCTGAACCGGCGCCCCATGAACCTGATCAAGGCGGGCTTCGCACGGGAGATCCTGGACGAGATGGAGGTCGGGTGGGACGGAGAGCGGTTCCGCGTCGTGTACCCGATCCGGGATGTCCAGGGAGCCCTGCTGGGCGTCGTCGGTGGCGCCGTCCTCTCGAAGGACGACGACGGCTACGTCGCCTACTACGGAAACGCGCCCAAGTACTGGGCCTACGGCACGCACGAAGGGTTCCCCTACCAGGTAAACCCGAAGTGGTCGCTGTGGAACTACTACCGGGTCGCCGACTCCGAGGATCCGTCTCCCATCGTGGTCGTCGAGGGCTTCAAGGCCCTCATGTGGGTACGCATGGCTGGCGTACGCAACGTCGTGGCCACCTGCGGTGCGCCCGTGGCGGGATCGCAGGTGGAACTTCTTGCTGGACTTCGGGGGCCGTTCTTGGTATTCCTCGACAACGACGAAACTGGAAAATCCGCGTCGAGGATGTTGACGGCCGATTTGCGCCGAAGAACCAACGGGGTGAGGATCGTGAAGTACCCCAGAGACGTTCGCCAACCCGACGACCTGACCATCAACGAGGTCAGACAGACGCTTGGAGTAAGCGATGCAGACGATTATCAACCGCGGCAGGACCGCGATCAGGAGGACCCGTCACTCGAGACCGATCGACCTCGCCCTGTCTGAGGGCCTGATCGGAAAGAACACGAGCGTGTTCGACTACGGCTGTGGCCGTGGGGATGACATCAGCCGACTGAACCGTAGGGGGTTCCAGGCCAGCGGGTGGGACCCGAACTACCGTGGCCGCTCCCGGTTCATCTTCACCTTCGAGCCGGGATGCAAGGGGGGACTGGCCCTCGCCCAGGCCTACGACGTCGTCAACCTCGGCTTCGTACTCAATGTCATCGAGGATCCGGCGGATCGAAAGAACGCTCTGCTCAAGGCCTGGAAGATGACGAAGAAGGTTCTGCTGGTGGCTGTCCGGACGGCCACGCCCGAGTCCGGGAAGGCCCTCCAAAAGGAGGGCGTGGCCCGGGCCGGATGGAAGAAGCATGGAGACGGTGTCATCACGTCCATCGGGACGTTCCAGAAGTTCTACCACCAGTGCGAGTTCCAGAAGTACCTTGAGGACACGCTCAAGCAGGAGGTGATCATGGCCGCGCCCGGAATCGCCTACGTCTTCCGGGCGAAGTCGCTGGAGCGTCTGTACCTGGCGCTCCGTTACCCGAGGCCCGAGCACGGGCCCAAGACCGCCCCGAAGCGGGGCAAGGAGAGGACCAATGACTGAGGGACGAAGTGTTCTCGTTGGCGCGAACCCGTTGGCGCAGGAAAGCACCCGTGGAGGCCGCGGGAGCTCCCGGGGCATGGGCCTGTTCAACGAGCTCCGGCTGACCGAGGGCCAGGACGAGCGCATCGTCCTGGTGGAGGGGCGGTACCAGAACCGCTTCTACGACGAGGACGAGGGGCTGGTGAAGACGGCGGTCGAGCCGTTCTTCCGGTACCGTCGGCACGCCATTCCGCCGATGTTCCAGACGCCGGGATGCCGGAAGGACCACAAGACGCTGGACGGCAAGACGCGCTACGTCTACCTGCCGTGCTCGGCCGGCCCGGACCCGGTGAACCCGAAGCCGTGCCTGCCGTGCCAGATCGGCAGCGAACAGACGGCGGCCCGGCCCCGGAAGGTGTTCACCGTGGTGCACCTGCGGAAGTACCACCTCATCCCGCGGAAGAACAATCCGCAGGAGACGTACCCGAAGATGTGCCTCAGTGACGTTTCCCCGGAGCGGGACTGCCCGGCGTGCGAGCAGGGATACCCGACGGTCAACGCCGCCCGGCGGTACGTCGAGTTCACCATCCCGGACTACGAGGTGCTGGTCAATCACAACCAGCGGCTCCGCAACAAGTGCATCTGCGGCGGCAAGCTCGGGACCACCGAGTTCAGCTGTCCGCAGTGCGGGTCGACCCTTCTGAAGTTCTCGTCGGAGACGAAGGAAGAGTTCGCCAAGGTGGCGAGGACGGGGAAGTACTACTGCCAGCGGTGCGGCGTCCCCGTCCGGGTCAACGAGCTGAAGGCGTGCTCGAACAAGTGCCAGTCCCCGCAGGCCCTGGACGTGTTCAACACGATCCTGACGATCAACAAGGCCCGTACCGACAAGAACTTCATGCAGATCCTCATCCCCGAGACGAACCCGATCGGCAACCTGCTGCCGGACATCAAGGCCCTGATGGAGCCGCTCGACCTGGCGGCGACGTTCGCGGCCGACCTGGCGGAGCAGCGGCGGATGGTTGCCGTGAGCCGTTCCTCCGACGAGGAGCTGAGCGAGCTGAGGAGTCGGTAGCATGCAAAGGATCCAGCTCGACGCACCCGAGCCGATCTGGCTCGACGACCCCAAGGCGGTAGCCGGCGTCGTCCGTGGCCTGCGCGAGTCCAAGGCCCCCGTTGCCCTGGACACGGAGACGACCGGGCTGGACATCACCCGCGACGTTCCCCTCTACATCTCCCTGGCCACCCCCGAGATTCGGGTGGTCCTGGAAGCACAGAACGCCGAGCCCCTGCGGGAGCTGTTGCAGGACGAGGACGCCATCCTCGTGGCACACAACTGGAAGTTCGATGCCCACATGATGGCGAACATCGGCATCCCGATCCGAGCCAAGGCGCACGACACGCTGGTGAAGGCCGGGATGAGCGACAGCTCCCGCTCCTCGCTCAAGCTGAAGGACCTGGGCGTCTCCCTCTACGGAGCCGACGACCCGGCGTCCATCCGCTACGGCGATTTCGCATCCATCTTCGGAAGGCCCGGCAAGGGAGAGACCGCCGGGGACCTGTTGAAGAAGGCACCGAGGCAGTTGGTCGTCGACTACGTCGCCAACGACTCCTGGCTCACGGCCAGGATTGACCGGACGCTCAACACCCAGCTGCAGAGGATCACAAACTGGCGCGGCATGACGCTCTGGGACCTGTTCGTGCAGGTCGAGGAGCCGTTCACCCACCTGCTCTGGGACATCGAGCGCCAGGGCGTGAAGATCGATGTGGCGAAGCTGGAGCAGCTCAAGGTCGAGTGGACCAGGAGGATCGAGGAGCTGGAGAAGGAGTTCGCCTCCATCGCCGGGCGCCCGATCAACCTGAGCTCGCCCAGCCAGCTGCGCCAGTACTTCCTGCTCGACAAGGGTCTGACCACCAACCAGTTCACGAATGGTGGCGAGTCGGGCGAGATGAGGCAGTCCACAGGCAAGGCATCGCTGGCCCTGTGGGCGGAGCAGGGTATCCCCGAGGCGAAGATCCTCCAGCAGTACCGGGAGCTTCGGCTGCTGCGGTCCACGTTCGTGGAGGGACTGCTCTCGAAGCGCGACGCGAACGACCGGGTCCATGGCACGTTCAACCAGGTGGGCACGGAGACGGGCCGGCTCTCGAGCACGGACCCCAACCTCCAGAACATCCCCACCCGCACGGATCAGGGGAAGCGGATTCGCGAGTGCTTCATCGCCGAGGACGGGAACGTCCTCGGGGTCCGGGACTACGACCAGCTGGAGATGCGGCTGGCCGCAGCCATCTCGGGCGACCCGGTGATGATCAAGATCATCCGAGAGGGCAAGGACATCCACAGCGGCAACGCCGCCATCGCCTTCGACGTGCCGTACGAGGCGATCATGGAAGCGATCGCCGCGAAGGAGGCGAAGCAGCAGCTCACCGACGAGCAGAAGCAGCTGCTG
This sequence comes from Veillonellaceae bacterium, assembly GCA_012798135.1. Next base: position 72,585 of record JAAZNU010000221.1, on the reverse strand, counting down.
GTCTTCCGCTTCCGGGCGAAGACCATCGGCTTCGGCACGCTCTACGGTGAGGGCCTGCTCAAACTGGCCGGTCAGCTCGGGTTCGACATCTCCACCGACGAGGCCCGCAAGAAGGCCATCACCGAGGCCAGGAAAATCCGGGACCGCTTCTTCTCGTCGTTCCACGTTCTGCTCGCCGACGTCCAGAGGACGCACCGGCTGGTCGAGAAGGACCTGTTCGTGCAAACCCTGATGGGGCGCATCCGGGCCCTGCCCGCCGCGGCCCTTCGGGACACGCCGGCCTACTTCAAGGCGCTCCGCCAGGCCTACAACACCCGCATCCAGGGCACGGCCGCCGACATTGCCAAGCTGGCCATGCTCCGCATCTGGCGGGATCCCGACATCCGTCGGGAGGGCGGGCGCCTCTTGCTTCAGGTGCATGACGAGCTCATGGTCGAGATGCCGAAGCTGACGAGCCAATCAGTCTTCGAGCGGATGGGCAGGCACATGCAGGAGAGCTACCAGGACATGGGGGTTCGGCTGCCTGTTCCCCTGACCTCCGGAGGAGGCATCGCCAGCAACTGGGCGGAGGCGAAGCAATGATGGACCGCAAGACCAGGACACGGTTCGACAGGGTTCGCAAGGCGGCTGCCTCGATGAGGCGCCGGCTGGAGGACGACATGGGCATGGAGAAGTTCGGGTACGAGAAGGACAAGGAAGAACCGGGAGTCAAGACGGCCGCGGATCGCAGCGTGTGCCCGCGGTGCGGGTCGCCCACGAAGGGGAACCCGCCCGTGTGCCCGAAGTGCGGCTCTGAGCCGTTCGAGAAGAAGGAGGAGAAGTAGATGTGGGTCGATTGCTGCGACTGCGAGTACATGGTCGAGGGCGAGTGTCGTCGCCACGCCCCTCGTCCGATCGTCGTGTTCGAGAACACGAAGACCGGTGAGGTGTGGCAGAACGTCAGCGACAGAGGGCCGATCGATAACGTCTATCCCGCCGCCAGATGGCCCTCCGCCGACGGAGGATGTGGAGACGGGGAGCTGAGCGAGGAGGCCAAGGCGAGGAAGAAGAGATGATCGTCATCCACTGCGACGGCTCGATCACCGCCGACCGGACGAAGGCGAAGTACGGCTTCATCATCCGGGACGGTGATTCTGTTGTCCACGGCTCGGGGGTGGTGCCGGAGCAGTGGGGCAATACCACGAACGTCGGTGAGTACTTCGCGGTGCTCATGGCGTTGTGGACGCTGCGGGAAGGAGGGGTGCCCACCGACGAGGTGGTCGTCAAGTCGGACAGCCAGCTCGTCATCTACCAGCTCACGGGGAGATACCAGGTCTTGAAGGACCACTTGCGCAAGCTCAACGAGCAGATCCGCCTGGCCTGCAGGGGCTGGGACATCCGGTTCGAGTGGATCCCCAGGGAGCAGAACAAGGAGGCCGACGCCCTGGCGGGGCGGCCCCAGGAGGAAACGCCATGACGGCGAAGAAGAAGGACGTGAAGAAGGAGAAGATGGCCAGCCTGAGAAGCAGGCTGGACGCCGTTCTCGGCAAGGGGGTGATCGTGGGTGCTGAGGAGGTGGATGCCGGGTACAAGGTGCGGATGCCCTCCGGGCTTCCGAGCCTCGACCGGGCGCTCGCCGGCGGCTGGCCCTGTGGGACGGTCGTGGAACTGGCCGGCCCTCCGTCGGCCGGCAAGACCGCAGTCACCTACGCCACCGCAGCCGCCCTCCAGCGGCGGAAGGGCAAGAACGCCCGCATCCTGGTGGCGAACGTCGAGGGCGTGATGGACAAAGGCTTCGCCCGGAAGCTCGGGTTCATCGTGCCCTACTCGGACAGTGACATCCGAATGATCGAGCATAGCCGAGGGGCGAAGCTGACCAAGGACGAGGAAACAGAGCTGCGCCGGGCGATCTGTCCGGTCGACTTCGTCGAGGGGGCGTACTCGGCCAACGAGATCCTGGACACGGTGATCAAGGCCGCGGCCACGGACGAGTACGACCTCATCCTGCTCGACTCCGTCGCCGCCCTTGTGGCCGACGACGACCTGGTTCGCCAGATCCAGGGCCGGGAAGTTGAGGTCGGCTGCGGAGACGAACGGGCCTACGGCCGGGCCATCAACGGCGTGGTCAACTCGTTCTGCAACCGCTGGTTCCTGACCGTGCGCGGGAGCAAGCCGAAGAACAGGCCCAACCTGACCGTCTGCCTGCTCGTCAACCAGGTCCGGGCGAACATGAACACCGGGTACGGCGGATTCGACTGGAAGGTGCCCGGAGCCTTCGGCCTCAAGCACGCCAAGTCGGCGAGCATCTGGGTCTACCACGGCAAGAGCCTGACGAAGGGTGAGGACGGCCCGAAGGTCGGCAGGATGATGAACTGGCTGGTCGACAAGGCCAAGTACGACATCCAGCCCGGTGCCAAGGGCTCCATCCCGTTCTACTTCGACTCCGGCTTCGACCCCGTGGAGGACCTGTTCCGCACGCTCAAGGCGGCGAAGCTGGCTGTGCACACCGGCGGCGGGAAGTGGGACCTCATCGACAAGTTCGGGGAGGTGAAGGAGAGCTACGCGAGCGGCGTCGGTGGCGAGGACGGCGTCATCGACCTCCTGCGCACGGTGCCCGAAGAGCGGGCGAAGTGGGAAGAGGTGTACGTCAGCCTGTTCCCCGAAAAGCCCGTGCTGGAGTGGGTGGGCTGATGCTGCTGACTGAAGAGGTACTCCGCGAGGCCCTCTACGAGATCATCTCGGCAAGGCCTCAGGGCAGCCGTGCGGTCCACCCGTCGGCGCTGAAGTGCGTGCGCCAGGTCACGTTCCGTCTGCTCGACTTCCCGGTGAAGTCGGAGAACCTGGACCTGGACACGTTCATCCTGATGGAGACGGGAACCGCCATCCACCGGATGATCCAGGAGTGGCTGAAGACGGGGCTCCCGGCCATCCGGGCCGGTGTCACCTTCACGCCCGAGGTGAAGATCGACGAGAAGAACGAGCGGGCGGCCCCCCTGCTCATCCGCGGGTCCGCTGACGGGATCATCCACACCCCCGTCGGGGACGAGCTGCTCGAGATCAAGACGGTCGGGTCCAACGGACTGGCGTCCCTCAAGGGCGTGCGGGACGACCACGTCGAGCAAGTGAACACGTACCTGTACTGCCTGAACATCCTCGAGGGAAACGTGATGTACGTCTCCCGCAACAACACCGGCCTGATGAAGGTCTTCCCCATCCGGTTCAATCCGGAGCTCTGGCGGACGACCGAGGCCAAAATCAAGATGGCGATCGACGCGGCGATGGAAGACCGGCTCCCGCCCACCGACGTGGGTCCCTACACCTGCCGGATCTGTCCATACGACTACGTCTGCGCCCGGAAGAAGGAGTGGTGCGATGCAGAAGATTCTCGATCCCGACTCCTTGGAGTACTCGACCCTGGAGAGGGTGAGGGAGAGGGCCCGTGAGCAGGGTCTGCAGGAGCCGAGGCGACCGAAAGGGGTGATTCCCGACGTGCCCCTGGACCTCTCCAGCAGGGGTGGCAGCTTTCTCGTCGACCTCTACCGTGAGCTCGTGGCCTGGTACGAGTTCAGCTCGTTCCAGGCGGCGATCGCGGACCTGAAGTCGGGCGAGTGGAAGAACAACCTGGGCCTGCTCCTCAAGGCCCATGCGAAGGACGGCATGGCCCCCGAGGAGATCGAGACCGACGAGACCGTCATCGCGGTTCGCAAGGCCCTCCAGGTCAGCGAACAGGAGGCAACGCTGTGGGGAAACCAGAAGAGCAACCTGGACCGTCTGATGAAGATGGTGTCCAGGTCGGTGGAAGTGCTGAAGCTGGAAGCGGAGAAAGGACAGAGGTCCGGGGGGATCGGCGAGAAGCCGTGGCCGTTCCGCAACCGGAAGTCCGACTGAAGCAGCTGGTCCTGGAGGTCGAGTTCGACTCGGCACCGCCGAGTGACAACACGATCTACTGGGGCGGCCCCCATGGCAGGAAGATCCTGACGAAGGAGGGCAAGGCCTACAAGAACGGGATCCGGGAGGCCGTGACGAGGGCCTGGCAGGCGGACGGGATGCCGCGGATCGAGCGGGACATGATGCTCGAGCTGCACATCTGGATCCGCCTCCCCCACGTCTTCACGCGGACGAAGGAGGCCCAGGGCCGGTTCGTGAAGGTAGACGTCCACAACCGAGGGAAGGTGCTGATCGACGCGATCGCGGAGGCTCTGGGGTTCGACGACTCCCAGCACTTCCGCGTGCGTTTCTACAAGGTGGAAGGCACGTCGGCTGCGTTCGTACGGGTGTTCCGGAACGAAGTGATGCCGACCTGGCCTGAGAAGGAGAAGGCGACATGAAGATGAAGACCGAGAGGTACAACCAGCTGCTGGCGGACTTCCTGCGCACGCTGACGGACGAGCAGCGGGCGACGGCCATGAAGCACATCCAGATGGAGGGTATGGTCCCCCTGACCGTGGCCATCGAAGAACTCGGATGCAGCCGGTCGTTCCTCGAGAAGCAGCTCGAGACCGGGAAACTGAGACCGATCACGTTCGGCCGCCAGATGAAAACGAAGGACGGGAGCGACGGACGAAAGGTCAACCACCACCTGGTCAACCTCGGGGAGGCGAGGGCCCTGGTGGAAGCCAACGCCCTCATCGCGGCGCCTCGACTGCGGAAGCCCCGGCTGATGGAGGTCCCCGATCCCATGCCGATCCCTCAGCCGGCGCCCGCGGAGCCGGAGGCCTTGATGGACCCGCCCCTGCCTCTGCCCGACCGGGAGAAGGTCCGACCGGCGTCCGCCGTTCCCGTTCCCGAGGGCGAGCTGTCGCGCACCGAGCTGGAGGACATGGCGACCGACTTGACCCGCCGCTGGGAGAGCGGCGATAAGGTGGGCACCGTCACCGTCCGGGAACGGGCTCACAAGACGTTCCAGGCCCTGGTTCACGAGCTCACCCGCCGGGGAAACATCCGGCCGCCCAACGGGGTCACCGACATGGAGTTCTGGCTGCCGAACGTTGATGATCAGCGGCCGACGACGCCGTCGACTCTGAGGCGACTGGGCTCGCGATGAGCGAAGGAGAGCTCAACAGGACGGAGCTGCTCCAGATCCTGCGGAGCAGGGGAATCTCCCACCCTGCCCTGACGAAGACCCGCGAGCAGCTCGTCGACATCGTTCGGGCCGCTGAGGAAGCCACCGGCGCCAACGATTTCGTCTCCCGCATCGATCGGTACCGCCTGGCGATCATGACCTGGGCCGCCGATCGATGGTCGAAGATCTACAACCAGGTCAGCTGTCCTCTGCAGGACGACGGATGCGGAAGTTGCACCGATTTCCGGGTGGTCAGCTGCCTGATTCACAACAGTCACGCGTTCGATGTGACGAAGGAGGTTCAGATGGGTACGTGGGGTGATGCAATCAAGCTCATCGTCCAGAAGAAGAACACGGAGGCCGCGGCACTCCTGGGCGAGGCGATGGCCAAGCCGCTGGCGGCGGACAAGCCGACGATGTCGGCCCTGGCCAAGATCGCGAAGGCTGCGATGGACCTGAAGACCAACGGGAAGGCCGAGTCGGTCACGCACTACTTCGACCTGAAGATGAAGGACTGCCCTCCGGCGGTCGCCGACTTTCTCAAGGGGAAGGAGCCCGGGCAGATCCTGGCCGACGTCGTCACGCTCCTGGGCGGTGGCAACGGCAAGGCCGTGAGCGATCCGCCCCCGGCCGCCAGTGAGGGCGAGCCTGTCCGGGAGGAGGAAGCCTACTTCCCGGGCGTGGAGGTGGACAACGACGAGCCCCTGAAGCCCGGCCAGGACGCGGGGAAGTTCGTGAAGGGTGCGGAGGCCAAGCCGACCGAGAGCGAACCCCAGACGGCGCCCCAGGCGACGGAGAAGCCCCTGGAGCGGGCGTCCGCGCCGCTGCAGGTGGCGTCTTCGCCGACGGCCTCGGTTCCCAAGACCCCGGTCTCGGAGGTGACCGAGCAGGCGAGAGCCGAAGAGCTCGCCATCGCGGACATCGCCCGGGGTCTCCATCTGGTTTCCCAGGGATTCGAGACCCTCGCGGCGGGGATCACCCTGCTCTTCACGGAAGTGCCCATGAAGGCTCCTGTCGCTGCAACGCCGCCGCAGCCGGCGAGGGCCCTGGACATCCCCGCTTCCCCGTCCACTCCCAAGCCCTCGGAAGGTGACATCTTCTTCGAGGACGACGAGCCGGTCGAGATCGACTAGCACTACCCCCCCTCTTCCGCACGGTGGGTGGTCTGGGCTACATTGGGAAGTCGGCAGGCCTGTAAGTCAGGCTGCGGAAAAGGAGGATAGTGTAAGATGCTTGTCGAATGGATCATGGCCGTCATCATGGCGTTCACGAGCGCCTGGTCCCCTCGGGAGTGTGAACCCGAGGACCAGGCGTGCGTGGCCGCCAACACGACGAGGGCGGAAGGGCTGAGGGAAATCGCCCAGGCCATCGTCGACGAGAGCGCCCGCCAGGACATCGATCCTCTCATGGTCACGGCGGTCATCGCCAGGGAGTCATCGTTCATCAGGGAGCCGTGCACCAAGCGGATGCCCCTGTCCCGGGTGATCAGCTACGAACCGGACGGGCGCGGCCGCGGGGACTCCTACACGCTGAAGTGGAAGTGCCCGAACAGCGTGTGGGGTCCCGAGTGCAAGGTGCGGGTCTGGGACGTCCGGGAGGAAGGGGAGCACCTGTACTACTCCACCTGCTCCGCCGATGAAGTCGGGCTGATGCAGATCGTCCCCTGGGCGCCGTGGGCCAGGGCCGGTGCCGTCATCCCCGGAACCGAACAGGCGGTGCCGGGGGCCGTGCTCAACGGTGAGGAGGGCGGGCGGACCGTCGACCTGACCGGCCCTCTGGACGGAAGCTGGATGGTGCCTGCCATCGAAGGCACACCCGTCCTGCAGCTGACCCTGCCCGACGACAACGACCGGGACGACCGGCCCGAGACGTGGTCGTCCATCATCCTGTCCATGGAGACGATCGACACCGGTGTCCGCCTGACGTTGCAGACCCGGTTGCCTCAGGACCTGGAGAGCTTCACGGACTTCATGTTCGCCCGTGGCCTGCCCATCTCGCCGCACGAGCGACGGGAGCTGATGCTCGACTTCTCGATCAACATCGCCATCGGCTGCGGAGAGATCGGAATGGACAAGGCGGAGTTCTCCCGGGCGGGTCACCCCGAGTGGTGGGACTGGATCGGGACGTACAACACCGGCTCCCGTGGGACGACCGCGAACCGGTACGCCAGCAACATCCGGTCGACCTACCTGAGGATGTGCGAGACGATCATCGCCACGGACGAGCAAGGCAACGTGACCCGGCTCAAGGACAACTGGGCCGGCTGCGCAGAAGCGGAGGAGAACTGATGGGAAAGAAGAAGATGCCGGCGGAGGACATCGGTCCTGACAATCCGTTCACGACTCCGCTCTCGGTCGTGAAGTACCTGAAGAAGAAGGTCGAGAGCGAGGTCGACGGCTTCAACCGGGAGCTCGACGAGGACGACGCCGACATCGTCGAGGCGAAGTCGTACCTCGAGACCGCCGAGACGGAGATGGAAGAAGGCGACCTCATGGAGGCGATCGACTTCATCCTCCAGGCCAACGCGATCACCAACAAGCTCGCCACCAAGCAGGCTTTCTACGAGGACGAGGGAGGGGTCGAGACCGACGAGGAGGAGCTGATCTTCCCGGAGGACGAGTAGGTGACCGGGGCCCTTCGGGGCCCCGGCACCACCTCTTCTTTTTTTGCCGCGTTCCATCGTCTTGACGCTCTAGACCGTCGGACGGTACGATGGCCGGTGTGAACGACCTCAAGAAGTTCGCGATTGCTCATGGTCTCTACCCGCACAAGCGGAGGGACACGAATCGGCCTCGCCGCGTCGAGACCCTCCGTCGGCATCTGGACCTGACGAAGGCGGCGCTGGCTGGATCGCTCACCCCAGGGGGACTAATCGACGTCGACTCGGAGCTCGACAAGTACGACAAGGGCGAGTGGTCGCCTGGGAACGATCTCAACTCCGGCACGGCCGTCGACGCCCTCCGGGTGATGCAGTCGGCCAACCAGACCCTCAGCCCGCAGGATTTCGAGAGGCAGAGGATGGCGTGGGCCGGTCCGGCCATGGCGAAGAGGCTGCTGGCGGCGACGCCTCCGCCGGTCACCGGGATGCCGAAGAGGGCCGCCGAGGCGACCGGAGCGCCCAGCCGGATCGGCAGCTCGCAGATCCCCACCGTGTCGTCGCGGAGCCCCGGCATGACGCCGCCTCAGCCGCCCGCCGGCTCGCTCAACTTCGCCCAGAACATGTGGAAGAAGGAGCACAAGCCGGGGGAGTTCAAGGGTTTCACGACGCCGAAGCAGACGAATCCTGCGGGTCCGGACCTGAAGGACCTCGGTGTCCCCTCGTCGCCGGTGCCGAACCTGTCGAGCGCCGCGAAGCTCGGCTTCCTCCGGAAGCTCGGGGTCGCCGGTCTCGATCCAAGGAACATTCCGCCTACCCCCCGTGTCACGCTTCTCACTAGGGGAGAGGCTGCGGCCCAATCGACGCCCGGGATGTTGGACACGGGGTCGATGAATGTCGGCCCGGCCCCGTCGCCGGAATCGACAGGCGGAGGTGAGACGGAAGCGGCACCCGCACCTCAGCAGCCCAGCACCCTCCGCAGCATCGGCAATATCGTCGGCACCGGCCTCGACTGGCTGCAGAACAACCCCGTCGCTCGGTTCGCCGGGCGCACGCTCGATGTGGCCTATCACCCCCTGACCCTGGGGGCGATTTCCATCGGTCAGGGGGCCCGTGTTGGCATTCCGACCGCTCTCGCCGCCAGCCGCGCTGGAGCGTCCGGCCTCGGCGCTCTTCGTGCCGGTCTTAGCGCCGCGGGCAGCATGGCCAGCCGATTCAATCTCGGCACACTCGGCCTCTACGCCGGCTTCAAGATCGGCGACAAGCTCATCGCCCCCCACATCGCCAACTCGAACTGGGGGACGGGGCACCTCGGTGCCCTGCGGCCCGGCGAGATCTACGCGAACGCCCCGAGGACCAGAGAGGAGATCGAGAGAGGTCTCACGAGTCGGTACATTCCCGGGGCCTCCCTGCTCGGACAGGAGGGCCCCAACCTCCGTGCCGGCGTCGGAACGGACCAGTGGGACAAGAAGTTTGTCGACTGGTTGGGCGGCTACGGCCAGGGCGACGAGAACCAGCAGATGTGGAATGACGCCATTTCCAGCTACATGGCGAACAGGGTGTTGGAGGCGACGGGGGCCAAAGGAGGATTCAGCTTCGAGGGGCCGATAGGCGGCAAGGACTGGTGGGAGAAGTTTCGCGGAGCCATCAACGCCACAGGACGGTCCCTTCCTCCAGAGCTGGAGGCGGCATATCTCGAATCGCAGGGCCTGACCGACAAGGAAATCAGCGCCCGGATGGAGCAGATGTCACCCGATCAGATCAACTGGTGGCAGAACTACGCCCAGCGCCAGATGGAGAATGAACCGGCACCTACCGGGGAAGGCGGTTTGCGGAATCCCACCGTACAGGAACAGGAAGCTGCACGGCGGAGATACGAACGGGAGCTCAGTATGGGCAAGATGTCTTCCCTCACCGATGCCCTGGCAGTCCGACGGTTGATGACGAAGACCGCGGCACCGGTACCGACCTGGATCGAGGAACTGCTGGTCAACAAGGCCCTGTCGGCCGGTAAGGTGATCAACAAGCGCCGCCTTGCCACGATGGGCCGCCAGATGATGGCCCAGTTCCCCGAAGGCTGGCCGACTCGGGGCCGTTTGTTCGATCGGGGCGTAGCGTGGCTTGCCGGTAGGTCGCCACGGCAGGTCGCCACCGGCCTCATCCGCGGCCGGCCGGTCATGGCCCCCTGGAAGAAGATGCTGATCGCCGGGGCCGCGATCCCTGCGGGTCTGGCGTATGCCATCACGCCGCCGGCTGAGGGTGCTCTGGCCGGGGTGAGCCCCATCGGCCGCCTCAGCGCCGGTCTCGCCAGCATCTGGGGTGCGAAGGAACTGCTGGACCGGACCGGTGTGGCCGACGAGGTCGGCATCAACCCCTGGATTCTCGGCTCGGTCGTCGGACCTGCGGCTCTTCCGAAGGTCATGAATACCTTGACAGGCGAAGGCCCCGGGGTACTCGAGAGCCCGTGGGCGAGTGCCCTCACGACGTACATGCTGTCCAAGAAGTACCCGCAGATCAGCCGGACGCTGGGCGGCCTCGAGCCGTGGCAGCTCGCTCTCATCGGTGGCTACGCCATCCCGCAGCTCTCCCGAGGCATATTCGGTGGCCCGTCGGTCGCGGGTGCTGGAGGCGGAGGGCAGTTCCCCGCCCTCCAGCAGGGGATGTTCTGATGACACCCGGTGGCAGCCAGGATCTCCAGATGTGGCAGGCCTGGAACGAGAACGGCCGGAAGCCCGATGACCTGGAGCCGCTGATGAAACGCCTCGACCCGCTCATCAACTCCCACGTCTCGATCTACGCCGGGAAGGTGAACATCCCGCCAGACGCCATCCAAGCGAAGGCCGAGGAGCTGGCAATCCAGGCGATCAAGTCGTACAACCCCAACGCTGGGGCCCAGCTCGCCACGCATGTCGCCTGGCACCTGCGCGGCCTCAACCGGTTCGCCACGACGTATCAGAACCCGGCCCGCATCCCGCAGCACCAGACCCACAAGATCCAGGAGTTGCTGTCGGTCCGGGACCGGTACATCGAGCAGTTCGGCCGCCCACCGACCGACTTCGCCCTGGCCAAGAAGTTGAACTGGTCGCCCCGGCAGGTACAGCGTCTGCAGAAAGGCCTGACCCGGAAGGCGCTCGACCCCGAACTGTTCGCCACGTCCGATCCCCGGACGTACCAACCGTCCCGGTTCAGGGAGATCATCGCCCTTCTGCCACAGCAGTTGAAGGGCCGGGACAAGTTCGTGTTCAAGGGGACGTACGGCATCGGGATGCCCGAGATGACGACGAATCAGATGGCCAGGAAGCTGAACGTGTCCCCGGCAACGGTCTCCCGCATCCGGAAGAGCATCGCCGGGACCATCGAGCAGTACCTGGAGCAGAGGTAGCCATGACCAACCTGGAGCGGCAGATCGAGGCCATGTCCTTTGTCGAGGCGATGCGGAAGCAGGCCCAGGACGAAGATGGAGGCGGGATGCTCGGGTTCGTCGAGGGTCTGGCCGTTCCGACCCTGCTCGGACTCGGCGGATACGCCGTCGCCCGCGGCCTCGGGCAGGAGAAGTACACCGGCGTTCCCGACGTCTTGATGGGCCCGGCTGCCGGACTTGGAATCGGCATCCCGATCTACCGCGGCATCAAGGGCCTGCTCAGCCGGCGCCGCGCGAGCAGCAGGGCTGAGGAGGAGTACCAGCGGGCTCTCGAGCAGGAGATGGCCCTCCAGCAGCAGCTGCAGGACCAGTCCCAGCAGTTCATGCAGGACGCGATGATCGCCCAGGCGGCCGGCGGGATGCCCCTGCCTGGGATGACCGTGACGGGGTCCTTGAAGCAGGCCCAGATCAGCGGTGGCGGAATCGCCGACACCAGCAAGACGTACGGCCGGGGGACCTCCAAGGCCAGCCAGCTGGGCGGTGGTGAGACGTACGGTCCGGCCGGTGCCCGGGGGACGTCGAAGCAGCCGAAGCGGGCCCAGATGGAATACGCCGGAGCGAACTACGGTGGCAACGCCCGGGGCACGTCGAAAACGACGACGAAGAGCCCGCTGCTGACCACGGCCCTCAGGAAGCGGGCCCAGGACAGGTCGCTGCGAATCCCGATGGACCAGGTCGATGCCGTACTCCAGCAGATCCAGCAGCAGGCACAGCAGAAGGCCCAGCAGCAGGCCCAGGCCCAGATGCAGCAGGCTGCCATCGCCCAGATCGTGAAGGCCCAGTTCCGCGGGCTCGGACGCCCGCAACAGGGGAGGGCCCCGGGCCAATGAGCCAGAAGCTCGACCAGCTCCAGGAAGCCGTGGACAAGTGGTACGACCGCGCGAAGGCGGCGGCCGAGGCCGAGGCCACGTTCCTCGAGAAGCTGGCGAGCCAGTCCGACGACATCACCCTGGCTGAGACCAGGGGGTCCGAGATCTTCTCGAACTTGATCGCCGACACGATCGCGGAGCTGCTGGCATGAACTTTGAGCCGACCAGGGAGCGAGTGAACCTGCTGCTGTACGCCGCGGACGTGGCGACGCTGCTGACCCAGTACACCCACATCGAGGTGTCCAGGGCGCTCACGGCCGACGGCATCCTGGAAGCCGTCACGGCCTGGACCGCGTCCAAAGCGGCGATCACGGTCGGGAACGAGGGGCCGTACCTCCTGAACGGCACGGTCCTCGAGCTGGAGCTGCCCGACGGTTCGACGTTGAGCTACGTGTTCACGGGGCCCAACCCGATTACCGCGGCTGCGGCAGCTGCTGAGTTGAACCTCGCCTCGCCCCTCCTGGACTGCACGACCAGCGGCAACAAGCTGGTCCTGCGTACCCTGGGGACCGGCAGCGGCGCCGTGCTCGTGGTGAAGGGCGGAGACGCCTGCCACTTCCTGGACGTGGCATACCTGACGACCGCCTTCGGGCAGGATGCGAACGTCGACCTGGTGACCGGGCAGGTCCTCTACTCGTACGCTGACCTGAACGGGGACCTCGGCTACACGTACCGGTACCGGTTCGTGAAGCAGACGCCGCCGGCCCAGTCGATCTACCTGGGCCCGACGGCGATCGGACAGGACGTGACCGTGGCCCTCAACCTCCTGGCCGTGGGGAAGGTGAAGGCGACAAGCCTGCAGGGCCTGTCCCAGCCGAACGTCGAGGTCCACGTCACCAACCGCTACGTCCCGCCGGACATCGGGGGCCAACTGATCATCAACGACCAGGTGAAGAAGCTCGATGCCTCGGGCATCGCCGCCTTCCCACTCATCAAGGGGTCGAAGGTCGAGTTCTACGTCAGCGGTACCCCGAACCACCGGACCATCACCGTGCCCAACGTCGCTGAGTTCGACATGCTCGACCCGACCCTGGTGGCCGATGATCCGTGGGGCATCGTCGTGCCGCCCTACACCGCCCTGCCGAGGACGACGCTATGACGATGGAGCAACAGATCGAAGCCCTGGCCTTCAAGGAGCAGCTGGAGAAGTGGGCCCAGGAGCAGACGACGAAGGGACTGCCGGCCATGAGCCGGGAGAACGTCGAGGCGCTCCAGCAGATGGGCCGCCGCCTCGGGGGCGCCTTGCTCACCCCCATCGGCAAGGCCGTCGACGTGTTCTCCCACAAGGCGGCCGATCCGATCTTGGCCGAGGCAGAGCGCATGAGCAGGTCGCCTGCCGAGGCGTCAGCCATCGCGGCTGCCCGGCTGCGTTCCGCGGCTGCGGAGAACCCGGCGTACCCCAACGGGATCCGCCTGGCCGACGGCACGATCGCCTTCCCCCAGACCGGGGAACCCTACCGGAGCTACAGTCTTCCGGCGGTCAACGAGCCGGTAACACCCCAGCTGGAAGATGAGCTGTGGTGGGAGCAGTACTTGCACCAGCAGCAGATGCTCGAAGAGGCCGCCCGCCGGGCCCAGCTCGAGTTCGCCCGCCGACAGGCCGAGACGACGACCCCGTGGTCCGGGCTCGGCGTCCCGCCCGGCATCGCCGGATTGACCTGATCGTCCCGCTCAGGTACGTTGAATCAGCTGCCGATCCGACCGGCCGGTTGATACCCCCTCAACCCGCTGGTCGGACGGCAGCTTCTGTCAGGCGGCCTTCCGGTTCTGCATGATCTTCAACTGCCGACCCTTGGACGTGCCCCTCCCACCGCCACGGTACTTGGCGAGCTCCTGGGCTTCCCAGGTCGTCCGGGGCGAAAGCGGGAGGGCACGGCTCTGAACGAACGGGACGGCCTCCTCGAAGTACTGGATCGTGAACGGGCTTATGGGCCTCCGACCATAAAGTCGATACCCGGGATCCCAACCCCTCTCAGCCCACGACTGCGAAGGCCGGACCACAGCCGATCCACCACGATCGGCCGGCGGATAGAACGCGCCGGCATTCGTCGCCTCCCCGATTGTTGGGGCCGGAACCGAGGTCCTCGTCGTCTCGGTCAGCATGGGCGAAATCGTCCGGCCAACAGGCTGTGGCACCGATGTGGACCTGCTCATCCGGGTCATCGGCACGTTCGGGGGCGTGGGAATGATCAAAGAATGCCGCGGCCTCACGACCGTCTCCGCGAACGGAAGGCCCGTCGGAGACGGAGCCGTAGGAATAACGACCGGGGAGTGGACCGGAAACCTCTCGGCCATGCCGACCGGACGACCGGCGAACGCTCCCAGGAGCTGACGACCGGCCCGGCCGAGGTTCCGGATGTACCCACCGGCACGGGAAAGAGCGCGACGAAGCAACCCGGCCCCACCTCTGATTAGACCCCAAAGCTGGGCCGTCTTCTGTCGGTACTGCCTCTCCGATGCCCGGGCGCGGATGTGGGCGGTGTCGTAGTTCATGCCCAGGTACTTCATGAGGCAGTACTCGATCAGCTCGTGAGCGAGGTTCGCCTCCATGTCCTCCTGGGACTCGAGTCGCTCGATCCAGATCTCGTCCTGGGGAACGTAGTCCCGGGCCAGACCGTGGGCGCCCAGGCCGAACTCCACGTCGAGGTTGTCCCGCACCGGCCCACCGGGGACGACGAAGACCTTCGTCCCATCACCGATCTGGCCGATGTACTCCTTCTCGATCCCCGCCTGCGCCAGCTTCGTCAGGGACCGGACGAAGCCGAGGGAGAGGAGCGTTCCAACCTTCGAGGTGCCACGCCCGTACGTCGTCATGCCGGGCACCGACGAGAGGACGATCGGCTGATCGAACTCCGGCCGCTGCCATGGGAAGGGGGAGCTGAGACGCTGACGCCGGCTCCACTCCCGGATGGCCTCGAAGTTCGGAACCTGCTTCATTTCCCGGATGGGATTGGCCAAAAGCTGGGGAAGCCCCGCGGCCTCACGACGGGCATTCTCCCGAGCCAGACGAAGCGCCGTCTGTCCCTGTATCGTACCCTGACCGATCACCCGTCCCGTGGGGATGTACATCGGAGCGAAGGGGTCCACGAGCCGGCGAGGCGACAGCCGGCGGGGCGGCAGGACCGCGCCCGGCTGCACCCGGGCCGTCGGGGGCGGCGGCATTCGAAGGCTACGCAACGCCTCACCACCAACAGGAGTACGAAACGCGGGAAGTCGGACCGGGGGGAACGTGATCGGGCGGAGCGCCTGGGGGCCGAGGATACTCCTCAACTCGGCAGCCGAAGCCCGTTCCGCCGTACCCAACGCACGCTGGAGGACGGGAACAGCTTCACGTACGATCGGATTCGGCATTAGGACCTCCTGGGCGTCGATTCTACGAACGGCTGCCGTCCCTTGTCCAGGTGCCATTCGCCCGTGAACACAGGCGCCCGAAGAGCACCCGACGGAAACTGCTGCTGGGCCAGGACCTTGGCAACTCTTCCGATGTACTCCTCCGGATGCTTCCACATCGACTTCCGGAGTTGCCGGCTGAACCCAGTGCCCACGTTACCGATGATGGGACCGGTCGGCGTTAGGCTGTACCGGAACGCCCCCGCCTCGCCCCTCTTCCTCCCCTTCGTGATCTCACGGACGTAGACGTCGTAGTCGGTGCGCTGCTTCGCCTTGATGATCTTCCCTGTCCGGAGGTCGCGTACAACTACGCCTTCTGACGTCAGGGGATCCTTCCCTTGCACGATGCGCTCGAGCATCTTCCGCTTCTCGGCCAGCGTCGTCGCCGTCGGCATCGGTTTCAAGGGCTTCATCGCCTCGGACACCTCACGGAGCATCGACAGCTGCTCGGAGTATGGTGCCGAGGCGACGTTCTTGCCCTTGAACCGATCGACGCTGAACGTCCGGAGGTCCAGCGGTCCTCGCCTGTCCTGCATCTCCCGGGACTTCCAGACGGAGGCGTTGAGCAGGCCGCCGGTATCCTGGGGTGGGATGGCCCCATGCTCCCCACGGCCGAACACTTCGGCCCGGAGCACCGTGCCATCGAGCTCCTCCGGCGTCCGCAGGGTACCGAAGAAGGGCATCTTGTGGGTGTGCTCGATGAAGCCGGTCTCGTTCTTCGCCCGCCTGTACGAGAAGACCCGCGGCGGCTTGTTGGCCTCCAGGACAACCTGGACGTGGGCCCCGTCGATCTTCGGCTGGAGGATCTGGTCGGGGCGCGTGAGGTCCAGCTTGGAGAGCGGAATCTCTTTCATACCGGGCCGGTCCTCCGACACCAGATGCTGCCACTTCTTCGTCTCTCGCGTCGGAGTGATGTTGCGCAGGAGCCACCGCTTCTGTCCCATCCGCTTCAGGAAGTACTGCTCGGGCACCCGACCGCCGTAGCGGTTGAACCGGATGTGCTGGTCGTTGGCCTCAAGCACCTCGACCGGCTCCGAGATCATCTGGGTCACCCGGCCGGCGCCGTAGCTACCCTTCGGGATGACCCCAGTGAAGCCGAGGGAGTAGTCCTTCGAGTGCGTCTCGGTCCTGAACGCGTAGGCCCCTTTGCCGGGAGGCGGGAGTCGGGCCTGGGGGACGGCCCACGAGTGACCCTTCCCTTTCGGGTCGACCAGACGGAGATCGGCATGTGTGCCGGCACGTCGGGCACGGTGGAGCTGGACTCCGAGATCCCAGAGCCTCGGCTTCTCCTTGAGGCCGATCTCGGGGATGGGGTCGATCTTCCCCTTCTCAGGAAGGCCCGGGGCATAGTCCTGGGCCTGCTTGATCTGGTCCCGGAGAGGCCGGGTCAGCGCCCAAAAGGGGCTCCGGCCTGAGCTGCCAGCATCATCCGCTGCATCTGGCGGGCCTGCTGCTTGCGGGCCAGCTGCGCCTCCCGGATCTGGCGCTTCCGGGCCGCCCGGCGAGCCGCAAGCAGACCGGTGAGACCACCGGCCGCCATGCCGACACCGGAGATGGCCGAGGGATCGAACTCGTAGCCGAGGCGATTGGCGATGCCGCTCATCGCCCACGGGGCAAGGCCGCCGGCGAGGGCACCGAGACCGGCCGTCGCCATGGGGTGCTCACCCATCCAGTCGCCGACCTGGGCCCGCTTCTGGAACTCGGCGTACTTCGGCTCCCTGCCGAACAGGCCCTTCGCAGCCCAGAGCCCGGCGATCGGCAGTCCGAGTCGGGATGCCCACCGCAGGGCCGGACGCATCGTGACGCCCCGCTTGAGGCCCTTGCCGACGATGCGGTGCTCGGCCATGTACCACGGCAGCTTGACGTTCGCCCGACCGGCCTTCCGAGCCTTCCGCATCTTCTTCGTCAGTGCCTCGGCCTCCTCGACCATCCGCTTCGTGAGCTCCCGGTGGCCGGTGTAGCCCGCCCCGATGCCGGCCAGGGCCGGAAGGGCACCGATCTGCCGGTTGCGGATCTCCTGCAGGCGATCCACCGGGCCCGTCAGGGCACCCTGCTCGGAGTAGTCCTGGGCGTACTTCGCCTTCTCCTCCTGGAACGCCAGCTCCTGGACGTACTGGAGGGTATCGAGATCGGACGAAACCTTCGGGGGCATCTGCTTCGCTCCTCCCGTCACCATCGGCTGCTTCACCGGAGCCGCAGCCATCTGCTGCTGGTCGACGAACTGGAACGGACCCACATCGGCGACCTGCGTCTCGCCGCCGCCCGGGACCCCGCCGGGGTAGTCGGGCCCGGTCCGGGCCAGGACGACCGGCTCAAGGGGGTAGCCCTCGTAGCCCGGCTCGGAGATCGCCACGCGAGCTCCGGGCTCCCAGTTCGCCATCTCCATCGGCTGCTCCAGACGGGTGGTTCCGGCCATCGTACGCTCACCACCCGCGCCGACGGGTACCGGGGCCCCCTGGAACGACGGGGCGCCGCCGTAAAGGTTGCTGCCCATCCCGGCAACCTGGTCCCAGAACGACTGGGCCTGCTTCGTCCGCAGGTAGAACGCCAGCTTCCGGGACTTCACACCCTTCGACGTGCCACGACCGGGACGAACGGGAAGAGGGATCGAAGCGGGCGCGGGGCTGCTACCAACCGACGTCCCACGGCCCAGCCCCGGAGACGAAGCGACCGTCGTGGTACCCTGAGCTGCTTTCAACATGCCGAGCTTCTCCTTCCTGATGACTCCGGGCGCCGTGGGATTCTGCCCCGTGCGCTCCTCGTGGTGCTCCTTGAGCTGAGGAAACTTGGCGTAGACCTTCCGCCGGACGGCCGCCCGCTCCGACGGCGAGCCGTGCTGGGAGACGCGGGCCAGGGCGTTCCTGGCGTGCTTGAGATCGGGGATCGGGTAGGCCCCCTTGCCCGGCTCGCCAGGCTCCTTCTTGGACGGAAGCGCGAACTGCTTCTTCGGCATCCTCGTGCGCTTCTCGTAGCTGAGCCGGGCTGCCAGCTTGGTGCTGACCTTCTTCTCGATCTCCGCCATCACACCAGCTGGAATGTGCATCCTGTCACCCTCCAACGGTCCGAGAGTATCACGTCCCGGACGAAAGACGGAAGACCTACAGCACCGCCGTCCTCACCGGCTTCACGGCCTTGAGCGGCTTCACCAGCTTCACCGGCAGGACCGCGCTGAGCCCGGGGTAGTGAGGCTCGCTGGTCTCCCGCAGGGTCGCCTGGGCCACCTTCGTCGTTCCACGCCCGAGCCCCCCGTAGGGTGAACTGGTCGCATCCCCTGTCGTGTCCGTGTCCACCGGCCTGAGCCCACCGGACCCCATGATGCCGAGATCCCGGTACAGCTCCTCGCCGATGTCTCGTCCACCCACGATGTGGCGGCCCGCGAACGGGCCGGGGCCCGTGTACGGCAGGGTCGTCGGGCGTTCCTGTTCGACAGGCGGCATCCATTCGTCCGCCGCCTGCTTCATCAGCCGCTCGCCCTCCTCGAGCAGGAGATCAAGAGCCGCCTGCTTCCGATGCCGCATCTGCCGCATCGTCTCAGCCATCCGCTCGGCGAACGCCTGCTCGTTGGCCCGCTGCATGTACTCGCCCAGGGCGCTGGCGCCATAACCAAGACCGGCCCCGAGCGCCCCGCCGCCCAGCGTCCCGGCCAAAATCTGGCGCCAGTCCTCGCTCGGAGCGGTCGCCAAGGCGCCGAAACCGGCGCCGTAGGCACCCATCAGGCCGGCACCCAGGAGACGGTAGAGACGGCGGCGTCTCTTCTGCCCCTCGGTCAGTTCCGGCTCCGCCGCCACCTTCGAGGTTCCATGACCGATGGGGATCCGCTGTCCACGCACCATCCCCGGCCTGGCGGTGTAACCGCCACCAGTGACGAACGCACGGAGGTTCGACGCAGCCAGACCGGGATTCCCCTGGAACGCCGGAATGGCCCCGCGCCCCAAGACCGGCTGGGCGACCACCGATTCCAGACCACGGGCGGCCGGCATGACAGGCTGGCTGATCAGGCCGCTCGCCGTCGCCTGGGCCCGAGACGGCAGGGCCGAGAGGCCCCGTCCGGTACGCTGGAGCCACTGCCCGATCCGGGCACGGAGATTCGGACGCGCTGCCAGGATGTTCGACGCGGCCCCTGCCCCGGTCGTTCCCGCCAGGGCACGGAACATCGCCGGCTCACCACCCGCCCCACGCATGAAGGCGACGGGGTGGCCGGACCTGAACATGAGGCCTCGCCCCAGCCGGTCGAGAAACCGGCCGGTCCTCGCCCCGAGAATACCTCGAAGGAATCGGAGGACCTGCCCCTTCCCCTCCTTCACGATCATCGCCTGGGCGCCAGGAACGCCCTGCATCGCCAGCTTCGAGAGGGACGCCCTGTACATCACCAGGGCTCCCTCCTTCAGCGACTTGTACTCGTTCTTCGGCTTGTCGAACTTCTGCTTCGCCTCCCGCTTCCCCTTCGGGGTGCCGAAGGGCTTGCCATGCCACTTCTTCGGGGCCTCTCCCTTCGCGTACGCCTGTTGGGTCGCCACGGCAAAGGCAACCGACTTCGCCTTCTTCGGGCTGTACGTCTTCTTCATCTCCGGCAGGAGCCGCATCGCACGATCGTGAATGGCAGCCGGCATGGTTCCCTCCTACGGCAGGTTGATCCGGTCCATGGTGTACTCGATCCGGATCCCGTTCAACGTGTCGCTCACCGGCGTGACCCCGTTGATGCTCGAGTGCACCGTGATCCAGTACTCATTGTCCTCGTTGTCGATCACCTCGGGTACTCCCAGAGTGAGCTCGTAGACGAAGAAGTCGGTCGTGTGGCCGGTTCCCACGGGAACATCGAAGTCGATGTACCCGATCACCGATCGGTTCACGGCGTTGTACTGCGGGCCGGTCGGAATCCAGGTCGGAGGCGGCGTCCCGTTGAGCGTGGTGTTCACCGTCCAGGAGTTGACCTTCTTGTAGAAGTAGGCCCTCATGGGCGTGGGCACGCCGGAGAACTCCGTTCCCGCCTGGAATCGAATCTTCACCACCCTGGCACCCTGCGGCAGATTGATCGGGAAGTTGACCTGATCCTGCACGTCACCAGCCAGGGTGGTGTACCAGAGATTCACGTACGGGTAGGTATGGTCACCATACTTCCAGTTGCCTCTCACGGCGGAAAGGATCGGGAGGGTGCCGTCCGCCATGGCAACAATGTGGAAGAACGTGCGCGGGTTCGGGGTCCATCGGAACTCGGTCGCCTCGTTGGTGCCGTCGGCATAGAGCGTCGCCACGGTCGCGGTGTAACCGGGGTGGATCCCGTTGTCGATCCACTTGTTGACCCGGTAGATCTTGTCCGGCTCCCCGTCGGGGATGACACCGGTCCAGTCCCTGCCGTAGAACTCCAAGATGGGGTAGAAGATCGGTCCGGGCCCGGCCGGAGTCGTGAACGGCTCGAAGCACATCAGCCGCGTGCCGCCGCCGATGAATCTGGGGCTAAGCGGCTCGTTGGTCGTGATGAGCCCGGAGTGCCGGAATCTCGGCCGGAGAATGCGGCACCATCCCTCAGCCGGCAGACCTGCCCCGGTCACATCCCCATCCGGACGGATGACGGAGATTGCCGTATCCCCGATGATGGTATCCAGCACCCACAGAGTGACGTTGCCGGTCACCAGATCGACGACCTCGACGAGATCGGCCTTGTTATACAAGTCGCTGTCGAGCCCGTTGGCAAACCGCCACGGGCCGGGGACGAGCGAGATTGTGTTGCCCGCGATCAGGCACTGGTTGACAATCGGCGAGTCGCTCAGGATGGTCGCCCGGTTGAACGCCATGGGATTCGTGTGCATGAAAGCCGCGAACCCCGGGTTGGTCGCGCCGGTGCCTTGGCAGTCGTCAGCCTCATCCTCAGCCGACAATGCCGTACTACCCCTGCGACTGAAGGTGATCCGTTCCGCGGCATCGTGGGCGTCGAAGCTGAAGAAGGGGTAGATGCCCACGGAAGGCATCGAGATCCTCAGCGTCGGATACTGGGCGCTGGGGCGCCGCGCCAGGCCGATGATGGACGGAACGGTGGCCGCTCCCTCCCCGTTCTGCACCCGGTCCCACCCGCCGGACATGACCCACGATCCGCTCTCGATGGCCACATCACCGTTGAGCTTGAGGGTCGGCGCAAGAGCCACCAACGTGAAGTAGATGATGTCGTTCGGCAGCCATCCATCCGCCTGGACGTCGTGGTTCATCGTCGCCGGGTTGCCCGGCCCACCCACCTGGGCAGTGCAGATGGCAAACGACTTCCACAAATCGCCGGGCGAATCCTGGGCCGTGCGAGTGCAGAGGGAGTAGTTGAAGATGCACCGGCCGATCAGGTTGGTGGCCGTGTCCACGCTGCCGGAACAGGTGATGTCCGTGGCAGCAACCGTATCGATCTTCCCGAACGCCCCGTCGTCGGGGAAGAAGCCGACGGCACCCGGATTCGTCAGCGGGTACAAGCTCACCCCTGCCGGCGCCGTCCAGGCGTCCTCGACGTACGCGTCGTTCAGCTCGGGGATCGTCCTGGACAGCTGACCCGACTTGAGAATCGCCATGTAGTACCGAGCCATGGCAGCCGGGGTGCCCGGTTCTCCAAGGTAGATCAGATGCTTGTTACTGAGGGCAACCGGGGGGCCACCTCCCGTGGGGTCGATCTGGGACGTGTCCCAGACGTCACTGGCCGCGATGGGTGCACCAGTATGCCACAAGATCTTGATCGGGAACCGCTCTCGCTCAGCGATGGCGTCGAGGCAGCGATGCTGGTCGTAGAGCGCCCGGTTGGCGGCGTCGCTGGTGATCTCCTCCCCGTGACCGATCATCGTCGTGCCGGTGGGGTACGTGGCCGTGGCCGGCAACTGCGGGTAGCCAATGGCCGGCTCACGCCCCAGGAAGACACGACGACGAAGGGACGGAGGAAGGGTCGGATCAGTCGGAAGACCAGGCTGCAGGGACGGCGGGTTGAGATCGCCCGACGCGTGGTGCCGGTTGTCGTACCCTGGGTACTCTGCTTTCGGGAAGCTCGGCGTCGTCATGACCTACCTCACAGCCTGAAGGTCCACTGGATCTCCAGCTGGAGAGCCGGCGTCTTGGCAATCTCGGGGAACGCCTCGTACGCGATCGCCTGCGTGAGCGTGTCCGACAGCGTCGGCTTCTTCACCAATCCACCGACGATGTCGACCGGGTAGATGGCCGCCTCGCTGATGTACACCACGGACGCCGGCGGCACCATGAGCGTCGGGTCGATGTGTACGTTGTTCAGGTCGGTGGCATCGAAGACGGTGATGTACTTCACCCAGGTGTACGGCGGGGCACCAGCAATGCCGATCGACGAGATCGGCTTCTGCCAGAGATTGTCCACCCCGTCGTTGCCCCAACAGAGAGGAGCCTCCAGGCCGGTCACGGACGTGGTCGCGTCATCTTGAGTGAACGTGGGGATGGTAGCACCGTAGATGGCGGGGTTCGCAGCGTACAAGCTGTTGGCGTAGGCCTGCTGGCCCTGCTCTCGGCTGCCCTCCCCGACCGCCATGAAGGCGACCCGCTTGTCGTGGAACGTCGACGGCGGAGCGGCCCCAGGCACCACGGGATACCCGTCGTAGGTGATCAGCTGGAGTAGCCAGGTCCGCCCGGTGTCCAGGAAGATGTTCTTCCCCTTCCACTGCTGCTGGATGTGGCCCGAGCGGTCACGGGTCCGCACACGCACGTTGTACATGACCTGGACGTTCTGGTACTGCCGATCGAGAAACCGTCGCATCGTCGTCATCCTACCCCAACTGCCCGGGGCCCGGGTAGTCCACGATTCCGTAGGTCGCCGTGATGATCCAGTCCGTCGTCACGTCGTCGTTGGCCGGCGCGATCGCCACTGTGATCGTACCTCCACCGGGCGGCATGGCAGCCGGGGCCACGGCGACGATCTGGTAGTCCCCAGCGTTCGGGCCGGAGTTCACCCGGAAGATGTCCCGGAACGGAACGATGTCCACCAGGTTGAGGTCGGGTCCCGCGGCGATCGTGATGACCGGGTTCGCCCCCACCATCGTGGCGTTGGTCGGTCCGGCCGAGCCGAGGATGGACCTGACGATGTCCAGCTTCGTCCGTGGGTAGTACCGGATGTCGTCGAACCCCATCCAGTTGGTGCCGGGGTGCGGCGAATCAGTGTCCCGGGCGATGCCGAAATCCTTCGTGTTTCCGGTCCAAGGGGACGGCACCATGGCCGCACCGACGTCGAAGTAGTTGTGCGCCGGGTTTCCCGACGGATCACCGTAGACGGCGGTGATCAAGCGCTCGTTGTACGCCCCGATCGCGGCGTCCCAGTAGATGAGCTTGTCCCCGGCGGCGTAGGCTACCCACTGGGAGGTCACCTGGGGGTTCGCCGGCGCCGTCTCCACCGTGATCGTACCGCCACCACCGGGCATCGGGTTGGGAGCCACGTCGACGATGACGTACCTGCCGATGTTCGGCGCCTCGAAGATCTCAAACGTGTCATGGTTCACCTGGATCAGAGACAGGTCGGGGCCCGGGGAGCCGGCCGCGATCGTGATCACGGGGTTGCCGCCCAGGATCGTCGCGTCCCACGGCCCGAGGAAGCCGTTGGCCTTGTCTTCCCGGCCCTTGATGCCGTAGGCCTGGGGATCCATCACCCCTACCGTGGGGAGCGGATCTGCGTCGGTCCACCCGTCCGGCAGGTGCCAGATACGCCCGCTCGGGCCGGCAAACATCTCGATGAGCCAGTGTTCCTTTCCGGTCAGGATGAAGTCGAACCGCGAATGAACGCCGCTACCCGACAGCTGCACTCGATCCCAGATGGGGGTGCCCCAACGGGAGCCGAGGTACATGTCCAGGAACATGGTCGCTTTGAGCGCCACCTCGTCCGTGATCTTGATGTCGGTGTAGAGCGCCAGGATGAGGGCGAACAGCTCCCGGTTGTAGGTCGTACGGAAGTTGTGCAGGAACTCCGTGGCCGCCTCGAGGCTCTTGAGGCTGATGCCATGGAAAAAGTAGGAGTCGACGCCGAGCGAGAAGGTGTGGGTCTTCTCCGGCTCGGTGATGATGCCGGCAGCGATCAGGCCACGGATGAACGCCGGATCGTTGATGTAGTCGCGGAAGACCGCCGCGTCCGAGACGGGGTTGAACTGGACGACGGTGTCCCCCTTCGTGTACGCCACCCCGGTCGACGGGTTGATTCCCAGGCCGAGCGACAGCGGGTAGATGTAGCTCCGTACGACCTCGGGAAAGTCCTTGTCCTGCACCAGCAGGTACCCACGCGTGGCGTCCAGGATCTGGGAGTCGACGATCGTCCCATCGGACTCGAAGAACGGAGCACCCATGATGATCGAGACGCCCTTCTCCAGGTTCGCCGGCTTCGGGCCGTGTAGGTAGCAGTACCAGAGCCCCAGCAGGGCACGGGCATAGCTGAACCCCGAGACGGTCGGCGCGTTCTCCAGGAGCAGCCCGAGATTGTCCCCGAACCGTTTGGAGAGCGTGGGCCGCTGGTCCATGTAGACGATTTCCGCCCAGTACCTGTCAGGCGGGGTTCCAAACCCCGTCGGCACCTCATGGATCAGCTGGTAGAGCGACGAGGGCGGCACGACGATCGGCAGGGCGTTCGCGAAATCGAAGACGATGGCACGGCGCCCGCGGAAGTCGGTGATGATGTAGTTCACGAACTCGAGCCAGCCCCTCTCCTCATCAGGCTGAACCTTGAGCTGGGGGATGGATAGCACCTCATCCTGGACCGGCACGTACCAGAACCGGAGAATCCGGCTCAGCAGGTAGTCGGCGCCGTCGTACCAGAGCTTGTAGTCGAGGACCCCGACCTTGTACCCCCAGACAGAGTAGACGATCGCCGAATCCTCGTGGCGATCCATGACCGGGCCGGTGAGCATGATCAGCGGGTCGCCGGGGGTCACGAGCTCGTCGTAGAAGTCCGTCTCAGGCGACTGGAAGTACGACGGGATGCACCATGTCGAGTCGCTCGGCATAGTCGGCGCCACCTGCAGAGGCGGATCGACAATCACGAACGAACGTGGGGCGATGGGGTTGCCAAAGGTGTCCAGGTCGAGCGTGCCAACACTGACAACCTGCCGACAGACGCCGTCGATGTTGATGGGATCACCCGGCCTGAGAACCGCATCAGCGTCGTAGACCGTGTCGCTATACAGAATCGGGAACGAGGCCGGCTGTAGAACGAACGTGTCCTTGCTACGCCAGCTCCCCAGACCGATGAAGTTCGTCGAGAACTTGAAGGGGCTGGAGCCATGGAACAGGTCACCCTCGGCCTCAACGACATACCGGTCGGATCGAATCGTCAACGCCATATCCTTCGTCGGACTGCGGATCGGGTCCATCAGCTCGAACCGGACGACGACGCCCTGGATGCCGGCACCCACCATGAGCGCGTTGAACTGCGCCGGAAGATTCTCGGCCGGCCCCGTGAGGGTGAACGTGTCGGGCGTGGCGCTGCGGTAGACCTTCAGGGTAATGGTGACGTCCGGCTTCCCGATGTTCCAGAGGTCGGAGCACAGGACACGGGACCGCCGGACAAGCAGGGCCTTGGCCGGATCGGGTTCCTTGAGCTCGGCATCGTAGCCGAGCCAGCGGGACATCTGGACATCTTCGGCGGTGCCCAGGGACGCCGCGAGCTCGACGTTCCAGGTCTCCTGCAGCAGAGCGCCGGCGGCTCGGATGACGCTGCGCCACTCGGCCTCGACCCACTTCTTGTCGGAGACGTGACCCCAGAAGTCCGAGAGGTACCGCCAGATCCACGACGCGTCCAACGGGAGGCCCATGGCCGTCGAGGCCGCCGTCGCATTCACCACGACCACGCCGGCGGGTACGACCGGGATCGGGCCAGGTCCGGGCCCCTTGGTGATACCCGTTCCCAACATCAAGGGGGAGCCGCTGGAACTCACAAACGCCCTGACGAGGTATAGACCCTGCACCGTCGGGATGAACGCCGGGCGGGACGTCCTGGCATTCCAGAGGATCGTCTGCAGGATGATCGACGCAGGCGACCCGGCCGTGTTCACAGGGATCGCAGGAGTGAACTTGACCGTATCCCCGAACACGCTGGTGATGGTGACGGCGTTCCCGTTGATCAGGAGAACATCACCCGAGAGGACCGTCGCCGGAAGGCTGACGGGGAAGACCGCAGTGCTTGTCGTCCCATCGTAGATCGACACCCCAGTGCCGCTTCCCGAGGTCGACGCCGGGAACACCTCCTTGATGGTGATGATGTACGTCGTAGGCCACCCATCGATAGTGAGGACCTGATCGATGTGGTATGTACCGGCACACGGCCCCGTGTCGATGACCAGAAGACTGCCGACCAGGGACAGCGGCAGTGGCATCCAGGTGGACAGAATCGCCGTGTCGGACCCCCCGAACGTCGAGAAGAGGTCCATGGCGCCGCCGGTGTAGAGAACAAAGTCCGGAGCGAGCATGATCCCGTTGAACGGCGTGTCCACCCCACCGCCATCGGGGGCGTGGGTCAGGAGGTGGGGCTCCCCTTCCGGCACCTGGATCATCTGCCAGAGGAAGCTGACGCCGTAGTCGATGACCGTGCCATCGACAGACCTGGTCACCCGGCACTTCGATCCGTCGAGCCCGACGACGGTGTTGACGGGCGCGACCTTGTCGGGTCCGAGATTGATTGAGATGTCGTACCCGCCGACAGGACCACCGCCGAGATCAACGCCGAGACCCAGACCGCCCACTTGCTATCCCTCCTCCCGACGGCCATGATCATCTTGCATGCAGCTCAAGACCCTGCCGGAGGACGTCATCAAGAAGCTACTCGAGGGGGAGGAGAACGTCCTCACCCCGCGCATCGAGGGCTCCTTCAAGAGGCCGATGGGATGCCCCGCCTGCGGTGGAATCATGGTGCAGGACCGGGAGGACGGCCGCGATCGCCTCATCTGCCTGAGCTGCAACTGTGCCATGGACGCGGAGACCGGGCTGGTCGTGCGCCTGGGGAACCCGGAGAAGACGAGGGAGCTCGGCGTCCGCATGGTTGAGCCTATCCGATCCGACGAATCATCAACCGGCCGGGAATGAACGCGACCAGCCGGGACAGAGTAAGGGTGTCCTTCCCGATCGTGAAACCACGGCTTCGATCCTGCCGCACGTCGATGGCGGCCATCTCCACGGGTGTGACAACCTTGGAGACACCCAGGCGGTGGAGCAGGTCGAGGACGGAGTCCATGTCGAGCGTCTCGCCCAGCCCGGCCAGCAGCCTCTCGACCTCCCCGGTGATCTCGGTCTCGAGCGGTCCACCGGAGTAGTCGATCCCCATGTAGATCTTGCAGGGTCGCATGCAACGGGACAGGACCGACTCGTTGTGCTCCCGCTCGTCTTCACTGTCCGCCAGCTGCTGGAACGACTGGACGAGGCCGCTGCGGCCGTAGTTGATCCGCATCTTCGTGTTGTAGATCGGCGTCTGGTTGGCCGGCTTGTCGACTGCCGCAGGATCCAGGAACCACGGGGTGAAGCTGATCCACGGCTTCTCGGCCATGCTGAACGAGGAGACGGGGTTCGTCGTCAAGACCCGGAACCCGAGGGAGAGGTACTGCCCCTCGATTTCCATCTGCTGCTCCGGCTCGATGTTGAACTCGTCACCAACGCCGGCGCTGATCAGGTCCACATCGACGTAGTACAGCCCGTTCTTGTGCTGCTGAAGAGCCATCTTGGCCGTCGGGAACCGCTGGCAGAACCACCGAGAGACCGTGAAGCGGACGTTGTTCTCCGGGGACGTCTCCGGCCCGTTGGGCCAGGCCGCCCCCGTCGGAACGGGCTGGACGATCAGGTTGGTCGGGTCGGACGGCTGAGGACCGACCACGTAGTACGGCGTCGTGATCCGAGCCAGGAAGCTCAGGTTGCCGTAGGTCGTGGCGTCATTCGGAACGGGCGGGGTGGCCACAAAGCCACTGCCGTACACCCGGGAAATGCGGTCTCCGGTGTCGAAGTGGAGATACTCTGCTCCACCGGTGTCCCACTTCCCGGCGATGTCGTTGCCCAGCGAATCGGGGCCCAGAGCCGCGTTGAAGATGGCGATCATGTCGTCCCGGCTGTACGGCGGCGGGTCGGTCGGATCACCACTAGGCGGGTTCGTCGCCGACAGGGCGACGTGCACGGTACGACCGGTCTCGAACACGAAGTAGTAGTCGGTGTCGACCGGAGGGGCGTACGTGGCCCCGCCGGAGAAGTCGAAGTTGATCCGGATGCGGGCCGTTCCGGCCTGGATGACGTCTCCGGCGGTGAGCCCGCCGAAGATACCCATCTCCCCGGACTTGTACGGCGATGCGAGAGTATTAGGGGTCGGCACCGTGTTCCGGTACAACCCCATCTTCGGCGTCGTGTCGCCGTAGCCGGGGAAGATGGTCGCCCTCAGCCGCGGGTCGGGGATGAACGTCTTCTGCCCAAAGGTGTAACGGGTCAGAGGACCGACCTCGTAGAGCGTCGGCAGGTGAAAGAACGTGCGACCGTAGCCGACGGACGGGCTGCCGATTCGGGCAGCGCAGTTGAGCTGGGGCATGAACCGGACGAAGGGGAAGAGCGTGGCGTAGAGATGATCCGTCTTCCAGTCGAGAGCCCAGAGGATCTGCCCTTCTCCCGCGCTGATGCCCGAATCGACCATGACCAAGTCGTTCCAGACCGAGATGGCCAGTCGGTTGACGAGCAACGACGAGTTGAGGTCGTTGAACACGACCGTCCGGCTCGTCAGGTAGATGTCGCCCGTTCCTACGGCGTCGAACAGGCGGCCGGGATCGCCTTCGGTCTGCACCTGGATGCCGGGGACGACGACCGTCTCGTCCGAATCATGCGGGTTCACCGCCAGGTAGACGTCGAAGGTCGGGTTGGTGACAGGGTCGGGCATGGTCGTCGGGTCGAGGATCGTCCCGTTCGAGTCCATGTAGACCCAGTAGTCGACGGGCAGAGGGGCGTTGAGAGCGGCAAGGAGAGACTGACGGCCGACCAGGGTACCGAGGTCGTACGATGGAAGCATCCCGCTGTACGGGTAGCTCTGCTGGTATCGGCCCCAGGCCAGGCTGAAGACGGTCAGCGTCATGCTGTTACCCGTGCCGAACAGCACGGAGCTGGTCGGGATCGGCCGGCGGCCGTGCGGCCCGATCACGCAGTCGCCGCGCTGCCACTTGATACCCGTGCCGGCATTGGAGAACTGAGAACTCGTCGCTCCGGCAGGATCCCGGAGAGGAACGATCGCCCCGGCAGCCCCGGGGCTGACAAACCCGCCGGTGGAGACGTCGGCAAGGGCGACCTCGTCGACATCGAGCATGGGGCGATCGATGGGCGTCTCGGGGGCGAAGATCTCAAACGGGGCCGTGACCGTAGCGCCCAGCGTCGTGGTCAGCTCCAGGATCGAGTTCACCGGCCCGAAGGGATCCTTCGCCAGGATGTAGTCACCGGCAAGGGGGCCGGACTTGATCCGCAACACGTCGTTCTTCTTCACACCCCGGGTGGCGAAGTCGATCATGCTGGTCGTCGTCACGATGTTGGAGGCGCTCGTTGTCACCAGGTCGGTCCCGATCACTCGGAGGCGCTTCGGATCCACCAGGTCGATGTCGACCGTGTCGACCAGTGTCCACGGCCAGTGCACCGGCGTTTTGGTCGAAGGCCAGATCTGGACCTCGAGCTGGAAGTTGTCCGCGCTGTTAAACGCCCCCTGGAAGAACCCGGACGAGGCATCGACGACCCGGACGTACGACGACTCACCCGTCCCCGGGTTGGTGTAGACCAGCATCGACTGGCCACAGACGAGGGCGTCCGGGATGTTCCGGACGATCTTCACCTGGGCCGGGAACGTGATCGGAGGCGCCGACGGCAGGCCGGGGTACAGCTTGAACCGGTACCGGCCGGTCGTGACGTCCACCTGCAGGGCGTCGATCTGCAGCCGGATCCAGGTGCCGTTGTAGTTGAGCAGCAAGATGTCCGACCACATCGGCGTGGGCTTGAAGGCGCCGAGGGCCCCCTGGCGAACCCGCACGTTCGACAGATCGGCGGTGTTCTTCACCAGGGCGGAGAACTCGAGGGTGTCCGTACCCACCTGGGCCGTGGCCAGAAGACCGTCCGCGATGAGCGTGTCGGGATAGTCGAGGCGGACCCAGCCGTGCGTGGTGAAGCCGGTGCCCCACGCAGGATCCCCTCCCACCCGGGCGTCGATCCCCGTGCCGATGGCCGTCTCGTCATTCGCCACGTCCAGGACCGTGGATCCCTGGTCGATGGGACCGTGGAGGTAGACGTCCGTCATGCCCCCGACGTGGATCTCGTCGTCCTTGATCTCAACCTTCCCGTCCGGCGTGTTCGGGAAGAGGATGCCGCCGGGGACGTCGGAGAGCGTGATGATCTTGTGCCGAATGTCCCACCGGATCGATTTCGTCTCCAGTGGTACGATCGGGTCCTCTACCTCCAAGGTCCCGGCGTCGATGATGCGCTTGATCCGGCTCTGGGCGCAGTTGCCGAGCAGCCGGCCATGGACGACGAGGTAGTAGTCGTCCGTCTGCTCACCGACGGTGAAGAACTTCGTGAGGTTGACCTCGAGTTCCTGAAACAGGTACGACTTGAGCGCCGGCGTGATCGAGGGGAGGAACGACCCGGAAACGCCGCTCACGATCGGCGGACCCAGGTTCCCACCCCGGATGATGTCTCGCTGCATGTCAGGGTCGCCCGTGCCAACGACCTCGATCCGGGTGGCCGTCCCCTCGAACTCCCGGGCGATGATCGCCTTGATGCCCCGGGCGACGCTGAGCGAGAGCTGGGTCGGATAGACAGCAGCCTTGGCCAGGTAGGAGCGGACGGTGTCGCTGTCGATGCCGCCGCTGAACTTCACCTTGTTGAGGACGCGTACCGCCCGGGTGACCGACGGGGCACGGAGGGTACTGGGATCGATGTTGCCCGCGGCGCCGGGGGTCGTGGCCGTGACGTGGACGTCGAAGTAGTACAACGAGTCCTCGTAGTTGAGCTGCATCTCCGCCTGGGTGATGGACTGCGCCGTGGTCGGCGTGTACTGCATCCCCGTCGGGGCGTAGATGATGTTCTCCGGGCGCACGATCTCCGAGATGGGAGTGACGTAGTAGAACCGGGCGACACCGGACGATCGGCCTCCCTCGGTCAGGGGCACGAACAGGGAGCCCAGGAGCATCTGGGCCGACTCGAGGGTGTGGATACGGGGGTCGGGGACCTGACGCCGCCGGAGCAGGCCGATTTCCCTGGCGAGCGGGTACAGCAAGGCCCCGCAGACCTTGGCCACGAGGTCGTCGATGACGCTGTCGGGCTGAATCCCCTTCTCGGGGTAGTTGCGACGGATGGTGTCGAGAACGAACGCCCGAATGTCGGTACCGATGATGTCGGCCCCGAAGTAGTCCAGGATCGGCCGGACAACCTCGGTATCGGCGCGGGACCCAGCCGAGACGTCGAGAGTAGGGTCGAGCGCCGTCAGACGTTCGCGAAGGTACTGCTCGAGGTCCTTTCGCATGTCGCCATCCTAGCAGAACGGCGACTGGGACAGAAATCGGGAACGAGCTCAGCCCTGAGCTGATCCAGCCCAGCCTTCTCCAGCTGACGGACCCTCTCCCGGCAGACCCCCAGATCGTGACCGATGTCATCCAGCGTCCGCTCTTCCACGAACCGCTCATGAAGGACGTGGCGCTGGCGCGCCGGGAGCCGGGCGAATGCCCGCTGGACCTGCTCCACCTTCTCCCGATCGACCAGCCGCTCCACGGTGCGCCCCGGCTCCCACAACTTGTCGCCCAGGATGTTCATGAGCCACTTGGGCAGCTCACCCCGGCCGTCCACCCCGTCCGACCCCACCGTCAGCCGATCATCGAGGCGCTCTTCCTCGACCACCCGCTTCCCAGCGCCGGTGTAGCCCCGGTGCCTGAACAGGGTGCGCATGCGGGCATGGATCCAGTAGGCGGCCAGCGTCATAAACGAGAGGCCCCTCTCGGTCTCGAACAGCTGGGCCGCCCGGAACGCCGCCATGCGGGCTTGCTGGACGGCATCATCCAGGGTGACCGACCTGTCTCCTCCCTGCCGACGAAGGGCGTTGAACAGGAGAGAGGCATAGCGCCTGATGCTCTTGTCATGCTTGAGCACGTAGGACCACGCCTCCTTGTCGGGACGCAACGACTTCCTCGGACGCGTCATGGTACCCCCTTCCGGCTCACGCGATTCCGGCCCTCACCCTCCGCCCCTCGGCGTTCACGATCTCGATGTCGAGCTGCCACTCCTGGCCATCGAGCGACCGCTGCGATCGGACGATGTCGGCCTTTTCCAACCGCTCGCTGCGCGGGATGGAGAGATTGCCGAGCTGCCGCTGGAAGATCAACTTGTTCGTCCGCTGGACCACCGCCGTGCAGGCCGTGGCGATGTCGCCATCCTTGGCGTAGGCTGCGTTGACGAGCTGGTTTCCCCCACCGCCCCACGACTTGCTGAACACGTCGACGCCGGGCGTGGAGAAAAAGCACTTCACGTAGTCCTGCACCAGCTTCGACAGGCCTTCGACCGCGGTGTCGGTGGTCGTGAAGCCGATGTGGATGACGGCGTCGCGGAGCTTCCCCATCTCGCGGCCGAGCACCGCGACGGTGCGGAACGTGAACAAAGGCGGCAGGTCCACCACGATTGCCCTCGGACCCGAGACCGCGAACTTGTAGCCTCGGACCCCGTTGATCTCAACATCTACCACACGTGAGACCTCGGGTCCAAGCAAAAAAAGCTGGTGCGGAGGCCCCGGGACGTCGACCATCTTCGTCACCGGGAGGACCTCCCGGAGGTAGGTCACGCGGAGGTCCATCGCTCCATCGCCTCCTTGAACGACATGTACTCGACGAGGGCGGCGTACTTGTCCTTGATGGCGTCCCACGCCTCGGTCACCCGTACCGCCTGCTCATGGGATCCACCACGATCGGGATGCGCCTCGTACATCTTCTGCCGGAACGCGCGGCGAACTTCCTCCGGCGAGGCCCCCGGCTTCACGCCCAGGCGGGAGAACGCCTCGGCTTCCGAAATGCCTCCGGGAGGCGGGGGTGGAGGAGCATATGTCCGTCCGGCCCCGGGCCTCGACCCCGACGTCGCCCCGCCACCATAGGTCCGGCCACGGGTGGACTGGTCCTGCCAGCTCTTTTCTCTGGTGGCCTTCCACTTCTTGTAGTGCTCGTAGTCGAAGTCAGCCTTGCCCCGGTGCCAGTCGGCGTACCAGGCGTGCGGGTCCGTGTACGTCTTCCCCTTGGCGTGCCGGGCATATCCGGCACCGGCGGCATCGTACTTCGCCCGGGTGTGGAACTTGTACTCGGGGATCCGAACCCCTTTGAACACCCGACGGGCGCCCTGAGCTGCAATAAGAGACCCAGCCGCCAGGCCCAGGCCGGCAATGTACGGCCAGTTCTCCCTCCACCAGCTCGGCTTCTTCTCCTGCATCGGAATCGGCATCAGGTGTCCTCCGTCCCTGTCAGCTCCTCCGTCGCCCTCATCTCGGCGATGGCGGAGTCGAACGTGTTCTTCACCCGGTCCAGGTCCTCGAGACGAGAGGGCAGCCCCTGCGGATGCGGCCCTCGGATCTCGTTGACCCGATCCATCAGGCAGTCACCGATGGTACGCGCCGCGGTCGACCGCAGCAACTCCTCGCCGCGGACGAAGCCGTAGGCGTCGGCGACGGCCTTGAACAGCGCCTCCCGCCGGGCGGCATCCCGCTCGACGTCCTCGTGGTACCGCTGACCGGCATCGCTCTGATCAGACATTCCGAGACTCCACCACGAGGCGCTCCAGAGCCGTCAGGCCGGTCTTGAGCGCCTTGCCGATCTCCCCGCCCTTCGAGGTCGCGACGCCCTCCCGAGTCATCTCCCTGGGCGGCGCAAGCAGGACGGTCAGGTCACCCTTCGTCAGGCGATCGTAGAACTCCCAGGCCTTGATGTTCTTGAGGGCGGTAAGCATGGGACCCACCGAGGCGGAGTACATCTTCCTGGTGGTGAACGCCTCAAGCGGCGCCATCTCCTGGTTCATGTTCTGGGTGAAGGCGACCATCGACACCATCTCGTCGGCAGCCGCCTGGTTGCCGCTCGAGCGCAGCTGCTTGAGCAGGGTCTCGAATCGAGCGGCGTCGAAGACCGAGAGGTCGAGCGACTGCAGATGGGCCACGAGCTGCTCCCAGGCATCTCGGTTGGCGTTGACGATGGTGATCGTCGTCATGGCCGTCGCAACGGGGATGCCGGGGGAGACGGTGATCTTGCCGTCCTGCACCGCAGCGACCGTGGTGCCCGTGTTCATGTTGGTTCGAACGGTGTCGCCGGGACGGATGCGGCATCGCATCGTCTCGTTGGCGGTGTAATCGCCGGCGATGTCGTACGCGGTGGCCACGGCGACGCCGGCCGGCCACCCCACCTCATTCCTGAGGTTCGTCTGGGCCAGGGAAAGCGAGCTGGACGTCGTCGTGTCCGTGGACCTGATGACCGTCGTCTCCTGGAAGATCGTCCATGGCGCAGCGGAGATGATCTCGTAGTGACTGCGAGTACCGGTATAGGCGGCCAGCAACCGGAGATCGACCGGGTTCACGGCGTAACCGATCGTCGAGATGCGATACGACCGACTGCCGAGTTTGATGCACGAGCCGACGCCGGCGATCGGACTGGCGAGCGTCGGGTTGACCGTCGCCATGATCGGTAGGGCCAGCTGAACTTCCGAGTCGATCTCGAACGAGTCGTCGCCCACCGCCGTGACGTAGTGCTTCTCCCACACCGGGTTGCCGTCGCCGACCCAGCACTCGTCCCCGACCTGCACCTCCCGGATGCTGCCGAGGATGACCATCTGCGGGTTGGGCGTGACCGTCGTCCTGGAGAACGCAGCGGCGCAGCAGAGGCGGGCGATGATAATCTCGTTCGTCGCCGACCACATCGTGGCCGTGTTCCCCTGGCCTCTGATCCTCGACTCGGCAACGGCGTCAACGTGCAGGCCGAGAGCCGTGATCCGCTGGGCCAGCTCAGCCGCCGACATCGACTGCTGTGTCAGGACCAGATCGGGGAACCCGATGAGCGTCATCAGGGCGGCGTTCGAAGGGTTCCAGAACCGAATCCATCCGGACGGCCCCGACACAGGCTCCGCACAAGTGACCTCAACGGTCATCACGCCATTGTTGCCAACGGCAACCGGGGCGGCCGTGACGCCGGGCACGCCGGCGTTGTTGATCGCTGCAGCCACGGCGGCCGGCGTGATCACCGTCTCGAGCGGCCACTGCTGGCCGGAGAGCGTCAGGTTGAGCAGGGTACCGGTCAGGACCGCGGCGTCCATCTCGACCGTGTACTGCCCAGCCGGCAGATCCGAGTGATACTTCCCGTCGACGAGGGTCTGCCCGAGCCGGAAGACCAGCTCGCCCGGCACGTTGGGCAGGGTGATGGACTCCGATTGGTTCGGTCCAGTCGTCGCCTGGATCGTGTCACACGTCGTCTCCACAACCCGGTACGGACCCGAGTTCGCCCCCTTCTTCTGAGCCGGGTCGCACGTCCCGGTCGGCGTGAACGAGTAGGTCCCGTGGACGAGGGCGGGGACAGGAGATCGACGGATCAGCCGCGTGAGGACCACCGATGACAGCACGGCATCAATGGTCGCCTGCCGAAGGTTCTTGCTCGTCGTCTCCCACGCAGCTGCGCGCATCGCGCTGGCTACCCGGGGCACGAGGTACACCATGTCAACGGGAGGCATGGACTCGAGGGCCGTGAGCCAGTCGATGGCGCCCGTGACGACCTCGACGATGTCGTTCCAGGTGGCTAGGAAGTCGGTCCCCGCCTCGACCATCGCCTTCACGTTCTCGATCCGGGAGCCGGACTCGAGGAGCTGGGTGGCCAGCTGGACACCCTCGTTCTCGATGCCGGCCAGGATGGTATCGGGCTGAGGGACGAACGCATGCCGGAACTTCACCGAGTAGCGGGAGATGCCCTGCGAGTCCACGGCCACGTCGGTCATGTCCTTGGCAGCGGTGAGGGCCGCTGCGTCCCGGACCAGGCGATTGCCGTCGCGGATCATCCGCCGGCACATCTCCTGGGCAACGACCAAGGGGCCATCCCGCTCGGACCGGAGCGCCAGGACAAACCAGGCGGCCAGGGCGTCCCACTTCACCTCCCGGGACGAGCTCGGGGGAGCGAAGAGGTCACGGATCGTCTGGGGGCTCGTCGGGTTCATGCTCTTCCGGTTTCTTCTCCGGTTCCTCGTAGCACGCCTTGGCCTTCCGGAGAAGGTCCTCGCGCCGCAGCGTCTTGATCCTCTCCCTTGCGATGTCCGGCGACAAGTCGAAGATCTCGCAGATGCCGACGAAGCTCATCAGGTCCTTCCGGCGTCGGTCGAAGATCCACCTCTTGGAGACGGCGGCGATGCGGCGAAGAGCTGGCGTGCGCGAGTCCTGGTACAGGACGAAGCCGGAGATCATCCGGAGGAAGTAGGAGGCGAAGGCGCGTCTACTCGACTCCTCCGCAGTCAGAAGGCGGCACAGGTAGTCCTCGTCCTGACAGGCAGCCATGCTCAAGTGATCTGGACCGCCACCGTGTCACCCACGAGCGCCCGGGTCGGCACGGTTCGGAAGGTGAGCTCGGATCTGGTGGCCTTCAAGTTGGCGATCCCCGGTGCCGCACCCGTGATGGTGATCTTGCCCTCGGGCGCGAACCCGATGCCGAAGACGGCCGGGTTGTCCGAAGCGAAGTTCACGTACTTCGAGAAGTCGGGGTACGTGTTGTAGTCGGAGAACTGAACGGACGCCTGGATCGTCACCGGCGTGCTCACGGGGGTGATGATCGGGCCCGGGTTGTCGTAGGTGATGACCATCGGGATGGGGAACAGAAGATCAGCGAGGTTGACGCCGGCGCGGTCGGGGACGAGCACGGTCCTGAAGTACTCGTCCCACCCGGGCAGGACGACCGAGTACTTCGCCCCGCGCATCAGGTCCACCCGGTAGAACCCGTTGTCCTCAGACGCGGCCTCGATCTCGTGGGGAACTTCACCGGGCTGGATGACCAGGGAGTCATAGAAGATGCGGGGCGTCTCCGGTGGCCAGCCGCGAAAGATCAGCCGGATACCCTTCAGGTACTTGCCGTCCGACTGGACCAAGAACCCCGATGCCCGGCAGAGCCCCGGCGTCGGGCTGTTCTCGACCTCGTAGATGTTCACGTCGCCGAAGAGGAACTCGTTGTTGTCGGGGGAGGGCTGGGCGGGCTCGTAGACCTTGATCGTCTTCGGGCCCCCGAAGGAACAGCCGGGCTTGTACGCCCTGACGTGGTAGTCGACTCCCATCGGGTACGCGGCGCCGGGGATCAGGACGTCCACGATGCCGAGGGGATCGGTCGTCCCACTGGTCACGAACGTCTCGGTGGCGGCATCGTAGAACTGAACGTTGACACCAGCCACCGGGTTGCTCGCCAGCGTGTCGTCCTGCAACTTCACGCGGACCCATACTGCCATGCCAACAGCATGCCGTGCGTGCGCATCGACGTCAAGAAGCAGAACGACGACACGGAAAAAGGAGGGGGCTCAGGCGGCCCGCAGGCCGCCCACCCCCTCCTTGTCAACCCCCTTAGGAGATGACCCTCACGTAGATCCACCGGTCGTCGTCAGGCTCGCCTGACGCCGACCTGCCAAAGATGATTTCGCGGCTGCCGTCCCGTCGCACGCGACGGGCGACGATCGTCCCCGCGCCCCAACAGTCTGGGAAAAACCCGTCATCTGATGGAACAACAGGAATCTCCCACGGGGCGAACCCCGTGAGACCGCGAACCCGCTGCGAAAACTCAACATCACTCTCAAACTGTGTTTCCATCACCGTACCTCCTCGCGGCCTCGCCGCCGTCCGGGCCCGACCTTTGCCCCCCGGGCGCCCGGGGGCCGGTCCCGTGACGGCGGCGGCCACGATGTTGAATCTGCCTTTGCCCTCGGGCGCCCGAGGGCCTCGACTGGATCGCCCAGTCTCCGCATCCCTCTTATGTCGGAAAAGTAGGTCGAAACTCAACCCGAAACGATGCGACGGAGGACGGCAGCCGCCTTCGTCTCAGAGCCCTCGGCCTTCGCCTCCTCCTCCATCTTCTTGAGGCGGGTGTAGTAGTCCGGGATCTCGGCCAGGTGATCGAGGGCAATCTGCATCGCCTTCACCGGATCAGACGTGTGCTCGCCCTCGACACGCACGCCCTCCTCCAGCTCGGACTGGTCGACGTTGGTCGGGGTCACACCATCCTGGACGGCCTTGCCCCCGGGCTGCGGATCATCCTCGGCCAGCTTCCTCAGGAGTTCGCCCTCACGGGCATAGTTGAACGAACCACGCATCGCGACCTCCTACTGCGCCCCAGGGTCCTCGCCACCCGGCATCGGGAAGTTCCACCCCTCGGCGGCGCCCACGTCGGCCGACTCGAGGTTGCCGATCAGCTTGTCGACCTCGTTGGTGTAGTTCTTCGGTTGGTCAGCCAGCCAGCGGCGGAACTGGTCCCTGAACGAGGCGTTCTCGACCTGGTTCTCGTTGGGGATCGTCGGCCGCATCGAGCACTAGCCTACCACGGTTTGGCGGCATGGAAGAAGGAGTCGGGGGTGACGTGGTCTTCGAGGGTGTCGATTTCACCCACGGGTGACGGAAGAGAACAGAGGCTTTCAAAGACCGCAGGACGTCCTGGATAGATCGCTTCGCCTGCCGGCGACGCTGGTACTCGTTCCAGCCCGCCTCCAGGCCCATTTCCTGGACCAGGGGCATCAGCTCGAGCCAGCGCCGACGGGCCCTCGAAGACGTGGGATGTGGGTCGGAATCCGCTTAGGGCACGGGGGGTGCGGGCTGAACTGCATCGTCTGCGGGGTTCGGGACTGCACCTTCTGCGGCCGGCTGGGTGTCGTCTGGTCTGCCTTCTCGATCTCCATCTTCGTGCTGCACGCCTCCGCACCGCTCCGTATAACGCTGGGCGTACAGGTTCGCAACAAACGTCGCTGCAACGCCCAGGGCCCCCAGGACGGCCGAGGAGACAGCCAGACCCATCAGGACATCAGGGTCGTCCGGAAAGACGGCTGCAAGGCCACCAGCGGCCCCTCCAAGGCCACTGGCGATCGCACCCGTGGCCGTCCAGCCGATGTACGAGTTGTCGTAGCCCGTACACGGGTCCGGTTCGGTTGCCTGGGTCTGGAGGCCCAGGCAGCCCAGCATCAAGAAACCGAGGG
The DNA here is from genome assembly GCA_012798135.1 of Veillonellaceae bacterium. The sequence goes on along the minus strand of JAAZNU010000221.1, from coordinate 33,106 downwards.
CGATGGTCAGGTAGATGGTCTTCATGCAGACCATCCTACCATCAGCTACGCCGTGGCAGGAACGTCCTCCTGCGGAGCGGCGGGCGGCGGCTCAACCGCCGGCGTCTCGGCATCCACCGGTTCGGGCGCCGGAGTGGGCGTCGCTTCCGGAGAGGGCGCCGGCGTCTCAGCGTCGGTCGGCTCGGCGGCAGGCGGGGCCGGTGGCGCCTCGGGAACGACCTCCACGGCCGGCGCCGGTGTAGCCTGCGGGGTGGGCCCCGGATCCTTCTTCTCGCAGCCCAGGACCGTGACGAGCAACATCAAGACGAACAGGCGAAGCATCTTCATGACCTCCTACCCCCTTGTTGAGGCCCCAGGTCTACCACGTTCCAGGCTTGGCCGCCAAGTACCCGGTTTGGAGGCATGGAAGAAGAGGGGGGATTCTGGTGGCCGAGGCCACCCACCCATCTTCCTCACCAGTTGTCGAACCAGAAGGCCGCTACCAGCGGTCGCGCCCGCACCCGCACCCGTCGCTGGTGCTGGGCAGATCCGGCTCCAACCTGAGCCGCTCCTCCATCGCGTCGGCCTCCGCCGTGAGGCGGAGGGCCCGCACAATGAAACCAACTTTCTCAGCCTTCTCGGCCTGGAGACGGAGCTCGCGAACCCGGTCCCGGCGAACCCGGTCCCGGCCATGAGAGGGTGTCATGACCTCCTCCAAGGGTGGCCCCGCACCACCAGATAAATACCAGAGGTGCACTCGGGATGTGCACCCTTTCAGCTTTTCAGCTTCAGTGGACGGCGGGCCGGAATGAGGGGACGGGACGGAGCTTTGGTCCGTACTCCCGTGTGGCGGTGGCGTTGAGCGGGGCGATTCCGACCTCCCGGTTCTTGGCGAGCACGACGAAGAGCTCGACCTTGTGGTTGCCACCGTGCTCCTCGCAGTGGTGGATCTCCATCTCCACGATGTTCTGCATCACGCGGGTGACCCTGCAGGAGCAGCCGCAGTCGGTCGAGGACTCGGTCGGTTCCCGGATGAGCTGGACCAGCCGCCCGTTGTCGTCCGAGACGGGCAGGAGCATCGCCTCGGCAAAGGCGAGCACCCGGGTGATGGTGGCGGCCTCGAGCGGGGTAATCCGATCGTCCATAGACTAGGACCTCCTTTCTCACCCTTCTTATGGCGCTGATCGGTGTCCATCTTGCATGATCGTAACTGCCGACCACCCAGTCGACAACCCCCTGCACCCATCCTAACCTCGAGCTGCCGGCCGGCATCGAAGAAAGGATGGGGGGTTGGGGCCCGAAGGGCCCCTAGATGACGACCCAAAGACGACCCGGATGAGTCCAGGACGCCTCGTCGGTCGTGACAAGGAGGGCGACCGTGTCGCGGTCGAGAACGACGCGGTCGAGGGAGGGCATGATGCGCTCCCGGCGGGGGGCGTCGCCCACGGGCACCATCTTCATGGAGACCGGGACGAACAGTGCCTCGCCGGGGCGCACCTCTTCAACGACCACGGGACCGTGGCCGTCGATGAGCACGGGGGAACCGGTGGGGAACGAACAGGCCTGCTGGAGGGTCACGAGCGAACCCCGTCGCCGACCTCGCCCAGACGGACGAGGAAGACGTGACGCGGGACCTCGGCGTCGCGGGCCTCGTCCTCCGCCATGACCTGGCGGATGGCGTCCCGGCGATCGCGGACGCGGCGGGGGCGGCGGGTGGCGACGACGCGCTCGGGCGCCGGCGTCTCGGTCTCGACGGCGGGGGCTTCGGCACGGGGGACCTCCATCCCCATGTCGAAGAGGGCCATCGCCACGCGGGCCGTGGTCATGGCCTTCTGGAAGTCCAGGTCCGACTTCTTCAGGAACGCGGTCCTCTGCTCCCTGATGTCCATGGTTCCTCCTTCCATGCGAAGAGGAGGGAGAGGCTCCTCTCGCAACCTTCTTATAGCGGGGAAACCACATGGTTTTTCAGCACGGAAGAAGGAGGGGATTGAGGCCCGCCGAAGCGGGCCCCCCTCCTACTCGTTCAGCAGAATATCACCCCGGGCGATGAAGCAGATGTTGTCCAGGCGGCCGGCGGGACCGTGCACGCCGAACGTGAGCCGGTGGGAGTCCTCGCAGGGGGCGTCGACAGGGTGGGGCCAGGTCACCCCCGACGCGGGGGTTCCATCAACCAACACCACCCACTCGTAGTGGGTGCGGGTGGTGCAGTAGACCTGGATCTCGACATTGGTCCACCTCCCTGTCGGCAGATAGGTCCCATCGTCCTGCCAGGACATCATCGCTCCGGCAGGAACGTCGGTCAGAGCCGCGAGCTGCCGCGGCCCGTCTTCATCGAACCGGACCCAGAAGCTCACCCACCAGACGTTCGGCGGGCTGATCGACGAAAGGGGCATGAGCACGAACGGCATGGTGAACAGGCCGCCACCCTCGTGGGCCCCGGGCAGCTCGGCAGCCCAGTCCCCACCATCGCAGGTCGGACCTCTGTCGACCCGCTCCACGGCGGCCCAGAAGCCGGCGGCTGCCGGCACCTCGGCCTCCATGTCCGTGAACCACGAACATGCAGTGACCGGGATGGGTCCGCAGCTGGGCTCCTCTGCTTCGACCTCGACATCGTGACCGATGTCGACTTCCGGATCGACCTCGACATCGGCCACGATGTCGAGGTCGAGGTCGAGGCCGATGTCGACTTCCAGCTCGGCCTCGTCCGTCTCCACGCTGTCCTCGGCCGCGACGTCCTGGACGTCCTCCACGTCCGCGTCTTCGTCGTTGGGCCCGAGGGCAGACTCGCCACACCCGAACACCACGAACAGGCACACCAGGATCTTGCGCATCACGCACCTCCTCTGAGCGGTGATGGTTCTTCCGCTCATCCCTCTTATGACCGCGGGGTCACACGGTTTTCCGGCACCGGGATGCACAACACCGGGTTGGAGGTCAACATGAAGAGGATCGGACGGCGATCGCTGGAATGGCACGTCACCTGGGCCGGAGCATCGACGCCCACCGCCGGCGGCCGGACAACGCCCGGCCGGCGGGGCGGGCACGCCAGGAAATCCTCGAGGTGAAGAAGCACATCGAGGAGATCCTGAGCTGGGAGTAGCGACGGATGGGGGGCTTCGGCCCCCCTGTCTTTTTTTGATCAGCCCTTCTGGACGAGGTCGTTGAGCTCGCGCTGGTAGGCCAGGACCATGGCATGACGACGGCCGCGGACGTCGAGACGTGCGCGGGCGGCGACGTTGTCCCTCTCGATTCCGAGCAGCTTCACGGTGTCTCCGGGAGCGATGCCGAACAGGTCGGAGTAGGGGCCGAAGGCACGGGAGTGGAACCCCTCGACGCCCCGGACGAGCGTCCCGTCGGCCTGCAACTCGAGATCGGACGAGCCGAACATGTCGAACATCGAGGCGATGACCCTGTACGTGTACTGCCGGGCGAACTCGGTGGCATCCCACTGGCCCTTGATCTTCGAGTACGTGTGGACCAGGAAGTCAACGGCGCCTTCGAGCGTGGCCCCATCCAGGATGCTGCCGACCATCTCGGGAGACTCGCCCCCGGCGCCCCGATCGGCGAAGTAGAGCGACTCGACCGAGTGCTGAGTCGCCCGGTTGTCCATGGCGCCGGGCGTCACGACAGCGAAGGGATCGGTGATCGCCGTGGTCCCCAGGAGGGGGAGGTACACCCCGCCGCCGATGCGGCCGTTGAGCCAGATCTCGGGGTACCAGGGCGGGCGGACGACGTCCTCAACGGGCATGTCCACACGGGACGCACCCTCCGAGATGTCCTCGACGATCTCGTAGGCGTACAACGTCACCATGATGTCGCCGCTGCCCACGTAGCTCACGACATCTGGTCCAAACTGGGAGGCAGGATGCGCCACCCCGATCATGTTCGACGGGATGCTGGCCTCGGGCAGTCGCCTCCCGTCGGGGTAGACGCCGTAAAGTGACAGCCGACGGTAGCGGGCGGACACCGTGCCCTGGGCGTTGCTCTTCTGCCGGCGCAGGGCGGCCAGCTGATTGTCGGTGTCAAGGAGCGACTGGTGGACGGCTCGCCGGGTCACGTCGTCCGTCTCGTCCCGGCCCAGCGCCTGCAGCTGCCGCATGTACGCTTCCCGCTCGGTCTCCAGCCGGCTGATCTCCTCGTCCAACCGCGCGACCTCACGATCGACATCGGGGTGGGACGCCGTCGAGCCGACGAACTGGTCGGTGATGTCCCGGACGGACTTGATCTTCCCGCCCCAGGGACCGATCTCGTCGATCTGCGGCGCACTACCCAGGAAGGAGGCCACGACCCACCGCTTGGTCATGATCTGCTCCTGGTCGGTCGTGGTCCCCTGCCTCAGAACCGCGAGATCAGCTGCAGCCCGCTGGAACGCCTCCGTGGCCGCACTCGTGTCGACCGTCTGGGGGTTGAACATGTCGGCACAGGCGAGCTCGGCGTTGGTGATGATCTCGTTGCCGGCCAGCGTCTCCTGATTGATCTGGTTCTGGAGATCGCGGCGCTCCTGGTTGGTCATCTGTCGCTGAACGGTGCGGTACAGGCGGCGGCGATTGCGGGCCTCCACGACATCAGCCCCGAAGAACTCGACGCTCTCCCTGTGGTCCCGGGCGTACGACAGAACTACGTTGGTGGACCCTCCACCGGACGCGTCGATCGTGTGGCTGACCGACTCGGCGATGCCCAGGTAGTGAACGCCGGTGCGGCCGCGGATCATGTCAAGCACCTCACCCTTCTGGACATCGGCCAGTTCGGGCGTCATGTTGAGCTGGTTCTCGCCGAGCTGCAGCAGCACCTCGTTGAGTCTGGTGTCCTGGGCGTCCGTGGCCCCGTCGATGACGAGCATCGGGAAGCCAGCCACGATGAAGGGGTTGAACAGGCCGTTGATCGACACGTTCCGGTTGGCGAAGCGGGACTGGAAGAACAGGAAGTTGGTGACCCGCTGGAAGTAGTCCATCGACTGGTCCTGGAAACTCTGACCGGCGTCGATGATGTACTTCCCGATGGTCATCTCCCGGTCGGACATCTTCATGAACGAGGGGACGATCCCGGTGTACATCTCGTGGGCCATCAGGTCGTTCGCCAGCTTCGACCCGCCGTCGATCAGGTCACCGCCCGAACGCCGGATGACGGGCCTGTCCCGCAAGAGGCCGGGGACGTTGGGGGCGAAGTACCAGTCGTCCCAAAAAATGGTCTCGCCCGCCCAGGCCTCGTAGCTCTTGATCATCAGCCGGGTCGGCTCGGCCAGGAAGTTGCGGGCGAGACTGACCGCCGAGTACATCTCGGGGAACAGGACGTTGCAGCGGGGTGGAGCGCAGAACCAGATGTCCGGCCTGAAGAGCTGGGTGTACAGGAACGCCGGCTCACCCGTCTCGGAGACCGCCCTGGCCCGGGCCTCCCTGCTGGCTCCACCGCCGGCCGGCAAGTTGTCCAGGATCTTGTTGCAGTACTGGATGATGGTGTTGAAACCATCGACGGAGACGACGATCCTCTTGGCCGCCCCTTCCAACGTGTACAGGTATGTCCTGGCGAAGGACGCACCACGAGTGACCGTGAGCAGCTGGTTGTACATCGAATGAGCCGTCGACTGGGCCTGGTTGTAGGCGGCCGTGGCCTCCGTCACCGTGACCCCGCCGGACTGTGCCTTGGACACCAGACTGGTGAAGTTGTCCTTCACCGCCGTGATACGAGTGCGGATCTTGTTGAAGATCGCCTCCCTGAGCACGGCCTGGTTCTGCTCCTCGGGCTCGTCGACTCCCTCTCGCACGTTCGTCCAGCCCATCTGCTGTGCGTACGTTCCGGTCGGAGGCACGTACTTCGGTGTGCAGAGCGGGTAGACCGAGTAGAAGGTGTACTGCATCAGGGCCTGCATCAGGACCCGGAAACTGAACTGCTGGGGCAGCCCGCGGACGCTGCGTCGCCAGACGCTGCCGAACCCCTGCTGCTGGAGCAGCTTCATCGGGGTCGAGTCACCAGGCGTGATGCCCACCTGCTGGAGGAGCCTGAGCCGGAGCTCGGCGATGCCGGCGAACGGGTTCTGGGACCCGATGACGCGGCCGCCGCCGGCCTCGATTGAGAGGCGGCGATGGTACGTGCCGTAGATCTCCTCCATCAAGTGCATGATGCCGCCCAGGTACCCTCCGACGTGCGGGAACGCGTCCGGCGGCTTGGACAGCTTGTCGTACAGGGCTCCGGTGTCGCCCCCGAGCAGGTCCCAGAACGAGCCCTGGGAGATACCCTGGAAGCGGGCCATCCTGGCCGGCGGGAACAGCCCGTCCCGGCGATCGTGCATCACGCTGTCCCAGTAGTTGGACAGGTCCATGCACTGCAGGATCACCGAGCGGGAGTTCGCCGTCTTCACGTACTCGAGACCGATGACCTCGCCCGTGAACAGGAGGCGGTACCGGATGTAGTCCGGCGGAACCTCGGGCTCGTTCGTGGTCGTGCCGGCAGGGAGGTCACGAGGTCGCTCGTACTGATTCGAGAGCTGGATGGTCCTGTCGCCGCCCGGCGTGCCGACGTACGCCTTCGGAATCATGTCGTCGGCGAAGAACAGGTGGACGACCGTGCGTGGGAAGAGCTTGTGCGCCAACGGCGTGGCGATGATCTGGATCGAGCATGTGGCAGGAGTGTCCCGCCGCATCACGATGTTGGCGGCAACAACGGGGACCTCGATGCCTTCGAGGAAGCATCGGAGATGAAGGCGCTCGAGCTTCACGGAACTCCCCGGACCACCCGTGCCTGCTGCAGCGCCGCCTCAATCTCCTCCGTGGTCGGCTGCCGCTGGGGCAAGGCGCCGCTGGGACGAACGATCGGGCTCGGCCCCGCCTTGTACTTGGCGAGCTGCGCCTGGTAGCCGCCGGACTCGTTCTTCGTCGGCAGACGGCTGCAGAAGAACTGGCGGATGCGCAGGCCCTCGTAGGGCCCGACCAGCACGGTGACAGCGCCGTCGCCGTCCATCATCGTGTGCATCCGGAAGCAGTCCTTCAGGATGAACGGCACCTTCGGCACGTCGTGCTCGTCGAGAATGGTCTCTTCCACCTCGCCGATGTACTCGTAGAGCGTCTCCACCACGATCACCTTCTTGCCCATGTCTCCTCCTTACGGCGGCAGACTGACCCCCGGCCCGGGGACTTCCCGGAGAGATCCGGCATTCTCCACGATGCCGGACCCGTGACTCGGCGGACGGGACCGGGCGCCAGCCGGTCCTCCACCATCGGTCGGACTGGGATTCCCTCCCACCAGCTCCGTCACCGTGTTCTGACGGGCCGGCGGGGACTGGATGATACGCGTGTTGGGCTCCGCCGGCACGTCGAAGGCGTCCGTGATAGGCGGCCCGGGCGGGTTGGCATTCGGGTCGTAGATCCACGTCCCGGGGCGCTCCGGGTCCTCGTAGTGCGCCTCGGGGTAGAGGATCTCCAGGTCCGCAGGATCGTCCTCGTGAACCGTCTCAGCAGCCACCTCGTCGGGCATGTCGTTGCCCTGGACGGGGCCGGCCAGATAGTACTGCGGCCGCACGAGGTACTCATCCACGTTGTCCCGGATCTTCCCACGGATGGGTGGAGAGGACGTCGCCTGTCTCGTCTCACCCGCGAGGGCGTTGAGCTGGGCCAGGAGCGCCCGGGTGACCAGTCCCTGGTACATCAGGGGCGAGCTCGGCCCGTCCATGGCCACGCTCCACGCCTGCCCGATGATCTGCTCGTCCCTTCGGCCCGCCGTCTCCTTGGCGAACTGGGCCTCGTTCTGCTGCCGGGCCCTGGCGCCGTACGCCGCCGAGTCGGTCTCGACTGCCGATTCGGGACTGCGGGCGACCGCCTGCAGATCCGCCGTGCCGGAGGGCTGGATGAGGATGGTGCCGATCTGCTGGTTCCTGATCGGGTAGGTGTTCGACGTCTGCTGGACGTACGAGATGTTCGTCACCAGTACCTGAAGGTTGAACGGCACGAGATGCGGCTGATCGGCCGATCGCTGATCGTTGAACGAGGTGCAGATGCCCTCGATGATGATCCCGTCGACGTACAGGTACATCCGGGCACCCATGTCCGCCAGCTTCGTGCCCCGGATGAGGTCGTTGTACAGGTTCCAGAACTCCATCGGCCAGGTGAAGTCCTGGGAGTTGATCAGGCTACCAATGATGTTCGCCTGGATCGGCTGCTCCCCGAACACGAAGACGTAGCTCTCCCCGAACGTCGGGACGACCTGGACACGCTCGGCCCGCTGGAACGAGATCTGGCCGATGAGGTAGTTGGCGAACGAGAACGACTTCCCGTCGTCCTGCAGCGAGCTCGAGTCGGGGATGGGCCAGGTGACTCCGTACTTGTCGACGATCTTGAGGTACGAGTAGGTGTTCTCCCGGACCTGCAGGCCGCGCAGGGGACGCCGGACGACAATCGAGTCCGCCCAACTGCCGGAGGCGTTCTGCTGACGCTCACGATCCACGGCGCCCGCGAACGGATCCTCTTCCAGCTCGATGAAGACGGCCATCAGAACACCAGCCCGACCCGGCACAGGGTCTTCTTCAGACGCAGCGGCGTCTCGGGGCGATCATAACCTCCGCCGATCGCAAGTCCATGGAGATACGCCTTGGTCATGTTGATGGCGACGTCGTCCACCGTGTAGAACTCGAGGATGCGGATCGTCCGCTGGCGCCCGTCCTCGGTGCGGTACTTCGTCTCCCGGATGGTCCTGCGGTTCCGGATGACCTCCGGGGCGACGGGCGGCTCAAACAGGCGCTGGGTCGACATCATCTACTCCATCACCGCGGCGGTGGCGGTGGCGACGGACTCGTGCCCGTGGCCGATCCGCCACCTGTCTCGTCAGTCCCCTCGGTGCCCGGGGGCGTACCCACGAGCATGCCCATGACTCCGCCCTTGATCGTGACCTGAAGCGCCCCGCCAGGCATGACCATCCCCATCCCATCCCGGAACGCCTCGGCCATCTCCCGCTTGCGATCGGCAGCCTCCCGCTGCTTCTGCTCCTGACCAACGATAGCACGCCGGGCAGCCGCCTCCCGGAGATGGCCGGACATAGCCTCGATCGTCGCCTGCTCTACTCCCTTACCATGCTGGGTGACGATCTTCCTCGCTTCCCCACTGGAGATCTCGAAGGCGTCCATCGTCTTCTGGATCAACTGCTCGTTGGTCAGACCGCGACCCTGACCCTCGATTGCCCCGACATCCCGAAGCATGCCGATGAGGTCGCTGCGCCGCATGCCCCCACGGCGTCCCAAGGCCCCAACCACGCGTCCGGTGCCCTGCTCGACAAGATCAGCGGCCGCGGCATCACCACGGGCACGCAGCTCCTCGGCAACCGCCGCCACGCGAGAGGCTCCGCCGGCGATGGCGAACTTCTCGAGTCCGGCGAAGGCAGTCTGGTAGTCCCCCCAGCCGCCGCCACGAGCGGCGACGCTGGCCAGGGCCTGGATCTTGCTGAGCCCCTCGCCGGACCCAAGCAGGCCACCCTTGACCCGCTCGGTGTACGCCGTGATGTCCTGAATGCCGTAGACTCGGGCGCCCATCTCACCGAGGGCGACCTGCTCCGACAGGCCCGAGACCATGGCGCCCCGGACCGAGAACTCAACCGCCTTCGACACCCCGTCGGGCTCACGGAGAATCCCAACGATGTCGGGACGCTTCGACAACTCGGCCGCCTGTTCCGGCGACATCCACTTGCTCATCGTGGCGATGAACCGGGCAGTCCGGGCTTCCGTGCTCTCCGGTCCGGCGCTGTCGAGCTTCGCCAGGTTGTTCTTCTCGGAAATGAACTGGCTCGCCTCGTTGAGCTTCTGGTACATCCCAGACAGCACGTCGGCGTTCCCCCTGGCGAAGTTCTCGGCGACCCGCTGGTCGATGCGGTCGATGTTCACACGGGATGCCATATCGGCAGTGAGCTTGTTGAGCGCCTGCCGCTGCTGCTGGTAACTGGCACCCTGGAACGCGACAGCAATCTCGTTGGCGTATGCAGCGCCATACCCGCCCGCCGACGTGTCAGCCAGAGCCGAGAGAACATCGAACGTCCGCTGCTGGTTCTTGGCGCTGAGAATCGTATTGCGGGCGATGTCGCCGTAGAGCTCCTCCTTGGTCATCCGGGCGTTCTTGCTCGGGACGTACGTGTACTCCTGACCAAAGGCCTTGATCGTGTACGCCTTCCCTTCCTCTCCGGTGTACGCGTACCGCCCACTTGGACGCATCGTCGTTATGACGGCGCTCATGTCCTCGGTGACCGTCTCCTGCCGCTCCTGTTGCTCCTCCATGTTCTTCAGAAGCTCAGGATCGATGCTGAGGTACCCCTGCTCCACCAGCGCCCTGCCCATCTCAGCGGCCGTCGTTGCCGGGTTGTTCCGACCACTCATGATGTCGGCGGCCTGGTCACGGAACCGAGCAAACACGGCGGCAGACGGGAGTGGTTGATCAGGTCGAAGCTGTCCAGCTCCACCCATGGCCGTGATCGTTTCGGTCGCCAAGCGGCTGCGCGACATGATCAGCTCGTACTGAGCCCGATCGGTGGTACGAAGCCGTTCCATCCGGCTAGCCATTCCGGCGGCGCCTCCGGCACCGAAGAAACTGGGGCTATCGAGGAGGCTACCGTACATCGCGTTGGCGCGCCCCTGGAAATCCGCTCCTCCACCAGCAAACCCAGCCGGAAGTCGCGGTGCCGCGGCACCAAGACGACTGGCAGCGGACATGGCGATCTGAGAGGCCTGCTGCAGATTCTGGATCAGCTGCGGAGCCCCACTGGTGCCACCTCCAAAGGCGGCGGCCTGCGTCTCAGGGCGAATCCAGGTCTCGAACGCACCCATGGCGTTCTGCGCCCTCGAGTACATGTAGTTCTCGAGCTGCGTGGACAGCTCAACACCCAGCTGTTCGGCCTGCTGGCCGTACTGCTGCATCTTCGACTGCAGGTTGCGCAGCCAGTCGGGCTGGGTGACCTGCTGCTGTCGGGCGGTTCTCTGCGCCTGGGTCTGCTGATTGCGGGCGATGTCCCGAGCCATCCGCAGGTCGTTGACGTGGGAGACCAGGGGGAGAAGGGCATCCAGTTCCTCGTCCCTGGCGCCCGTCATCCGGCTCATCATGATGCGGGCACGGGGGTCGTCCTCGATATCGGTGATCCCACGCTCGGTCATGGCGTTGCGGATCATCATCAGCTCGATGAGCGGCTCCTGGGCCATCACCTCGCCGGCGAAGCGACCACGCTGCTGCATCCATCGAGCCTGACCGATCTGACCGGCCCGGCGGCGAGCTTCACGACCGACCTCGTCCATCCCAAGCTGGCCCGTGCGGGCCCGCATCAGCATCTCGGGATCGGCCATGCCCGTGGTCGGATCGATCATGGCCGCGGTGAAGTAGGCGCCGCGTCCCGTGTGGGCCAGACGCTGGGCGGCCCTGGGCAAGTACTGGCCCATCAGCGCCGCCATGCCGGCGCCGCCCATTTCCCCCGTGGCCGACTGCAGGGCCGCGTCCGAGAGCCAACCCTGCTGCTGGGCGATGCCGGCGTAGCTGATGAAGTTACCGGCAGCCAGGGCAGCCGTCTGCTGCCCGAATCCGCCCGCCACACGCAGGGACGGGATCATCGCCGACATGCCGCTGGTGACTGCCCTGGGATCGAGCCCACCGGCGTAGGCGATGTTGCCGATGAACTGGGACATGCGAGCCTGCCCCAGCGGGGACATGGCTCCCATGCTCTTCATCTGCTGCATCAGGGCCAGTGACTCGTCAAGGCTGGTGCCCAACGTCTGGGTGATCTCCTTCACCGCGTTGAGCATCTGGCGGAACTTGTCCCTGAACTCCCTGACATCCCGGACGGCGCCGAACTGGCCCATGCCGACGCCGGCACCGACGATCTGGGCGAGCTCGCTCACAGTGGCACCGGGTGCCTCAGCCCTGGCCATCTGGAAGATCTGCTCGCGCTGGGCCTGTCCGAACCCGATGCCCAGGGGGCCCTGACCGCCGGGGAACCCGACGCCCATCAGGTTGTGCATGAACATCGCCCGGCCCATCATGCCCTGGGCGATGTCCGCTACACCGGGGATGCCCCCGAACTGGTTCATCAGGATCTGGGCCGCTGCCGGACCCATGTTGTTGATCTGCTGGAACCCCCGCATGGTATAGGGGTTCGCCGAGAGACCCTGCATCAGCTGGGGCAGCAGCTGCTGGAATCCCTGCATCACGCCCTGGGCGAGCTGATTGGGATCGATCGAGAGCTGCTGCGACTGCTGCGTTGGATCAGGCACGGAGCAATCCTATCACCTGCGACCCCGGAGCGTCAGCCCTTCTTCTTGTTGGCCGGAGCCGAAGATGGCGGGGAAGGAGGCGGCGGCTTATCCGGGGGCACGGGGTCAACCGCCGCCTCCCCCCGCATCTTCGCCATGTAGGCCCCCACCTCCGCTGCCCTCTGAGCCTTGCCACCCTTCTCACCCTGCGGCAGCCCGACCCTCAGGGCCTTGGCCATGGCGATGAGATCACTGATCTGCGAGATCTGGCGCTCCAGCTGGGCCAGCACCTCCATGCCGTAGTCGGGCGAGACGGGGGCGCCCTCCGAGCCCACCGCCTCCTGAAGCCTGTCCTTCAAGAACTGGTAGACGTCCCGGAACCGGACGGCCCGATCGATCGCCACCAGCAGCTCGTCGACCGTCTCGGCCCCGAACAGATCGTTCTGGAGCTGCATGAGCATCGGCATCCAGTTGGTGAAGTCCTGGTCCATCAGGAGCTTCCCGTCGGTCCGGTCGCCGCGGCCGGCGACACGGCCGGCTCGAACGGGACGGCATTGAGCAGGGGCGACTTCGGGGGTGGGGTGTGGATGCTGACCCCGTATCTGATCAGCGCCTCCCGCAGGATCTGGACCTGGTACATCAGGTCCTGAATCACCTCCGACTGCTCGTTCACCCGCCTTACCAGGGCGTTGTGCGTGTCGACCGTGCTGTTGTGGTTGTCGATGTAGCCGAGGATCGACGTCGCCAGCGTGCCCACGATGCCGATGAGCGCCGCCCAGCCCTTCAGCTGGGACGCGATCTTCTTCGGGTTGATGACGATCTCAACCGCGTCCTCGTTCTTCTCCTTCTTCTCGGGCATGTCAGTCCTCCACGTCGATGCGCCGCTTGGGCGGCGGCGCCTGGACGGGAAGCTCTTTCGCCGGCGCCGATCTACGAACTCCGGTGCTGTTGGGACCCAGGATCGGGCTCTTCTCGCCCACGCCGGCCTGTTCCATCATCTCCTTCGCCTTCTGATCTAGGATCTTCAGAATCTCGTTCGTGCTGTTGACGAAGGGGTCCTCCTTCTCCTCGATGAACGGGATCGTGTCAGGAGGCACAGGGCCCCAGGTACTCGAGCCGTACGGACCGGTCCAGTTCACGTTGTCACCTGTCCCCGTCGTCGTGCTGTCCCCGATCCAGGTGATGATCCGGCCCCCGTCCATGTTGACGCCCATCTCGATCCACTCGGACGTCCCCGACATGCTCATGCCAACCGACTCTCCGTAGTTCAACGACACGGCACCTTCTCCATCTCGGCCTTCGCCTCGTCGTCCACCGGCTCGAACAGCTCTCGGAAGGCGAGATCGTTGAAGATGATCTGCTCCCCGTTGTCACCGGTGATCAGCCAGTCGCCCAGCTCACCGACCATGCGCCGGTCCTCGGTCATGATCTCCATCGGGGCAAGCAGCCGGGATGCCTCAACAACGAACTCCTTCTTGCGGAACTTCGGCATCCCTTCACCTATGGGTCATCGTAGCAGAAAGGTCACCGGCAATGCCACTTCGGCTTCTTGTACCGGTGGTCGCATGCCGGGCAGATGTAGTCGTTCTGGAACCGATCGCCCATCTGGTTGCTCCAGGCGTCCCCCAGCGCCTTGTGGCCCCAGAAGTACGTCTTCTTCAACAGCGACGGCTTGCCCTTCCGAGGGATGAGCTCCGTGTACGCCTCATCCGTGAACAGGATGGGGATGTACGTCGGGCGATGGACGACACGACTGGCCGACGGGCATCCGCACTTCGGGTAGCCCCAGTGGCCCTTCCTCTGGACGGGGTGCTTCTTCATCAGACGAACTCCGTGATGGCCTTCTCGAACCACTCGAGGGCCTTGAAATAGTCGGGAGAGGCGTTTGGAGGCGTGTGCTTCTTGGCATTCTCCAGGACGATCTTGGCCGCATCAAGCCCCATGCGATGCACGGCCTGGCGGGCCATCTCCTCGGTCGTGATCGGGGCGTGTTCGAGCAGCTTGGCCGGGAAGCAGGTCAACCCCTCGGCGTCCAGCATCGCACGCTCCGTCTCCGAGAGCTGCCACCAGATGGCGGCCGCCTTGTGCTGGATGGCTGCCTCATCGGGGCCACCGATCCCCACCAGCTCCCGCACCTGCGCGAGCTGCCGTTCACACTCCCTGTAGTCCTCCATCGGCGTTCCCATCTATACCTCCTAGTACTGGACGATCGTCGGGTAGACCGGATCGCCACCGGGGTCGTTCTGGTTGACGTCGCTCACGGTCGTCCTCCTCTACTTCCAGTACTCCGGGACGATGACCTGCTGCATCACCTTGTTGATCTCCTCGGCGACCTTCTGGTACCGAGACGTGTACGGCCTCTCGGCCTGTTTCGCCTTCTCCACACCCCACCGGGCGTAGTTGGAATACGCGATCTTCTTCGCCAGCTTGTCAACAGCCTCCTGAGAGTTGAGGGGGGACTTGAAGTCCCTGAAAACGAGGTGGAGGTATTCCTCCGCCTTCCGGGGGCTGTTCTGCCAGACCCCGAAGAACAAGGCACGGAGCGCGATCATCCACGGGAAATGGACAGGATCGCCCTCCTCCCACCCCATCGGGTAGAGGTACGAAGCGATGGTCCTACCCTCCATCTTCGGCCTCTTCAGGTTGATCTCATGCTTCAGCTCCTCACGGAAGAAGTCGATCTGGGCCTTCTGCGCGATGCCGATCTCACCCAACTTGCTGAACAGCAGGGCGATGGCCTTCGCCTTCTCCCAGTTCTTGCCGGTCCTGGGCACCGCCCCACCGGGCGGCGTGCAGACGTCGCGCAGCTTGAAGAAGTTGGCGACCTTCTTGAACTTGTAGTAGAGCGTCTCGTCGTTGAGGTCCGTCTGGACGGATCCCGAGTTCGAGCCGACCGCCAGGCCGGCGAGGTTGAACAGGTCCCAGCCGAAGCGGACGCAGTACTGCGACTCCCCCATGGCCCGGGCCGTCGCCAGGAGCAGCTTGTGCAGCCGGCCACTGGTGAACGTCCACTGCAGCAGGCCGTAGGTCACAGCCGTCCCGTCGTACATCACGACGGTGTCGTACGCCCCACCCTCGGGCCTGGCCGTGGCCGCCACGATCACGTCGAACCCGGTCGGGTTATCCGGGATCGAGTAGGTGCAGATGCCCCTGACCATCGGCCCCGAGTACTTGCTGTCCTTCATCTGGGCCCACTTCACGACGTTGCCCATCACACCACCTCCAGCAGTTCCTTGGTCCCGTCCGGCTGCGTCAGGTACAGCCGGAACAGCTTGGGGTCGAACGCCACGATCTCCTGGGTCGCGTCGTTCCCGTCCGCGTCCTTCACGAGCTCGAGCGATCCGATGAGCTTCGCCTCCGGGCAGATCTCGAGGAGCGACGGCCCGTGGTACCGGATGCGGACGATGACCTGCGAGTGGGTGTCGATCAGCTGCACGACGCCGACGGGGCACCAGTCGGTGTCCTCGTCGCCGCTCCGCTCGTGCCGGGCCGTGATGAGAAGCCGGCTCGGGTCGATCGGCCGGAAGCTGCCGTCCCTCTCGATCAGGGCGGCCATGTACACGTTCGCCAGGACCTTCATCTCACCCTCCCAACCCCTCTCGTTCCTCGGGCGTGAACTGCGCCCAGAGCTGCTCCATCTCCTGGGCCATGTTCTGATCGTCCACGCGAGACTCCGGATCGGTCGCTCCCGAGAACTTGAGGAACCGACGAGCCTTCTGCAGGTCCCTGTACCGGGCCTGCTGCGCGTTCAGGATCTCGCCCTGCTCCATGAGCTTCCGCCAGGCTGCAACACTGCCCGCCGGCACGCCGTCGCAGAAGACGATTCCGTTCCGGATCACGACGGCCACGTCCCCCATCTTGGTCCCCAGGGCGTTCCCCATCACGTCCCCTTCTTCGGGGTCACCCCGAAGATAGCCTCTTCAACGCCGTCCCGCACGAAGTCCTCGTACTTCGGGATGTCGATGACCGGCTTCTCGCCGCACTTGAGGCACTTGATCCGGTCCGACTCCACGGCGGCCAAGATGTCTGCTGCCTTGGGCGCCCGGATGTTCCAGACGTAGCCGCACTTGAGACAGCGGGCGTCGAGCCAGGTCGTCCTCATCTCCTCACCCCCACCAGCTCCTGAATCAGGAGCCGGTCCTCTTCCTCAGCGACCAGCGACGAGATGTCGTTCTCCAGGATCTTCGCGATCGGGTGGTCGTAGGCCATCAGCTCCTCCGGGTACCATCTGGAACCGGATGGTGCGCCGACCCCGTCGGGCCAACTCGGCAGCGACCTTCCGTACGCTGTCGACTGTCAGCATGATCACGCCTTCAGGAAGGCCTTGAAATGGGCCTCCAGATCGGTGCCGCTCGCCGTCGCCTTCATCAGGTCCTCCCAGAGATAGTACACGCCATCCCGATGGGCCTGGGCCTGGAGGTACTTCTGCGTCGCCCCGTGCTCCTTGGCCAGCATGGCCCCCAGATGATCAACCGGGTCCTCATGCAGGATGCGCTTCAGCAGGCCGGCGTTGCAGTCGAGCTGCCGGAACCGGAACACGACGTGCTTCGCCAGGATGTCCCAGGTCCCCACGCAGATGCGGTTGTCCCGACGATACGACCTGGGGATCCATTGCTTGCACTTCTCGCACAGGTAGAACGGCTCCTGCAGCTTCGTCCTCGGGTTGGTCATCACCTTCGAGAGGGCGCCGGGCAGAAAGATGAAGTTGCAGCCCTCGTTCGGGCACTCGGTGATCAGCTGATCGCCACCGGGTCCCGTCGTCTCACCGGCCATCCAGAGGATCGTCCGCATGGGCCGGAAGATGCGTCGGGGCGGGGCGGGCAGGAGCCAGATCTCCAGGCGGTACTTCCCCTGGCTCGCCTTGACCCTGGCGGCGCCCGTCTCGACCAGCTGACCAGCAACGTAGGCCAGGACCTTCTCGCCGGCCGCCTTCTCGGCATCGTCCAGGCTGTGGACATGGGATGACGCCAGCTCGACGGCCTGCTCGATCGTCAGGGTTCCCTTGCCGGGGTCGTTGCTCACGGAATGTAGTCCTTCGGGGTAGGCGGCAGGTTCTCGAGACTGATGCCTGGCCCAGGCGGTGCGAAGCCGGGGACGCCGCTGTCCCGCACGCCCTCGATGATGATCAGCCTGGACATCGCCGCCGTCGCAGGGTTGAACAGCGGGAAGCGGGTGATGCGGCCGGTCCGCTGGGCCTCCTGTTCCGCTTGCTTCACACGCGCTTGGTACTCCTGCAGGGCCTGGCCCAGAGCTGCCTTCTCACCGGGCATCGGAGGGATGCGGGCACCCTTGTTCGTGGCCATCCAGCGCCTGAGTGCCGCCTGCTGGTCCTCCGACATCTGCTGGTTGGGACCGGCAGCCCGCCGCTTTCTCTTCGGCTTCGCCGGCGCTGGTGGCGGGGGCGGGGCGGGCGGTGGTTCCACATTCGACATGGCGTCGAGGGCCGCCTCGAGCCCACCCACCTCCTTCTGCTCCTCGTTCTCCAGGGTCTTGAGACCGTCCACGGGGATGACCACCCGCCACCAGTAGACCAGGTTCCCGTTGCCCTTCGGGGCGTACACCTTCGCCACCTCGATGGCACCGCCGTTCACCAGAAGCTGGGTCGCCGCTTCCTTCCAACCGGCATTGCTCTTGGGCACGCCGGTGATGACGACATACTCGCCCGCTCGCTGGGCATTGAACGTCTTGAAGACGGCGTCGAGGGGGCCGTAGCCGCTCGTGCCCTGCACCTGGACGGGCGCCGGCTCGAGATCCGGTGAGGGGCCACCAATGGCACCGACGGAGTCCCATCGATGGGCCTGCTGGATGGGAATCCGAACGCGCCAGACGTACCCGACGCTCAGGGAGTCGGCGTCGTAGACGATCAGCTTGGCGACCTCGACGCCACGCACCCCGCTCAGTTCCCGGACGAACTTCCACCAGTCATCCGACTCGGGGTTCGTGGGCTGCCCCAGGAGGACGAGGAGCTCCTCGTTCTTCGCCTGGGACTCGAGCTCGAACCGGCCGTTGAAGATGATGGCGGTCATCAGACTTGCCCTCTCGACGCCGTGAGCGTGTGCCGGCGATGCGAGGCCGGACACTTCTTTCCCGTCTGGGAGTGCGTGTGCAGCGGGATGAACACCCTCACCCGCCCCACGCTCTTGTCCCCGAACTGAGGCGTACTCCGGCGTCGCAGAGACTGGATGCTCCAGTTCCAGAACACGTACTTCAACCGCTTCTTGCACCGAGGACAGGTGTACGTCACCACCCTTTGCACCGGCTCCTGCTCGTTCTGCTCGCTATTCGAAGTCTCGTCGTTCACGGCTCCTCCTCCAGGCGGACGATCATGGTGATGTCGGCGATCGACCCATGTACCCGGGGACCACCGCACAGCAAGTGAACATCCGTCCCGAATCCTCGATGATCGACCAGCTCCAGGCCGCCGAGCCACTTCGCCAGACCCGGATCGCCCTCCGAGTTGTACATCTTGAGGGCCCGGAGAAGACCTTGGAGGTCACCGGACGCCAAATGGCTGGCGTGGAGTCCTTCCCGGCGCATCGTGGCCACCCCCTCCATCAGGGCCGCCCGCACGTTCCCGTGGTGCAGCACCTTCCACTCCACCCCGTCCGTCTTCACGCGCTCCAGGAGGTCGTCCGACGGCAGCCTCACCGACACCAGCGTCTGGGTCGCTCCCTCATTCATCCGCACCTCGAACAGACCAGCCCTGACCCTCATCTCCAGGACCGTGGACAGCTTCGCCGCGGCCTCGACCAGGGTCTTCAGGTCGTCCAGGCTGTGGTAGGGGTAGCGTTCCCACCAGCTCATGTCAGCCCTCTTCCTCCACGTAGAGGATGTCGTCTTCCCGCAGGATCAGCTGGCCCTCGCCGAGCATCGCCTGGAGCCGCTCTTGGGTGGACGTCTTCTCGTGCAGGCGGATGATGCATACCCTCTGTCCGACCTTCACGTCCACGGGAACGCGGGCCCCGTTGGGCAGCTCCCGCCCAGGGCCGACGGCGAGGACCTTCGCCATCCCGTTCGTGTCCGTGTAGGCCCCTTCGGGAACGTGGATGGCGCCGATCATCTCCGGCTTCTTCTCCAGCTCCACGATCAACCGATCGCTCAACAATCGCACGTTCATCGTCATCCACCATCCGCCTCCGCGGCCGGGGACTTCTTCCTCGGGGTCGGCTTCTTCGCCGGCTCCTTCGGAGCCCCCGTGATGCGGGCGACGAAGTCCCGCTCGAGCTCCGCCGAGAGGCCCTTGAAGGACCCACCGCCGGATCGGAGCTCCAGAACCTTGGCGCTCTGGACGACCAAGCTCCTCCCGGTATGGGGCATGTAGGCGACCAGGTGGAGCTGCTCGCCCTCCCGGTCATCGTTGGTCCGGACCACGTACATCTTGGCATCCAGGATCGACTCGATCTTCGCGGACATGTGCTACTCCTTCCCCTGCGCCGGCAGGGGTTCGAACCCGTCGTCGTCCTTTGCGACGGCGGGCCTCGCCTTCCTCGGCTGAGACGTCCTCTGGACGGTCACACCCTCATCATCGTCGCCCGCCGGTTCCTCCGACGGCGCCGGGCTCGGTTTCGCCACCGGCTTCGACTGCGACATGCCGATCGTCTTCAGGTACTCCTGCAGCAGACGGTTGTACGTCTCCTGCGGGATCGGCACGTCCTCGCCCTCGTCGACACCGTTCGTCATCCGGGCCATGAAGAACTGCGTCCCGGACTCGAAGTCGATGCCGGCGTAGATCGCCTGAACGTCCATCTCGAGCTTCATCACAACCTCCCCTGGCGACGGTAATCGTCGACCAACTTGTCGGCCATGCTCACGAGCCTCTCGAGGCTGGCCGCGATACGTTCCTGAGCGAGCATCTGGCGCATCTGGACCTGATGCTCACTGAGCGACCGAGGGTCTGCCGCCAGCAGATCGTCCACGTAGTTCTTCCGGACCGGCGCCTCTACGGCTTCCTGGGGAACCGACCTGGGGGCCAGCGGCTCGACAGCGCCCGGCGAACGAGCATTCACCCCGATGATCCCAACGACCAAGGGCGGCTCCCCGTTCACGACACGAATCAGCACCCGGTCGCCGGCCATCGGCCTGGGTCCAAGCTCGCCAGGTGCCGATTCCGACCCGGCATCGAAAGCCCACTCCACGCGGACCTTGTCGAACTCCTTCCCTCCGGTGGGGAGGTGGACGAGCACCTGGACCTTCCCCTCCTCGTCGGGGTCGGTGATGATCGAGCCCTGGTAAACGTTCTTCTCGTCGTTCATCTCTTCTCCTCCGGCGCGGCCGGAGCGGCGCAGGCCAGCAGGTACTCCAGCACGTTTCCGGCGATGTGCTCGACCGACTTGCCGATCAACAGCCGGATGACATCGGTGTCCCCCTTCTTCACCACGTCCCACCGCAGGAGAAACTCGCCCAGGGGCTTGGACAGGTTGGCGGCGACCACCGTGAGCAGATCCCGGGCGAACTTGTCGACCGTCTCCTCCAGGGTCAGGCCGTCCGAGACGACCGTCAGCAGCTCGCCTGTCGGACCCTTCCAGCCGCACGTCCAGCAGCTCGCCATCGCCAGCCCGGGGTCCACCGCCGTCGACCTGCACTGCGGGCAGACCGACGGAAGGGGAATCACAACGCTGTCTTCGCCAGGCGCTGCGCATACTCCAACCCCTGAGAGGACGGCACCGACAGCGGTGTCACCCGCAGGGCTGAAATCTTCTCGAGGGACTTCAACTGCTCCCGCAGCCGAGCGTCCCCCGCCTTCCGTTCCTCCTCCATCGCCGGGATGACCTGCTCCGCCCACTCCTGATACCTCCCCGGCAGCTCCGAGCCCTTCGGGTCGTACGGTGGGGTCAGATCGAGCAGCTTCTCCTTCAACTGCGCCGCCACCCGTCGGGACTGCACCGCCAGCAGGATTCGCCAGGCTGCCAGATCCCCTGCCTCCGGCAGCTCCGACGTCTTGTCGTAGAACAGGTTTGCTAGTGCCCATCCTTCCCTACTTCGCAGCCATCGATCGAAAGGGGGAGTCTTTCCCATACAGTGCCAGGCGGATGCGGGCCTGGAACCAGAGGTGGTTCACGTACATGTCCCAGATCATCTCGTACGGGTAGACGAGGATGCGGTCGAGCCGCTCCTTGAGCACCCGACGCCGATCCTCGTCCGTCCCCTTCTGCGGGAACTCGGGCAGCCGGTCCTCCCCGATGCGCACCACGCCGGCAGCCACGAGGAGGAAGTTGTTGGCCACATTCCCCAGCTGCGCCATCTCGCCCCCGGTCATCATGTAGCTGATGGCGAACTGGTCACGACCGTTGAGGGAACGGAACTCGACCTCGGGTGCGTCCGGGCCCCACAGAGGGACGACCTGGCGGAACTCGCCCTTGAGCACCCTGCTGTTCGGGTCGATCGGCTGGAGCCGGGACTCGATCTTCTTCCGGCGCTCCTTGCTGTCCAGGAACGCCATCGCCATGGCCAGCTCGAGGTCGTGGATGCCGGCCAGGCCACCGACCATCCGATCCTTCAGGGAGTCGTAGAAGTCGTCCTTCTCCAGCTCATCCTGGAGCGGGTTCGCTTCCTTCTCCTCCTTCTGCGGAACTTCCGGAAGGGCCGGGCTGTTCGGCGGTGCGGTCGCCGCCTCTCTGGCCGCCTGGGCCAGCTGGTGCATGGCCGCTGCCTTCTCAGGCGTGACGACCCGCTTCCCGACCGGCCCATCGACTTCTTGGCCGGCCAGGCTGGCCATCCCGATGCGGGGCGGCGGTGCCCCCGGCGGTGGTGCTCCCGGAATCCGCGGATCAGGCATCATCATCCTCCTTCACCTTCGCAGGTCCCCGACGTCGCTTCTGTCTCGAGGGCGGCGCAGGCTGAACACGCGTGCGCCTGCTCTCGATGAACTCCAGGACGTCCTTCCTCGCGAACCAGCAGTGGTTCTTCGCCTGACCATCGGTCAGGCGCACGTAGACCAGGTGGCCTCCCCGGACGAGGCGGTAGACGGTCTTGATCGACACGTTGAGCAGCTCGGCGACATCCTTCACCGTGAGAAGCTTCTGCGCCATCAGCTCGATCGCCGCCTGCTTCGCAGCCTCCTGGAGCTCGTGTTTTGCCAGCTGCATCGCATGGACCCTAAACCGACCGTTTGAGCTGTCAAGGGCGAGATCGAAAAAAAGTGGGAGGTGTTGGGGGACTGACGCCCCCCAACACTTACCTCCCACGCAGAACCTGGACCAGGGCCCCCACGAGTACGACCCCCACCAGGACGGCGAGGATCACCATGTGGTTCTCGACCGCCGTCCAGTAGACCAGGGCTGCGTAGACGATCAGCAGGACGAACCGGGCCACCACGCCACCACCCTCCTTCCACCCCCTAGTCCGTCGTGATCTTCCGGCTGCCCCTCGCCGGCGCCGGCGGCGCTGGCAGAACCTTGGTATCGGCTGGGAGCACCCCCAGGTAGTCCAGCCTGAAGGTCGTGTAGATCAGCTCGATCGCATCGGCCGGCAGGTCGGCCAGGGGCACTCCCAGCTCCCTCGCCTTCTTGTAGAAGGCCTCCCTGATCTCCTCCTCGGCCAGGTCGGCTAGTCGTCCCACGAGATCTTCCTCTTGCCCAGCGGGTTCGACGGCGGCCTCAGGTCCTCGACCTTCCCCTCGTCCGTCACCTTCGCCTTGCGGGCTTCCTGTTCAGACACCTGGCGGACCGCCCTGCCGATGGACGCGACATCCACCTCCAGGATCGACTGCGACTCCTCCTCTCCGTAGCGGACCGTGCTCTCGTAGCGCAGGCCACCCTGGAGGAGGTCGACGAAGATGCTCTTGTTCATCACCTCAACGGTGTCGCCGGCGTAGACCGTGATGTCGAGTTCACGGGCGAAGGCGATTAGTGCCTCCTTCGCCGGCTTCTGGCCCAACGGGCCCAGTATACGTAGAATCTTCTCGACCTCGTCCAGAGGCCGCTTGGCAATGCGCCTCCTCATCTCTCCGTCGACGTACTCGCTGAACAGGATGGACTCCTTCCCAGTGAGATCGGCAGGACTCCTCCCGTCGATCGCGAACTGGAGCAGCAGGTCGTACGCCAGCACGGCCTTGGCCTGTCGGCCCATCAGGCCGCCGCTCCGAGCGAGCTCCCAGAGCCGGGCCAGGATGTCGGCATCCATGGTCAGGTATGCTACGTATGCAGGGCGGTCCGTGATCGGGAACCCCTCGTCCGCCAGCTTCCGGTAGGCCTGAGCGATCTCTCGATCGAGCGACACCGGGAGGACCTCCATCGGCGTCCGCTTGGTGATGTCCTTGGTGGTGTCGATGCTGTCCAAGTACGGCTTCTGCCGGACCTTGTCCAAGTACGCTTGCTGGAGGGCCGCCCGCTTGGGCTTCTCCGGCTTCGGCAGGCTGACGCCGGCCCCCGGCGGGGTCTTCATCTGCGGGGTGATCTCAAGCGTCATCCCCGGCGACAGCATCACGCCGTAGATGCACTTCAGCCGGATCTCGTACCCCTTCTGCCCGACGCCCGACGGCATGAAGTACGGGCTCGGATCGCCCAGCTGGTACATCCTCTGGACGTCCGCCGTCATGGTCATCTCGATCGGTTGGAAGACGGCGGCCGACTTCCACTCCCCCTGCTCCCGGCTGAGAGTCAGCACCATCTCGGGCCGGATCTCGCTGATCGGGATCTTCGACTCCATCAGGGGACCGACTTCAGCCACGCTCCCCGTCTTGCTGGCAAGGCCTAGCCGTAGCACGTCTCCGTCCTTGAACCGGACCGGCTGGAGATCGACGGAAATCACCCGGCCGAAGCCGTCGAGTCGGATGATGATCTCGTCGCCCACCTCGAAGTCGGGCTTGAACGGGGCGAGAGGAGTTCCCTCAGAGGGCACCAGGATGCTGCCCACCGGGTTCCTCACGCAGCACAGGTTGTACAGCTCGACGTTCCCGAAGGGGGCGACCCTAGCAACCGTGACTTCGTTCTCGCACTCCCACACCGTCTCGTCGGCTACAGCAGGGTCGCCCTTGATGAAGAACTCCTTACCCTCCAGCTTCTCCTTCATCTCCGACTCGGGCACGTTGAACATGCCGTCGCCGGCGATGATGAACGGAGGCTTCGTGCCGTAGCGCAACTCCCGCCAGCGGGGTCCCATCGGAATCCAGAAGAACCCGCCCTCGTCCTTCCGTACGCGGATCAGCGTCATCCGGTCGCCGATACGGAGTGCACTGTCGAACTGCCCCTTTCCCTCCCCGATGCACAGCCAGTTGACTACCGGGAAGCCACCGACGTCGTCTTGGTAGAGCTCGATCACCATCCAGAGCGACCACCCCGATGCGGGGTTCCACCCCTCGACGCGCAGTCGATCGTTCAGCCGCACCCTCTGCGGGGCGGTCCATATCTTCCCGGCCGTCTTCGATATCGAGCAGGTCCACTCCCAACTGTCAGCCATCCCGCCCACAGACGTCAGACGGGGAGTGCCTAGGACGTCCTCGAACATCGGCTCTTCGAAGTCGTAGTCCATGCGCTGGAAGTTGAAGGACCGGACGACACGGTTGAGCAGCATCAGTCCTCCACGGAGATCCTTCGGCCCCTCGTCGGCTTCCGGACCTCCCTCCGTTTCCTCTTCGGCACCTTCTCCTCCTTCCTCGGCGGGGGCGGCGCCCACGGGTCAAACGGCTCCGGGTCCCTCGCCGCCAGCTCATCACGGGGCACGAAGAAGTTCTCGATGTCCCGGATTCTAGTCGTGGCCATATCGATCTCGGACTTCTTGCGCCACGCCCGGATGAACTCGTACCACTGGGGGCGGTCGAGTTTCCAGCCGGCGGTCTCGAGGAACTTGGCCATGTCCACGAGCAACCAGCTGCTGATTGTCCGGCCGCCGAAACGCTCGAGGAGCCGGCGGTACAGGTACTCCCCCCGAGCAGCGGGGGACGTCTTCACCGTCCCTCCAATGAGCGCCACGACGCCGTTCGACTCGCTCAGGGTGAACGAGCCGGGACGCCAGATGACCCGAAACGTGTCCTTGTTGAAGACCATCTCTACTCCGAGTCGATCTTCCTCGTCTTGGGGAGCGTCACCGGCTGAGGCTCCGACTTCGGAGCCGGCGCATCCTCATCCCGCAGGTTGGTGGACAGGTACTTGTAGCCCCGGGGCGGCTTGCCCTCGAGGAAGTCCTTCGGGACGCCCATCGCCTTCGCGATCTCATCGTACATCTTGTACATCACCTTCGCGTCCATGGGCTCCTCCGGCATCACGATGCCACCCAGTGCGAGGGCCTCCTTCTCCTCGACACTGGGCTCGATCGCTTTCCTAACCCCGCCAGCCGTGTCGTCCAGTTCGTTGTCCAGATCGTAGCTGTCCTCCACGACCCACTGGACCTTGGTGCCGCCGGCGTACGTGACGACATCAACCACCCGGATCTTCTCGATCCACGGCAGGTTGTCAGGGTCGCCGTCGTAGTAGCAGTAGACGTGATCGCCGACCGCCAGGAGACGTGGGACCTGAAAGACCGGCTCGTTGGGGTAGACCCGCTCCCAGGCCTCGATCGGTGCGCTCGATCCCCAGACCCAGGTGTCGTCGGCTTCGAAGATGCTCAGGTACTTCGCTTTCAACGGTGCCCAGAGCGGCATCTCCATGAGCATGCCACGCACCGTGGTCGTGAACTCCGTTCCCGGATCGCAGCGTGCCATCAATCCTCCGTGTCGATTTTCCGGGCGGCCACCCGTGGGGGCGCCGATGCCGGCTTCTGCTCTTCCTGGTCGTCCTTGATCATCAGGGTCACCCGGCTGTCCCGCTCGATGGAGACCAGCATGCCGCGGTACTCCGTGCCGTCTATGCCGATGACCACCGACTCTCCCGGCGTGAGCATGACCGAGATGGGAGCATTGATCTCGATCATCCGATACCCCAACTCACCCCTCTCGGCCGGCGTGGACACCGACGACATGTCGAAGTACGGGCCCACCGGCGGGCGCTCGAACCCAATGCTGGCGATCATCCGTAGGAACGATTCCGAAGTCATCTGCTGCACGTTCGTCAGGATGAAGGTGATGTTGCGGGCCGAGATAGGGTTGGGATCAACGAACGGGCCTTCGATCTGCACCGCCCAGCTCGTCCACCAGGCGCTGTTGCCCCCGACGAAGAGGACCTCCATCAGCTGTTCCTCGGAAACCCATCCCGGAGGAACCCTCCAGCGGTCCTCTCCGTCCTGTACGAACCAGCCCGTGCCGGAAAGACCCTTCGGTCCACCGCCTGGCCGGGCCCGGACGTAGATCGATGCCCGGTCATTCGGCCGCGGGAACACGACGCTCAGGTACAGCTCTCCGTTCTCCGACCGGATGTCCCCCCTGGTGATGGTACCCAGGAACACGTCGTACGGTTCCACTTCCATGACGGGGGCTCACTCCTTCAGAACACCCATGACGGACGTCCACCTCACGGCCACCCCCTCGATGTCGGCCATCCGCTGGACCGGGAACTCGAACTCGAGTTCACCCAATCGGGAACGGTAGGTGATGGTGAGGTTCTCTCCTGGTCACTCGATCTTCTGGAGCCACCGCAGCGCCTCGACGGACGAACGCGCGGCGCGGGTCAGGCTGGCATCCACGAGTCGATTCCACCCGCGGCGCCAGCACCAGCGATACCAGCCCAGCTTGTCCGGCGAGCACTGGCTCGCCAGGGCGTTGGCCTCGCAGATGTGCCGGACCTGACGGTTGAACGCCTTGGCATCCACGTCGGCGGCCTTCAGGATCTCGACGGCCTCCTTCCCGCCCCGCCACTCCCTCCACCGCTCCTCGCAATCGCCCTCGAAGCCCGAGTGGCCCTTGAGCAGGAGGCACTCGACGTGGTGAGGGACGCAGCAGTCCTGGACGAAATGCAGAGCCCAGCCGGCCAAGGTGTCCAGGGCCTCCTGCCGGCGGGCGCCCGAGTAGAGCGCCGGCGGCAGGATGCGCATCACTTTCTCGCACCAGCCGGCCATCACGGCGGCGGTCGGGTACGTAAACTCGTCCGCCTCAAGGCAGCCGTGCCCCGTCAGCGTCCTGACCAGGTCGAACAACGGCTCGCAGTCCTGGGTCATCTCGTCGGTCGGGAAGCCCCACTCCGCTGGCTTCGAGATGACCCTCCGCTTCGAGAGCTCGATGTGCGGCGTCGATCGGTCACGCATCCAGCAGTACCCCTGGTAGGTGATCGGCTTCTGCCCATTGATGGGGCGGCAGAAGTGCGCCAGGCTGGCCAGGTTCCTGCCGACAACATGAGCACCGTAGCCCTCGACCTCGATGCACCGCACCTGGTCGGGGTAGGCGGCGTTGCGGGCCAGCAACTTCTTGTCGCCCTTCCAGCCGACCTGCTCGGCGACGGAGAGCGACATGTCGATGTGCGTGCTCTGGTTCATCAGCATCTCCTCCCTTCCGTCGCATCATAGCTCAGCTGAGCAGCTCGGTGGCAGGATCAACTGGAACTCGTGACGGTCAGCCCGGCCGACCGGAAGACCCTGACCGTCCGGGTCATCGGCATCGATGATCAGGGCGGTCCACGCTGGACGACGGTGTACATGAACAGGACGGCCAGCTTCGGGTTGAGGCGAATCATCTCCTGGATCACCCGCATCCCTCGTCACAGCCGTCGATGCACGGCTTCCCCTCGATCATCCGGGCGATGCCCGCATCGTCGGGGATGGGGAAGCCGTAGGCCCGGCAGATCTTCGCCAGGATGGGGGCGCCGTACTGCGGGTAGTTCTCGTCGGCATCGGCGAACTTGATCAGCTCGTCGGCCTCGGGTGTGCCCAAGAGCCACAGCCAGGCCTTCATCTTCTCGATGGTCCGGCTGGCCGAGATGCCTCGGTGGTCCCAGATCTTCTCCCAGCCGAAGGCGGCGTAGTCACGCATCTGCTCCAGAACGACGGCGTCCTCGGCAGCCACGTTCTCCCACATCTCCTTCGTGGACTCCGGCTTCAGGAACGGCTTGGCGTGCTCGTAGTCGAGGAAGGGTAACCAGACCTCCTTCTCGAAGCCGAAGAGGGACTCGGATTCCCTGATCTTCTTGACGATTTCGTCCTGCGTTCGCATCAGACTTCTCCACACTTCGGGCAGAGGATGTCGCCGCTGATGCGACCCGCGCCCCCGCACATCTCACACTCCGGCTCGCCGTTCGTCCACTTGTCGCCCAGGGCCTCCGCCACCCGCTTCGCCACCCCGATGTCGGGGAGCTCGAAGACGTGGTAGACCAGGACCCGGGGCAGCAGGGGTGCCATCGGATGGCTGTCGTCCACGTCCGTGAAGAACGTGCCGACGTACTTCTCCGTGACGCCCTCGATGTCCGGGATCGTGTGCCCCGTCCCGGTGACCAGGAAGAACCGGTCCTCCTTCTCGGCGGTGGGGTCCACGATGGCCCAGAGGTTCGGGTAGTTCTCCTTCGTCTCGTTGCTCGTCTTGAAGACCCGGGCGCCCTTGGGCATGGCGATCCGGTTCACGTTCGGTCGCACCAGCTGGAACTTCCAGATCGTGCTCATTCGCTCACCTCCTCCTTCTTCCCGATCGGCTCGATGAACGCGCATCCCAGCCTCGGGAACCACTTGCTCTTCTCCGCCAGGACGCGGCGGGCGAAGAGGGCCACCTTGTCGACCCCCATGCTCAGCTGCGTCAGGTCATGGACGATGCGAGACGGGTCCTCCCGGTACCTCTTGAGGATCTCCACCCGCTTGGCGTAGGACTTCCCACGCGTGGCCACCAGGAACACCCAGGCCCACCCAGGCACCCACCGCTGGTAGATCAGCTTGCCGAACGACGTCCGCGCCGTCGGCACCCGGCAGTCGGTGATGCCGGCCTTCTCCAGGACGTCCGATCGGCTGGCATAGCGCGTGAACCCGATGGCGTCCATCCGCCGCCGCCACATCCGGATCATGCAGGGCCCATTGCCCTTGTGGGGCCCTATCCCGAACTTGCTCACCTTCATCCCGCAGAGCGGGCATTCAACGTCGTCCATGGGCGGCGGGTGCGACAGAGGCGGTACCGGCTCACTCGTCCTCCGGCTCGTCCTCCGGCGGTGCCGGAACGCCGCAGACCGGAGTCAGCATCCCGATGCCCCCGTGCTTGTCGTAGAGCGTCCCGTCGGCGCTGGGCCGGCGGGCCCACGGCTTCTTGGCGTCCGCCCTGGGGTCCAGAGCCATCTCGTCGTAGTACGGCAGGAGCCAGTTCGGCATGTCGCCGTCGGCGGTGAGGACGACCCGCAGCTCGAAGCCCTCGCCGTCGCCGGTGAAGGCAGCCATCAGGGACTCGGCCGGGGGCGGGTAGTCCAGCACCTGCCGAATCCGGCGGACCAGCTCCTCAAGCGCCTCACGGTTGCCCACGATGTAAGCTTCATCGTGCTCATGCGACTGACCGTAGAGATGGATCTCCTTCATCACTCCTCCTTGGCATATAGCATCGCGGTCTTCAGCACTGCGCGAATCGCACGCACTGCGATCCCAGCTGTCCAGGCGAAAACGTCCTCGGGCGACCTGTCGTCCACTCCACATGGCAGCGAGCGCCACAGGCACTCCTGCTCACGCAGGGCTTCGCACAGCACACGAACCAGGTCGATGTCACGCTCACGTTACGCTTTTTCGCACAACTTTTTGTAGATGTCCATGGTCTGCGCCTACGCCGGTGTTTTCTCACGGAACGTCGTTCCGTCGAACAGCAGGTCAATCCTATGCGGCCTGTCGTCCGGAGACACCAGCACGTCGAGGTGCACCTCATGGCTTGTCCGGTGCTCATTCACCAGCGACAGCACGTACCTAGCGGGGTCCGCGACCGCGTCGATGCTGTCCGTCTCGGGGATCAGCAGCACAGCCGCGTTCGCGGCACCGGCGGCGACGAGGGCGTCCAGGGCCATTTGCTTGAGCGCTGCGCTGTCGCGCAGCGTAGGCGAGTCAAGTACGACCAGGACGTTCCGGTCGTCTGGTGTGCCCTCCGTCACGCGAACATGTCGGATCCCACCGATGATGTCGTCCGCCGTGATCGGATCTTGCCGCGGTACTAGGTCACATAACAACGGGATCCCTGACAGCGGCACAGAGACCTCCCCAATCTGTCGGAGGTCATCCATGCTCACACGTCCCTGCACAAGGTCCGGCCACCGGATATCAGTGGTGAGGCCGAGCAGCCGAGACCCGAGCTCGAACGGGCCGGACTGCCACGACACGAACCATACCGGAGTTCCTGCCTTCGCCGCAGCCAGGGCCGCCTGCATGGCAAACTGGGTCCTGCCGGCCCCGGTCTTGCCAACCAGAGCGTAGAAGCCAGGGTACAGCCCGCCGCCGAGGGCCTCATTCAAGGACGGCCACGGGGTGAGAATCGGCTCTCTACTACACGTGTCGGTCATCGTGTACCTCCTACTTCCGTGGGCGCCTACGCAGCTGCCGTTCCTGGGCACTGGCTTCGTCATTAGATGCCACTGGCATACTCTCCCGATGGGTCCGGGACCGGTTTGCCATCCCGGTACCACATCACTACCCCATCGGATCGTTCAATGGCCGGGCCGTCTGTCCGGTGAAGTTTGTCGTACCTGTACCACAACCTTGTCCCATGTGCCAGTTCGACAGCAGGACCATCGTCACGGTGATTCCGGCCGTCTTGGTACCACATCCGTGTGCCATCTGGGTACTCGACTGCAGGACCGTCGGTCCTGTGCAGTTTGCCGTTTTGACACCACAGCTTCAACCCGTCGGGGAACTCAACGGCAGGGCCGCCGGTTCGGTGCAGCTTGCCATGTCTATACCACGCCTTCACTCCATCGGCCCGCACAACGGCAGGACCGTCGTCCCTATGGACCTCTCCGTTCAACATCCATGTCTGTGTGCC
Source organism: Veillonellaceae bacterium (assembly GCA_012798135.1). The sequence goes on along the minus strand of JAAZNU010000221.1, from coordinate 2,138 downwards.
ATCTGGACGCTCTACGGCAGGACCGTCCTCTCGATGGAGCCTACCGTTTCGATACCATCTCTTGGTTCCATCTTGATCTACAACGAGTCCGTCATTTACCGTAGTCATTCCCATCTCCACTCAACGAAGTGCATCTTCAAGCTCCCCTGACGTAACCGCTTCGACGAAGTGGCGACGGATCCAGCTGCAGACGTCACTGCCTGGGGCGAAATCCTGACAAGCCCTGGGGCGGTCCGCGTAGATTCCGCACCGGCACTTTCGTGCCAGTGCACCCCGGAACGCTGCACAAACCACGACGTGCAGGCCTTTGAGCGGCCCAGAGGTCACCCTGATCCTCTTCGACAGGATGGCGTATACGCCCTTGGACGCCGTGCGGACAACGTGCCGCCTCCGGAACCCAGCAGGCAGATATGCTAGCTCTGCCTCTTCCAGGTCCACGAACTCGTCGACGTCGTGCGGAGAGGCGCAGCAGAGACCGCAACGCTGGCAGTCTCTGCTACTCTTCGCCTTCACCGTCAGATGGGTGATCACCATCGGTGTTCTCAACCAGACGCACGATGCCCGCTGCGACGGCAGCCCGCAGGCACCGCTCGGCGCGGTCGCGTGAGCTCGTACCGTTGGCGTCCGGACCTTCATATTCCCCCTCCATGTGGAGAATGATCTCCGCAAGAGAGCAGCCTCCAGTCTCAACCAGGAGGGCCGCCTCGGATGATGTCACCTGCATTCGAGCTTGCAAACCGTCGAGTTGAGTCGTTCGCAGTTCGAACGACTCATCATCCAGGCTGCCACGAAACAGCAGCCACTGCTGGAGATTCTCGGGCACCTTCGCACACGGCGGACCTTCCTGTTCAATACACGGGCCGCACAGCCCAGGCTCGGCGACCCCGTCGGCGCTCCAGCGGGTGACCTCATGACTGCCACCTCCCGGCCCTCCGACGTCCTCCTCGTCCAGATACTCCCCGCATCCGGCACATCGGTAGAGTTTCATCGCGCCCACCTTTGCCTCGACAAGTCGATGTTGTGGAGGTTGCCGTAGCAGACGGCGCGCACGTTGCGACGCTGACCCCATCGCTGGAGTGCTTCAACCTCGAAACTCGCCGCTTCGGCGGAATCGTAGAGGTTGCCCGTCCATTCTCCTTGCACCTCCACCACCCACACCTTCGGCTGCATTGCGAGTTGCCTCTGCCACTCCCGCAGCTGGCTCTTCGGGATCATCGGTTCCTCTCCTCCTCAACCCGACCTCTGTCAGCGCATCGTGTATCGACTTTCCAGGACATGGAATGTCTCCTCCCACTCGTCGCCGTCGACGCCGGCGTAGTACGTCCACTCCATGTAGCCGCGCACCTGGATCGTGCCCTCGCGGTCGATGACCAGCGCGGAGCTTTCCGAGGGGGACTCATCGGGCGGATTGAAGACGTGCGGCGGGTCGGTTGTAGCCAGCCAGTCTTCTTCACCGACTTCCCTGACCGAAAGCTCTACCGCGCAACCGTCGCAGTACCATGCGCTCCCCAAGGTCGATTCGTCGCACGAACGGCACTTTCCGTCGTGCGCCTGTCCGTCACCACGCGGTGTCAACGCCCGCAGCGTAACCACCCACGGGTATTCCTCGTCGTCCTGACGGACAACGTCGAACGTCAATGCCAACTCGACCGTACGCGAGCACTTTTCCATCGATGCCGCAGCCTCCTCTCTAGCGCACGACTACACCATGTAGGCGTCCTGCTGGATCTGAATCTTTCGGTACTCGGTCATCCCTTCCTCCTGATCTCGTCGAGCAGCTGCCGCTTCTCCTTCTCAACTTGGTTCAGGTCCACGCCTACGTAGGCGGCGATAAGCTGCTCCGGGGTCTCCTGGACAAGGCACAGCTCCGAGCGTCCCCTCTTCTCGGTCCACCTGGCCAGCCTGATCCCACGTTCCCAGAGCCAGTCGAGGAAGAACCCGATCTCCTCGGTATGGTGCTCCTCCTTGGCCTTCACCATCTTGTCGAGTTCGCTCATTTCCCCTCCGGGTTGCACTTGGGACAGGGGATATCATCCCCGATGCGGGCTCCGTCGGCGGGAACCGGGTCGATGCCCAGTTCCATTCTGATCTTCGTCAGCAGGTTGTCCTGCTCAGCCTTGTGGGTGTCCGCGAGCTGG
>JAAZNU010000231.1 GCA_012798135.1 Veillonellaceae bacterium | reverse complement strand
GGTCTCGTCGACCTGCCACAGGTCGGCAGCGCGGGTGATCGCTACCAGTGCGGCGACTTCGGAGGCGATAATCTGGCGGTGCGCGTGGTCCAGCGCGTCGAGTGCTTCCTTGCTGGTCGCAGGTTCGACCAGGGTCCGGGGGTCACGGATGGGGTTCTCCATATCGAAAGTCTATTCGAATAAGTGTTCGAATACAAGACCTGGATCACGTTCCTTCTGCCGGTTTCTTGAACCGTGGGGCGGCCTCCGGTGGAAGATGGATGGAAACCACGCGCGAACAGGGAGGCGAGATGCCGGAGCTGCCCCAGGTCGAGGCGTTACGAGGTTGGTTGGACGCCCAACTGGCCACCCGCGCGATCGCCCGCGTCCAACTGACCGACTTCTCCGCTCTGAAGACCTACAAACCCCCACTCAGCGCGTTGGTCGGCCTCGAGATCAGCGGCGTCACCAGGCACGGCAAGATGCTCGATATCGACGCGCAGGGCGTGCACCTGATCGTCCACTTCTCGCGGGCCGGCTGGCTGAAATGGAAACCCGAACAGCCCGCGGCCCCCGCTCGGCCGGGCAAGGGCCCACTCAGCTTCCGGCTTACCCTCGATGACGACTCCGGATTCGACCTCACCGAGGCGGGCACCCAGCGCAGGCTGGCGATCTGGCTCGCCGACGATCCGCACGACGTCGAGATGATCGCGACCCTCGGCCCCGATCCGCTGGCGCCGGAATTCACCCGCGAGGCCTTCGACGCGATCCTGGACGCCGCTGGGCGATCCCAGCTCAAGGGTGTGCTGCGTGACCAGCGGATCATCGCGGGCATCGGCAATGCCTACAGCGACGAGATCCTGCACGCGGCGAAGATGAGCCCGTTCACCCCGGCGTCCAGTCTCGACGAGGTTGGCCGCCAGCTGCTCTACGACCAGATCGGCACGGTGCTCGCCGACGCGATCGAGCGCTGCCAGGGCCTGCCTCCCGACAAGCTGAAGGACGACAAGCGCCAGGCGATGCGAGTGCATGGACGAGCCGGTGAACCCTGCGCGGTCTGCGGCACCACCATCGCTCAGGTCAGCTTCGCCGACTCCTCGCTGCAGTACTGTCCGGGCTGTCAGACCGGGGGCAAGGTGCTGGCCGACCGGCGGATGAGCAAGCTGTTGCGCTGAGCCGGTCATCCCAATAGGCGGCGCCCGCGGGCACATCAACTGCACAGCAGGGCCATGGTGAGCCCACACCGGGTGCTGGTGAGATCGATTCATCGACGATGCGAGGGAGGCGACGATGAGCGACGACCAGTTGTGCGGTCTCGCGGTTGTGCTGGATGGTTCCGAACACGAGGTCGCGGCGGCTCACTGGGCCGCCAACTGGGCCGAGCACAGTCACCACCATCTCAGCCTGATCGAACCGAGTGAACTGGTATCCGCGCAGACCTCGTCCCAGCGCCACCGCGCCCGTCGTCTGGCCGGCGAGCTGCGCTGCAACCACCCCGGCCTGACGGTCGACCACCGCATCCTTGATGGCGGACCGGACGCGGTGATCCGCCGGGTCTCGCCCCGCTGCACGGCGATGGCCGTATCCCGCCCGTCGGGGTATCGCCAGGCGACTCGCCGGCTGGCCGCCCCGCAATGCCCGCTGGTCGTGGTCACCGACGAACCCACTGATACCCGGACGATCAGCCTGCTCGTCGACCCGCGGCAGACCGGCTACGCGCCGACCGCGTTCGCCTTCGCCTACGCCGCCAGCTGTGGCAGCGATCTGCACGCCCTGCTGATCGGCGCCGACTCCGAGCAGAGCCCGGGCGAGGACGTCATCGGGCAGCTCGCCGTCTGCTATCCGTCGGTTGCCCTGCAGACCAGCGCGCTGCCCAGCTGGGGAGGGGTGGCCGACGAGGTCGCCGGCTCCCAGCTGGTCGTGGTCGGCAGCTGGACCGACCGGCAGGGACTGCAACGGATCGATCATGGTTTCCTCGTCGCCCAAGCCATGGCCGATGTGGATTCGCCGGTCGCGCTGATCGCCCACGAGCCGGCTGCCTGAGACCGCTGCGGGCGGCGCGAACCCGCCCGTTATCCTGAGAGTTATGCGGGGATTCTTCGGTCCGGAGGGGACATTCACTCACCAGGCCTTGCTGACCTTGGGCAACGGGCCGGCGGTGGCGTTTCCGACGGTTGCCCGAGCTCTGGACGCCGTGCGCAGCGGTGACGTGAGCGCGTCCCTGGTGCCCATCGAGAACTCCGTCGAAGGCGGGGTCACCGCCACCCTCGACTACCTCGCGCTGCTCGATTCGCCGCTGCAGATCGCGAAAGAGGTGGTAATCCCGGTCTCCTTCGATCTGTGCGTGCGTCCGGGCACCACCTTCAACGACATCAAGCGCATCATCAGTCACCCGCACGCGGTCGCGCAGGTGCGTGGCTGGTTGGACGCCCAACTGCCCGATGCCGTGGTCATCGAGCGCGGCTCGACCGCCGGAGCCGCCCAGGCGGTTGCCGATCCGACATCGGGTTTCGACGCGGCCATCTGCGCGAAGGTCGCTGCCGACCTGTACGGCTTGTCCAGCCTGGCGTCCAATATCAGCGACAACGAGCAGGCG
>JAAZNU010000276.1 GCA_012798135.1 Veillonellaceae bacterium | reverse complement strand
GATGAACATGGAAATGCCGTACGCCAGGGTGAACAAGCCTAACCCGGTCACGACAGTCTGGCGGACACGCTCGGGCAGCTTTGAGCCAAGCAGGCAGCCCAATATCCCTCCAATAATTACGGTTGCGATGTTGATAAATGTTCCGGTCATTTGGTTTTAGCGAAAGTAGGTTTTTCCTTCCCAACCGATTGGATCATCGCCAGCTCCAGGACAAAGCAAAATGAGGACAAGCGGTTTAGATACTCAATAACATGGATATTCTGGATTACACCGTTGTGCAGCAGTTCAGCCACCCTGCGCTCAGCCCTGCGAACCACTGTCCGGGCAACATCCACTGCGGCAGCGCTGGTTGTATCCCCCGGGATAATGAATTCACGCGGAACCTCAGTAACCGCCTCTAGCGCGGCCACCTGTTCTTCAAGCCAGGCAACTTTTTCGTGTGTGATAGCTTTGAAACGTTCGGCATTTTCAGGAGAAGCAGAAATCTCTGCCATCATCTGGTAAAGGTCACGCTGGATCGAGACAAGCATGGTTGCCCAATCCGGGTTATCGATTGTGCTGCGAGCCATTCCCAGGAAGGCATCCACTTCATCCAGCGTCCCAACAGCCTCGATGCGCAGGTCATTTTTTTTGACCCTGCCTTTTCCCAGCAAACTAGTCAGTCCATCATCCCCGGTGCGGGTATAAAAATTTGCCATCTCACACTCCTTCCGGTTACACCTTCAGGTACAGGTACCAGTACACCTGTTTTGAAAAACCCTGTTCGATCTCCGGTTCCCAGAGAAAATCTCCGGGCGTGGAGATCATCCGCAGCCTGGAATCTAGTCCAGCCAGGATGCTTTCTTCATGGTAATGCCTGCCGTTTTCTGCCATGAGAAGGTGCAGGATCACCCGCCAACGCACCTGGTGCCTGTATCCAGCCAGGGTATGTTCGTGGTTGTCTGCCCAATCGCGCAGAGAATTCTTCCAAAGGTTCAACCGAGCAGGAATTTCCTGCTCTGCTTTCTTGTTCCAACCGGCTCTCCATCGGCTGCGGACTGCATCAACTGTTTCCAGCAGGATGTCCAACTTACCCTTATCCGCACCATCCCATTGAATAGCCTGCAGACGGGCGGTTGTCACCAGCAAGTTTCCCAGAGTCAATTGCAGCAGTCCCTGGGCTTTCCTGGTATATCCCAGGGGATAATACAAAATGGAGGATTGGAGATACTCTTCCAACCCTCCGACGGCAACTTCAAGGAATGCCCAATCCCGTTCCAGCATGATTCACCTGGTCCTACGGGGTTGGTTCAACCAGTTCAGGCTGTGCAGGCAGTGCCATAGTCAGGTACCACTGGGTTATGGTTGAAAAGCGGTCGCTGCTGTCAAACAGCGGCCCGTTCCGGACGCCCCGGATCTGTTCAGACACGGCATAGGTATACACCGGATTGAAAAGCATCAGCGCTGGAAGTTCATCATTGAACACCACCTGAAAGTTCCGGTAAAGGCGGGCACGTTCTGCCAGATCTGTGGTCACGCGGGCAGTTTCAAGGTACTCACTCGCCACCCGGCTGTTCCATTGTGAGTAAT
>JAAZNU010000218.1 GCA_012798135.1 Veillonellaceae bacterium | reverse complement strand
GCAGATCTTTCAAGTAAAGCAGATATTCATAGGTTGTCTGAAGAAATTCATTCCAAATTCGACTCACTTGATGTCTTATTGAATAACGCCGGTGCCATCTTTATGAAACGTATAGAAACGGTTGATGGCCTTGAAATGACCTTTGCTCTTAACCACTTGAATTACTTTATGCTGACCAGTTTACTTTTAGATTTACTCAAGAATGGATCTAAACCTCGAATCGTGAATGTATCATCGGGGGCACACTTTGGAGGGCGGATCAATTTTTCAGACCTTCAGATCAAAGAGAAATACTCAGGCTGGCGGGCTTACAGTGCAAGTAAATTAATGAATATCTTGTTTACATATGAGTTAGATCGTCGATTAAAAAAGGAAAACTCGTTTATAACGGTGAATGCACTCCACCCGGGTTTTGTTGCTACCAATTTTGGAAAAAGTAATGGGGGATTGTTACAACCCATTTTTGGAATTACGCAACTAGCCGCAATTAAACCCGAAGAAGGTGCAAAAACCAGTATCTATCTGGCTTCTTCACCAGATGTGGAAAACATCAGCGGTAAGTACTTTGCCAATTGTGCTGAAACTCGCTCTTCACCAGGATCCTATGACAACCAGGCTGCATTAAAATTATGGCAAGCGAGTGAGCTATTGGCAAATTAATCCGTTTTGATGTCTTTACCATCGTGGGTAACTTCTGGCAAATCAACGGCTCTAGGTTTTCGTGCTAATCCATGAATGGTGTGCGAGCTTCTTTTTGCTATCTCATTCTCAACATCGGTTTTTTCCATAGCTGAGGCAGATATTTTTTCTTCAGTTCTTTTAACATCTGTATGTAATGGTAAGTACGAAATTTGATTTTTTGTTACATGCTTCATTACCTGTCGTTCATCTCGGACCGGTTGATAAATAAGATTTTTGTCTTTGCTTTGGTTAGTTGTTTCGGGTGGGATTTTAGCCTGTGGTGGTTCAACATTTTCTTGGGGTGTTATCAGCCATTCGTAAAATGCAATGATTAACACCATGAACACGCTGAACATCACTGCTGCCAGGAGAGCTACCATCAGGTCGATATAACTGACCATATCGCCTCCTTTCAATTTTAATATAGCACGATCGAATGACTGTTTCCAGTGCCGTCCGATATTTTTGGTTTTGATTGATCGTTAGGGGAAAAAATCAATCTTTTTTCAAAGCTTTCTGAACATGAGAGAGCAATGTGGATAAATCAAAAGGTTTCACTAGAAAACCAGCGACACCCAGCGTTACTGCTTGTGATACGATATCAGGAATGGATAACGCAGTGACAATGATGATTGGGACATCTTCCAATTCAGGAATAGAACGGAAATCCTGAAGTAGTGTAAATCCATCCTTACCGGGCATGTTGTAATCCAATAAGATAAGCGCAGGTGGATTCGAACATGCTTTTGCCATTCCATCACGTGCATTGTAAGCAGCTTCAGAAGTATATCCACCACTCTGAAGGGCAAGCTGCATTATCTGCACAATATTCTGGTCATCATCAATAACAAGTACATGTTCGCCCATAGTCCGGTTCCTCTTAAAGCGCTTAAGTAGCCTGCTTTGATATGTCTGAGAAGATTTCATGGATATAACCCTCAGGATCACTAAAAAAGGCTGTACGTTGCCCCCAGGGCATGCTGGCGGGTGCTTTTATTCCCTTGGCACCTTTTGATGTTATCTTCTCGTACATCTGATCAACCTCAGCAGGTGAATCGCACTGAAAAGCTAATTCCACTGCTTGTCCCGAAGCACCGGTTGTATAGCTTTCATGCGCAGTTGCTTCTAACATTATATTCCTGTCACAAATGGCGAATCTAACGCCCTCATTTTTTAGAGAAACGTATTCACCCATATCTACATCTACTTCAAAGCCGAGAACATCCCGGTAGAATGTCACCATCCCCGGTACATGATCTGTTAATAAGGTAATT
>JAAZNU010000125.1 GCA_012798135.1 Veillonellaceae bacterium | reverse complement strand
GCATGGCCCAGCACGCGCTTGATGATCTCGGACCGGACGCCCAGCCCGGCTAGACCGCTAGCGAGGGTGCGCCGGAGGTCATGCAGCCGCCAGTCGGCGACCGGCTCCCCGAGTTCCTCGCTCATGTATTTATCCAGCTTCTCCTTGGTCTTGCTCCAGCCGGAAATCGGGCTGCGACCGTTGGTCGTGAAGACGTAGGGGCACTTCTCGAAGCGGGGCATCCCCTCCACGATGGAGACGGCCGTAGAGGATAGCGGGGCGCGGAAGTCCCGCCCACCTTTCATGCGCGAGGCGGGCATTGCAGCCCAAGGCCCGTCCAGCTCGTCCCAGCGGAGGCAGGAGGCTTCGTCCCTGCGGACCCCTGTGGTTATGAGGTAACGGACGCAAGCGCCGAAGGTGCCGCCCAGCCGTTCGGTAGCCTTCCACAAGGCAACCAGTTCAGCATCGGAGAGGATGCGGCTACGGGCATAGGGCTTGATGCGAGGGGCTACACCCATGACCGGGCTGACCTCCAGCACCTCGCGTTCAATCAGCCACTTGAACATGCGCGACAGGTAGGCCCGGAGGCGGTTCGCTTGGTGCGGGGTCTTCACCGCTACCTTGTCCAGCAGCTCCACCACATCCCGCCGCCGTATCTCCTTCACCGGCTTGTCGCCCCATGCGGGGATCGCCAGCTTCTCCATGACCCGCTCAGTCTCGGCCCATGTCCGCTGGCGGCGCTTGGCGTACTTCTCCACATAGTCGCGGGCGCAGGCGGCAAAGCCGTTTAGCTGCTTCTCCCGTTCCTCTGTCTTCTTGTCCTCTACCGGGTCCTCGCCCCGTTGCACTGCGGCGCGGGCTTCTCGGGCGCGGTCGCGGGCCAGTTTCAATGACACGCCGGGGAAGGCCCCCAGCGTCAGGCGGCGGGGCTTGCCCTCGACGCGGTAGGTGAAGCTCCAGCTTTTGACACCGGAGGACGACATGCGAAGAACTAGGCCGGGCACTTCGGCATCATAGACATCCTTGCGGCCGGTAGCGGGTGGGGTTAGCTTCTCGACCGCCGTTGCGGTCAGGCGTATGCTTGCCATCTGTAAAACCTCCTCGGGGTTAAGTGGGGGGTGAAACCTCCGGGGGTATTGCATTAACCCCCATGAGACCCGAGGATAGGGACGATTGCCGAAAAAGGCACAGTAAAACAATGACTTAGCCGCTAAATAGAGAACTGGCGAAATTCCATGAGACCCGGCCGGCTGGCATTCGTAATCAGTAGGTCGAGTGTTCGATTCACTTCAACGGCACCAAAGAATTCAAGGGGTTACGGTCATGCCGTAACCCCTTTTTCGTTGAGATCCCAGCGTTGGCGCATTCCAGCGCGTGCAAGTCCCGCCGTAGGTTGATTGCAGCGAGCGAAGTGAAGCGCAACTGCGAGAGGGGGGGGGCAGCCGACTGGCATCGCCACAAGGCGCGCCATCTGGTTGAATGTTTCTTCAATCGACTCAAGCAGTTTCGTCGCATCGCTACGTGCTACGACAAACTCTCCGGGCGTTTCAACGCTTTCCTGCATCTTGCTCGTGCCTATGACTGGTTGCTGTGAACGCGCCCTATCAGGTGGACAGATGTTAACATGCTGCCCTTGTTGGAAATTTCATGAGCCGCCTGTCGTATTCGCAACGATTTGGTGAATGCTGATTTCGTCGCAAAATTCATCAACCATGATGCCCCATGCCGATAAATACCGTTTTTGTCCGCAACCCTGACTTGATTGCTGCCGACATGGATGGTGATACGGTCATGATGAGTATTGAGTGCGGTGAATATTATGGCATCGGAGGGGGGCGGAGCCCGGGGCTGGGGGCCATTGGCGCAAGCCGTTTCCATGGTGGTGGACCTGCTTGAAATGATCTGTACCGAATTCGATATCGCTCCTTCAATATGTCAAGCCGATATGGGGCTTTTCATCAGCGAATCGAAAGTCCTCGGTCTGTTTGAAACGGTAGATATTGCTTGGGCGGAGTGATCAAAAATCTGTGGTGCAAGCTCTCCAGCTTTCGTCGTCTGTCACGCTGGAGCAAGTGTTGGTTTTTGCCGGTCTGGCTTTTGTTGGGAGCGGCGAAAATCTGTATTGTTTTGATCTCGTTCCGGCGCTTGGCTCCTCGCCTGGGAGTGATGGCTGGTATTTTGCCTTGGGTTCCGTTAATTGAACCTTCCCAGGAGGCGCGCGCGTTGCAAATTGGCCGCGTGGTGCGGTTGGTTGCTCGCTATACCCCTTGGGATTCCAATTGTTTTCCGCAGGCCGTCGTGGCGAGGTTGCTGCTGGGGCTTTATGGCGTCCCCTATCTCCTTGCCTTTGGCTTGGCTCGGGATGTTGAAGACCGGCAAATGAAAGCCCATGCATGGGTTGCCGCGGGGCGTATTCGGGTGACTGGCGGCGAAAGCTTTTTGCATTTCACCACCGTGGGATGCTTTGTTTCTCCGCTGCTTGAAGATGTTGTGAAGGCATAGGGTGAAGTCGACACAAGCCTTTCTCCGTTTGCTTAATACCGTCCCGCGGTTTTGGGTGCTTGGCCTGTTGGCGTTGATGATCCTGGCGAGCTTGACCGAGGGTGTCGGAATCTTGCTGCTGGTGCCGATGCTTGAAATGCTCGGTAATGGCGCAAGCGATCATTCCTGGATTGGTTTGATGCAGAAAGCCTTCCGCAGCACGGGCTTGTCATTCAATATCGAAGCCTTGCTGCTAGCCTTTGTTGTGCTGGTTTGTCTTCGCAGTTCAATTCAATACGCTCGCGAGCAGGTGGGCGCAGTTCTGCAGCATCGCTTGGTGGATCAATTGCGCCAACAGTGCTTTGCCGCATTGCTCGCAGTGGAGTGGCGTTGGCTCGTCAACACGCGACGGGCTGACCACGCCAATCTCCTTTTGGGCGACATCAGCAGAGTGGGCGTGGGGCTTAACTTTGGGCTGAGTCTGCTGGCTAGTCTGGTGACGATAGGGGCGTACCTTGCAACCGCCTTCGTCTTGTCCTGGCGCATGACCTTGATCGCGCTAGCTACCGGGGGGGTAGCCTTTTTCCTCCTTGCTGGCCAACGGCGTCATGCGCTGAATCTGGGGCAGAGCCTTGGTCGTGCCAACCGCGCTCTGCACGGAAACGTGCAGGAAAGCCTGGCTGGAATCAAGCTGGCCAAGATATTGGGCACGGAGTGGCGCCACTTGGATCATTTCATCCACACGACTGAGCGGCTTCGGACGCAGCAGCTCGCTTTTTCTGCGAGCAACAGCCTGTCGCGGGCTCTGCTTCTCTGTGTTGGGGCAAGTCTATTGGCAATCTATCTGTATGCGGGATTGAGTGTATGGCATACCCCCGTGCCGATATTGCTGACACTGGTTTTGATCTTCAGTCGGCTGATCCCTCAGTTCATGACGGGGCAGCAGCAGCTACATCATTGGCTGCACGCGATGCCCGCCCTGGAGGAAACCT
>JAAZNU010000179.1 GCA_012798135.1 Veillonellaceae bacterium | reverse complement strand
GGATCCTGGGCCCAGACGCTGCGCCATGCCCGGCCCGGGACTGCTTTCCTTGCCGCCCGTTCGGGGGCCCGCATTCTGCCCGTGGGCATCGACGGGATGCCCAATGTGCTGCCATCTGTGGCCAGGCTCAGACGCGCCCCCGTGACTGTGCGAATCGGAGAGCCCTTTGGTCCGCTCCATGCTTCAGGCAAAGGTCAGGCCCGACGCGATGAGCTAGATGCCATTGGGCATGAGATCATGCAGCGCATCGCGTTGCTGATCCCGCCCGAAAGACGCGGTCTCTACTCCGACGATCCAGAGATACGGGCGGCTGCAAGTTGGACAGAGGGCTTTCCGTGGGACGATCTTGATGGATGAGCCAGCGTTTTCACTGACGCCTGCACTCCGGCCCGGACGGGGTGCTCCTGGCGTATGCCTGGCGGGATACGGTGCATGAGAGTGCATCTCTCCGTTCTGGGCTGCAGGCTGAACGAGGCAGAAATCGAGGCGCTTGCCCGTGCGGCGCGCACAGCCGGGCACGAGGTCGTCGATGACCCCCGCGATGCTGACTGGGCGGTGATCAATACCTGCACCGTGACGCACGTCGCGGCGCGCAAGTCGCGCCAGGCGATTAGGCAGTTGCACCGCCAGGCTCCGGAGGCCCGCCTTGCGGTCATGGGTTGCTATGCCACCATGTCCGCAGAGGACGTGGGCGCGCTCGCTGGCGTCGCGCTGGTGATTCCCAACACCAGCAAAGAGCAGGCCCTCGCGCTGATGGAGAGTGCATCCCTTACCGCAGGCGACGATGCTTCCGCGCGTGATAGCAAGTTTGCTACCTGGCGCGGGCGAACGCGGGCATTCATCAAGGTCCAGGATGGCTGTGACAACCACTGCACGTATTGTGTCGTGTGCATCGCTCGCGGACCCTCGCGGAGCCGTCCGCTGCCAGAGGTGCTTGAGCAAGTGCTCGAGCGCGCCGATGAGGGGGCCCAGGAGGGCGTGCTCTCCGGAGTGAACATCGGCGCCTATGGACGGGATCTTCCGGGCGACAGCCAGGGGAGCGGCCGGCTGAATCTATCATACCTGGTTCGCGAGGTGCTTGAGCGCACCACTGTTCCGCGGATCAGGCTCTCCAGCCTGGAGCCGTGGGATGTCGATGAGACGCTCCTGGCTCTCTGGGATGATCCCAGATTGTGCCGCCAGCTTCACCTGCCGCTGCAGAGCGGCAGCGATGCGGTGTTGAATCGAATGGGCCGGCCGATGGGCGTCGCCCGGTACCGTGACCTGGTGGCTCGTGTGCGGGCGCGAGTGCCCGAGATGTCTATCTCAACCGATCTGATCGTGGGATTCCCCGGCGAGTCCGAGGAGGACTTTTCTGAGACCTGCCGGCTGGCACGGGCTGTGCGCTTTTCCAGGCTTCACGTGTTCCGTTTCTCGCCGCGCGCCGGGACGGTGGCTGCGGACCTGCCCGATCGCGTGGCCGATGGCGTCGTCCAGCAGCGCGCCAGAGAGTTGGCATCCGTCGGCCAGCAGTTGGCTCGGGACTATCACCAGCGGTACGCAGGTCAGAAGTTGACCGTGCTGTTCGAGACAGCGGTCGCGCATGATGGCGTTGCCGGCTGGAGCGGGCTCACGGACAATTACCTGCGCATCTGGGTGCCGTCTCGTG
>JAAZNU010000126.1 GCA_012798135.1 Veillonellaceae bacterium | reverse complement strand
TGACACCAGTTTCAATCCGGCGGAGTGCTGACAGTTAACCTGAACCCATGAGCCGGACGGGGGAAACTCCGTCCGGCTCAGGAGGTGCGATGGAACGCTTGACCTGCGTCATTCCGTTCTGGAATGGCCACGCGACCCTGCCGGCGTTGCTGGCGAGCATTCCGCGCGACCTGCCCGTCGTCGTGGTCAACGACGCCGAGAGTGTGCCGCCGGAACGCGAGTGCGCCGGCTACGCCAACGCGAGGCTCGTCAACCTGGCGCGACGCGGCTACTTCTCCGGTGCGTGCAACGTCGGCTTCGCCGAAGCAGGAGCGGATGACGTGCTGGTACTGAACCAGGACGGCGCGCTTCTGCCTGGCTGGGAGCGCGCGCTGGCAGAACGCGAGCGCTACGGCCTCATCGGCGACGGGGTGTTCGCGCATCCGGCATGGCCTCGCGGCTACATCCAGGGCACGTTCATGTTCATCCGCCGCGACGTTCTTGGGGCCATCGGCGACTTCAACACTGCGCTGTATCCGCTCTGGGGCGCGACTTGCGAGTATCAGTTGCGCGCGTGTCGGCGAGGCTTTGAGGCGCTACCTCTGGACGCCGCGCCGTACTATCAGCATCGCGAGCGCGCGGCCGGCGCGCGTTATGGCAGCGCCATCACCGCGACGCTGGCGGAGGCCCCAGAGCAGAAGCGGCGCTTCATCCGCACGCCGCCAGAGATCAGCGTCATCGTACCGACGTATAACTTCGCGAATTACCTGGAGCAGGCCGTCGCCTCGGTACTAGAACAAACTTTCCAGTCCACCGAGATTCTGATTGCCGACGATGGCTCGACCGACGCGACGCCGGAAGTGAGCGCGGCGCTGGCCGACCCGTGGAAGGGCGTGCATTACCTGCGGTTTGAGCATCGTGGCCTGTGTGCGACGCTCAACGCCGCCATCGCGCAGGCGCACGGGCGCTATGTCACCGTGCTCAGTGCGGATGACTGGATGGCGCCGCAGCGGTTGGCGCGGTTGCACACGCTGATAGAAGCGCACCCGCACAGCGTCGTCTACGATGACGTCATCTTCGCCTACCAAGACCGCCAGGTGCCGATGCGCATGGGCGATTATGACTTTGAGAGGCTGCTCTACCGCAACATGATGCACGCCGGCATCCTCTATCCAAAGGCTGCCTGGCAGGAAGTCGGTGGCTACTCCGAGGAGATGAGCGACGGACGCGAAGACTGGGAATTCAATTTGCAGCTGGGGCTGCATGGCTGGTGCGGGGTACACCTGCCAGAGCCGCTCTACTACTATCGCCGGCAGGGGCAGGGGCGCACGGAGCGCACTCCTGTGCCGCGCGCCAAATTCGAGGCGCGGTTGCGGCAGTTGCATCCACAAATTTATGAGGGAGAACGACCTATGGGTTGCTGTGGCGGGAAACGCAAGACTGGCATGAGCGTGCGTACGACTGGGCCGACGGCGACGCCGCCGGCATACCCCAAGGGGGTCACGTCGGAGACGTCCGGCGCGGGCGTTGTGCTTGAGTACACCGGCCAGAACATGGCCAATCAGACCATCTGCGGGCCGAGCGGCACGTGCTACAAGTACGGGCGTAACGCGCGCTATCTGCGCGTGTGGGTGCGCGCTGCGGACGTGGACTTCATGCTGGGGACGCGGCTCTTCAAGCGCGTCATCCCGCCGAAGGCGCCGGAGCCGCAGCCAATCGCGCAGAAGGTCGTGGAGGAGCCTCAGGCGGAGCCGGAGGGCGCTCCAGAACCAGCGCCGGCACCTGTGATCGCCTCGCGGCGGGCGCAGGAGTTGGCGGAGCACTACGGCCTCGACCTGGACGACATCCCGCATACCGGCTCGCGCGTGTTGCTGCGCGACGTGCAGGAGTACCTGGATGCTATGGGCGTGGCCGTTTAGACTATTGGTGGCCGTCCTGGCTACCTTTCGCCTGGCGCAACTGCTGGCGCTGGACGATGGGCCGTTTGACGTGTTCGCGCTCCTGCGCAATCGCCTCGAACTCGACCGCGACGGCGACCCGCGCACGGGCGCCTTGTGGTCAACGGCAAGCGCCCTGGTGCACTGCCCCTACTGCCTGGGGGTGTGGTTTGCGGCGGCGCTGACGCTGCTGCTGGCATGGGGCGCTCCGTGGTACGAGTGGGTGGCCTTCTGGCTGGCGACGGC
>JAAZNU010000198.1 GCA_012798135.1 Veillonellaceae bacterium | reverse complement strand
TCAGGCCGACTGGGAGTGCCTCGGCCCGGAGGGCGGAGAACTCAGGCACGTCGTCCAGTCGCCCACGGACCCCAACACGCTGTTCGGCTTCTCAGACGGATACTCAACGAAGGTCTACAGATCCACCGACGGCGGCACGAGCTGGAGCCAGGCGGGTTCGTTCAACAACCAGGAGTATTGCGCGACCGTGGCGTCCGATGGCACCCTCTATGCAGGATGCGGACATGCGTTCGCGACATCTACGAACGGCGGGGCGACCTGGACAGTCAGCTCGGTTTCGAACACCTACTTCTACGGCGTGTGCGCGCATCCCACGGTTCCCACCACGGTCTTCGCGGCCGGCTATCGCTACACCGGGTCTCAATGGGTGGCCGCGTTCTTCAAGAGCACGAACAGCGGCTCGACATGGACGATAACGAACATCGGCCCCAGCCAGAGCTACGGCCGGAGCATCGCCGTAAGCCCGCAGAATCCCGATATCATCTTTCTGTCGGGTTACATCTACACCGGGAGCACCTACAATCCGGTCGTGTACAGGTCCACCGACGGCGGTACGACATGGACCGACGTCACGCCCGCGGCCGCAGCCGGGGAATACTATTCGTACTCCGTAGCGATCAGCCCCGTTGACCAGAATCTCGTTCTCTTCGCCAGCTACTACAACGTGTACAGGTCCACCGACTGCGGCAACACATGGACCAAGGTGACGAACTACCAGTACTACAACTACGGCATGAGATTCTCCACAGCCGATCCGAACCTCGTTTACGCCGGAGGTTACGGCAGCGTCTACCGCAGCACGAACGCCGGGCAGACCTGGACCGGCTATTCCTCGGGCCTTCCCAGCCAGGCCCTGCAGTCCGTCGCCGCAGACTGGTCGAACTCCACCAGGGCATACACGAGCTGCGCGACGGGGTTCTACCGCAGCACCAGCACGGGCACGAGCTGGTCGGCCAGCAACACGGGCCTCTACCTCGGGAAGATCTATGCCCTCGCCGTCGCTCCCACTCAGCCGTCGAAGGTGTACATGCAGATCTACGGCCTCGGTGTATGGCTCACCACGAACAACGGAACCACGTGGACCCATCTCACCACTCCTCTGTCGTGCGGTGACTTCTGCGGCATTGTCGTAAGTCCTGCGGACGCAAACACCGTGCTCGCCCTGGAGGGCGGTGGTTGAGGAGACGCCGAGCTCTACAGGAGCACAGACGGAGGTTCCGTCTGGACACTGGCAGACACGTACTACAGCGACGGACAGGCTCTCATCTCCGACCCCACGAACGCCAACATCTACTGGAACGGCGGCTACCTCTACTCCAGCTCGTACTACATGGCCGTGGGCAAGTCCACCAACGGCGGCCTCACGTGGACTCACAGCACGATCAGCGGCGCCAACGCATACCTGAGGTGCATGGCGCTCGATCCGTCTCACCCCGACACGGTTTACTCCGGCGGATACGAGGGTTCGGGCAGCGCCATCTACAGAACCATGGACGGCGGGATGAGCTGGACCAAGCTCACGACCACGACGATCGCGAACTATGTGTACGACCTGGCCGTGAGCCCCGCGAACCCATCCGTCATCTTCGCGGCTTCGGGAAGCGGAATCTACAGATCCACTGACTTCGGCGCGTCGTGGACGAAGATGTCATCCACGATCAACTCGTGCAACGACGTGCTGGTGGATCCCGCGAATCCGAACCGCATCTGGGTCGGCACCGCCAGCCAGGGTGTCTATCAGAGCCTCGATGGAGGCGTCACCTGGACCGCCATGAACGCGGGTCTGGGCGACATGACGGTCAACAAGCTCGCTCTGAACCCCTCGATTTACCTGTTCGCAGGGACCGACGGCGCAGCCTCCTACCGCTGGTCGCTGGCCGTGGGCATCGAGGAAGGCATCGCACCGGTGGAGCGGCCGGGACTCTGCGTCACGCCCAACCCGGTTGCGGATGGAGCCACGATCCACTACACCGTGAGCGGGAGCGATCCCGTGAGCATCTCCGTTTTCGACCTCCAGGGCAGGCTCGTCACCGAGATTTCCCAGGGCACGCAGATCCCCGGAGATCACGAGTTCTGGTGGGATGCGACGGCGGGATCGGGCGCTCCACTCCAGCCGGGTGTCTACTTCATCCGGCTGGTATCGGGCCGTGAGGTGCAGACCGGAAGGCTGGTGATCTCGAGGTAGAAGCCGGCCGCCCGGGCACGGACATGACGGGGGCGGCCCGAACCGCCCCCGTCGATGCATACGGGAGGCGGGTATGAAGTGTGTCGTAATTCTGCCGGTGCTCACGGCCTTTCTCTCGGCTTACTCATGGGCCGACTGGGAGTGCATCGGCCCCGACGGCGGCGAGCTGAGGACGCTCTTCGGCTCCGCCACTGATCCGAACACCATCTACGCCTTCAACGACTACTCCCCTTCGAGGTTCGTGAGATCCTCCGACAACGGAGCTTCCTGGACGGTGCTGGGCACCATAGCCAGCATGGAGACCTGCGCTGAAATGGGCTCGGGTGGCAGGCTGTACGCGGGCGGCAACACCGAGTTCTTCAGGTCCTCCGACGGTGGCTGGACCTGGACCGCCGCCTCGTATCCGAACACGTACTTCACCGCCCTCGCGGCGCATCCCACCGCACCCGATGTCATCTACGGGTGCGGATACGCCTATTCCGGAAGCGCCTGCAGCATGTTCTTCATGCAGAGCACGAACGGAGGAGCCAGCCTCTCCTTCAGCAGTGTAGGCCCCGCGAATACCTACGGCTACGCGATTTCCGTCAGCAAGACAAACCCATCCGTGATCTTCCTCTCCGGCTTCTGCTACACCGGGAGCGGCTACGCCCCCAGGGTGTACAGATCCGTCAACGGCGGAGTTTCGTGGAGCGACGTCACGCCCGCCGGAGCGGCATCGCAGGAGTATTCGTACGCCGTTGCCGTGAGCACCGCGGACCAGAACACCGTAGTGTTCGGAACGAGCAGTTCGATCTGGAGGTCGGCCGACTGCGGAGCTGGCTGGACCAGCGTCGCGACCGATCTGGTCAATCCCTCGGGCCTGCAATTCTCCGAGGCGAATCCCGACCTAGTCATGTGCTGCGGTGACACGGTTGTGTACAGGAGTGCGGATGCGGGCCTCTCGTGGTCCACCGTGCCTTCCGGCACTTCCAGCGGCAAGGGTTCGTCCTCCATGTACCTCCATCGCACCAACCAGGATCTTGCATTCCTCGGCTCGGGGGAAGGCCTGCTGCGAAGCACCGACGCCGGACAGAGCTGGACCGAGTACAACGGCGGAGTGCATCTGACCGAGATCTCAGCGATCGGAGTCACTCCGTCCCAGCCGTCGAGGATCTTCTGCCAGAGCGTAGGCAACGGCATTTGGAGTTCTACGGACAACGGCGCCAACTGGAGCAGGCTGACGACGCCGCTCGAGTGCGGGGACTTCTGCGGCATCGTGGTGAAGCAGACCGATCCGAACACGATCCTCGCTCTGGAAGGCTTCGGTTGAGGCTATGCAGAGCTCTACAGGAGCACAGACGGAGGTTCCGTCTGGACGATGACAGACAGCTACTACTCCGACGGATCTACGCTGATCGCTGATCCCTCGAACCCGTCCATCTATTGGAGTGGAGGGATCTACTACTCCGGCAACTACTATTTCAGTGTGTGAAGGAGTACGGACAGCGGCGCATCCTGGTCGCACACCCAGTTCGGAAACCCCGGCGGCAGCCTCCTCTGCATGACCCTGGATCCGGCGCATCCCGACACGGTCTATGCCGGCGGGTACGAGGGGTCTGCGGCGGCGGTCTACAGGACGCTCGACGGCGGCGGAAACTGGTCCAAGGTGAGTGCTCCGGGTCTATCCGGCCAGGTGAACGCCCTTGCGGTATGCCCCTCCAACCCGAGCCTGATCCTGGCCGCGACGACCACCGGCATATACAGATCGACTGATTTCGGCTCGTCTTTCGCCAGGGTGGCGGCTTCGGTATCCTCGGGGAAGGATCTGCTCTTCGATCCGGTGGACTCCCAGCATGTCTGGGCGGCCACGGGCAGCCAGGGAGTATGGCACTCCGGTGACGGAAGGCTCGGCTGGTCGGCGATGAACTCCGGGCTGGACGTCCAGGCGATGAGCAGGCTCGCGGTGAACCCCGGCAACTGGCTGTTCGCCGGCACCGCATGCGGAGCCGCATGGCGATGGTCACTCGGCACGGGAGTGGGAGAACAGGGGGAGAGCCCGTTGCCGCGGCCTTCCGTGCTGGCGGTGCCGAACCCCGTGATGTCCGGTGCCGAGATCCGCTATCCCGCCCCGT
>JAAZNU010000010.1 GCA_012798135.1 Veillonellaceae bacterium | reverse complement strand
GTGGTAAAGTGTATTTTCATCAGAATCACCCCTGAGGTGAAAGTCTAAGATGACTGACAAACCCTTGTCATCCCCTGTATTTATTCGACTTTCAGCCTTGTGATTCCTTGAAATTTGTCAATTTGATCACGGATTCAGGTTGAATTTAAAGGATCCTAAGGCAAGGGAGATCGTTAGATCGTTGGTTGCGGAAAGCGACGTCGTAGTGGAAAATTTCCGTCCGGGTTTGTTGGACGAAATGGGCCTTGGCTATGAAACCCTGAAAGGGATCAATTCCCGGATTATTATGGCGTCAATTTCCGGTTTTGGCAAAACCGGACCCTACGAAAAGAAAACGGCATTTGATATGACCACGGTGGCAATGAGCGGTTTTATGGCGGTGAATGGATTGCCGGATGCGCCAATGAAAACAGGACCGGCCATTTCCGACTTTCTTGCCGGACTCTATGGCGCACTGGCCATTGTGTCGGCGTTGCGGTATCGCGAGCATACCGGAAAAGGCCAGTTTATTGATGTATCAATGATGGATAGTGCCATGTCGATACTGGAGTCCGCCTTCGCCGAACTGACAATTTTGAAACGAGACCCGAAGCGTATCGGCAACAGGCGGCCGAATAATTCGCCCAGCACGGTGTTCAAGGCGGTCGATGACTATATCTATATTGCGGCGCTATTCCAGACCCATTGGGAAAAACTGTGCCGGTTGATGCACAGAGAAGATCTGTTGGCGGTGGCCGAATACAAAACTATGCAGGACAGATATAAGTGCGCGGACGAGATTGAAGCCATTGTGGCGAACTGGGTAAAAGATCAAACCGCCGAAGAAGTTCTGAAGAAACTCGAAGACGAGCTTATTCCCTGCGCACGCGTCAATCGACTGCAAAACGTACTGGATGATCCGAATGTGAAAGCGAGAAATTCGATTGTTGAATTCGATTATCCAGGAGTGGGCAAATATCCTGTAGTTGCTTTTACTCCTCGTTTTTCTGAAATTGCAGCGACGGTTCAAAGGCCGCCTTTACTGGGAGAAAACAATTTTGAGATATTGGGAGAGTTGTTGGGCTATTCGTCGGAAGAACTGAAAAAGTTGGAAAGTGAAAGAATAATTTAAGCGTAACAAAATGAAAAATGGGGGATGTATGAATGTCTGATATCACAATTACCCTGGTAGTTCTGTTGTGTGCAGCGGCCCTTTTTGTAACAGAAAAGCTTCCGGTTGGAGTGACTTCCATCTCGGCGGCTGTAGCCTTGTGCCTGCTGGGCGTGATCGATGCCAAAACCGCTTTTAGTGGCTTAGTCGATACCAATGTTATATTGTTCGCCGGGATGTTTGTCGTCGCCGGCGCCATGTTTGAAACCGGCCTTGCGGATGAAATCGGGGCAAAAGTTGTTCGGACATTCGGAAAAAGCGAACGCAAGCTGTTGATCGCTGTAATGGTTGTCGGAGCTGCATTATCAACATTTTTGTCGAATATCTCCGTGGTTGCGTCCCTGATGCCGGTTGTAATCAGCATCGCAGATTCGGCAGGCTATAGCCGGTCCAAATTTCTTCTGCCGTTTGCCATAGCGGCGGCGTTGGGAGGAATGAATTCTCTGGTGGGGACACCGCCGAATCTTTTGGTCCACAGTTATATGCAGAAGGCAGGCTTGCCAGGGTTTGGCTTTTTCGAGTTTGCATGGTATGGTATTCCGGTGACGATTGTGGGGATCATTTACATGGCAACCATTGGCGTAAAGTTGCTTCCTGATCGGGGCAATAGCGCTGACTTTGCCCATAGAACCTTTTCCCAGACTGCGATGGATTCGGTGGCACGACGCAAACAATATCTGTCGGGAAGCATCTTTGTTTTAACCGTGCTGGGGATGTTCTTTGCGTCAACAATTAAAGTACCGCTTCATGTAACGGCTGTGGTCGGAGCGCTGTCGCTTGTTTTTACCGGAGTGATGACCGACAAACAGGCTTATCGGTCGATCGACTGGAACACGATTTTATTGACTGGCGGCATGATGCCGGTTGCTGCGGCATTAGCCAAGACCGGCGCCGGAAAACTTATTTCGGATATGACCTTGTCTGCCTTCGGAACCAACCCTAACCCGTTGCTGCTAACGGGAGCGATCTTTATCGTTGCGGCCATTTTGACCCAATTTATGTCCAATGTGGCCTTGACTGCGTTGCTTGGGCCAATTTGTATTGGAGTGGCCCAGCAAATGGGCGTTAATCCAAAATCGCTTGTGCTGGCCGCTGGATTCGCTTCTTCGGTGGCGTTTGCAACACCGGTCGGCACACCGGCGACTGCGATAGTTTTTGGCCCTGGCAACTATAAATTTATTGATTTTGTCAAGGTAGGAACTCCATTGCTAGTGTTATGTTTCATCCTGGAAATAATCATTTCACCGGTAATTTGGCCGTTTTGACTATTGGGGGCGGAACATGGCGGATAGAATCATAAATATAAGCGGAGGCGTAAAATGAATTACAGATATCTGTTTAAACCAATAAAAATTGGCAGTTTGGAATTGAAAAATCGGCTTGCTATGCCATCGATCAACCATAGCTATTCGGAGGACGGACAGGTAAACGAACGGCTGACGGCATATTATGCCACCCGAGCTAGGGGAGGGGTAGGCATGATCACAATTGGCGGCTGCGCCGTACACCCATTGGGTCGGTCTTTTCGAATCATTGGAATTTATGATGACAAATTCATCGATGGGCTAAGCAAACTTACTGCCGCTGTTCATGCGGAAGGAGCAAAAGTAATTGCCCAGCTGTATCATGCCGGCGGTTACGCAAAGTCCCGTGAAATCGGGGAGCAAGCCATTGCCCCGTCAGCAATTCCAAGTAAATACACCCATGAAACGCCCAGAGAAATGACGACGGAGGATATTGGCTCTACCCGTGATAGTTTCGTCGCGGCGGTGCAACGGGCAAAAAAAGCCGGATTTGATGGAGTGGAGATTATTGCCAGCGCCGGATATTTGATTGCCGAATTTCTTTCCCCTTACACCAATACGCGTACGGATGCATATGGCGGATCTTGGGAAAAACGCAGCCGGTTTTTGGTGGAAATTATCCAGGGAATCCATGACAAGGTGGGCCCGGAATATCCGGTCATTGTCCGGTTGAGCGGCAATGACTTCGTCAGTGGCGGAAACACAAACAGCAACGCGGTCAGGCTTGCACAATGGATCGAACAATATGGAGCAGACGCCATCAATGTTACCGGCGGCTGGCACGAATCGAAAATTCCCCAGACAACCGGAGAGTTGCCGGCAGGGGGGTATACGTACCTTGCCGCCAGGATTAAGGCGGCTGTAAAAATTCCGGTGATTGCCAGCAACCGGATCAATGATCCGGTTGAAGCGGAACGAATTATTGCGATGGGGCTTGCGGATATGGTAAATATGGGACGCGCACTGTTGGCAGATCCGGACTTGCCCAATAAGGCCCGAGCAGGGCTTGAAAAGGAAATCCGAAGGTGCATCGCCTGTGGGCAAGGTTGTTACGATCGAAGGTTTTCCGGGCAGGATGTTTGCTGTATGATAAACTATGAAGCCGGACGGGAGCTCGATTTGGTCAAAGAATCCGTGAAAGAGCCTAAACGGATATTGGTTGTGGGCGGAGGCGTTGCTGGTATGGAGTTTTCCATCCAGGCGGCATCGCGCGGTCACAAGGTGACTTTATGGGAAAAAAATGATCGTTTGGGAGGGCAAATTCATTTCGCGTCGAAACCGATGGGCAAGCATGACTTCCATTATCTGATGGAGTATCAAACTCAGATGCTGAAAAAGTACGCTGTTGCGGTTGAACTGAATAAAGAGGGAACTGTGGAAAACATCCTGAATTTTGCACCTGACGTTTTGGTGGTGGCAACGGGCAGTGTACCAATCAAAGCGCCATTTGCGATCGAGTCAAACCAAATTGAAATTGTTCAGGCCAATGATGTCCTTGCCGGCGAGTGCATACCCGGACAGAAGGTTGTAGTGGTAGGCGGGGGAGCTGTCGGTTGTGAAACAGCAATTTTTCTGGCCGATCAGGGAACCTTGAGCGCCGAACAGACAAAGTTTTTGATGTTGCATCGGGCGGAATCCGACGAGGTGATTCATGAAATGTTGGACAGCGGGACCCGCAGGGTAACTATTGTTGAGATGATGAAGGATGTGGGCAAAGATATTGGGATTAGCACCCGTTGGGGTGTGAAAAAACATCTTAACCAATTGGGGATAACCTGTCTGACGGAAACGAAAGTCGTAGCCGTCTCCGACCAAGGCGTTCACGTTGAAACGGCGGGTGGCGAAAAAGATGTATTGGAGGTCGACACGGTGGTACTGGCGATTGGTTCACGGCCAAACAGCTTTTTGGTGCAAGAAGTTGGAGACCGGATTAAAGAGGTTTATTCAATAGGAGATTCGGTCGCTCCAGGGAAAATATCCCGATGTATTAACGATGCTGTGGAACTGGGATTGAGAATTTGAGGTTCATTTTAGGGAAAATATAGTTAAACAATCATTACTTTTAACGCCCCGTATACCTGGCACTGCCAAGGAAACGGGGCGGGTTCATTTGAAAAGAAAGACATCATAAATCGACACGATGGCCAAAACACCGATAAAATCGTGAAATGTGAAAGTTAGCAAAAAGGCTTCTCTATATTGTAAGACTTGACCAGCGGAATAAAGTCAATATAATTAAAAAGGAATAGAAGCAACGAGCAAAGGAGCCGAATTTTGAAAACCTCCCACATTCGCAATTTTTCCATCATCGCCCATATCGATCACGGTAAGTCCACGCTGGCCGACCGTTTGATTGAGATTACCGGCACGGTGGCAGCCCGCCAGATGGAGGATCAGCTCCTGGACCAGATGGATTTGGAGCGGGAACGCGGCATCACCATCAAGGCGCAGGCCGTTCGGCTCGATTATATGGCGCAGGATGGGCAGACTTATATGCTGAATTTGATCGACACCCCCGGGCATGTCGACTTTTCCTACGAAGTTTCTCGCAGTCTGGCCGCCTGCGAAGGGGCGCTGCTGGTGATCGACGCTTCGCAGGGCATTGAGGCGCAAACGCTGGCCAACGTCTATCTGGCGCTGGATCACAATCTGGAAATCATTCCGGTCATCAATAAGATCGATTTGCCGAGCGCGGATGTCGAAAAGGTAAAGCGGGAAATCGAGGAAGTCATCGGCATCGACGCCCAGGACGCCGTGTTGGTGAGCGCAAAATCGGGCGAAGGCGTGCCGGCGGTTCTGGAAGCGATCGTTAACCGGATTCCGGCGCCGAAAGCCGATCCGCAGGCGCCAACCCGCGCCCTGATTTTTGATTCCCATTTTGATTCTTATCGCGGCGTGATTTCCTATGTCCGGATTATGGACGGTACGATCGCTCCCGGCATGAAAATCCAGATGATGCACAGCGGCCGCAGTTTCGAGGTGACCGAGGTCGGGGTGTTTCGACCTTCGCTGACCGCCATGTCCGAACTGGGGCCGGGACAGGTCGGTTATGTGATCGCCGGGATCAAGAATTTGAAGGAAGTACGGGTGGGGGATACCATCACCGACGCCGCCCGGCCCGCGCAGGAGCCGCTGCCGGGATATCGCAAGGTGACGCCGATGGTGTACTGCGGCATGTATCCGGTGGAAAGCAGCGAATTCGACAATTTGCGGGACGCCCTCGAAAAATTGCAGCTCAACGACGCTTCCCTGACCTTCGAGGCGGAAACCTCGGCGGCGCTCGGGTTCGGTTTTCGTTGCGGCTTTTTGGGATTGTTGCATATGGACGTGGTGCAGGAGCGTCTGGAACGGGAATACCAGATGTCCCTGGTCATCACGGCGCCCAATGTCATCTACCGGGTCCGCAAAACCGACGGCGAGGTCCTGTTTATCGACAATCCGTCCCGGATTCCGGTGCCGCAGGTGATCGAGGCGATCGGCGAGCCGTACGTGAAGGCGACCATCATTGTGCCCAACGATTTTGTCGGGGCGATCATGGAGCTGTCGCAGGAAAAACGCGGCGAATTCAAGGATATGAAATACATGGACACCACCCGGGTCATGCTGACCTACCATCTGCCGCTGTCGGAGATTATTTACGATTATTTCGACCGGCTGAAGACGGTCAGCCGCGGTTATGCCTCGCTGGACTACGAGCTGATGGGCTATCAGGAATCCGATTTGGTGAAGTTGGATATTTTGCTCAATGAGGAGCCGGTGGACGCCCTGTCCGTCATCGTCCATCGCGAAAAATCGGTCTATCGCGGCCGGCAATTGGTGGAAAAGCTGCGGAGCCTGATTCCCCGGCAATTGTTCGCAATTCCGGTTCAGGCTGCCATCGGCAATAAGGTCATCGCCCGCGAAACGATCAGCGCACTGCGCAAGGACGTGCTGGCGAAATGTTACGGCGGCGACATCACCCGCAAACGCAAGTTGCTGGAAAAACAAAAGGAAGGGAAAAAACGCATGAAGCAGGTCGGCAACGTCGAATTGCCGCAAGAAGCCTTCATGGCGGTCCTGAAACGAGACTGACGTTCATGTCGACGAAAACATTGGGCGTATATATTCACATTCCGTTCTGCCGGGCCAAGTGCGGCTACTGCGCTTTCGTGTCGCGGCCAGGCAGCCGGGAGGAACAACAACAATACGTCGCCGCTCTCTGCCGGGAAATCAGCGCAGCGGGCGGCGATTTCGCCGTGCCGGTGGACACGGTATTTTTTGGCGGCGGCACGCCGACCATTTTGTCGGTGGCTGAACTGACCGTCATTCTGGATACTTTGCGCAGCCGCTTTGTAGTGACGTCAACGGCGGAAATCAGTCTGGAGGCGAACCCTGGCACCGTGGATGCCGAATCGCTCGCCCAATTGCGCCAGGCCGGCTTCAATCGCCTGAGCCTGGGTGTTCAGAGCTTCGACGACAGGATATTGCGGGCCATCGGCCGGATTCATTGCGCCGATGAAGCACGACAAGCGGTTGCGGCGGCCCGGACTGCGGGGTTCGACAATCTTAGCCTGGATTTGATGTACGGGTTGCCCGGGCAAACCGTCGACAGTTGGCGGGAAACTTTGCGCCGGGCGGTGGAACTCGCACCCGATCATATTTCGGCATATGGATTGAAGCTGGAGGAAGGAACAGCTCTGGCTGCACAAGTTATCACCAGGCAGGCCATATTGCCCGGCGAGGCGGCGGAAGAAGCGATGTACGACTATCTGAATGCATATCTGCCGAGGCAGGGATTCCACCGCTATGAGATATCCAATTACGCCCGGCCCGGCAAAGAATGCCGTCATAATCTGAAATACTGGCGATATTTCCCCTATCGGGGCTTTGGCGCCGCTGCCCACTCCTTCGACGGGAGAGCGCGCTTTGCTAATACCGAGGATGTTTCTTTCTATTGCACCCGGCAACTGGCGGGGCAGTCGGCGGAAACATTCCGGGAAACGCTGCCGGAACCGGACCAACTGGCGGAATATGCGTTTTTGGCCCTGCGAACGACGGAAGGCCTGATGACTGGAGACTTCCGGGAGCGGTTCGGGCAAAATTTTGACGATATTTATGCCGGACCGGTGGCGGAACTGATCCGGGACGGACTGCTGATCCGTGAGCGGGACGGGTGGCGGTTGACGGAAAAAGGATTTAAACTGAGCAATCAGGCCTACGTGAAATTTTTGCCCTAAACGGCTGCGGTTCGGGCTAAAAGCAAGGAGAGGCCTTGACAGGGATGTCATTGCATGTTATGTTTGTGTATATGTTAGCACTCTTCTTCATAGAGTGCTAACAAGAGGTGGACAAGATGTTGGATGAACGAAAACGACAAGTATTACAGGCGATTATTGACGATTATATTACAACTGCGGAACCGATCGGCTCGCGGACAATTGCGCGCAAGTGCGGACTGGGCGTCAGTCCGGCCACGATCCGCAATGAGATGTCCGATCTGGAAATGCTCGGCTATCTGGAGCAGCCGCACGCTTCGGCGGGACGGATCCCCTCCGCGAAGGGCTACCGCTTTTATGTCGATTGTCTGATGGGCCCGCAACAGATCTCCGACCAGGACACCCGGCTGATCGACCAGTGGTTTGAGCAAAAAGTCCGGCGTCTGGACGAAGCGTTCCAGGAAACGGTGCGCGTGTTGTCGCGGATGACCCGGAACGTCTCACTGTTGCTGGCTCCCCAGGCCGCAGCCTGCAAATTCAAATATCTGCAGTTTCTGCCATTTGACGAGAACCGGGTCGTGCTGATCATCGTTACCGATACCGGCGTGATGGAAAACCGCCTGATGGAGATCCCCGAAGGAATGTCGGCCGAAGAATTGCAACGGATCGCCGGCGCCATGAATCATCGGCTCGGTGGGCTGGATGTAACGGACATACAATCGGCATTGCTGGATCAAATCAAGGCGGAAGTCCTGCCCCGGCCGGAACTGCTGGAAAACGCCCTGGCCCTGATTCGGGAGGCAACCTGCGGGACGACGGCGAATGACAAACTGTACCTCGGTGGAACGACGCAGCTGTTGAATCAGCCGGAATTCCGCGATGTGGAAAAAGTTCGGCATCTTTTGTCAATGTTGGAAGAGGAGCGGCTGCTGCACGATATCCTGCATACGCAGGACGGCAACGGGGTCATCGTAACGATCGGCCAGGAGAACAAGTTTTCCGGAGTTCAGGACTGCAGCGTCATTCAGGCATCTTTTCGCCTGGACGGACAGACGGTCGGAACATTGGCGGTGCTGGGACCGACCCGTATGGAATACGCCCGGACGATGGCCGCGATCGAATTCATGCAGAAACATATGGAGCAGATTCTGAAAAAATATCTTCGTTAGAAGCGGAGGCAGGGACATGAATATAAAACAGGCCGGCGGCAGTGAAGTCGACGAAAGTCTGGCGGCGCTGATGACCAATGCGGCGGCGGTCCGGGCGATCGCGGCGGCGGTGCAGGGAACGATCGGCCCCAAGGGACTGGATACTATGCTTGTCGACCGGTTCGGCGAAGTGATCATCACCAACGACGGCGTCACCATTCTGGATAAGATGGATGTCAATCATCCGGCCGCCAAGATGGTAATCAATATTGCCAAGGCCCAGCAGCATGAAGTGGGCGACGGCACGACCACGGCCACGATCATGGCCGGCGCGCTGGTGAACGAAGGAGTGGCCCAGGTGCTGCGCGGCGTGCCGGTGGCCCGGGTGATCGAAGGAATCCGGACCGGTATCACGCTGGCCCAGGCGGAATTGACCAAGCGGGCCCGCAGCTTCCGGGACCTCAGGGATGGAAAACTCGCCAATATCGCCATGGTCGCCGGCCGCGAGAATTTGGACATCGCGGATCTGGTCGTCCAGGCGGCGCGGCTGATCGGCCGGGAGAAACTTTTGGAGTCCAATTATAAGCTTTCGGAGATCATCGTGGCGGAAGAGAACGCCCAAAATGAAGTGTTTATGGGCGTCATTGTCGATAAAGAGCGGATGACCCGGGAGATGCCGGAAAAGGTCGAACAGGCACCGGTTCTGATCATCGATGACGCGCTGGAACCGGAAGAGCTCGACAACGAGGCGATGGGAACCGAAGCCGGCTTTCGCCGGTTCCGCGAACTGCAGGATGAATTTGAGGCTAACGTCCGTAAAATCGTTGACCTCGGCGTGAAGGCGGTACTGACGGACCGCGGGGTTCACGCCAAGGCCGAGGAGATTCTGACGGACGCCCAGATTCTGGTGGTGCAGCGGGTGCCGACCAATGAACTGCGCCGGGTTGCCGAACATGTGGGAGCCCGGATGATCAAACGGACTGGACTGAAAAAAGATCTGACCGATTTGCAAAAAGTCCTCGGCCATGCCGAAACCGTTTATGAAGATGAAAAGCTCGAGCACATCCGGATCATGGGCGGCCGGGGCAAACCGGCGGCGACCATCCTGGTGGGCGCGGCGACGCAGGAAGTCGTCGGCGAGCGGCAACGGATTGCCCGGGATGCCGCATCCAGCGTGCAGGCGGCAGTGCGGGGCGGTTATGTCGCCGGCGGTGGTTCCGTGGAGATTGCGATCGCCCGGGCAATTGAAAAATCCCGGGGCAATCTGAAGGGGATGGCGGCGTATGGCCTCGATTGCGTCGTGAACGCACTGAAGCGGCCCCTCGCGCAAATCGTCGAGAATGCCGGGTACAACCCGTTGGAAAAAGTGGAAAATGTCGTGGCGGCGCAAACGGAAAAGAAAACCGACTCGCTGGGCATCGACTGCGAGACGGGGGAAATCGCCGACATGATCAAGGCGGGAGTCATTGATCCGGCACCGGTGAAGCTGCATGCGCTTAAAGCGGCCGGGGAAGTGGCCACGGCGATTTTGCGGATCGATACCATTATCCGGAAAAAGGACGAGGGCGAACAGGCGGGACGTCCGGCAGGCGGAGAAGTCGCCGGCGCACCGGATTTTTAGAAGGGCATTGGGGGAGGAAACGAAATGACAAATAAACAACAGACCGATTCCAGCGGCGGGAGACCGGAAAATAGGCCCCAGGAAAACATAAACCCGGAAATCATGCCGGAGGCTGTGGACGCCGAAACGTCAACGGAAGCGGCGCCGACTGAAACTGCCGCAACGCCGCCGGCCGAAACGGCGGAGACTGTACGGGCGGAACTGATGGACCGGATTCTGCGGCTGCAGGCCGATTTTGACAATTACCGGCGGCGGACCCGCCAGGAACAAAGCGAATTGAGCGCTTTCGTCACGCAGAATCTGATTAAGGAACTGCTGCCAGTCATCGATAACTTCGAGCGGGCGCTGAGCAGCCGGCCCACGGACGATCCATCCGGATTCGGCGCCGGGGTGGAGATGATTTTCCGTCAATTGTACGGAGTGCTGGAAAAGCAGGGAATCACGACGGTGGACGCAGTCGGCTCCCTGTTCGATCCGAACCGGCATGAGGCGATTCTCAAGGACGCCGAGTCCGACCAGCCGGAAGGAACGGTCGTGGCGGAACTGCAGAAGGGATATGCCGTGGGCGGCAAGGTGATTCGCCCCGCCCTGGTGAAAGTGGCCGGGAAATAACACCGGGTAACCGGCGAAATGATAAGAAACAGTCGACAGAAGCCGCGCGGCGGGGCCGGCGGCCATTGAAGGAGGAACGAATATGGCAAAAGTAATTGGGATCGACCTCGGAACAACCAACTCGGTAGTGGCGGTGATGGAGGGCGGCGAACCGGTAGTAATCGCCAACGCGGAAGGCAGCCGCCTGACGCCGTCGGTTGTGGGTTTTTCCAAGACCGGTGAACGGTTGGTCGGCCAGGTGGCGAAACGTCAGGCCATCTCCAACGCCGACCGCACCATCAGCTCGATCAAACGGGAAATGGGCAGCAATTATACCGTCAACATCGACGATAAAAAATATTCGCCGCAGGAAATTTCGGCGATGATCCTGCAAAAACTGAAAACGGATGCCGAGGCCTATCTGGGCGAAAAAATCACCCAGGCCGTCATTACCGTGCCGGCGTATTTCAGCGACAGCCAACGGCAGGCGACCAAGGATGCCGGCACCATCGCCGGCATGGAAGTCCTGCGGATCATCAATGAACCGACGGCGGCTTCGTTGGCCTACGGCATCGACAAGGGCGACGACCATACCATTCTGGTTTTCGACCTGGGTGGCGGCACGTTCGACGTATCCATCCTCGAACTGGGCGACGGCGTGTTCGAAGTCAAGTCGACCAGCGGCAACGGCCGCCTGGGCGGCGATGATTTCGACGAGCGGGTCATGAAATGGCTGGTCAGCGAGTTCAAAAAGGATTCCGGCATTGACCTGTCCAACGACAAGATGGCGATGCAACGGTTGAAGGAAGCGGCGGAAAAGGCGAAAATCGAGCTTTCTTCCCTGATGACCACCAATATCAACCTGCCGTTCATCACGGCCGACGCCAGCGGGCCCAAGCATCTGGACACGAATCTGACCCGGGCGAAATTCGAGGAACTGACCATCGATCTGGTCGAGTCCACCATGGGACCGACCCGGCAGGCGATGAACGATGCCGGCCTGACCCCGAAGGATATCGACAAAATCATTCTGGTCGGCGGATCGACCCGCATACCGGCGGTGCAGGAAGCCATTAAGAAATACTTCGGGAAAGAAGCGCACAAAGGCGTCAACCCCGACGAGTGCGTGGCTGTGGGCGCTGCCATCCAGGCCGGCGTGTTGGCCGGCGAAGTCAAGGATGTCCTGCTCCTCGACGTAACTCCGCTATCGCTCGGCATCGAGACGCTGGGCGGCGTTTTCACCAAGATTATCGAACGCAACACGACCATCCCCACCGCCAAGAGCCAAGTCTTTTCCACCGCGTCGGACAACCAGCCGTCCGTGGATGTGCATGTGTTGCAGGGCGAACGGGAAATGGCCGCCTATAACAAGACTCTGGGCCGGTTCGAACTTTCCGGCATCGCGCCGGCGCCGCGCGGCGTGCCAAAAATCGAGGTCACTTTCGACATCGACGCCAACGGCATCGTTCACGTCAGCGCCAAGGACCTCGGCACCGGCAAGGAGCAAAAGATCACAATCACCTCGGCCTCGCAGGGCGGCGGTCTCTCCAAGGACGAAGTCGAGCGAATGGTGAAAGAGGCCGAAGCCAATGCGGCCGAGGACAAGAAACGCCGGGAAGAAGTCGAAGTCCGCAACAATGCCGATTCTCTGATTTATCAGGCGGAAAAGACGATCAAAGATTTCGAGGGCAAAGCCGACAAGGCGATGGTCGACAAGGTGCAGGCAGCGATTGGCGTGCTGAAGGAAACCCTCAAGGGCGGCGATATCGAGAAAATCAAGGCCGACACCGAAGCCTTGTCCAAACCTTTGTATGAAATGACTTCCGCCGTGTACCAACAGGCGGGACCGCAAGAAGGCGCACCGGGCCAGGCGGCGCCGGGTGGTGCGGCCGGCGGGGCCAAAGCGGATGAAAAGGTCGTCGATGCCGAATACAAAGTCGTGGACGACGAGAAAAAATAGAAATAGCGTAAACGAAATAATTCGGCTGCCGGTTTACCCGGCAGCCGATGTGAGTTGGTGAAGAAGTGGCGGACAAGCAAGATTACTATGAGGTGCTCGGCGTTCCCCGGACCGCGTCCGAAGACGAAATCAAAAAGGCATTCCGCAAACTGGCGCGCAAGTATCATCCGGATGTAAACCGGGACGACCCGAAAGCAGCCGAAGCCAAGTTCAAGGAAATCAACGAGGCGTATGAGGTTCTGTCCAGTCAGGAAAACCGGGCCAAGTACGATCAGTTCGGGCACGCCGCTTTTGACGGCGCGGCGGGAGCTTCCGGCTTCGGCGGCGGCGGAATCAACGATATCTTCGACATGTTTTTCGGCGGCGGCGGGTTTGGCGGTTTCGGCGGCGGTGCGCGCCGTCAGGGGCCGGAACGGGGCGCCGACCTCCGTTACGATATGGATATTACGCTGGAGCAGGCGGCGGCCGGCGTCACGCAGGAGATCGAAGTGCCGCGGACGGAAGATTGCCCGGCTTGCCAGGGCACGGGCGCGGCGGCGGGAACCCACCCCGAAACCTGCCCGCAGTGCGGTGGGACGGGGCAGACGCAAGTAGCGCAAAACACACCGTTCGGCCGGATGGTCAATGTCACGACCTGCAGCCGTTGCCGCGGCGAAGGCAAAATAGTGCACACCCCCTGCGGCGAATGCCGGGGACGGGGAAAAGTGCGCAAAACCCGCCGGATTCAGGTCACGATTCCGCCGGGCGCCGACAACGGGTTGCGTCTCCGTATTTCCCAGGGCGGCGAGGCCGGAACGCGCGGCGGGCCGCCGGGTGACCTCTACGTGTATATTTCGGTCAAGCGCCACCGGACGTTTGGCCGGGACGGCGACGATCTGCTGTACGATTTGTCCATCAGTTTCCCCCAGGCGGCGTTGGGCGACGAAGTGGAAGTGCCGACGCTCGACGGAATGGCCAAACTGGAAATCCCGGTCGGAACGCAATCCGGCACGGTGCTGACGCTCCGCGACAAGGGGATTCCTCATTTGCGCGGCCATGGTAAAGGCGATCTCAAGGTCCGGTTGACGGTGGTTACGCCGAAAAAACTGACCGACAAACAACGTCAGCTATTGCTTGAGTTTGCGAAACAGGGCGGCGAAACGATTAAAGCGTCCGGCAGCAGTTTCGTAAAAAAAGTCAAGGATGCGTTGAGCGGGTCCTGAACAGACAGGGAAAAATGCCGGGAGGTGCGACCATGAATGACAAATGGGCGGAGATCAGCATCTATACGACGCAGGAGGCGACGGAGGCGGTAGCGGCCGTCTTCCATGAACTGGGAGCCGGCGGCGTGGTGATCGAGGACCCTGATCTGATTCAATCCTACCGACTTTCCGGTAACTGGACCGACTGCATCTTTCCGGACGAACCAGCGGTCGATTATGTCACCGTCGTGGCCTATCTGCCCGCCGACGACCAACTGCCGGGAAAACTGCGCGCCCTGTCCACCCGGATCGACGAACTGGCCGGGCATTCCCTCGACAAAGGCCGGGGAACCATTCACTGGCGGGAAGTACGGGAGACGGAGTGGGCCGATTCCTGGAAGCAATATTTTCATACGGCCCGGATTGGTGAGCGGTTTGTGGTCAAGCCATCCTGGGAGGATTATGACGCCCAGCCTGGTGACATTGTGCTGGCGCTCGACCCGGGCATGGCTTTCGGTACCGGCACCCACGGCACGACCATCCTTTGTCTCGAAAGCCTGGAGATGATGGTGAAACCCGGCATGACCGTATTCGATGTCGGCGCCGGATCGGGAATTCTGTCGATTGCGGCGGCGAAGCTGGGGGCGGTCCAGGTTCGGGCCATCGAATATGACGCCAAGGCGACGGAGATAGCCCGGCAAAATGTCGCCGTCAACCAGGTGGCGGATACCGTGAAGGTTTCCCAGGGCGATCTGCTTGCCGGAATATCCGGCCAGGCGGATGTGATCGTGGCCAATCTGATTGCGGACCTGATTCTGCAATTGGCGCCGACGCTTCCGGAGCACCTGACTTCGTCCGGCTGTTTCCTCGGCAGCGGCATCATCAAGGAACGCTTGCCGGATGTGACCGACGAGCTGTCCCGGCAGGGACTGACGGTGACACGGGTGACGGAGGCCGGCGAATGGGCGGCGGTCGTCGCCTGCCGGAGCCTGGACTGACGATGCGACGAATTTTTGTTTCCGGGCCATTGGCCGACTTCATGGATGTGAAGGGTGAATCCGCCCGGCATATTGGCTTTTCCCTGCGGATGGCGGTCGGTGATGCGCTCGGCGTGGCCGGTCAGGACGGACGTTGCGGCGAGGCGGAAATCGTCCGGATGACCGGCGACACGGTGACGCTGGCCCTCAAGAAAATCATCGATTCCACCGAGCCGCCGGTGGACGTCTGGTTGGCGCAGGCCCTGCCCAAAAGCGACAAAATGGACTTCATTGTCCAAAAGGCCGTCGAATTGGGCGTGAAGGGCCTGTTTCCGTTGCAGGCCGCCAACTGCGTAGTTCACTATGATCCGGCCAAACAGGCCGACAAACTTCGCCGCTGGCAAAAGATCGCGCAGGAAGCCGCGCAACAGTGTGGCCGCGGCGTTATCCCCGAGGTGGGACCGTTTGTTACATTGTCATCGCTGTTCGATCGGGTTCCGGCGGACACGCGGGTTCTGACCCTTTATGAGGGGCCGGGCCGGGAAGGATTGCGATCGATTTTGTCGGGAGATTTTTGCGGCTCCTGGGTTTTGATTATCGGGCCGGAAGGCGGCCTGGCCGAATCGGAAGTGGAGTATTGCCGGAGCCGGGGGGCGCGTACCGCCGGTCTGGGCCCGCGGATTCTGCGTACGGAAACGGCGGGACTGGCTGCTTTGTCGGCCATTATGTACGACTGCGGCGATTTGGGAGGAATGTAATGGCCAGGGTCGCTTTTATCACATTGGGCTGCAAAGTAAATCAGACGGAAACCGAAGCGATGGCCGGCCTGTTCCGGCAACAGGGTTACACGGTGGTCGAGCCGGAGGAACAGGCGGATGTATATGTGGTGAACACCTGCTCCGTTACGCATCTGGGCGAACGGAAATCGCGCCAGATGGTGCGGCGGGCCGCACGGCTCAATCCGATGGCCGTCGTTGCCGTCACCGGCTGCTTTGCTCAGATTGCCCCGGCAGACGCCGCGGCGATCGAAGGAGTGGATGTCGTCATCGGCACCGGCGACCGCCACCGGATCGTGGAACTGGTCGAGACCGCTCGTCGCCAGAATGGACCGGTGCTGGCCGTCGGCGACATCATGACGGAACGCGAGTTCGAGGATATTCCGCTGGCCGGAGCGCCGGGACGGACCCGGGCGTTCTTGAAGATCCAGGACGGTTGCGATAATTATTGCACCTATTGCATCATCCCATACGCCCGGGGACATCTGCGTTCCCGTTCCCTGGCCAGTATCGCCCGGGAAACCCGAAATCTGGCGGCGGCGGGCTTCCGGGAAATCGTGCTGACCGGCATCAACCTCGGCGCCTATGGCCGGGAAACCGGGCAAGCCAGTTTGGCGGACGCTGTGCGGACGGTTTTAGCTGAGCCCCGCATCGCCCGCGTTCGGCTCAGCTCCACCGAATCGCTGGAAGTTTCGACGGACCTGATCAATATCATGGCTGAAGAGCCGCGCCTGTGCCCGCATCTTCATCTGCCGTTGCAAGCCGGTGCTGACCGGATTCTCGCCGCCATGCACCGCCCCTACACGACGGGTGACTATGCCCGTTTGCTGGAATTTCTGCGCAGCCGGGTGCCGGATCTGGCCGTGACGACCGATATTATTGTCGGGTTTCCCGGCGAAACCCCAGAGTTGTTTGCCGAGACGCTGGCCTTCGCTAAGAAGATGAAGTTCGCGAAAATCCATGTATTTCCCTACTCCCGGCGTACCGGTACCCCAGCGGCCAGCTTCGCCGAACAGGTGGACGATCCGGAGAAAAAACAGCGGGTGGCCGAATTGCTGGCGGTCGGCGAGCGTAGCGGCGAGCGATTCCGGCAGCGGTTCGTCGGCCGGATAATGCCGGTATTGGTGGAAAAGGGAGAACGAGGCCGGGCGGAAGGATTGACGCCGAATTACCAGCGTGCACTTTTTTTTGGCGGTGGAGTTGCGCCGGTATTAGAGAATTCGCTGATCGATGTAGTGCTGGAACAGGTGACGGCTGACGGATTTCGGGGCCGACTTGCGGAATAGCCGGCTTTTTTTATACGATTAGCAGGAATTTGCCGCTTCTTGACAGAACTTTCATAGCTAAAGAATGTTAGGGGAGCGGGCGTCTACTTTGGGTCTGCTGCCAGGAGGGAAGGCGAATCCATGTCGGAAGACTGTATCTTTTGCAAGATTGCGTCCGGAGCCATTCCAGCAAAATTTGTCTACGAAGATGAATTTTTGGTCGCATTTCCGGACATCAATCCCATGGCGCCGGTTCATGTGCTGGTTATTCCGCGCAAGCACCTGGACAGCGTCGCGGTGGCGGAAACGGCAGACAGTGCCTTGTTGGGACACGCGCTGTTGACGCTGCCCAAAATTGCCGCTAAGTTGGGAATTGCCGAATCCGGGTTCCGGGTGGTCATGAATACCGGCAAGGACGGCGGGCAGACGGTCATGCATCTGCACTGGCACTTGTTGGGCGGCCGGTTTATGGAATGGCCGCCGGGCTGATCCGGCAACAAGCGGCGATTTTGGCGACAGCCAGCAAAGGATAAGAAAGGGGAGTTCCACTGTGGCGCAAGATGTTCAACTGGTCATTTTTAAGCTTGCCAACGAGGATTATGGTCTGCCAATCCAGAAAGTTCAGGAAATCAACCGAATGGTGCCGGTCACCAAACTTCCCCAGACCCCGGAGTTTATGGAAGGAATTATCAACCTGCGCGGACGGGTTATCCCGGTCGTGGATCTGCGCAAGCGGTTCGGATTGGTGGCAAAGCCGCCCGAAGACGATACGCGGATTATGATCATCGATATCGGCGGACAAACTGTGGGCATCATTGTCGATGCCGTCAACGAAGTCGTTCAGATGCCGGGCGCTTCGATCGATCCGCCGCCGCCGACTTTCATTCTCGAAGCCCAGTACATCGAGGGTATCGGCAAAATGGAGGACCGGCTCGTAATTCTGCTTAATATCGACCGGATTTTGACCAGCCAGGAAGCTATTCAGCTGAAGGCGTCCGCGCAATAGTCCGGAACAAACCTGCGGAGAACGGAAACGTGTTATGGATTGAACGATGGTTGCAAAACTCCCGGGAACAGAATGCCACCCAGCCCCTGATCTATGTGGTGGATGATTCGGCCCTGGAACGTCGGGTGTTGCGGGATGAATTGCAAAATAGGGGCTACCGGGTTCGGGAATTTGTGGATGGCAGCGATGTTTTGGCCTGGGTGCGCTGTCTGGACGATAATTGGCCGGACATGATCCTGTTGGACGCCATGATGAAGGTCATGGATGGATTTGCAACCTGCGAAGCGATCACAAGCCTGCCCCAGGGCCATGATTTGCCGATTCTGATGATCACGGCCCGTGACGATGAACAGGCCATCAATCAGGCGTTTGACAGCGGAGCGACGGATTTTATCGTCAAGCCGGTGAACATGCAGTTATTGTGCCGCCGAATCGATATTCTGATCCGGGCCCGGCAGGCCGACCATATGCTTCGCCTGATGGCCTTCCATGATCCGTTGACGGGATTGCCGAACCGCAATTTGTTCGAAACCGAACTTTCCCGCTGGCTGGACCGGGCGCAACGCATCCGGCGTTCGCTGGCCATCGTGTTTCTCGATTTGGACCGCTTCAAGCTGGTGAATGACAACCTGGGCCATTCGGCCGGCGACCGGTTGCTGCAGGAAATGTCACGCCGGTTTCGGCAGGCGGTTCGTTCCAACGATTTTGTCGCCCGCCTGGGTGGCGATGAGTTCATCTTTATTCTGCCCGATGTTCATGACGCCAAAACACTGTTGCCAGTCATTTCATCCGTGTTCGAGGCTTGCGATTATCCGGTTGAAATCGACGGCCAACATGTGCGGGTGGGACTCAGCATGGGAGTCAGTTTTTTTCCGCAGGACGGCATGGAAATAAAAATGCTGATGAAAAAAGCGGACGAGGCACTGTATCGCGCCAAAGAAAAGACGGGCAACGCGTTTACCTGTTTTTCCGAACGAGATTAGCCGGTCGCTTCCGGCGCTTGCCAAAAGACGAAAGAGACAGTCCCGGCGAAAGGATAAACCTTTGGCGGGACTGTCTCTTGTTGTCTGTCTTGGCTGGATAAAAAATCCTCCGGCTGACGCCGGAGGATAAACGGGGGGAGGAGGACTGTTTAGAAGCGACAGCCACCAGGGCCGCCTTTGCCGCCGCCGAACCCGCCGCGACCGGGGCCGCCAGGGCCACCAAAGCCCTTCTGGTCAAAGTTGCTGATGCGTGTCTGCATCCGCTCGATACGGGCATCGGCCTGGGCCTGGGTAATCTGGCCGGCGGACACCAGGCGGGCCAGGTTTTCCTTCTGGATATTCAAACGTTCTTCGGCCAGCTTTTTCAGGTCGGCTTTCTGGTCATCGGTCAACGGTCCGGTGAAGCGGGCGCCGGGACCGACCAGGTTGTTTTTCATCCGGAACGCGTGGCCGCTGTCCATCATCTTGAGTTTGGCGTCGGCCTGTTCCTGGGTGAGGTAACCGGATTTGACCATCAGCTGTACTTGCTCTTTTCTGAGCTGGAAGTTCTTTTCCTGCCAGGCTTTCCAATCGGCCTGTTGCGATTCGGTGAGCTTAAGAGGTTCCATTCTGCCGGGACCGCCGCCCCAGCCAAACCCGCCTCCCATCATTCCCCGCCCCATCGGCGATGCCATGGTCACTCCGGCTGTTATCAGGGCCAATGCCGCCACACCGGCGATTATGACTGCTTTTTTCTTCATTTTATATTCCCCTTTCATTTTCAACTATCGCGGATTGTTCCGCTTTCAATTATGATTATAGGAGGGAGATTTTAAGAAAGCATGTCAAATTTGTGACGTGTTTGTGAAATGTGCGAACGGCGGATTGAACTCCGAACTTTCACTTCATAAACCGAATTTTGCTGGCGAGGGCTTATTATACTTAATAATTATTATAAATTATGTTATTATAAAGCTAGAAAGTCTTCAAAAAGAGGGATGAACATGAATACAAGATTAACCACACTGTTGGGAATAAAATATCCGGTCCTGCAGGGGGCCATGGCCTGGGTGTCGGAAGCCAACCTGGCTTCAGCCGTTTCCAATGCCGGCGGCGCCGGGATCATTGCCACAGGCGGACGTACTGCGGAATGGACCCGGGAGGAGATCCGCAAGGCCAAGCAGCTGACGGATAAACCGTTCGGCGTGAATGTGATGTTGATGGCACCCAACCGGGATGAAATCGTGGCGGTCATTTGTGAAGAAAAGACGGCGTTCGTGACCTTGGGCGCCGGCAATCCGGTTGTTTATTTTGATCGTTTGCACGCCGCCGGCGTCAAGGTGATTCCGGTTGTTCCCAGCGTCAAACTGGCCAAGCGGGTCGAAGCCGCCGGTGCGGACGCCATCGTGATCGAAGGCATGGAAGCGGGCGGTCATATTGGTACTCAGAGCACAATGGCATTGATGACCAATGTGATTCCGGAAGTCAAGCTGCCTGTGATAGCCGCCGGGGGAATCGTCGATGGACGTGGCGTTGCGGCTGCGTTGCTCATGGGCGCCGCTGGCGTCCAGATGGGATCCCGTTTCCTGCTGACCGACGAATGCGGTTTGCATCCGAAGGCCAAAGCCAGAATCATTGAAGCAACGGACACTGATTCGACGGCGACCGGCGTTTCACGGGGTTATGGTGTTCGGGGCCTGAAAAATGTCTTTACGGATAAATTCCTGGCCCTTGAGACTAGCGGCGCTCCCCAGGCGGAGCTGGACAAATTGGCGACCGGCACTAATCGTCTGGCGGCAGTCGATGGCGATGTGGAAAATGGATTGGTCCAGGTGGGACAAAGTTTGCTGCCGTTGCGCCAAATCCAGCCCGTCCGCGAAGTTCTGGCAGCCATCATGGCGGATGCCGGGCGTTTATTGAGCCAGGCTCCGGAACTTCTCAAACGATAAAAATGAAGTCAGCCGGACTTTGAAGGTCCGGCTGACTTTTTTTTTAGAATGGGACAATAAAAAGCAGGATTTTTAATTGGAAAAGTAAAATAAATAACTAAATGCAGCACAACGGATGCTGAATTATTGCACAAATGCAGTTGGGAGTTGCTCGGGTGAAAAAAGGAATTCTGGTGGCCCTGCTGGTGGCTGTTTTTCTGGCTGGGTCGCATAACGGGACATTGAATCGGGTATTGGCGAATGAAAAGGTCGTCCACGTGGTGGAATGGGTCAACAATTTGGGAAGGAAGCCGGAAGATCCTGCCTATCTGACCATGAACTATCGACTTCGGCGCCTCTATTTTTCAATGACGGCCAGCAACAAGGAAAAACCGGTGGTGTTTTTTGGCGACAGCATTACATTTGGCGCCGACTGGCAACGCCTGTTTCCGGAAGTCCCGGTGGTAAACCGCGGGATTAGCGGGGACACGACGCTGGGTTTGTTGAATCGCCAGAGTGAAGTTATCGAACTGCGTCCCCGGCAAATATTCCTGATGATCGGCACTAATGATCTTTGCTTCGGTCGGCCGGTGGATCAGGTGTTGGCGAATTATGACATGATTCTGGCCCGTTTCCATTCGGAATTGCCGGATACCCCGGTGTATGTACAGAGTATATTGCCGTTCAATGATCAGATGTATCCTTCCAACGGGTTGCGAAAGAACCGCTTCATTCGAGAGCTTAATCAGAAAATCAGGCCATTGGCGGAGAAATATGGCTATGCCTATCTCGATCTGTCGGGGGCGTTTACGGACCCGGAAGGAAGATTACTGGCACAGTATACGTATGACGGGTTGCATCTGAACGATGACGCCTATTTGGTCTGGCGGCGGCAGATCAATTCCTACGTTGCCAGGGCATCAGCCCGTAAATAAATTCAACAGACTTGCGCTGCCGATTCGGCAGCTTTTTTTATTGCAGGAATTCTCGGGACAGAAAAGAATTTAAAAAAAGGTGGAGTTTGCTTATTTGCCCGCAAAGGGGTTCCGGAATCGTCTTGCCGGAGGGGACGTGCCTATTCAGCTTTCGCGCCAAGATCACCGCCTGACGATCACCACCGTTTGTATCACGATCCTGTGCAGCAGTTTGTCTGCACAGCACTTGATGACCGATTATCTGCGCGCCGACGCCGATTTTGTTTGATTTGGCTAATGAACGAGATGGACAAGACGGGTCCGATGGAGAGTGGGGGAAACTAAGTTGGCAAACCGAAATCAAGCGTTGCTGCATAATATTGCCGGTACCCTGATTG
The DNA here is from genome assembly GCA_012798135.1 of Veillonellaceae bacterium. The sequence continues at coordinate 10,738 of JAAZNU010000010.1, read as the reverse complement.
ACCATATTGATCCGGCAGGCCTGCTGCAAGAAATTCTGCAACAGGCCGTGGATATGTTGCAGGCCGCTAGCGCCGCCTTGTCGTTGGTGGATGACGAGGAACCGGACTTCCTGTGCATCCGCTATGGCGTGGGAATCGACGCCGACAGGATCGGCGTTCGTGTCCGCCAGACCGAGGGATTGATCGGTGAAGTCTGCCAATCGGGCGAGACTCGCATTATTCATGATTATCAGGCTTGGGAAAAACGGATCGCCGATCCGCGACTGGATCGTATCACTACGGTGTTGTCGGCGCCGATTCGCGCCGGCGGCCAAATCATCGGCGTGTTGCAACTGGCGTGGCAGGGCCAGGTGGGTGCGATTCTGCCGGAGGAACGCTTTGCGTTTGAACAGTATGCCCGGTTGGCGGCGGTTGTGGTCGAGAAGCTGTTGCTGCAGCAACGGCTCCGGGAAGAGCAGCTGATGGTCCATGCTCTGTTCGAAGGCATTCCCGGCGTGATTTATCTGTTGGACGAGGCTGGGCGGCTACTCCGCTGGAACAGAACCCTGGAAGCGGTCAGCGGCCTTTCGGCGACGCAGCTCGCCGGCAAAGACTGTCGGGACTTTTTTGAGACGACTGAACAGGAGCGGATTGCCCATGCAAATGCAACGGCGCTGCGGCTTGGTCACGCCGAAGTGGAAGCGGAGGTCATCGGTCGCGAAGGACAGCGGCAGACATATTTTTTCTCTACAATGTCGCTGCGGATCCAGGATGAAATCTTTTTAGCCGGAGTAGGCCTGGATATCACCGAACGCAAGGAACTGGAAAACGAGCTGAAGCTGCATCGGGAACGGTTGGAGGACTTGGTGGAACGGCGAACTTCCGAACTGTTTGCAGCCAACCAGGAACTGACCGCCATGAACGAAGAACTGACCGCCATGAACGAAGAACTGTCGGCGATGAACGAGGAACTATCGGCGGCCAACGAGCTATTGGGCGACGAAGTCCGGTTGCGTCAGGAAAAAGAGGAACAGTTGCTGCTGCGGGAAAAACAGTATCGGGCGGCGACCCGGCTGTTGACCCAGCCGGTTGACGAGGGCGGCGATCCGTTGGTCATGATTTTGCAGGACGCATTACACTTAGTGGATGCCCCGGCCGGTTACATCGGCATTTTTGATGAAGAACGGCGGGTGATTGCGCGACCGTATTCGCAAGGACCGATTCCGTTCGATCACTTGGAGCCGCAACGGGCGGATACCGGCATGATCGGGCAGGTCTTCCGGGAGAACCGCAGCGTTCAGATATCGGATTACCGCCGGTATGCCGGAAGAATACCCGACCCTCGGCTGGCGCGGATCACGACCATAGTCATGGCACCGTTGCTGCTGGGTAACCGGATCCGGGGTATGTTGGCCGTTCATTGGCTGGATGACGTTCATCCGCTGACGCCGGACGACCTCGAGGTTCTCCAGCAATATGCCCAACTGGCTTCGGCTTTTTTGGAACGCCGTGAAGCACAAAGGCAAATTAGTCAACTGGCGTATTCCGACACCTTGACCGGTATGGGCAACCGGGCCAGCCTGAATTTGTGGTTGGAGCAGGAATTGTTGCAAGCCCGGCAGGGAGATCGGCGGGGTGTTTTATTTTATCTGGATCTTGATGAACTGAAGGTGGTCAACGATACCTTCGGCCATTCGGTCGGCGATAATCTGATCCGGACCGCCGGACAATATATCCGGGAAGCCTTTGGCGAAGAGGCATTTTGTGCACGAATCGGCGGCGACGAGTTCGTAGTGGCGCTCTCAGGGGAAAGAACCCGGAGTCAGGCCGTGGAGTTGGCGAATCGGGTCCTGGCGGTTCTTGGGAGGGATTACGAAGTGGGACCGGAGCGGGTTCCCATGTCGGCAAGTATCGGCATCGTTTTTTATCCGGAGAATGGCCGGACGCCGAATGAGGTATTGCAAAAAGCCGATATTGCCATGTATGCGGCAAAGGATGGCGGTCGCAACTGCTGGCGAATTTATGATCCGTCGTTGCAACAGGACGCCTATGAAAGCATGGTGTTGACGAACAGTTTGCGAAGGGCCTTGGAGCATCAAGAGTTCTCCTTGCAATTTCAGCCTGAAATTCGCTTGTCCGATCGGCGAATTATTGGCTTTGAAGCTCTGTTACGCTGGAACAGCGCCGAACATGGTTCCGTGCCGCCCGGCAAGTTTGTCCCTCTGGCAGAGAAATCCGGGACCATCGCAGCAATCGGGGAATGGGTTCTGCGAGAGGCCTGCCGGTTTTCCCGGCGACTGCATGACGCCGGTTGTCCAGGGTTGCATGTGGCGGTCAACTTGTCGCCCCGCCAGCTGAGCGCCAACAATTTTCCGGAGGTTGTCAGGGAGATTCTGGTGGAAACCGGCATCGAACCTGGCCAGATAGCCATCGAAGTTACCGAGAATATTTTAATCGAGCCGATGGAGGACAGTATCCGTAAGCTGACGGAATTGCGGGAACTTGGCGTGGAGGTGGCGCTGGATGACTTCGGTACGGGATATTCGTCGCTGACATATCTGCGACGCTTGCCGGTCAGTATTCTGAAAATCGACAAATCGTTCATCGACGGTATTTTGGATGATCCGAAACAAGCGGAGTATGTCGGTTTCATCATTGATCTGGCCCATGCGCTGAATCTGCGGGTGGTTGCGGAAGGCGTGGAGGTGAACGCCCAAATCGATAAACTGCGGGAGCTGGATTGCGACGCCATTCAGGGCTTTGTCTTCAGCCGGGCGGTGTCCGAACCGGCAGCGCTCCGTTTGCTGCAGGATTGGACGGAAGTGCCGTAAGGAGGTACAATAGGAGAAACTGGAGAGGTGTATACGGGATATGTGGCGTAAAAATTTATGGACGCTGGTCATGGCCGTTGTGTTGTGCGGCGCCAGCTACACGATGATCATCCCGTTTCTGCCGCTCTATCTGCTGGAATTGGGAGTCGATTCGTCCAATGTAAAGATGTGGGCCGGGGTTGTTTTTGCCGCCACTTTTCTGATTGCGGCGGTTATGGCGCCATATTGGGGCCGCCGGGCCGACCGTTCCGGAAAAAAACGCATGATCATCCGGGCGGGACTGATGTTGAGTCTATCCTACTTCATGGGCGCCTGGGTTAGGAATCCGGTCGAATTGGTACTGGTCCGGGTTTTCCAGGGAATCGCCAGCGGGTTCGTGCCGGCGTCGATGGCGCTGGTCGCGTCGTCAACCCCACCGGAAAAAATGGGTTTCTGCATGGGAGTCATGCAGACGGCGCTGGTGGTGGGGGGCATTGTCGGGCCCTTGATGGGTGGAACCTTGTCCTATCTGTTCGGAATGCGCCGATCGTTCCTGCTGTCCGCCGCGATTCTTTGCATCGCCACGCTGGCGGTATGGCGGCTGGTGAGGGAGCCGGACCGGGTTTCCTCACCGGTGGAGAGCAGCCTGGTCGATGATTTGAAAACAGCGTTTCGCAACCGGGTGTTGGTCCGCATGCTTTGTCTGCTGTTCGCGGTGCAAATGGTCAGCATGACGCTGCAACCGTTGATGTCGCTATATGTGGCCGAGATGCAGGGGTCGTTGACCGGTGTGGGCCTGACGACGGGGTTCATTTTCAGCCTGTCGGGAACGGCCAGCGCAATCGCCGCGCCGATCTGGGGCCGGGCGGGGCAGGGACGGTCGTTGCGGATTTCGCTGGTGGCAGCTTTCGTTGGTGCTGGGCTATTTAACGCCGGCCAGTTTTTTGCCGCCGATATTACGCAGTTCGGCGCGTTGCAGTTTCTCATGGGACTGTTTCTGATCGGTGTGTTTCCGACGATCAACATGATCGCCATTCAGTCCAGCGACGTGAGTTTCCACGGGCGGGTTTTCGGCCTGACCAACGCGGCCAACCAACTGGGCTCCATGGTTGGACCGCTGGCCGGCGGTTTCGTCAGTTCCTGGATCGGCATCCGGCCGGTTTTTTTGCTGACCGGCTCCATCCTGATCGTGTTGGGGGCGTATTCGTTCGGCCTGAGAATTTGCTCGGCGCAGGAATCGATGGCCAAGGGGAAAAGTGGGAGTGAAAACGGGATAACATGAAAACTCGGGGTGTATTGTTCGATCTGTACGGGACGCTGATTGTTTACGGAGAAATGGAACAGGCTTGGAATGCTTGGTGTGACGTGATTCACGATGCGTTTTGCCAGCAGGGGCTGTCGATGACGGCGGCGGAATTTCGTCCGTATTGTAGCGGCTTTTTTGACACGCCGGAACCTGTTGACGCAATAGCGGGGATGACGGTTGTCGAGCGACGATTGCATCGCCTGGCTGGCGACCTGCGTGTCAAACTGCCGCCGGATCAAGCGGTGCAGGCCATTGAACGGGCGCTGGACGTCTGGCATGATTATGTTAGCCTGGACGACGAGGCGGCGGACGTTCTGGCGGAGATCGGCCGTACCCGCGCGGTGGCGCTGGTGTCGAATTTCGATTATGCGCCGTATGTGCACCGACTATTGGCCCGCTGGGAACTAGAACCCCTGTTCGACAGCATCGTGGTTTCGGACGCGGTTGGCGTGAAGAAACCGCATCCGGAGATTTTCAAACAGGCCTTGCGTGAATTGGCGCTGAACCCGACCGAGGTTGTGCATGTCGGCGACAGCCAGGAAGATATTGATGGGGCGACTGGCGTCGGCATCCGCCCGGTGTGGATCGACCGGCATAGGAAGGACCGCTGGCGGGCGCAACCGGGGGTCTCGGTTGCCCGGATCGCCGGCTTGGCGGAATTGCTGCCGCTTCTGGACTGAACTGTTTCCGCGAGATCATCGGTAAGGGAGGAATCCATAATGACGAGGCAACCTAAATCTCTGGCTTTGTTGTTGTTGCTGTGTTTGCTTTTGGTCTGGCCGGCGAACGGAGACGCGGCGGAATCCGAAATTCCGGTCGACGTCGCCCGTGAGCGCATTGCCGCGGAATTTTCCCGGATGGATTCGGCGCTGAGACAAACGGCGGAAAAGTTGGGAACAGTGGGACTGAAAGGGGAACCGGCCCGGAAAGCGTTGCGAGGGTTATGCGCCGCATTTCCCTATGCGGTCGATTGTACCGCCATTGATACTCGTGGCGTCATGCTCACGGTAGAGCCGCACCAATACCGGCATGCGGAAGGAACCAATATCGCCGATCAACCGCAAGTTGCCCGGGTGTTGCAGCAAAAAACGCCGGTCCTGAGTTCCCTGTTCCGGGCGGTGGAAGGCTTCGCGGCCATGGATGCGGAACATCCGGTGTTTACGCCGGACGGCCAGTTGATCGGCTCCGTCAGCTTGCTGTTTAAACCGGAAATATTGCTGGAAAAACAGATCAAGCCGTTGGTGGCCGACCTGCCGGTTTCCATCTGGGTGATGAATCGGGAAGGGCAGATTCTTTACGACGAAGATCAAACGCAAATTGGCCTGAACTTATTTTTGGCGAGGCTGTACCAGCCGTTTCCGCAACTGATCCAGTTGGGCCGCCAACTGGTGGAGCAACCGAACGGTGAAGGCGAATACGAGTTCCCGGCATCGCCGTCTGCTGAGCCGGTGCGTAAAAAAGCGTTGTGGCGGACTGCCATCCTATACGATGCGCAGTGGCGTCTGGTCATGACGCATATGGAACAGGAAAAATCCGGCCAAAAAATTGGCGGCGATTTGCCCGTCCTGAGCCCGGAGGGAGCATTGGACAGCTTGGCTCAGGAGCGTTCATTGGCCGTGATGTTGCACCGGAACGACCGCAAAAAGATCCTGGAGATTTTGAAAGGTTTTTATGAGGAAACGCCGGGGATCTATTCCGTGCAGTGGGTTGACGCGCAGGGCATCAACCGCCTAGGCTATCCGGAAGAAAACAGCCTGACGGATTATGATTTTCGCGCCGGCCGCCGCCTCGGCGACGCCAAGTTTCTACATGCCGTATACAAGCGGCAGGCGACGCAACTGGCTGAGCCGATGTTCGAAGGAGTGCCGGGTCGGTTTGATCTGCGGCCGGTATTCTGGAATAATGAATATCAGGGAATGGTTTACATAGTACGAATTCGGTGAGTAATTTTGATTTCAAGTGCTAAGCAAAGGGCAATGTGACGGAATGGGCGCAGTCGACTTCAACTGGGCCCATTCTTTTTGTGTTGGGTGATCTTTGCGAATTGTGCAATTCGGAGTATACTATAGGATATGTGTCAACAATGGAGGACAGACATGCAGGATTCGGATTTTTTGGAACAAATCAATAAACGGCGGACTTTCGCCATTATTTCGCACCCGGACGCCGGAAAGACGACACTGACGGAAAAGTTGCTGTTATACGGCGGCGCCATCCACCTGGCCGGGACCGTCAAGGGTCGCAAAGCGCAAAAATTCGCCGTGTCGGACTGGATGGAGATCGAAAAACAACGCGGGATTTCGGTGACGTCCAGTGTCATGCAGTTCGAATACGGCGGCTGTTGCATCAATATCTTGGACACTCCGGGCCACCAGGATTTCAGCGAGGACACCTACCGGACCCTGATGGCGGCCGACAGCGCCGTGATGCTGATCGACGCGGCCAAGGGCGTGGAAGAGCAGACCCGGAAATTGTTCAAGGTTTGTCGGCAACGTCATATTCCGGTCTTTACCTTTGTCAATAAAATCGACCGTTTCGGCAAGGACCCCTTCGAGTTGATGGACGAACTGGAGAAAGTGCTCGGCATCCGCGCCTGTCCGATGAATTGGCCGGTGGGCATCAACGGCGATTATCACGGCGTGTACAACCGGCAATTGAAACAGGTTGAACTGTTCGAGGCCGATGGTTCGCATGGCAGCAACATTATCAAATCTAAGGTCGGTAACTTGGACGACGAAACCTTTTCCCGGCTGTTGCCGGCCGATATCCACGCCCAGCTTTGCCATGACATCGAGCTGCTCGATCTGGCCGGCGATTCCTTCAGTATGGAAGCGGTGCAACAGGGCGAACTGAGTCCGATGTATTTCGGCAGCGCCCTGACCAACTTCGGGGTGCGGGCTTTTCTGGAGGAGTTTTTGAGGCTGGCGCCGCCGCCGTCGCCCCGCATGGCCCAGGAGGGGCTGATCCGGCCGGAGGATGAAGGATTTAGCGCTTTTGTGTTCAAGATCCAGGCCAATATGAATCCGGCGCACCGTGATCGTTTGGCGTTCGTGCGGATTTGTTCCGGTAAATTTACACGGGGGATGACCGTGCGGCACAAGCAGTCGGGGCGGACGCTGGCGCTGGCGCAGCCGCAGCAGTTCGTGGCTCAGGAACGCACCATCGTGGAGGAAGCGTATCCGGGGGATGTCGTCGGGTTGTTCGACCCCGGAATCTTTGCCATCGGCGATTCGATCTGTGAACCGGGACTGGACGTCACCTTCGAGGACTTTCCGGTGTTCCCGCCGGAACGGTTCGCGAAAGTTCAGGCGAAGGCCACCCTGAAACGCAAGCATTTCATCAAGGGGATCACCCAACTGGGGCAGGAAGGCGCCATCCAGATCTTCCAGCAACCGAATGCCGCCGATCAGGGGTATGTGATCGGCGTGGTGGGACAGTTGCAGTTTGAAATTCTGGCGTATCGTCTGCAATACGAGTATGGCGTGGCGATCGATATCCAGTATCTGCCGCATACGGCGGCCCGCTGGCTGGTGCAGGACCCGGCGGATACCCAGCCGTTGAAGTACATGGAAGAAAACCTGATCGTGCGGGATCGTTTCGACCGACCGGTAGTGCTATTTCTCGGTAACTGGCAAATGAACTGGACGATCGAGCAGAATCCCCAGGCCCAGTTTTTGCCGGCGCCGCCGCGGTGAGCAGCGCGATAATCCATTTTTATCGGGAAGGTATGAGCATGCTGCGACGCTCCGCTTAACCTCCGCTTATCTCATACCTTCCCGATTTTGACGATTGGTCGGCAACTGACGAGCATGCTGCGACGCTTCGCCTGTTCCCAACGGCGGTGTCCTGTGGTTGTGCACGAAAATTTTTGTGAATGCTTGACAAATTGTTCGGGATTTCACTATAATAACAGACGGCGGACAAAATCAGCCCATAACTGAATAACGATTAGTCCATGGGAAGTTTGCGGAACTCGGCGGTGCACCGGTGGGAACCGTAAATGAATGGAACTCTGGAGAGCCCCTGTCAGCAGGGCGCCGAAGGTGCAAATCGGTCGAATCGGCCGGTGAAACTCTCAGGCAAAAGGACAGAGATAATGGAGCGCCCCACGAAGGGGGTTGCGCCGTTGCCTTTTTTGCGCATGTCCAGAGTCAGATCGAAAGATTTGACTCTTTTCATTTGAGAGCCTTCCGCTGTTGACAGGCCCGCCGAGTATCCGCATGGCAGGGTCCAGCCAAGAGGGAAAAGGGGAGGTTATCCAAATGAACAAAAAAAATCTGATTCTGGTCGCGCTTCTGGTACTGACGATGTTGTCGGTAAGTCTGCTGGCGGGATGCGGTAAAAGCGCCGATTCCAACAGTATCAAGATCGGCCTGCTGAATGAAATGACCGGCGGCAATGCGACTTTCGGCACTTCCTCGGCCAACGGCGCCAAAATGGCTTTTAAGGAGATCAACGCCAAAGGCGGCGTATTGGGAAAACAGATCGTGGCGGTAATCGCCGACAATAAAAGCGAGCCTTCCGAGTCGGCCAACGCGATGACTAAATTGGCGACGCAGGATAACGTCGTGGCAGTGACCGGCGTGTTCGCCAGCTCGAACGCCATTGCCGCCTCCAGTGTGGCTGAGGCCACCAAAACGCCATTTCTGGCGGTCGGCGCCACCAACCCGAAAGTCACTGTGGATGACAAGACCAAGAAGGTCAAAGACTATACTTTCCGCGTCTGCTTCATTGACCCGTTTCAGGGAACCGTGGGCGCCAATTTTGTTCTCAACACTCTGAAACTGAAAAAGGCCGCCATCATGGTGGACAACAGCAGCGACTACAGCAAGGGACTGGCCGCATTTTTCAAGGCAGCCTTTACCAAGGGCGGCGGCAGTATCCTGGCGGAAGAAGCCTATCTGCAGAAAGACCAGGATTTTAAGGCGGTCCTTACGAAAATTAAATCGATGAATGCCGAAGTGATCTACGTACCAGGTTATTATGAGGAAGTCGGCAAAATCGTAAAACAGGCCCGGGAAATGGGCATAGCAACGCCGATCATCGGCGGCGACGGCTGGGATTCGCCGAAACTGGTCGAGCTGGGCGGAGCGGCGGCCCTCAACAATACTTTCTTCACCAATCACTATTCCGTCGACGACAACAGTCCGGCATCGAAAGCTTTTGTGGAAGCCTATAAAAAAGAGTACGGTCAGAATCCGGACGCGTTGGCGGTGCTCGGCTATGACGCGGCGAAATTGCTGATCGATGCCATCCAGCGTGCCAACAGCTTGGACAAGGCCAAGATTCAGGCGGCGTTGGCCAGCACCAAAGCCTATCCGGCCATCACCGGCGCCACGACGCTCAATGCCAGCCATGATGCGGTCAAGAGCGCGGTAATCATCGAAATGAAGGGCGGCAAACAGATTTACAAGGCAACGGTCAAGCCGTAACAGGATTTTGCCAATTTGTGCCGAACAAAAGAGATGTGGGGAAACCTGCATCTCTTTTGTTTTGGAAACAACATGAGGGGGAGAACTAATGCACCCGTATATGAAAATCGCCAGTGAGGAAGCGAACAGGGGCGCTCGCAACAACGAAGGCGGTCCATTCGGCGCGGTGATTGTCCGCGAGGGGCAGGTCGTCGCCCAGGGCCATAATGAGGTGCTGAAGACCAACGATCCGACCGCACACGCCGAGATGGTCACGATTCGGCGGGCAGCGGCGCTGCTGGGCCGGTTCGATCTTTCCGACTGCGTGCTGTATACATCCTGCGAGCCGTGTCCGATGTGCCTGTCGGCGATTTACTGGGCACGCATTCCGACGATATTTTTTGGCTGCACGAAGGAGGACGCCGCGGATATCGGCTTCGATGACCAAGCCATCTATGAGTATATTCGCCAGCCGGCGGAACATCAGACCGAATTGTGCCTGATTCCGCAGGACCGCGAGGAGTGCCTGCGCAACTTTGAGCAATGGCGGAACAAAACGGACAAGACGATGTACTGAGACCCGGATCGGCCGGTGGAAAACTTGGGAGGCGGCATTTTGCGTCATTGGCGGCAATGGATCGACCCGACCTTTACGGATCCGGACCTGGAAGAAAAGTACAATGCAGCCTATCTGGAGGAAAACATCTCGATCACCCGGATCAGTATCATGATCTGGCAAGGCGCAAATCTTGCACTGATCGGCATGGATTATCTGCTGTTGGGATTCGGCCGGATGTTTCTTGGGGTATTGGGCCTGCGGCTTTGTGTTTTTGCCTATTTCTTCATGATCAACCGTATTTTGCGACGGATTCGGCTGGTTGCCGTCTACCAGCACACGCTGTTTGTCGCCATGATCATCGGCGCCAGTGTGTTTTTATTGATCAATCTTACCCGACCGCCGACGTATCTGCAGCATACAGTGGTCGATGTTGTCGGCGTATTGTGTCTTTATTTGTTTTTCCCCAATCGTTTTTTGTACCGGCTGATTCCGGCGCTACTGCTGACCATTGGCAGCATATTGCTGTATATATTCCTGAATCCGTGATCAAATTGACAAATTTCAAGGAATCACAAGGCTGAAAGTCGAATAAATACAGGGGATGACAAGGGTTTGTCAGTCATCTTAGACTTTCACCTCAGGGGTGATTCTGATGAAAATACACTTTACCACG
>JAAZNU010000124.1 GCA_012798135.1 Veillonellaceae bacterium | reverse complement strand
GATCAGTTGCGCCGTATTCAGATACGGGAAACCATCCTGTCCCATATCGAGCGGGAGCGGCAGTTATTTGCCAAAGGCGTGAAGGTTTTATCGCTTTTCTTTATTGATGAAGTGGCGAAGTACAAGCAGTATGACGCTTCAGGCAACGCACAAGGCGGCACCTATGCTGAGATTTTCGAGGAGGAGTACAAAGCCATTGTCGGCAGTATGCAGCTTGCCTTAACTGACACGACGGAGTATCTTGCGTATCTTGACGGTATTGAGGTCGATCGGACACATGCTGGTTACTTTTCAATCGATAAGAAAAGTGGTCGTATAGTAGACAGCAAACTCGGAGATAAAAAAGAACGCACCTCCGACGATGCGGATGCTTATGATCTGATCATGAAGGACAAGGAACGCCTGCTTGACCGCCGCGAGCCTGTGCGGTTTATCTTTTCCCACTCTGCGCTTCGTGAGGGCTGGGATAACCCGAATGTGTTTCAGATTTGTACTTTGAAGCAGAGCGGCAGCGATATCCGCAAACGTCAGGAAGTCGGGCGCGGGCTGCGCCTTGCTGTCAATCAAGGCGGCGAACGGATGGATGAAACCCTCCTATCCCGCGAGGAAGTCCACAATATCAACGTACTGACGGTTATCGCAAACGAAAGCTATGACAGTTTCGCCAGGGGATTGCAAAGTGAAATTGCCGAAGCGGTCGCTGACCGTCCGCGTAAGGTGGAAGCAAAGCTGTTCATTGAAAAATTTGGAGAGGATACAGCCCTTGTAATCTACGAGAGCTTGATACAAAACGGTTATGTGAAGCGAGGCGAACTAACTGAGAAATATTACGAGGATAAGAAAAACGGCACGATCGAAGTACCTGAAGAAGCCGCTGACCATGTCACCGAAGTCATCGCTGTGCTGGATTCCGTTTACGACCCGAATGCCAATAAGCCTGAAAATGCCCGCAAAAACACCGTCGAGGTTACGCTGGATAAAGGGAAATTGGATAGCAAGGCGTTTCGAGAATTATGGTCACGCATTAACCACAAAAGCTACTATGTCGTAGGCTTTGATGAAGATGAATTGGTAGAGAAGGCTATAAAAGAATTGAATGCAAAATTGCGTGTTTCAAAGATTTACTTCAAGGTTGAAACGGGTGAACAGGCAAAGTACATTGACTCTAAGGAACAGCTTGAATCCGGAGAAGCCTTTGTTCGAAAGGATATGATACGCGAAGAAGCACCTGCTTTCATGACGATGAAGGCAAGTTCATCCGTCCATTACGATCTGGTTGGAAAAATCGTAGCAGAAACGGGACTAACCCGAAAAGCCGTGACAAAAATTCTGGTCGGTCTCGAAAAAATCATCTTTGACCAGTTCGGTGGCAATCCTGAAGAGTTTATTATCCGCGCTTCCAACATTATCAACGAGCAGAAAGCTACGGCAATTATCGAACACATAACCTACAATAAGCTGACCGCCGCTTTTGGTACTGATATATTCACCGAACCCGATCTCAAAAAAGGTAGCCTTGGTGTGAACGCCGTG
>JAAZNU010000134.1 GCA_012798135.1 Veillonellaceae bacterium | reverse complement strand
TATTGCAATGGTGAAGTTTATTATAAAGAAGGCATAGTAAAAGATTATGTAAATAGGATTAAAAATATGCATAATTAACACAAGTATTTTAGTAATAGGCCTAGCATTATGCTAGGCCTTTTTTTTTGTAAAGCATTATAATGCAAGTAGTTAGGATACTATTATAAATTATAGGCGACTATTGCTAATTATATACGGACTATGTACCGATTATCATAAGACTATTATTTATATAATTCCTTATGGTATAAGTATTTATTATGGTTTATGGTGTATAACTATCATAGTACTATTATATTTATTTTAATTTATTTTATTTTACTATATAGGTTATTACCTATATATATATAAATATATGTAAAAAAAAAAAGAATAATAATAAATTAAAAATAGATATAAAATTAAAAAGTACATAATCCTATTACCATGCAATCGCCTTAATTCATTGCATTGTAAGCATATAACCATGGTTATTGCGTCAATTCTAGGTTGATAGTGGTACCATAATTGGTATATATAGACTATATAGTCTATAATAGTTTTTGCTAATATCGTTACAATGTTAACCATAGGCTATGGTAGTATGGTAGTAGGATACCCCACCCACTTCCGCAAGGCCCGAGGGCGGGCGGGGGGAAGGTGCCCTATATAAATTGTACCTCCTACCCAAAAGTATCGTCATCTTGTTCAACCTCTTGACATTCTCCCTTTCCTGTAGTACCATATCCCCTAAAGGAGAACCTACATGACCCCTATAGACGCCATTCTCTCATCTCTTCCTGCTCCCTTCAACACCATCACCCCCCTGCCCGACACCATCATTGCCTACATCCCACTCGTTCGCACCTATGGCTCCCTCTACATCCCCCACGACGCCCACACTGAGCTCCAAGAAACTCGCAACGCCATCGTCCTCAAGGTCGGCTCCAACATTACCAACATCGCTCCAGGCAACACTGTCATCCCAGCTCCTGGTCAGGGCATCGCTCTCACCGAAACCTCCGACATCCGTCTGCTCCGCTACGACATCAAAGACCTCATCGCTGTCATCTCCGACTAGCCACCCAGAGCAGTCCCAGCCCGACTGCTCTTTTTTTTTTTATTATTATTATTATAGAAAAAATAATTTCTTTTTATTTTATATCCTTACACCACAACAACTTAGGAAATAAATAAATAAAAAATAAATATAGAAAATACCCATAAATATATAATAGTCCCTCTATCTCCTTGTCCCACAACGACTTACACGATTATAAAAAACCATAATTGTCATATAATTCCATATAATTCGTAATAATTACTTATAATTCCACATAATTACACTATCTTCTAACAAACCGCACCATCTGCGCTATCTTCCATTCAACCCTCTCTTCCCTCTGTCTCAACCAGACCAAGATGCGACCTTCGGTCGCCCCCTGGTGCTCTACTCCTATCTCCTCTACTGTGCCTTCTGTCGCCTGCCCCCCAACATTTTGTGGTACCACAGGGAACAAAAAAAAAAGATGAAAAAACGTGATATTTTCTCTTGACATCTGCACAGCTCTGTAGTAAACTTCTAAGTAGAGTTCAGGGAGGGGATGGTGCGGGTGGTCTTAGTACTGTTCGTCGTGCAGTGCTCTAAACGAAGCAATGCCTGGAAATGTGGAACGGACCCATTGAGCCATTTTAGTACTGCCAGAATGTTAGGGATGTGCACTTAACTAACAGGATGGAAGTGGAACGAGTGGTCACACGCCAGTCCCGTGTTAGCTTCGGTATGTTGGGGGGCAACAGCCACAGCGCATCGGCTGACATCCTCTTCCTGAGCTAATCTTGTTCGTCATACGAGGGAGGTATGATATGAAACGGATGATACGTTCTTTGATTGGGGCTATGAGCTTTTTGGCTTGCATTAGCCTAAGCCAGTACGGGTATGCGAATGGTATCGCCGAGCCTACGTCCGCTGGTGATTTAAGTTTTGTCTACTCTACCTATCCACTTGCTGCTATCTACGAATCACGAGACAATCACTTCTACATGAAAAAATCCTACGAAAGTTTGGGGTTCAGTGCACCAGGTAGTCTTACAATTGTAGGTTCTCTAAGTGCAATGAGAGATGTGGTAATACTATTAGGGCCTGGTCAGGATTTTGGTCGCTCACAGCGTATCATTTCTGGCCCTCTCGACTTACATGTTGATATTCAACCGCAATGGTTCCATAATGAGTATGCGAATAAAGATTTTATTGGAGCACATTTAACGGGAACGATTGGAGGTACGAGAGTACTTGTTACAGCCAGTCGCTTTTTTGATGAGGATTATATCGACCCTCAGACATTACGACGAGTACGGCTTGATAGCTTGCTGTATGTGATGGTCCAGTTTGCTGATGAGCCTCGATATAATTATGCGTTTTTGATTCCACAATGAAATTACAAGCCCACCTGTTAAAACTCTCTTATAACTCCCTAGGTAAGAGAGGCTTTCCCCCTAGGCACAGGTGGGCTTTTCTTTTTTTCTTGTCTGATATATACTTAGACTAGGATGACAGTATGAAGATGACGGTTGAAGAGTTATCAGACATTCAGGGGGAAGATGAGGACTTTATCTCCAAGAATAAAAACATTCTGGAGAAAATGGCTATCGTAACGCTTATCGAGCAGATGCGTGGAGATATTGACCCTGAGTCTCGCATCAAGGCAGCTACAACTATCCTTGCTGCATTGGGGAAAGACAAGGGGCAGAAACCGCCAGAACTTCCTCAGCAAAATAATACGCAAATAAATGTCTTTATGCCTCAAATGGCAGAAGCCTTGAAGGGATTGCAAGGTGTGGTAAAGGCATTAACACCTGTAGAGGAGCCTCATAATGATTCTGTTTAGTCTTACGCATCTACCAGCAGTCGTGGGTAACGATGGCAAAGTCTATCAACCATCAGCAAATGGTTTGTTTCAGGAACAAACTGAAGAGTCGATAGAAATATCCCAGGGCGTTAATGAGCTCAAGGATTGGGGAGAATGGCTGCATGAGTCAAGTTTGGCCCGCACTTGAGATTGCTCCTCATCCACTAGCGCCTACATTCTCAAAGGATTCCAACCCACATTTAATCCTATCCCAGTTAGTAACAGAACTTTCGTCCTCTAATTTCCAAGCAACAGAGAGCGTCCGCCAGCTTATTCGAGAAGCTGGTTTTGTATCTTTATGGTTCTACCTCAAGTTTATTGCTGGTTTTGATGGGCCATACGACCTACTAAATACAGAGCTGCATGTGGATATGGCGAACTTCAGACAGCGAGTGGCGACCGAGCCTGGCATCAAAGCGGGAGCCTTCATACCACGAGCGTGCTATAAGAGTACCATTCTTTCCCATGGAGCTAATTCTTGGGAACTACTCCGCAATCCTAATCTTCGTATTGGGTGTACCTCACAGATTTACGACAGAGCCCTTTCTTTTGTTAAGACAACCATCTACACGTTTTCTGATAATGAGTTTCATAAGTGGCTATATCCGGAATATGTCAAAGAGAACAGGTCTGATATTGAACTCATTCTTGCTAATCGCACAAGAAGATTTCCAGAGCCCAACTTGATGGCGATTACTGCCGGTGGTTCTACGCAAGGTATCCACGTAGATGTCTTTGATTGCGACGACATCAATGGTGAGGATATGCTTAACTCAGACCGCCAGGCTGGGGCGGAAATGTATCGCATGACCAACTGGCTTTATACGAATCTTCGAACATTGGTTGTCAGTTGGGTCAAGTCTCGAGTAATTGTTATTGGTACGAGATACGCTATTGACGATTCCTACGAGCCTATTATGTTAGCGAGTAAGGAGCATGTTGGATATTGGGACGAGGTTGAGCAGGATTATCCGATAAAGCCCGATGGTGAGTGGGTAACCTATTATCGGCCTGCACTACAACAGGATGAGAAAGGTGAGTTGTTCAGCATCAATCCCGATGCTTTTTCAGTTAATCAGATTTTGGAGTTAATGGAGAAAGACCCCTGGACTGCTCAAACGCAGTATCTTAATCGACCTCGTGGTGCACTGGGAAGTGAGTGGTCTACCTACACCATAAATACCTGTAATTTGGAATGGAATACAGAGGAGAACCAGTTCATTATTACATTCCTAGACAATGGTATTCCCCAAAAAGTCTATTTGCGAGATTGCTGCGTGGTGGCTGCTGGTGACCCATCTGGTGGCTCCACAACTGGTAGGCGAAATGCGTCTAAGGCTGCTACTGCTGTGATTGCTCGGGACAGTCGGGACCGAATCTTTATCATCAACGTGAATGCTGGGTATGTGGAACCAACAACCTTTTTCGATTGGCTGTTTGGATATAAGAAGACCTATCACAACACGCTTATTGCAACGTATGTTGAAGCACAAGCAGGCTTTAAGGCCATGATACCGATATTACGTCAGGAAGAGGCTCGGCGAGGAGTATTATTAAATCTTGTAGGAATACCAGCTTTAGGTGAGAAAGAAACGACAATTCGAAATATACTACAACCCTACTTTAACAAAAATATGGTCTGGGCAACCCGCAGTGCTGAGCTTCAACTATTAGACGAGGTTAAAGGATTCCCATCAAGACACATGGACGTACTTGACGCAGTTAAGATTGCGGTTTATAAATCCTTTAAGCCTCGTGGTTTAGATGGGGATGATGACTTTATAGATGAGGATGATGAGGAAGGCGGAAGTCCACGACGCCGATTTAACAAGCGACGCTTATTTGTGGACCCAATAACCGGATACTAAGGAGGCACCTATGTCCGATATAATGATGGATGATAACACGACAACTACTACGTCTATAGAGGGTAGTCAGGCAACTAATCCTGCAATGGTCTACACACCATCCAACGTGTTTCAAAACGAAGAGCAGCAGGCTGAGGTTATGAATTACATTGTGTCTGAAATACTGGATGTGCGGGATGGTAGTGAGCGTAAGGAACTTGAAACGAGATGGCAGAAATGGCGACGGCAACGACGGGCTCGTCCTGAGCAGGATACTCGGAATAGTCCTTGGAAAAATGCTGCCAATGTTACGCCACCACTCACTGCTCAGAAGGTTAATACGATATTTGCAAAAGAGATAGCTGCGTTTGCGTTTAAGAAACCACCTGTTACGGTTGAAGCCTCCGATGTTCGTTATGCTGAACATGCTGAAGCACTTGAACGATTCTTTAAGAAACTCGTCGAAAGCGAGTCTGCGCTCGACATGGCAAAGAATCTACAGACTATTTTCTATGAGCAGATTTCAATGGGCACTGAGATTGTGAAGGTTCCCTTCCTTGTTGAAAAATGGGCCTTCAAACGTAAGAACGCACTGTCTGGAGCCGTCGAGCAGGTTACTTATACCCGCCGTCAGAGTCCTGTTGTACAACCTGTTCGTCTTGAGGACTTCTTTACAAGACCATACTGGAAAGACCTCCAGAGAGCACCTTGGATAGCCATTCGTTATCGTTACTACCGACACGAGTTAGAGCAACAGGTAGCCATGGGAGCATTTGATAAGGACGCAGTCGATAAGGTAATTAGTGCTCCGCTCCAGTTGTATGATGATGGGCTGAGCTCAGCTCAAGCACAACGAGGAGTCTCTGCGGATTCGCTCGGTAAGGTCGAAGCGAATCAAGAGTTCGAAGTCTATGAGTGCTATCTCTTTTGGGATGTTGATGGTGATGGTATCTCCGAGGATGTAAAACTCTGGATTCATCCTGAAACAGGAGCGTTGCTACGCAGTGAGTTTAATCCGCTCTCGATGCGAGATGTGGTTCCTGTTATCTATCTGCACGACCCTGATGTCCTGTATGGTATTGGCGTATGCGAACTGACAGAATCTTTACAGGATGAAGTAACAACGCTTCACAATATGCGCCTTGATGGTACGACACTGGCTATGCAGAAGGTCTGGGCAGCTCGCCGAGGTTTAGGCTTGAAGGACGAAGAAATATCACCGCTTGCTGTCATTGAGATGGACGACCCTCATCAAGATTTGAATGTTATTGCGTTCCCTGATGTGGCTCCATCCTGCTTGAATGGGGAGATGGTTGCTAAGGAGTATGCCGACAAAGTTACTGGTGCCAATGACTATATGGCAGGTTTCAATGACCAGACAGTAGGAACGGCTGCTACTGTTGGTGGTACAATGTTCCTGGCCCAGCAAGCCAATAGCATCTTAAACAGTATCTTGCAAAATGCTGAGATGGCTATTTCAAACATCTATCAGATTGCGCTGTTCCAGTGTATGGCTAATAAGGACCTGCTCGACCTTTCCTTCTTATCCCAGGATGACCAGCTCCTACTTCAGCAGATATTTGCCATGAATGTAGAGCAAATACCAACGCAGTTTCAGTTCAAAGTGAAAGCTACGGATATTACTAAGACCGAAGAGGCCAAGAAACAAGCATATCTGGCGATGACCCAGACATACTCGATGTATGCCGAAAAAGGCTTCCAGCTATTGCAAATGATGCAGCAATTAGGTGCACTCCAGAATCCACAGCTGATGGCCGATTTTGCTCAGAGCGTATTCGTCGGCTCTACTGAGTTTATGAAAAAGATGATGGACTTCTTTGACGTTGGTGACCCGAGTGAGTATCTGCCCTTCATTGATGATATGAAACTCCAACTTCAGATGATGGATAAACAGAAAGCAATGCAGGTTTCTGCGCTCAAACAGCAGTTCTTGGCACAATTAAATAGCAGCAATGCAGCAGCTCCTGGAGCAACTGCAGCTAGTCTAGGAGGTAATATAGGTGGACAGGGAGAAGTCGGAATCGGTACAGGACCGATGCCTCAAGGTGGCCCGCAAGTTCCAGGTTCCCCTGGAAATGGTGCAGGTGGTCCTCTCGCTGGATAAGAGCGAGATGAATGCTATCCATGCATGGATGGATAGAAAGCGGGATGTAACCGTTCGTGTAATGATGCGTCAGGGCACACCTGAGGTATATAGAAGTCAGGGTATGCTTGCACAGCTGGAGGATTTTGACTCCCTACTGACAAGCATTCGAACTGCATTAGTCAAGGAGGGTATTGATGTTACCTAAACATCCTTTATTTACGTTGATGCCTGATGGACTGGGAGGTGGGGCCGATTTACCCGACTCCATTCTACCACCACGTCAGGGAGAGGTCGAAATTAACTCGAGTGAGTTAGAAGATGAGGAGTATGAGGTTGTTGTAGATGGTACTCCAGAAGCAGATGCTATGAAAGCAGCTTCGATGGATGTTCCAGACAATCTTAAAGGCAAGAGTCGGGATGAGATACTCCAGGCTCTTTTGGAGGAGCGCAAGAAACTCGCAGGGGAGTCAAAGCCGGAACCTGTTTCGGAATTGACTAATACCATGCGGGAAATGTTATCCAAACTTGCACCCCCTAAGCAAGAAGTGCAGCCAGGATATTCATTAACTCCACAAACTCCATTATCTAGAGAAGCGCAGCTGCCAGAGCAAGAGTTCTCCAAGTACATTGCTAACTTGATGCTCGAGGACCCTGTCCGAGCCCAGCAGTTGGTTATGGAACGCCAGATGGCTCCCCTGCTCACGACTGTTGCATCCTCACAAGCCCAGCTTTCTCGTGAGTTAGCCCTCTCCAACCCTGCGTACAAGAAGGTCTACGACAAGTATTCCAATGAAGTTGAGCAGATGGTGGCAGCAGTCCCCGTTCAGACTCGGCTCCAAAATCCAAAAATATACCACCAAGCTATTGAATTGGTTAAAGCACGACACGTTGATGAGGTAGTAAATGAGGAATTGGAGTCTAAATTACAATCTATGCTTGAGGAGAAACTTAAAGAGTACGGAATATCACCAAGTTCGAAACCCCAACAGCCTTCTCAGGGCTATGTACCACCCGCCACGGCTGCTCGCCCCGCTTCCGAAGGTCAGAAACGAACTGTTGTTGTTCCTAAGTGGGTGGCCGATGAGGCTAAAATTAAAGGGTTAGACCCTTTATTTCTCTACAATCACTATAAAACGAAAGGTGCTCTGTAAATCTAGGAGGTAAATCGTTATGGCAGCAAGAGTTAAGGTAGTAAAAGCGGTGAATACCAACGATATTTCGTCGCCAAGTGTTCAGGAACAGCCAAAAATGCGTCCCCAGGTCTTGATAGACAATACTTTCAAGCCTGAAAATGTGCTACAATTGGACCAAGAGGACAGGGAGCTGCTCTTTGACCAGAAAGAAGGATTTTTGGTGATGGATGATTCCCTCGTTGCCCAGCTGACTCGTGAGAATCGACAGCGTTATCACCTGGCCAAGCAGTTTCACGATGCTTGGATGAGGAGTTCTTTGGAGAAACAGGCTGTAGCTATCGAAACCACACCCGAAATTGTGGGTTCAGCTTCAGACAAGCTCTCCAAGATGCAAACAGTGGCTGGCTTGCACACCCGTTGGGTGCGTCCTGACCGGCTACGTGAGGTATTGGCCCAAGGCTACAAGATTGTGCAGGCCCACGAAGCTACCACACTCTTGGGAGCGCAGGGTAATCAGCACACTATCTCCCAGAATGGGCGTGCTGAATTGATTCTCGTAGGTATTCCCAAAGAAATCTACGAGAAACGCCAGAAAGAGAAGACCGAGCGAAATAAAGCACGGGCTGCTATCTGGGAACAGAGTGGTAAGAATGAACTTGAGCAACTTGGGGCCACTCGTGGTTTTGTTGCGAAGGATGACACTGCTTCAGGGCAGTGGTCCGAAATAGAGTAGGGGTAATCCAGGGTTTGCACTCTGGTCCCTATCGATAAAGGAGGTCTGTATGGCTTTTAGGTTTTACAAAGGACCCAACGGTAGCACTGGAGTTGCAAGCATGGAACGCTTTATTGCGTCTGGTGCAGTTACTGAGGGTCTGCCGGTCAAGTTGGTAGCAGGGGCTTCTGGTGGTGAGTACGGCAAGGTTGCTGTTATTGCTGCTGGTTCTTCGAGCGCTGATTTGATTTATGGTATTGCAGCACACTCTGCTGCTGATGGTCAGGAAGTGTTGGTTATTCCGGCAATTCCTGGTACTGTGTGGGAAGTTGATGCTGCTGCGAACGCTGACGTGGCCAATGTCATGGCAGATAACTATTTAGCAACAACTACCTATCTTCTAACCGTTGGTGCCTCTACGGCTCAGGGTAAGAAATGCCATATCATTGGTATTTCCGGTGCAGCGTCTGCCAAGAAATACCTTGTTCACCTAACCAACGTAGCTGGAATATAAGGAGGTAACGAATGGCTACTGCTGTAAATAGAGGGTCTTATCCCTTACAGTTTGACCGTGAGCTTGCAAAAGTATTCTACGGCACCTATGCGGACTTGCCTGCACAGTGGAGTAAGCTGGCTAAAGTAGAGGACTTCCCGAAAGGGCGGTATCTCTCCAATGCTGAGCTCTCCCCTCTCGGCAATCTTCGGGCTATGGCAGAAGGTGAGGAAATCTCTTTCGACACCCCTGTTGAAGGCCACAAAAAGACCATTCAGACGGTAAAGTTTGGTCTTGGCTTCCAGGTTACTGCTGAGGCTCTTGATGATGACCTGCATGACCAGTTGAAGAAACTTCCTCAAAGTCTTGCTCGGTCTGCCAATTTCACCATTGAGCAGAATTTCTGGAACCTGTTCAACAACGGGTTCTCTTCTGTAACTGGTTGGGATGGTTTGCCGGTATTTGCCAACAACCATTCTACCTTGAAGAGTCAGACTCCTATTAACAACTTAGGTAATGCTGACCTGTCTGACACCTCGCTCAAAGCAGCCTTTGAGTATTTCGACAACCTGGTGGATGAGGCTGGAATGCCTATCTCCATTAAGCCGGACAAACTGGTCATTCCCAATTCTCTCAAATGGGTTGCTAACGACCTCCTGAAAGCAACTGGGCGTGTCTGGGACTACTCTGACTATACCAAAGGTCTGGTAACCGACGGAGCTAATAAATATGCTCCTGGTCAGGGACCGCTGATGAACGGCCTCAATCCGTCTAATGGTATTGTCGATGGTTGGTCCATCTTCGTATCTCGGTATCTGACTGACGATGATGCTTGGTTCTTGATTGCACCTGAGCACACCTTCACCTTCTACTGGAAGAAGAAACCGACCATGTCAAGCTCCGATAGCTTCACTACGGATGCTCGTCTGTACAAAGTTGTAACTCGCTTCGCTACAGCGGTGTGGGATTACAAACCCGTCTACGGTTCTCCTGGAGCGTAAAAGGAGGGACCCCTAGCTGGCAACAGCTAGGGGCTTTTTATGGCAGATATTGAACTTTTTCAGCTTGAACGTGTTATCAATGGACAGACTGTGTATGCCTGGAAGCCTTTGGGTGCTATTGACCCCATGGATGACGATGTTGTGTGGCTTCCAACCGGCTCAACTCCTCCTGCTGGGTATGAGGCATGGCAGATGAGCTTGGCATATAAAGGAACTCGTGGTCGGGCTGGAAAAGGTCGGTGGGCTGTTTGCTCCGTTTGTCGTTACGAAGCACCACGTTCTGAGATGGTGTATCATAAGGGCAAATGGTATTGTACTAGATACGGTTGTGCGGAGGATATTATATGACCATTTTAGAAATGGTGCAGGATGTGTTTGAGGCATTAGGAGAACCATCTGACCTTGAATATCGGGATATTGCGACGCTACAACCAGATACTGCTTCAGCAGGCTGGCAGCGTTTTGTAAGAGTGTTTAATAATGCCCAAACAGCTATTGCAACTTGGAAGTTTCCTGAAGGTACGCAGCTGAGATTTCGGGCTCTGGAGGATGTTGCAAGTTTTCAGACATCCCGACTACAAGCGTCTATCACCCCAGCATCTCCTGGAGTAGACGATTCTTTTATCCTATCTGGCAGTCAGCTTAAATCTGGTACGGCTTCTTATGTTGGGTGGCTGTTGGAAATACCAGACGCATCCGGCAAAAGCCTGTACCGAGGGCGTATTACGACTTCAACCTACAATGGAGGTCAGTATTACATCACCCTGTCGCCTGCCCCCCAACATGATTTAGTAGCACCTTATCCAGTGGTTTATCTATATACACGGGAGTATATATTTCAAAATATAAATGGAATGCTTCCACCATTCACAGGACCCATAATTCCGTATGATGGGCAGTATGGTACACCTCTTGAGATTTTGAATGTTGAAGATATTACGAATGGAACCAGTATAGAGTACAATTCTCGACACGAAAGCTATATTCAAAGTGAACCTGATGTTGGAGTACCTGGTGAGTATTATAAGCTAGCGACAGGGTTGCGTTTTAACACCTGGCCTGAGACTGGTATCAATTATGCTGTGCGATATTTTCGTACCCCAAAGCCATTTGGCACTGATGTGGACCAGGTGTGTGAGTTACCTGTGCAGTTTCATCAATGCGTTGTGCTCCATGCGCTGTGGTGGGGCTATAGGCGAATGCAGGAAAATACGTCGGCTTACTCGACAAAACGGGATTTAGATGATATGCTCAGACGACTTCGAACCGAGTTCCATCTAGAAGGTGAGATGGGGAGAAGTCAGTGGTCGATAAAAATAGTACCTTACAAGTAGGAGGCTAGTATGGCGTATGTGGTACAATGGGATG
>JAAZNU010000323.1 GCA_012798135.1 Veillonellaceae bacterium | reverse complement strand
GCTTTCCGGCATGCCCATCGGGTTTGTTCCCAATCCGCAGTCGATCACCTCGACCCCCTCGGGATAGACCACCGGCTCCGCCGCGGCATACCCCTGCTGGGCGATTTCGAAAATCTCCCTCGGAAGCTTCCCTCTCCACATTCTGCTCCCCTCCTTCGCGCGCCGGGCAGACCCTGGTCACTCACGCAGTTTTTGCCCATCCTCCTGGCCCGGTAGAGCTTCCCCGCCCCTTCCCTCGGGGTGTTCTGAAGAACGAGGAAAAATTTGTCACCGCCCCACCGGAAGAAGCAGTCGGCTTTCCGAATCGAATCCAGGATCGCTTGTCCCAGGCCCTTCAGGACTGCATCGCCAGCCGTGTGACCGTAGGTGTCGTTCACGGACTTGAAGTCGTCCAGGTCCAGCATGGCGACCGACAGGGGAAGCCGGTCCCGGTAGCCGAGCCAAAGGGGAAAAACCGCCGAACTCCACCTGATTCCCCCCTGACGGTACGAACCAAGTCCACCAATTGCCACACACAGGGCAATTGCAGAAAAACTTCCCGGTATAGTATCATAAAAATAAAGTGTAAAGTGGCTCACATTCATATAGAATAAAAAGCGATAATAGGTTTTCTCCTTATTTCATTACCTAAAAAGATTCTTTTTTGTAACAGGCTTGGGCGTTTTTCTTGTCTTTCCTGCATAGATCGAGGTGATGGTCGATGAATTCTGTCTTTTTCGCGGCTCAACCGGCTGGTCGCTTTCAGGAGGTCCTGCCGTGAGCGGGGAAACGGATGCCCTCAAAAGAGAGCTGGAAGAAGCCCGGCGGGATGTCGAGATGCACCATGCGGCCTACCGGAAATGCCTGGATAGCATGAAGGCGCAGGGGAAAGCGCTGGAAGCGATGGGTGACTGCAGCCGGATCCTGCTTGCCGAGCAGGACGTGAAGACCTACGCCCGCTCGTTCTGCCGAATCCTGGTGAAGAAGATGGGGCTGAAAATGGCCTGGGTTGGTCTTCGAAATCCGGCTCCCGGGTTTGGTAAAGTCCTGGAAAAGACCGCATTTGCGGGAGACGAACGGGGGTACCTGGCCCGCCTTGAAATGCCCCTCTGGAAGAAGACCCTTGCCGAGACGGTGATCGGCGAAGTGCTTTCAAAAGGGTTTCCCCGATCGGTGGAGGATCTCTCGAAACCGGGCGTGCCGGTCTTCCGGCCCGAAGAAGCCCTTGCCCGGGGGTACCGGTCAAAGCTGGTGCTGCCTCTTCTGGAAACGGGCGTTTCTTTCGGAGTTCTCTGTCTGTATTCGTCACTCCCTGGAGTGTTCGGTCCTCAGGAGACCGGTTCCTTCATGGAAATGGCCCAGCTCCTGTCCCACGGGATCCGCTTCCTGGAGCGGGAATCCCAAAACCGGGAAAACCGGTCGGAACTTAGCATCAAGAGCAAGGCGCTGGAAAACTACCAGCGTTTTTACGAAGGGATTGCGGAAACCCAGCGGGACCTGGTCTGCCGGTTCCTGCCGGATACGACCCTGACGTTCGTCAATGCCGCATTTTGCGAGGCCTTCCAGGTGGAGAAGGATGACGTTCTTGGAAAACGCTTCTCATCTCTCCTCACGGAGGAAGAAAACGACGCCCTGAACCGGCGGCTATCGGGACTTTCGGCAGAAAAACCGGTTACATCCTTTGAGCAGGCCCGCACACTCAGAAACGGGGAAACCCGGATTTTCCACTGGATTGACCAGGGAATCTTCGACTCCGATGGGAACCTCGCCGAGGCCCAGTCCGTGGGAAAGGACATTACGGAGCGCATCCGGGCAGAAGCAAAGCTTCGGGAAACGGCATCTCTGTTCGAAGGGCTTTTCGAAAACAGTCCTGCCCCGATGCTTCTCCTGGACCAAGAGAGCGGGAAAATCCTCCTGGCAAACCAGGCAGCCGCGCAATTCTACGGCTACCCCAGGGAAACCCTCGAGAAACTCGACGCATACGGGCTTTCCCTGAAGCCCCCGGAACTCCTTGAGAAAACCCTGTTCAACCTTGCCGCCGGCCCCCGCATCCTGGAGACGGCGCACCGGTTGGCGGATGGGACCTTCCGGGAGATGGAAATCGCGGCGGGCCCCATCTATTGGCAAGGGAAACGGGTGATTCACGCCATTGCGATGGATGTGACAGAACGAAACCAGGCCCTGCTGCAGCTCGACAGGAAGATTGAACTCCAGCGACTGGCTGGCGAGATCGTCTCCCTTTTGAGTTTCTGCGAATCCTGGGAAGATTTCCGAAGCAAAGCCCGAAAGGCGCTGGCCATGGTCGGGCCTTTCAGCGGCGTGGACCGGGCCTGCATTGTTTTGTTTGAAACAGCGGACCGAAGGGAGGTGCTGGAATGGTGCGCTCCCGGGATCCCGCCTCTTGCCCCGTTCCTGAAGGGCCGCATCCCGGCAAATTTCCCCTGGTGGCTGGAACGGCTGGGAAACGAAGGGTTCCTGCGGCTGGCTTCAGTCAAGAATCTCCCGCCAACCGCGGAAACGGAACACGCTTTTCTGGAGAATGCCGGGATTGGATCGCTTCTTTCGATCGCTATCCGCGCCGAAGGAAGGCTTTCCGGTTTTGTCGGCTTCGCAGACCCGCCTGAAGATTCTCTTGATCCTTCAACGGATTACCCCCTGCTGTCCGCCATCGCCCAGATCATCGGGAAAACCCTGGAATCCCTTTCTGCCCAAAGGGAAAGGGAAATCCAGAGAAAACGCCTCGAGGCCCTTTTCGAGAACTCCCTCGAAGGAATTCTTGAATATGCCGGGGAAGGACGGATCGTGAGGGCAAACCGCGCCTTCCTCGAGATGTTCGGTTTCTCCGGGGGAGAGGTCGAAGGCAAGGACCTTTGCGAAATCCTCGAGGCCCCGAACGCACTCCGCGAGGTTTCAATAGCCGAACAAATCCGAAGGACGCTGGAAGGCGAAGCCTTCCAGGTGGAAATCGTCCGTTCGCGCCGCGGCGGCGCTCCGCTGTTCCTTTCCGCGATGAACGTTCCCCGCCAGGGAGCGGACGGAATCGACGGAGCTTACTTCATCTATCGGGATCTGACGCCCCTGAAGCGCCGGGAAGCGGACCTCCGCAAAAACCTGCAGCAGCTGGCGCATGCCTTCCGGCAGACCGTGGAAGTCCTTTCTGCCGTCGCGGAAGCACGGGATCCCTATACCGCCGGCCACCAGAAGGGCGTGGCAAGGCTGAGCCGGGCCATCGGCGAAAAGCTCGGCTTCAGCGAGGATTTCAACGAAGGATTGTTCCTGGCTGGGCTCGTGCACGATATCGGCAAGATAGCCATTCCGGCGGGAATCCTCAGCAAACCGGCCCGTTTGAGCGAAATCGAGAGCCGCCTGGTGAAGACCCACCCGCAGGAGGCCTACCGGATCCTCAGCCAGGTCAATTTTCCCTGGAAGATCGCCGAAGCGGCGCTTCAGCATCACGAACGCCTGGACGGCAGCGGGTATCCGGCCGGCCTGAAGGGAGAGGAAATCCTGCTGGAAGCGCGCATCCTCGCTGTGGCGGACGTGGTGGAAGCCGCATCGTCCCACCGGCCGTACCGGCCCGCGCTGTGCCTGGAGGAGGCGCTGGGGATCGTGACCCGGGGGAAAGAAACCCTTTTCGACCCCGACGTTGTCGACGCCTGCGTGGCCGTCTTCAAGGAAGGTTTCCGGCTGGAGGAATGAGCGTTTTTTTGGATGACCGGCGCAAGGCCGGTGCAGGAAAACGAAAGAAAGTAGAGAAAGACATGGAAAACCCCGCTGAGCCTCGTCCCTTTTCCGTTTCCCCGGAAGCCGCGGAGGAATATGAATCCAGCCTGGAACGGCTTCTTTCGGAAATGGACAGGGAAATGGAGGCGGAACCCGAAATTGACCGCCTCGTCGGGGGGCAGCTTGCGATGATGAGACAGAATCATCGCCACCACGCGGTGTTTATGGCCAGCGTTTTTCGCCTTAATGATTCTGAGCTGCTGGATCAAACCGTCAGATGGGTGTATCGTGCCTACCTTTCTCACGGGTTTCTTCCCGGATATTTTCCGCTGGAGCTTGAAAAATGGAAAGAAGTGCTCGGGCGCCTTCTTTCGGCTCAGGCCGCGGGAGAGATCCATAAGGTCTATGACTGGATGCTTGAAAGGCACGAGGTCTACACTCGGCTTGCGGAACAGCACCGGGAAGAGTCTCCGGAAGGGATATCCACCCGCTGGGGAACAGTCAGGGATTCGTTTCTGGAGGGACTTCTCCGCGGGGAGATCGAACGCTGCCTTGCCGCCGCCCGGGATTCGGTCAAATCCCGGGAGGAACTCGAGGAATTCTACGACGAAGTTGTTTGGACCGCAATGAAGGAAATCGGGAATCGATGGGAAAAGGGCACCCTGACCGTAGCGCAGGAACACCTGGCAACAGCGATCGTCAGTCGGGTTCTCAGCGTGCTTTTTGACCGTTTCTGGCACCCGGCCTCCAAAAAAGCCAAGGCGGTGATCGCCGCCTCCTGCAACGAATTCCATGAACTGGGCGCACGGGCCGTGGGCGACCTGCTGGAGATCGACGGCTGGGAGGTTCACTACCTGGGAAGCAATCTCCCCGTCGAAGCCCTCGTCGAAACCGTTCAACGGGTTCGCCCGTTCCTGCTCGGCATATCCGTGACGATTCCGTTCAACCTCCGCAAGGCGGAAGAGGCGATTCGGCTCATCCGGTCAAAGGAAGAACTATCCGGAATGAAAATCCTCCTGGGCGGCGGAGCCTTCAGGGAAAGCGGCGACCTCTGGAAGAGACTGGGAGCAGATGCCTGCCCGATGAACGCAAGAGAAGCCCTGAAAACTGCGAATGATTTCTTGGGCCAGAGGCCATGAGCGGAATTTTTTCTCTCCTCCCGGACTGCGATTTTTTGTTGGGGCTGGAAATCAGCACGGATGGAAGGGTTCTGGGTGCCACCAATGCGCTGCTTCGACATCTGGGGCTTCAAGAGGCTCCCCTCGGGAGCCCCCTCGAATCGCTGCTTCACGAGGAAAGTCCGGGCGTTCCTGCGAAGGAGGAGGGCAACGGCCCCTGGACCGGGGCTTTTCCGCTTGCCCTGAGATCCGCTTCCGGGAAACCGGTATGGGCTGATTTTGCATTGAAGCATTTGAAGGACTCAACGATCCTGCTTGCGGCGGCCCTGCCGGAAGCCGATGCCGATATCCTGGCAAAGATGTCTGCCCTGAATTTGGAAATGGCCAACCTGACCCGGGAATTGACGAAAAAATACCGGGAATTGGAAGAAGCCAACGCCACCATCACACGGTTAATGAACACAGACCCTCTGACCGGTGTGGCAAACCGGCGCCACTTTCAGGAAATCGCAAAAAAGGCAATGGCGTTCAGTGCCCGAAACAACAGCCCTTTGAGCCTGACAATGGCAGATCTCGACCATTTCAAAACCTTTAACGACAGATACGGCCATGCGGTCGGAGATCAGGTCCTTGTCAATTTCGCTGAGATGCTCCTGCGGACCACCCGCCTGGAAGATACCGTGGCACGCCATGGTGGAGAGGAATTCCTCGTCCTTTTCCCGGGAATCAACCTTGAACAGGCCCGGAGAGCCGCTGAGCGGCTTCGGCAGCAAACCGAACAGCTCGCTGTACCGGGCATTTCTGAGACAATCCGGGCCAGTTTCGGTGTCTCTCAGTATGAACCCGGCGAATCACTGGAAACCTTCATTGAACGGGCGGACCGAGCGCTTTACCGGGCGAAAGCCGCTGGTCGGAACCGAGTTGAGTAGCAGCAGCCGATTGAATACAAAGTGCCCTTTTTGGGCTTTCCCCCTCCCCTTGAGTTTGTGACTTGCGGGAGTTCCTCCCAGGTGAAATAATCGGGCAATTCGTTTCACCAATGCGAAAAGGGGGATTCCTGTTGAGAAAACGGGTTCTTGGCTTCATAGCCTTCCTGCTTTTGACCGCTTTTCAGGCTCCTGCCTCAGCCGTGGAGCCCGTCGGCTACGTGGTTTACAACACCCTTCCCACCTACTTCAACACCCTCGAAGAGGGCATGAAGGCCTTCTCCGGCATCCGCGACCAGATCTCCACGTCAGGAGGCCAAATCACCAGCGTCAACCTCTCCAGGGAAGCGGTCTC
>JAAZNU010000137.1 GCA_012798135.1 Veillonellaceae bacterium | reverse complement strand
GCATACTCGCGAAGTGAAATGGCTTCACCCTGCTGATTTTTTACCGAGAAATCATATAGCGTTGCCATGTCGTGGGTCCTCCATTTATATATCCTATTATAGTTCAATGGGAGATATCTGTCACTTAACCTTTATCTTTATTGCCATACCTATCGAGCAAGCTTAATAACCTCCTGGTAACGCTCAACATATGAGCGAGCCATTGCAGCAATCGAAAACATATCCTCAACCGATTTGCGACAAGCCAACGGATTAATCTCATCCACCCGTAGCATATATTCTTCAAATTCCTTTTCGTCATTAGCTAAAAAGCCATTGACCCCAGGTTGGATGATTTCCGGCATCGCCCCGCGGTTCATCGCCACTACTGGGGTGCCACAAGCAAGTGCCTCGATAACCGCCATACCGAACGGCTCTTCCCAGTCAATCGGAAATAGTAAGGCCTTGGACCCGGAAATGAATTTCATTTTCTCCTTACCGCTTAGATTTCCTGAGTAAGTAATGCGAGGATATTTAATGACAGACGGCCAAATTTTATCGCTGTAATAGCGAAAATCCTGACTACTGCGATATTCACTCAAAGGGTTTGAGAGCTCTAGCAAGAGCTTGCGATTTGAGCCAATACCCGCCACCGTACCCGCCATCCGCAGACGTTTTCGGTGTTTTACCGCATATTTGATAGCAATATGTTGACCTTTATCGGGCGTGAACCGAGCGAGAGTGATATAATAATTTTCCTTATGCTCTACAAAAGGAAAATTATTAATATCAACCGCGTTATGTACCGCTCTTAAAATGTGACTCCGACTCGCTTCTGGCATAGCTCGATTCATAGCCTCGGAGATTCCTACCATATACATCCGATCCATGTTCCGGAGTTGTTCGAATTGAGGCCTATTGTCGGGCATACCGCGACGCAATGTTTCTTCATTACTTGGAGGTGGACCATGGAGGGTGTGTAACACTGGAGGTAAACGCTTGTCATAGGTCGCATAGCTAAGGAGAGTAGGACCTAAAAACGTATTATGATCGTGAATGATATCAAATTTACCGTCTTCTATAATCCGATTGAGAGCAAACGACATATGCGCGTGAAGAATCGGGATAACGTCATAATATGGTCGTTGTATATATTCAAATTGTTCCTCTTTGTAGAGCGAATGGGTTTTAACGCCCCTCATCTTGCGAGCACCATTTCCGAACACCTCTACATCAACCCCCCCCAGGTCAAGTAAACCATGGATTAGACCTTCAATAACCAACTCTATGCCACCGTATCCCTTGATAGGCAACGCCAACCATGGTGGAGCTATCATCGCTACGCGCAGTTTAGCCATTATCCCTCAACCTCCTTGAGTGGTATAAGTTGTACCATAATGTTGCAGTATTCTACTATTACATTATACCATATATTAGGTATACTAGAGACAGTATGTTGCTACAAAACCATCAAAGCCCAGAACAACAGTCTGAGCAAGTGAACGACTTTAAACTCCTGCCTGGCGAGGAACTCGTAGATATAGTTGTACCGCCGCGGCGCTACTCTCAAACTCCACCGTCAAGCCTAGACCAGATCCTCCGTTTGACTCGCTCCAGGTCTGTCGAAGAAATTGGTAACTTCGGTCCAAGTATTGCAGCCCTAGCTCTTGATAGTATTGCTCTTGAGAGTGAAACAGGGACACCAGAGTATTTACGACTATATGAGGTTGTATTTGGTCGCGATTCGCTACGGGTAGCGATTGATCTCATCACGAGCTATCCTAATCTAGCACGAGGTACCGTCTTGGAGCTCGCTCGTTTACAGGGTGTCCAATATAATACTCAGCGAGAGGAAGAACCTGGGCGAATTGTACATGAGGCACGCGAT
>JAAZNU010000136.1 GCA_012798135.1 Veillonellaceae bacterium | reverse complement strand
CTGGAATAATGATTGGGAAGCAATGCGGCACGCTCTTGCCGCAAACCCGCTGGTTTTATCACTTTCACTCGCGAAACAATTATTGAATGATATTTTTCCGCTTCAAAGGCAGTATCTTTTCAAAAACACGTCTTAGTCAATCGGTTTTTCCTCCTTCTTACATACAGAACCAATCAATTCAGCAAATAGGTTCCCATGCACTGTGTGAGCCGAAGGTATTCGCATGCTTATCATCTACTTTTTTGTCAGTATGCTTGCCTCCTTTGCCGGCGCAATCAGCGGTATTGGCGGTGGAATTCTGTTAAAACCGATTCTGGATGCAATCCAGACTTTAAGCATCCAGACGATTAATTTTCTCTCGGTATGCACGGTCTTATCAATGACCGTAGTCAGTCTTTTCCGGATTCGGAAACAACCAAATCAATCAAAAACAGGGGTTAACGCTTTTTTGGGATTTGGTGGTGTTATAGGAGGGATAGGTGGCAAAGCGCTTTTGAATACAGCCTTACAGAGCATTCATAGTGATCAATTAGTGGGTGCGACCCAATCATTGATGCTTTTATTCATCACTATCGGAGTCTTTGCCTTTATCCGCTCAAAAAGCTCCATCACAACTCAGAAAAATAATAACTGTATGATAAGCGCATTGATTGGAATGCAGTTAGGTCTGATCTCTTCTTTTTTAGGAATTGGAGGGGGTCCATTAAATCTGGGGGTTTTATATTACTTTTTTTCGATGGATGCCAAGACTGCTTCCATCAATTCCCTGTTTATCATTTTCCTATCGCAGCTGGCCAATCTGGTCTACTCAATAAGCAGCCATGCAATTCCGATGGTAGATCCCTTGATTCTTGCTGGCATGATCATGGGAGGCATCACAGGCGGCTTGCTCGGTAACAAGGTTATTTGTTGGATGAGTAACAGCCATGTGGAAAGCTTCTTTCAAAACCTGCTTCTGGTGATATCCGCCGTGAATATCTACAATATTGCCCAGTTCCTCAGGTGATCTCAGCCTGCTGTTTGAATTGATAAATTCTGACTTGCTAACAAATCTTATCGGGATTCAAAATATTCTTTGGATCAAACACTTGCTTGATCCCGCGCATTAAGCCGATGGTTGTTTCACCCAGCGATTCTGCCAGGTAGCCTTTTTTGGCAAACCCAATGCCGTGCTCACCCGACACCTGCCCGCCGTACTGCCGCGCGCGCTGATACAACCGTTCAAACGCTTGGGCCAATATGCTCTGCCAGGTTTCTTCGTCCAGGTCATCCCGCAAGACATAGATATGCATATTGCCATCCCCTGCATGGCCAAAGCTTCGAATCCGGACCTGTAACTCATTTTGCAGCTCACGGGTATATTCCACAAAAGCGGCAATACGGTCTCTCGGCACCACCACATCACATTCATCCATTTCGGTCGTAGACGCCTTGATTGCCTCCAGAAAAGCGCCGCGCGCCGTCCAGATCGCGTCGCGCCGCTCCGAGGTGTCGGCAATAAACGCGTCAATCGCGCCGGCTGCCAGGCAGGTCTCGGCGGCTTCGGTATATGCGGTTTCAATCGCTTCTTTCTGATTGCCGTCAAAGGTCAGCAGCAAATAGGCATCCGCCGATTTGTCAGGGAACTTCTTCCCCAAATACTCCTCGGCGGCGATGATCACCTGCTTTTCCATAAATTCAATGGAAGTGGGCATGGCTTTCAAGCTGGCCACTTCGGGCACAGCACGAATGGCCGTTGAAAGGTCGGGGAACGGAACCAGCAAAGAGATCACCCGAGTGGGCAGGGGAATCAGCTTCAAGATGGCTTTGGTAACAATCGCCAGAGTGCCCTCAGACCCAATAACGAGATCTTTCAAACTGTAACCTGAACTGTTCTTGGCATTTTTTCCATTCAGCATCAAAACCGACCCATCCGCCAGAACGACTTCAAGGCCGCGCACATAATCACGGGTAACGCCGTATTTCACCGCGCGCATTCCCCCCGCATTGGTGTTAATATTGCCGCCAATCGTCGCGCTTTTCTCACCAGGGTCTGCGGGGTAAAAAAGCCCAAGTGGTTCAACATACGTATAAATGTCCATCAGCAGCACACCCGGTTCCACCGTAAGGGTCATGGTGGATGGATCAAGCTCCACAATCCGGTTCATGCGGCACAGGCTGAGCATGATCCCGCCGTTCACTGCCACAGACCCGCCCACAAGGCCGGTGCCCTGTCCACGCGGTGTTACCGGGATGTTGTGTTGATGGGCATAACGCATAATGGCTGAGACCTGCTCCGTGTTCATAGGTTCCG
>JAAZNU010000009.1 GCA_012798135.1 Veillonellaceae bacterium | reverse complement strand
GCGCGGTTTATTTCCCGTACCCCAAATCCACATCGCGACCAGTAGACATAGTCTTTCCGAAGAAATGGCCCAACGTGATTAATGTGAAAAACTGCGATAGAACGAGGAAAACGAAGAAAAACGTTTGATTATTAAGGGAGGGAATCATGGGGTTGAAAAATTCGGTCATATTCAGTTGCAAAGAACTGGCCGCCCGCAAAGTCGGTCCGCCCCAGGGCAACATGTTCATGGTTCCGGCCCCCATGGCGACAATGCAGGTCAGAACCCGCCTATCCATTCCCAACTTGTCATAAATCGGCAACATGGCAGGCACTGCGATCAGAAACGTGGATGCTCCTGAGCCGTCGAGATGCGCCAACATGGCGATCAACGAAGTTCCAACGGCGACTTTCACCGGGTCGCCGCCGCCATATTGAATGATCCGTTTGATCGCCGGATCAAACATCCCGGTATCATTCATCAGGCCAAAATATAGAATCGCAAACGTCAGCATTACGCCTACAGGCGCAACGCTTTTGATCCCTTCAAAGGCAAACTTGCCCAAGTTGGGCCCGAACCCAGCCAGCAGCCCAAATACCATCGGCACGGCAACCAAGGCCACAATTACTGAGGCGCGTTTTGTCATGATCAGAGCCAATAAAGCCAAAATAATGCAGAATCCCCAAAACGCCAGCATTTTCTCCGCCTCCTTTATAATGAAATTTTATGCCACGAATACCGGACGCAACCGATGTTTTGCAAATCGAGTTTCATTTCATCCAGTTGCGTCCACGATTCGTACTTGAAGTCCACTCAGTCAGGAAAAACCTGACCCACCTTTTCGCCAAGTTTAGCCTTTTTCTCTTTCAGTCCCTTACGCTTGTAAGACTCATTCGGCGCCTTCGGAATCCGGCCGTGTAAAATCGAGGAAGACCGCAGCCGGCGGCCGATGGTCTTTTCCATCAACACGCCAAGACGAAGAATGCGATCCACGTTGATCCCGGTCTTTATGCCCATCTCGTCGAGCATGACCACCAGATCTTCCGTGCTCACCAGGCCGACGGAATTGGGATCTTTATAATAGTAGGCGCCGGTGCCGGGGACCGGCGTGTCGTCGACAAAATTGGCCGGCTGGCCGCCGATGCCGCCCAGAGTGCTTTCAAAAATGTTGATGCCGGCCTGCAGCGCCGCCAGCACATTGGCCAGGCCCCAGCCGCGCGTAACATGGAAATGGCCGACATGCAGATCGGGATTCGGCAGGGCATCCATCACCATCGAATAGTAGCGATACACCTGGTCGGGCGGCGCCGAACCGTCATGATCGGCGTGCTCGATATCCGCCGCGCCGATGTCCAGCCAACGTTTGCTGAAGGTAATCGCGCTTTTCAAATCCGTCGGCCCGGAAATCGGGCTGCCCCAGATCGTGCTCACCGTTCCGTTGACTTTGATGCCGACGTCGGTCGCTTTTTTGATGCACCGCTCCGCTTCTTTCCAATATTCCGGCAGAGTGCAGCCGGAATTGGCGAAGTGGTGCTCTTCGTCCGTGGAAACCATCATCAGAATCCGGTCCGGCCCATAGCCGTTCTTTTTGGCTTCGATGGCCCGATCCACGGCGCTCTCCCGGATCGTCACCGCCGTCAGTTCGATCTCGTCCCAGTTGATGTTGGCTTTCGCCAGCGCCCGGCTATTCCGCACGCGTTTGAGCAATTCTTCCGCGTCCTTGAACTGCGGCATCACGAAGGCATTGCCCAGGTTCGTCAGTTCAATCCGTTTTACGCCCGCCAAAATCAGCTGCTCGGCATAATAAGTCTTGGCATCGGTGGAAACAAACCGCTCTTCATGTTGAAACCCGTCCCGGATGGTAATGTCGCCAATTCGAACTTCCTTTGGAAAATTCATCGTGCTTCCTCCTTTATCCTAGTGCGCCTGAATTTCGCAAGGCTGCAATCTGTTCCCGGTCCAGTCCGGCCAGCTCTGTTAGCACCGCATCCGTGTGCTCGCCCAGATTCGGCGCTGTTGTCCGCACCGTGGCCTTGGTGTCCGAAAACTTGATAGGGCATGCCACCACTTTCATCGGCTGTCCCGCCGGATTCAACATGTCCACGAACATTTCGCGCGCCCCCGCAATATGCGGGTCATTCACCAGTTGCTTCACGTCATTGATCGGTGCGCTGGGAACGCTGTTCGCCAACAGCAGCTCCACGATCTCCGCCACGGTATGTTGCCGGGTCCATTCCGTCACGATGGCGTTCAATTCGTGGTTATTTTTGACCCGGTCCGGATTTTTCTGAAATTCGGGCCGGTCAGTCAGATCTTCGCGACCGATGACCTGACAAAACCGCTTCCAGACCGCGTCGTTGCCGACGGCGATTACCGCCCAGCCGTCAGAAGCCGCGAAGGTGTCGTAAGGATAAATGAATTCGTAACGATTGCCGATCCGGCCGGGAATCCGGTTCTCCACCAGATAGAGCTGGATGATGGTTTCCATGGCGCTGACGACGGAATCGACCAGGGCCACATCCACACTTTGGCCGCGCCCGGTTACCTCCCGGCCTTTCATGGCCGCCAGAATGCCGATGCAGCAGTTAAGTCCGGCCAGAATGTCGCCCATCGCGGTGCCGCTGCGGGTCGGCGGCGAGTCCGGCCAGCCGGAAACGCTCATCAAGCCGCCCATCGCCTGACCGATGATGTCATAACCGGGACGTTCCCGATACGGGCCATATTGGCCGAATCCTGATATGGAGGCGAAAATCAGCTGCGGATTAATCTCCTTTAAAGCCTCATAATCCAGGCCCAGCTTCGTCATGGTTCCCGGCTTGTAATTTTCGATGACGACATCCGCATTCTTGGCCATTTCCTTAAAAACAGCCTTGGCTGCCGGCTTTTTCAAGTCCAGGGTTATACTCATTTTATTGCGGTTCATATTGCAGAAATAGGCGCTGCACCCCTCCAGAAACGGTGGGTAGGTACGGGTATCGTCACCTTTTCCCGGTTCCTCGATCTTTATGACTTCCGCCCCCATGTCGGCAAGCAGCATGGTGCAGAACGGCCCCGCCAGCACCCGGGTCAGGTCCAGAATTCTGACTCCCTTTAATGCACCGGCGTCAGCGTGAAATAGACTCATCGCCCCAATAAACCTCCTGTGTGTTATCATTCCCGATGCCTCGTGATTGTGAGCTCACGCTTTATTACTTTGCATAAACCATGCCAATCTTATCGTCCATCATCCCATTAAAAAAAGCGCTGTCTTTCAGCGCTTTTTTACAGAATGCCTAATTAATTTTCCGAATTATTCTAAATAATTAAAATGTTTTATCGAAATTTCTAAAATGCTAGAACAATCAGCCGCTGTCATCCCCCAGCAAGTACTTGGTTTTGTTGTACAGAGTCGCCAACGAAATCCCCAGCTGAGCGGCGATCAGTTTTTTTGACTCCAGACTGTCGCCATATTTTTTGAGCAGGGACTGGATAGCGGCGCGTTCCGTATTTTCCACAATCCGTTTCAAACTGCCGGCGGGAGGCAAAACGACATGGTCCGGCGCAAATTTCGCCGGCGCCGTCTGCTGCGGCAAACGCAGGGAATGGATGACCCCGCCCTCGCACAGATACGCGGAAAACTCGACCACATGCTTTAATTCCCGAATATTGCCCGGCCAATCATAATGGTCGATCATATCCCAGGCTAACGCGTGAAAAGAAAGATAGCGTCCGTTGCGCTTGCACCATTCGCTCAGGAAATGCTCCGCCAGCAAATGCAAATCGTCTTGGCGGGCTTTCAGCGACGGCACTTCCAGCGTCATGGCGTTCAGCCGGTAATACAAATCTTCGCGAAATTTTCCTTCCCGGGCCAAGGCCAGCAGATTTTTATTGGTTACGGCAATCACCCGGATGTTGAGGGGCTGTTCGGCGGCTTCGCCGATCCGCCGGACTTTGCGCTCCTGCAAAACCCGCAGGAGCTTGGCCTGCATGTCATAAGGCAATTCGGCGATCTCGTCCAGCATGATCGTCCCGTTGTCCGCCACGAAAAACAGGCCGACCTTGCCTCCTTTGCGGGCGCCGGTGAACGCGCCGTTCTCATAGCCGAACAGCTCGCTTTCCACCAGCGTCGAATGCAGGGTAGGGCAATTCACGGGCACGAACGGCATATGGGCGCGGGAACTCCCATTATGAATGGCCTGGGCGAACATTTCCTTGCCGGTGCCGCTTTCACCGCAAATCAGGACATCTTCATCGCATTGGGCGATCTTTTCGGCAAACGCCACCGCTTTGCGAATTTCCGGTGAAGCGCCCACGATATCCTGAAAAGTATACCGGGCCTGATATATATGGCTTACAACCGAGGTCAGCTCCCGGTTTTTCTTGACATACTTCTCCAGTTCCCTGGACAGCGCCTGAATTCTGGCGATTTCCTTGACCGTCGAAATGCCGCCGACGATTTGTCCCTGATAGCGGATTGGCGCCATATCCACCACATATTCGGAGTTGCCTTCCCGGCGATATACTCCCATCCGCGCTTCGCCGGACTTGGTGACCTGGGACAGCACGCTGCCGGGACGCACCTTGGCCAACGGATGGCCGACTATATCCGCTTCGTTCAGGCCGGTGATTTTCAGGTAGCTTTGGTTCACATAGCGGACCTGCCCCGCCGTATCCACAATCAGCACTCCGTCGTAGATCGACTCGATCAGGCTTTTGATCCACGGTTGCGCCACCATAACCATTTCAACGAATTCCGCCGGGTTATTATCCATGTCGTCCTCCTAACCGTCAGGAAATTCAAGGAAAGCAGTACAATCTTGAATTCATTCTATCCAAAACAAACCTGAAAAGCAAACCGGCAGGAATTACGGCTGCAACGGGGAAAACTATCAGCAAAGACATCCGGGAGGGGGAATCCGATGTGTTCCGGCGAGTTCTGACTCTTGGCCTGCTCGTGTTTCTGCTGTTAGCCGGCGCGGCGGTTGCGGCCGCCTTGGCGCAGCCGGTTCCCAATGTCAAAACCACCGCCCGTCTGGAAGCCTGGAAAGCGATCCAGTCTGGCCGGACCGGCAGTTTGAGCATCGCCATCATGGACAACGGGCGGTTTGTATACAGTGAAGGGTTCGGCATGGCCGACCGCCCCGGCAGCGTTCCCGTGGATCGACAGACCCTGTTCAATATCGGTTCGGTCAGCAAGGTTTATTGCGCCACCGCCATCATGCTGCTGGTCGACGAGGGGAAAATTAAGCTGGACAGCCCGGTCACCGCCTATATCCCCGAATTCACGATGGCCGACGAGCGCTACCGCAGCATCACCGTCCGGATGCTGCTCAACCACTCGTCCGGGCTGCCGGGCGGCAGCTACGCCAACAGCTTCGGCTACCGCTATCACGGGCCGTTTCTGGCGGAAACCCTGCAGACTCTCGCGCGATCGCATCTGAAGCACAACCCGGGCGAACTGGCAATCTATTGCAACGACGGCTTTTCTTTGGCGGAAATCATCGTGGAGCGGGTCACTGGGAAAAAATACAGCACCTTTCTGGCGGAAAGAATCCTGACGCCGCTGGGGCTGTCGCATACCGGACTGAGCGCCGCCGACCGGCCGGCAGATCCGCGTTGGACCGTCGCCCGCTATTATGACACCAAGTCGCGCCCGGAGCCGCTGGAGAGTATTTCCTTTCTCGGCTCGGGCGGACTGTCGGCCACCGCGGAAGACCTCTGCCGATTCGCCGACAGTTTTTCGGCCGGCGGCAAACAACTGCTCAGCGCCGCCAGCCTGGCGGAAATCCGGAAAAATCAGCCCGCACAGTTCTGGGGCAAACTGCCCCGGCCCATGATCAGCTACGGGCTGGGCTGGGACTTCACGGAACTGCCGAACTACCAAGCCCAGAACCTGAATGTGTTGGGCAAGAGCGGCGGCACCTACCAATATACATCCATGCTGTTCACCCTGCCCGACCAGCGGGTATCCGTCGCGGTCATCGCCACCGGGCCGAGTTCACCGGCCTTCGATATCGCCCTGAAGCTTCTTGACACCTACGCCGCCGAAAAGGACCTGTTAAAACCCGGGCCGGCGACCGTCAAAATCCCCCGTCCGGCGCAACCGCTGCCACCGGATCTTCTGCCGTATGAAGGATATTACGCCGGCGATGGCGGCTCTGTCGTAAAACTGTCACTCAATGCCGACGCCGGTTCGCTGACCCTGCACAAAGCGGACGAGCCCGCCGCGCCGCCGAAGCTGTCGGCAATCTACCATAACGGCCTGTTTTACGATGGGAATGATGCGAAATATTATCTGACCACCGTCGGTCAAAGCCGATATCTGGTCACGTCCGGCGTCGTGGATTCGGTTGTGCTGGAGAAAATCGCGCCGCTGGCCGCGCCGGTCCAAATTTCCCCCAATGTTTTGCATCCCCTCTGGCTGCGACGAAATGTCCGGGCTTATGAGGGAAGCATGTCGGCGCCCCAGCACGTCGAAGCGCCGCAACTGTTCGACGCCTTGCCCGGTTACATCGATTTCTGCGGCCTGAAAAAAATTACCGCGCCCACCTCGGCCGGCTTAGCCCTGCCTTCTATGCGGGATGCCTCCGAATTGGAATTTTTCGAACATGACGGCCGCTATTGGGCCTGGATTTCCGGGCTCCTGTACATGCCTGCCGACTTGGCGCCGGTTCTGGAGCCAACGGACGGCAAAATCACGATCCGCAAAGATGGTTACAACGAGTGGCGAAAACTGCCGGCCGCCGCCATCATCGACGCAACATTGCCGCCGACCGGCCGCCTTATCCTCTTCAGTCCCGCCGGTGAAGTTCTGGCCGACAGCATTTGGGGGCTGAAGCCGATTTTTGTTCCTGCCGGCAGTTACATCGAGGCAGCCGGCGACCAGGGTGATGCCTTTGTAATAAAAGCGGCCGTCATCCCGGCCGCTAACTCCATCTGATCACACAAAAAGAAGAGGAATCGGCCGAAAACGGAACCGTTATCATGGAAAATCGACTGCGGGTCCGTTTTTCTTTGCGAAACACCACGAAATTACTTGCCCGATTCTGCGGCGTTATCAGCCATTGCGCCAGTTAATAAAATCAGGCTAAAATGACAAAAATTTCAATAGATCGGCTTTTTTTAGCCATAGCTTTTATTTTTAATCCGGATATAATTAAATTTGTTATTTTCAGCATTTTTTCAATATCCCATCGGCAAGTAAATTCGGGGGGTAAATCGTTTTTGTTTAGGTCCATTCATCGTTTCCTGATCGGGCGCCCTTTGCTGAACTGGGAAATATCACATGAAAAACTGCCCAAGTGGAAGGCCTTGTCGATCTTTTCCTCCGACGCCATCTCTTCCGTCGGCTACGGCCCCGAACAAATTGCGCTGGCGCTGGCGGTTCCCGGCCTGCTGGCCTACGGTTACCTGCCGATGGTCGTGGCGACCGTATTGTTCCTTCTATCCATCGTCACCCTATCTTATGTCCAGGTGGCCCGCGCCAATCCTGGCGGCGGCGGTTCTTATTCCGTCGCCATACATAATTTGGGGGAACTGCCGGCCCTGGTCGCGGCGGCTTCGCTATTCGCCGACTACGTATTGACGGTCGCCGTCAGCATTTCGTCCGGCACGGATGCGTTGACTTCCGCCTTTCCTTCCCTGATCGGTCATGAAGTGGCCATTGATCTTATTATTTTATTTTGTGTGCTGATGCTGATCAACTTGCGGGGAGTCCGCGAATCGTCCAATGTATTTGTCTGGCCCACCTATCTGTTCGCCGGCGGCATGATCGTCCTGATCACAGTCGGCGTATACAGCGCCGTCACTGGAAGCGCGCCGATAATGCCACAAGAATCCATGGTCCGCCAAAATTTTGACGCCGCCATTCTTGTCCTGTTATTACGGGCCTTTGCCAATGGTTGCAGTTCGATGACCGGCGTGGAAGCGATCTCCAACGGCGTGCCGATGTTCAAGGCACCGGAAGCGAACAACGCCATCAAAACAACATACTTGATGTCCGGTTTGTTGGGCTCGATCTTGGCCGGAATTTCGTTTCTGATTCTGCACTACCACATCTTGCCCCAGGAAAACGTAACCATGCTGTCGATGCTTGCCGAAACTGTTTTCGGTCGGAACTGGTTCTATTATTATATCCAAATCACTACCATGATGATCCTCTATCTGGCGGCTAATACTTCCTATAACGGATTGCCGCCGTTGTTGTCCCTCCTGGCCAAAGACAAATACATGCCGCGCTACCTGAGTCTCCGGGGCGACCGCCTGAGCTATTCCAACGGCATCGTTTTACTCAGCATTCTCGCCGGAATCCTGATCTGGGCCTTTGACGG
Source organism: Veillonellaceae bacterium (assembly GCA_012798135.1). The sequence goes on along the minus strand of JAAZNU010000009.1, from coordinate 26,226 downwards.
CAAAGTCGAACATCTGATTTCCCTGTACGCCATCGGCGTTTTTCTGTCTTTCACCATCGCCCAGACCGGCCTGGTCGTGTACTGGCGGCGCGAAAAAGGCAACCATTGGCATGCCCGGGCTTTCATCAATGGATTGGGCGCCGTTATTACCGGTATCGTCGTCTTGATCATCGCTGAAGCAAAGTTTTTCTACGGCGCCTGGATCGTCTTGGTCTTCATTCCCATCATGGTATTCATCTTTAAAAAAATCCACTCCCACTATGCCGACATGGCGGAACAACTGCATTTGCCGCTGGATGGCCCCAATCTGTTCGATGCACCGGCGGATAGCAAAAATCTCGTTCTCGTCACCATTGCCAGCCCGACTATCCTGGTAGCGCAAACCATCCGCTACGCCAAAGCCATCAGCAATAATATCAGCGTTCTGTATGTCGCCACGGACCAGGAGGAAGCCGAACGGATCCAAAAGAAGTGGAACGCCTGCAATACCGGCCTGCCGTTGATAACAATCCTTTCCGATTTCCGACTGATTATTCAGCCGATCCTGGACTACGTTTCCCAAATGGTGAAGCAGAAAAACCCCAATGACTACATCACAGTCATCATTCCTGAATTTGAAACGCGAAAATGGTGGCATCGGTTTTTGCACAATCAAACTGGTTGGTTATTACGGACATTGCTCATTTTGCGGAACGATGTCATTGTCACCACCATGCCGTTTCATTTGAAAAAGTAACCCCCGAACAAACGAACTTATCATCAAAAAAGCCTGCGGAACGTCATTCCGCAGGCTTTCTTTGTTTCAAAAAATATCGAGCACAACCGGGCAATGGTCGCTGCCCTGAACTTCCATCCGGATTTCCGCTTCCCGGATGCGGTTTTGAATCTGACCGGAAACCAGGAAATAGTCGATCCGCCAGCCGACATTCCGTTCCCGGGCATTTCCCATATAGGACCACCAGGAATACACATCGCGCCGATCGGGGTACAACTGCCGGAAGCTGTCGGTCAGGCCTGACGCAAGCAACTCGGTCATCTTGCCACGTTCCTGCGGAGTGAAACCCGCATTGTTTTTATTGGCCGCCGGGTTCTTGATATCGATCTCCTGATGGGCCACGTTCAGGTCGCCGCAGACGACCACCGGTTTCTTGCGGTCCAGTCGTCCGACATAGGCCCGGAAATCATCCTCCCACTGCAGCCGGTATTCCAGCCGGGAAAGGCCGCGTTGCGAATTCGGCGTATATACGTTCACCAATTGAAATTCATCATACTCCAACGTGATGATCCGGCCTTCCCGGTCATGCTCCGGCAAACCCATGCCATAGGAAACCGCCAGCGGCTGGAGCCGCGAAAAAACGGCGGTACCGGAGTATCCCTTCTTCTCGGCGCTGTTCCAGAACTGTTCGTAACCGGCAAAGTTCACTTCCGCCTGCCCGGGCTGCATCTTGGTTTCCTGAATGCAGACGATATCGGCGTTGGCCGCGGCGAAAAAATCGGCGAAGCCCTTGTTCAGACAGGCGCGGAGTCCATTGACATTCCACGAAACCAGCTTCAAAAACTTCACTCCTCAAGTCAGCGTAATTCGGCCGAGCACTTCGCCGATATTGCCCTGGATCAGCAGGTTCGCCTTATGGTCGGCGCCGGTGGAGTCGCGGTTGATCAACACCAGACGATTGCCGCGATAATAGTCGACCATGCCCGCGGCCGGATACACGACCAGCGAAGTCCCGCCGACGATCAGCAGATCCGCCCGGGAAATATACATCGCCGCCTGCTGCATGGTGTCCCGGTCCAGCCCTTCCTCATACAGCACGACATCGGGCTTCACCGTCCCGCCGCATGCGCAGGTCGGGATTCCCGCGCTGCCCAGGATGAAGGAATCGTCATAAAATTTCCGGCACTGCTCGCAATAGTTCCGCTTCACGGAACCATGCAATTCCAGAACTTTTTTGCTGCCGGCCAGTTGATGCAGACCGTCGATATTCTGCGTGACCACCGCTTTCAGTTTTCCGGCCTTCTCCAGTTCGGCCAGCTTCAAATGAGCCTGGTTGGGTTTGGCGGCGGGAAAAATCATTTTCTTCTTATAAAAGTCAAAAAACTCGGCGGTATGGCCACGATAAAAAGTGTGGCTCAGCATCGTTTCCGGCGGATATTTGTATTGCTCGTGATAGAGACCGTCCACGCTCCGGAAGTCGGGAATACCGCTTTCGGTCGACACGCCCGCCCCGCCAAAGAACACAATATTGTCGCTCTCGGCAATCATCTGTTGCAGTTGCTCGATTTTGTCCATCGGAACCCTCCTCATCTGACGCCGGTTGTTCCAGCCGCGTATCAGTATCGTTTATATTTTACCCCTTTTCGAGGGATTCGAAAACTCGGCGCAGCAACAGCCCTGAAGTAAATTTCATTGATAAATAATTTTTCTGTTGATTATTCGATAAATTTCTTTATAATGAAATTAATCCGGTCTGATTTCACAAATCTGTCAGTACAACAAGGAGCATCCCATGAACAAATCGATCGGCCAACAGATCAAGGAGTTACGCCAGCAACACAAAATGACCCTGAAAGAGGTCAGTCAGGCCACCCATCTGTCCATCGGTTTCCTGTCACAACTGGAACGGGGCCTCACGGATGTCGCGACTGACTCCCTTGCCGCCATCGCACAGGTATTGGGCGTCGAAGCCTCATATTTCTTTACGGCGGCCCGCCGGCAGCACCCGCACATTTTGCGCAGTTATGAAAAAGAAGTCTTTCAGGTCGATACCGGCCGGTTCATTCATTATCACCTGACTCCCCGGACCGCGAAGCTGACGTTGTTGCCCCGGCTGATCGAAATATTGCCGCTCGACAGCGACGAACCGATCGCGCCGTATCCGCATGCCGGCGAAGAATTCGTCCATGTGCTGGAAGGCACGCTCACCCTGTTTCTGGATGAGGAACGACAGGAACTGTTCCCCGGCGATTCCGCCCACTATCCGTCGACGATTCCGCACAATTGGGCCAACTATACCAACAAAATGGTACGGCTGCTGGTGGTCAGCCAACCGGACCGGCCATGAACGAACCCTTCATTTTCAACGTCCAGAAGTTTTGCATCCATGACGGGCCGGGCATCCGGACCACCATCTTTTTCAAAGGCTGTCCGCTCCGCTGCGCCTGGTGTCACAATCCGGAAAGTCAGGAATTTTCGCCGGAGTTGCTGGTTAACGCCGAAAAATGCACGGCCTGCCGACAATGCCTGCCCGCCTGCCCCGCTGGAGCCATCCGCGCCACCGGGGAAGGGATCGTCACCGATCGCGCATCTTGCCGGACCTGCGGCGACTGCGCCGACCAGTGCCTGCAGGGAGCGCGGGAAATCGCCGGCCGATCGGCAAGCATCGTCGAATTGTTGGCGGAAATCGAACGGGACCATATTTTCTACGAACAATCGGGCGGCGGCGTCACCCTGTCCGGCGGTGAGGTCCTCTGCCAGCCGGCAGCCGCCCTGGAACTGGCGCAAGGCTGTAAGAACCGGGGAATCCACGTCGCGATCGACACCTGCGGCTACGCGCCGTATGAAAGCCTGGCCCGGCTGCTCGACTGCACCGACCTGTTCCTGTACGACTTGAAGCATCTCGACCCGCTACGGCATCAAAAATTCACCGGCCAGGACAACCACTTGATTCTGGACAATCTGCGGCGTCTCAGCGCCACCGGCAAGTCGATTCACCTGCGGATTCCGCTCATCGAGAACTTCAACGCCGACGATGCCCACATCGAGGACATCGCGCGGTTTGTTCGCCAACTGAATCTGGTTCAGATTGATCTGTTGCCGTATCACAATACCGGCAGCAGCAAGTATGAACGGCTCGGCCGCCACTACGATCCCGGCGCCTTCGCTACTCCAGCGCCGGAGCGTCTGGCCCGCATCGCCGCCGTGTTGCGGCAGGTTCACCCCAACGTCACGATAGGAGGCCACTGATTTGGAAGAACGAGGCATGAACGAACGAATCCAAAAACTGCGCCGGGAGAGTCACACCGCCGTCCCCCACCTCTCCATCGAACGGGCGGTCGCCGTCACCGAGGCCTACGAAAAATACGCCGGCAGGGTGGAAATTCCCCTTTTGCGGGCGTTGACGTTTCGTCACATTTTAGAGACCAAAACCTTGTGGATCGGCGACGGCGAGCTGATCGTCGGCGAAAAAGGGGAACGACCGCAATACGCGCCCTCGTTCCCGGAACTTTGCTGCCACACGTTGGCGGATCTGGACGTGATGAACAGCCGCCAGTACATTTCGTTCAAAGTGACCGATGTAGTCCGGCAAACCCACGCCAGTCTGATCGAGCCCTACTGGCGCGGCCGGTCCCTGCGCGAACTGATTTTCCGCCACATGACGCCGGAATGGAAACAATGCTATGAAAACGGTCTGTTTACGGAATTCATGGAGCAACGCGGCCCGGGCCATACCGTGCTGGACGGCAAAATCTATCAGAAAGGGTTCCTTGATTTCCAGGCAGACATTCGCGCCGCCATCGCCGCCCTGGATTTCCTGGCCGACCCGCAGGCCTATGAAAAGAGAATTCAGCTGCAAGCCATGGATATCTGCTGCGACGCCATCATGGCCTATGGTCGCCGCAATGCCGAGCTGGCCCGTCAACTGGCGACCGCCACCAACGATCCGGTCCGGCGGCGGGAGTTGCTGGAGATCGCCGCTACCTGCGACGTCGTGCCGGCGCACCGGCCGCGAACTTTCCGTCAGGCGCTGCAGATGTACTGGTTCGTGCATCTCGGCGTGACCACCGAGATCAACCCCTGGGACTCCCTCAGCCCGGGACGGCTCGACCAGCATCTTTATCCTTTTTACCGGCAGGAACTCGCCGCCGGAACGTTGACGCGCGAGCAGGCCAAGGAACTGCTCCAGTGCTTCTGGATCAAGTTCAACAACCAACCGGCGCCGCCTAAAGTGGGAATCACCCTCAAGGAAAGCAGCACATACACCGACTTTGCCAATCTCAACACCGGCGGCGTCGCTCCCGACGGATCGGACGGCGTCAACGAAGTTTCCTATCTCATTCTGGAAACCATGGACGAACTCAAGCAGCTCCAACCGAGTTCCAATGTCCAGATCAGCAAGAAAACTCCGCACTCCTTCGTGAAGAAAGCCTGCGAAATCTCTCGCAAAGGTTGGGGGCAGCCGGCTTTTTACAATACCGACGCCATCATCCAGGAACTCCTGAACGCCGGCAAATCGATCGTCGACGCCCGTCAGGGGGGAGCCAGCGGTTGCGTGGAAACCGGCGCGTTCGGCAAAGAAGCCTATATCCTGACCGGTTACTTCAATCTGCCAAAAGTCCTGGAAATCACTCTCAACAATGGCTTCGATCCGGTCAGCGGCCTCCAATTGGGCCTCCAGACCGGTGACCCGAACGGGTTTAACTCCTTTGACGAACTGTTCGATGCCTATTGCCGCCAGCTGCACCACTTCATCGATATTAAAATCCAAGGCAACCATGTGATCGAAAAACTGTACGCTACCCGGATGCCGGTGCCCTTCCTGTCGATCTGCGTCGACGACTGCATCCAAACAGGCATGGATTACAACGCCGGCGGGGCCCGCTACAACACCAGCTACATTCAGGGGGTCGGCATCGGCACTTTGACCGACAGCTTAGCCGCCATCCAATATAACGTCTTTGACAAACAGCGCTTCACCATGACGGAACTACTGGCCGCCCTCCGCGACAATTTCGTCGGCTATGACCGACTCCATCACTGGGTCTGCGAAAAGACGCCCAAATACGGCAATGACGACGATTACGCCGACGAGTTGATGATTCGGGCATTTCGCGCCTATCATGGCGAAGTAACCGGTCGCCCCAACCGAAAGGGCGGATTCTATCGGATCGACATGCTGCCAACCACTTGCCATGTATATTTCGGCGCGGTGATGGGAGCAAGTCCGAGCGGCCGGCTAGCCCAAAAGCCTTTATCGGAGGGAATTTCCCCCGATAAAGGCGCCGATCGGCGCGGACCTACCGCCGTCATCAAATCGGCCTCAAAGATGGATCATCTGCAGACCGGTGGCACTCTGCTCAACCAAAAATTTACCCCGGCCGTCGTTGCCGGCGACCGGGGCCTGGAAAACATGGCCTCGCTGATTCGTTCTTATTTCAGCCTAGACGGCCATCACATCCAATTCAACGTCATCGACCGGCAGACGCTGATCGATGCGCAAAATCATCCTGACGAGTACAAGGACCTAATTGTCCGGGTCGCCGGTTACAGCGACCATTTCCACAACCTCAGCAAGGAATTGCAGGACGAAATTATCGAGCGAACCGAACAATCCTTCGGTTGTTAGGGGGGCAACTACAAACCGTTGACCACGTTTTGGGGAGCTTCGCCATCGCAGACCCGGCGGATATTTTCGATGGCGCCTTCGAGCATCCGTCGAAAACAATTAGCCGTAACGCCGCCCATGTGCGGCGTTACAATCAGCCGATCCTGCGCCGTCGGCGAAAGGGTCAAGAGCGGATGCTCTGCCGGCGGCGGTTCGGGATAAAACACATCCACTGCCGCTCCGGCGATTCTGCCGCTTTCCAATATTTCCGCCAGGGCGATTTGGTCGATAATATCGCCCCGGGCGGTATTAATCAGGTAGCTGCTGGGTTTCATCAGCAGCATTTCTTTTTTGCCGATCAAGCCCCGTGTTTGCGGCGTCAGCGGGATATGCAGGCTGACGATATCGCTATGCGCCAGTAGCTCAGGCAACGAAGAATATTCAAGTCCCAACTCGTCTTCCTTTTCCGTTGCCAAACGGGTTCGATTGTAATACACCACTTTGGCACCGAGAAATCGCGCGATTTCCGCCACTCTGCGCCCAATGGCGCCTAATCCGACCAAACCGATCGTGCTGCTCGGCATATCACCAAGTCCATGTAGAAACATCTGTTTTCTGACTGTTAAATACTGACCGGCTTTTGTTTCCCGATCGGCAATAATCAGGCACCTCTGCATCGCAATCATCAAACCGATCGTATATTCCGCAACTTCATGGGCATTGGCGCCAGGCACATTCGCGACCGGAATTCCCAATTCTCGGGCTGTTTGAATGTCCGCGCCGTCAAATCCTGCACCGGATTCCTGCACCAATTTGAGTTGTGAATTGCGATGCAGCAATTCGGCGGTAATCTTCTGGAACCCTGATGGTGCCAACAAGGCGTCGGCTCCTTTGCAGGCCGCCATCAGCGCCGCGTCGTCTTCTGCATCAACAAAAATCATTTCCCAGGATTTCGGCACTGTTGCCCCGGTTGCATCAAATCGCCACTTTGGCACTACACTAACAATCTTTGGCATCTAAATTCTCCTCTGCATCGATCTTCTAAATCGCCTCACCCCGCCAGAAAATCCAGTGCGAGCTTCGCATGAACGGCGGCGCCGATCGCTAACGCCTCTTCATCGATATCGAACAGATGTGTATGCGTGGGATGAACGATTCCTTTGGCCTTGTTCCGGACGCCCAGTTGATAAAAGGTACCGGGCGCTTTCTGAAGGAAAAACGCAAAATCCTCTCCGCCCATTTTGGGTTCCGTAATCACGCTCACATTCGCTACGCCCAATAATTCTTCAGCGCTGCGCCGGGCAAATTCCGTCATGGCCTCATCATTAATCACCGTCGGATATCCCAGGATATATTGAACCTCGGCGGTTGCGCCGAACGATTCGGCGATACCTTGGACCAATTTTGTCAGGCGGGTTTGGGCCTCAGCACGCACGGCCGGGCTCAATGTTCGAACTGTTCCGGACAACTCTACTTTGTCGGCGATGATGTTGCGTTGATAGCCACCGACAAATTTGCCGATCGTAACGACCGCCGACTCAATCGGATTCACATTGCGGCTTACAAAGCTCTGCAACGCCGTGACAATCTGACTGGCAACCAGAATGGCGTCCACACCGACATGGGGCCGAGCCCCGTGAGCGGATTGACCATGCACAGTAATCTCCATCATATCCGCCGCCGCATAGAACTGGCCGTAGCGAAAACCTACCGTGCCAGCGTCCAGTTCGTGATTAACATGTAAGCCAAACACCGCGTCAACATGGGGATTTTCCATCACACCGGCTTCAATCATCGGCAAAGCTCCGCCACCATTTTCTTCCGCCGGTTGGAAAAGGAACTTCACATTGCCGGAAAACCGATCCCGATATTGACTGAGCAGCATCGCTGCTCCCAACAGGCCAGCAGTATGCGCGTCATGTCCGCAGGCATGCATCTTTCCTTCTTCGCGCGACGCATACTCGACCTGTTTGCCGTCATGCATGGGCAGGGCATCCATGTCTGCCCGAATTCCCACTGTCTTGCCCGATCCCTTTCCCTGTAGGAGACCCACCAGTCCGGTGCCGGCGACCCGGTGCGTGGCGATGCCCAATCCTTCCAGTATCTGCTGCACCAGCGCCACCGTTTTTTCTTCCTGTCGCGACAATTCCGGATGCATATGAAAATGTCGCCGGAGGTTGATGACCTCCGGCTTGATTTTTTCCGCATCAGCCCGCAAAGTTTCCCAGTTCACATTATATCATCCTTTCATTTCCTGTTTACACTCCAGGACGCAAATTAAGGATGAGCAAAACCATGCAGGTTCACTCATCCTTAATCAATTGCTACGTTATTGTACGTCCCAAAGTTCCAGGTTGTTATACATGCCATACGATTGAGGCTTGCCGACTTTAACCCGTTTGGCGATCGCTTTCAGTGTATTTTGGGCATAAATCGACGGGCAGGGCAAGTCGCGAGCGAACAGTTCTTGAATTTTATTATAGATTTCCTGTTGTTTGACTGGATCCACCGCGCTTTTTCCCGCCAAGAACAACGCATTCATTTCCGGATTGTCGTATTTTGACAAATTCAACGGTTCGCCGGTTTGCAGAATCCGGGAGATGTCCGGAGTCGCCGGATAAACTGTTAACCCAATGATATAAATATCATAGTCGCCTTTTTTGGCCTTGGCCATGCTGGTTACGAAATCATACTTCTGTATTTGGACATTCAGGCCGACGCTTTTCAAATTATCCACGATAATGTCTGCTACCTGCTCCCGCACCTTGTTACCAGTGGGAACGGCGAAGCGGATCGTTCGCCCGGTGTCCCAACCGGCTTCCTGCAACAGTAGTTTGGCCTTCGCCGGGTCATATGGCGTTACCGGTACTAAGCTTTTGTTCTGGTAGGGACTACTGGGCAGATATGGCAATTCAACCACGGCACCGTCGCCTTTCAACAGTTTGTCGACGATCATTTGCCGGTTAATGGCATGGGAAATGGCCTTGCGAATCCGGACATCGGGAATCGTTTCCAAGTTGATCATCAAGGTTTGAATTGCACTTTGCGGCCCCGTTGAGTCGGCAGTCAAATTCGTCATAGCACGAACTTTGTCGGTATCTTCGAACGGAATCATTCCCAGGCTGGGGTCATTCATGTCAATTTCGCCGCTTTGCAGCTGCGCCGTAATGTTTGGACCCGGCATCGTTTTGAAATACAATTCGTCCAGTTTCGGCGCACCTTTGAAATAACTCTTATTGGCGACAAAATGGACAAACTGTCCTTTTTGGTAGGCCGCCAATTTGAACGGGCCACTCGAAACCGTCGGTTTCTGCATAAACGGATGCTGATACAAGCGTTCCGGTGCAACATCTTTCAAAATATGGGCCGGCATTGTTTTCAGCCGAGTGCCAATACCTTCCTTGAAAGCGATCATGGACACAGGCGCCTTGGTCTTGAACGATATGGTCTTATCGTCGATCTTTTTTACACCGGCAATGGGACCTCCTTGGATATTCTTGCCGTTTCCGTTCAGACCCTCGATAATGTTGAATCCGGAGGCGACGGTCGCCGGCACTTTCGGATTACTGATCAAACCCATAGTAAACAGTACGTCATCAGCCGTAATCGGTTTGCCGTCGGTCCAGTTCGCTTTGGAATTCAGCTTGACAATGAAAGTCTGATTGTCTTTGGTTTCGATTGAACTCGCCAATGCGTATTCGTGCTTCATCTCATCGCCGAACTCCACCAGCGGCTTAAATAAAATCGCCGTACACACATTCTGTGCCAAGTCCGACCATTCCAAGGGATTGAAACCGCTTGGTGCATTCATCATACCGACGCTGATGACTTTTTTGGCTTTGCTCTCACTGCTATTTGCGGGAGCGCCGCCCCCACAGGCGGCCAGGTTCAATGTCAAGGCCAGCAGGAGCAACCCTGTCGCCAGTTTGTTTCGCAAATTTCCGTTCATCGTATCCCTCCGTTTTTTTCTTTCCCAGCCTGTTTGATTTTCCTTAGCCAATCAGCGCAAGTTGCGCGGATCCAAGGCGTCCCGTAAGCCATCACCGATGAAGTTTACCGATAAAACGCTAATTATGATCATGACTCCAGGCGGAATCCATAGCCATTGTTTTGTTGTCAGCACCGACAAAGTCTGTGCATCTGTCAGCATATTGCCCCAGCTCGCCGTCGGCGGTTGCACACCTAACCCCAGAAAGCTGAGCGATGCTTCCACGATAATTGCATTGGCGATACTGAAAGTGGCATGAACTAAAATAGGTGCCACCGCATTCGGCAGAATATGTTGGAACAAGATACGGGGTGTACTGTAGCCCATGGCGACCGCTGCTTTGATATAATCGTTCTCTTTGATCGACAACACGCTACCCCGAACGATCCGGGCCACTCGCGGCCAGCCCAAAAAACCCAGGATCAAGATGATTTTTATCAACCCGGGCCCCACAATGCTGACCACAACCAAGATCAACAACATCTGCGGAAATGACATGAACACGTCCACGATCCGCATCAGCGACAAATCGATTTTTCCGCCAAAATAACCGGAGATCAAGCCAAGAATCGTTCCCAGACTCACACTAATCAACGTTGTTCCCAAACCAACCAACAGCGATACCCGGGCTGCATAAATCAATCGGCTGGCAACGTCCCGCCCCACCTGATCCGTACCAAAAATATGCTTGACGGATGGCGCCGCGCTGAAGTCTTGCGTCACTTGGTAAGGATCCTGCGGCGCCACCAGCGGGGCGAACAGCGCCAGTAACGACAGCAACAGGATCACTGCCACACCGCCGACCGCCAGCTTGTGTTTCATAAATCGCCGCGTCACCAGACGCGTGTAGTTCTCGGTCGCCACCGCCTCGACTTGCGCTGGATTCTCCGGTGATGGAGCCGGCGACCGATTTATTTTCCGAGATTCCGCAGCCATTTCCACTTTCACTCTCTCCTCGCCTTAGTTGTAACGAATCCTAGGATCGGCGAAGGAATACGCCACATCCGTCAACAGATTGACGCCAAGCACCACGGCCGCCGCAAACAAATTCAAACCCATCAACGTTGGGTAGTCCCGACTCATCACCGATTCCATCGTGAGCTGACCGATTCCCGGCCAGGAAAAAATCTGCTCGGTGATGATCGCCCCGCCCAATAGTGTAGCAATTTCCAGGCCCACGACGGTAATGATCGGAATCAAACCGTTTCGCAACGCATGCCGGTTGATGACGATCGATTCCGACAAACCTTTGGCCCGGGCGGTACGCAAATAATCCTGGTCAAGAATTTCCAGCATACAGGACCGGACATACCGAACCAGCTTCCCGGCGACATTCACTCCCAACACCATGGCTGGCATCAGCAAATGTTGCAGGCGATCGACAATTCCACCACCCGTGCCGAGGGTGATCATGCCGCTGGAGGGCAAAATTTTCAGCACCAATGAAAAAATATAGATCGAACTCAACCCCAGAAAAAACGTCGGCACGGAAATTCCGAGCAAAGAGCCGGTGGCGAATAAATAATCCAGCTTCGAATACTGCCGGGTCGCGCTGATGATGCCGAGAGGAATCGACAGTACGATGCCGATCAGTAGCGCTGCCCCCATCAACACCAATGTCGGCCCGATGCGTTCGCCAATCATCTCCGCCACGGGACGGTACGTCGTCATGGAGTATCCGAGATTCCCCTGCAGCAAGTTCTCTAGCCAATGGAAGTACTGCACATACAAGGGCGCATTCAAACCCAATGCCTCTTTCCGGGCGGCAATATCGGCCGCCGAAATATTGGGGTCGACGATCATATCCAGCGGGCTCCCCGGTGCCATATTGATCACGGCGAAACAAATCACTGTCACTCCCCACAGAACGGGCACGGCAATGAGCAGACGACGTATAATATAACTTACCATCGTATCCAACCTCCGTATTTAACCTGCAAAGTGGCACGCTGCCATGTGCCCGTCGCCGACCAGCGGCGGTACGTGTTTACGGCACACTTCCTGCGCAAAGGGGCATCGGGTGTGGAACCGGCAACCGAGGGGCGGGTTGGCCGGACTCGGAACGTCGCCATCGATAATTAGCCGTTGTTTGTCCCTTTGCCGGGGGTCGGGGACCGGATAGGCGCTGAGCAGGGCTTTGGTGTAGGGATGGCGGGGATGGCGGAAAATCTCGCGGGTCGGCGCAATTTCGACGATTTTCCCTAAATACATGACTGCAATCCGGTCGCTGATGTAGCGGACTGCGCCCAACCCATGGGCAATAAACAAATACGTCAAGGCAAAGCGGCTCTGCAAATCCTTCAAGAGGTTCAGAACCTGCGCCTGGGTCGAAACATCAAGCGCCGAAACCGGCTCGTCGCAGACAATCAATTTTGGTCGTACCGCCAGAGCCCGGGCAATGCCGATCCGTTGGCGCTGACCGCCGGAAAACTCGTGAGGATACCGGTTTTTTTGATTGCGTTGCAAATCCACCTGTTCAAGCAGCTTCTCAACTTGTTCCGGGATCTCGTCCGGTGACGCCAACCGATGCACATGCAACGGTTCCGCTAAAATGTCGCCGACCCGCTTGCGAGGATTGAGGGAGGAATAAGGGTCCTGAAAAATGATCTGAAGTTTCGTGCGAACCTCCGCCATGGACCTTGCCGATTGCTGTGCCAAGTCCTTGCCTTCAAACAAGACCCGGCCTTCCATCGGTTGTTCCAGTCGGACAATCGTGCGGCCGATGGTCGATTTCCCGCAACCGGATTCGCCCACCAATCCCAGCGTTTCTCCCGGAAAAATCTTCAGATCCACGCCGTCGACGGCTTTGATATAGCCAACGGTACGCGACAGAATGCCCTTGCGGATTGGATAATAGGTTTTTAGATTTTCCACAGTCAGCAATGGCTCGCTTTGTGCAACCGCCGCCTCAAGCATAGGCCGCCTCTTTCCGGGAATGCCGCGTCACGCTTTGCACCAGCCAGCAGCGGGCCCGATGCTCAGATTCCGCCCTCAACAGCGGTGGCGCATCCTGCGCGCAACGGTCGGTAGCCCAAGCGCACCGCTCCCGGAATCGGCAACCGGTCACGCCCTGATACAGTGAGGGAACGCTCCCGGGAATGGATTCCAGTCGTTCGGTCTCTCGGCTGTCAATATGGGGAATCGATTGCAACAAGCCCTGAGTGTAGGGGTGCTGCGGATTTTCGAACAGGGAAAACACATCCGCCTCCTCCACCACTTGGCCGGCATACATCACAATCACCCGATCCGCCATTTCCGCAATGACTCCCAAATCGTGCGTAATCAGCATCACCGACATCCCCGAAGCCCGACTCAGTCTTTTAATCAGGTCAAGAATTTGGGCCTGAATGGTAACGTCCAGCGCCGTGGTTGGCTCGTCGGCAATCAACAACTGCGGCTTGCAGGACAGCGCCATGGCGATCATGACCCGCTGCCGCATTCCACCCGACAGCGTGTGCGGATAAGCGTCAAGGACCGCCTCCGCTCGGGGAATCCCGACTTTTTGCAGCATCTCCGCAGCATATCGGCGAGCTTCAGCCGGTTTGAGATCCAAATGCAATCGAATGGCTTCCAACATCTGAAAGCCAATGGTAAAAACCGGATTCAGAGAAGTCATCGGTTCCTGGAAAATCATCGAAATCCGGTTGCCGCGAATACGCCGCATCTCTTCTTCCGTCAAGGTCACCAAATCGGTTCCCTCAAACAAAATTTCGCCGTGACGGACTCGGCCATTTCTGCCCAATAGCTGCATCACCGAGGCGGATGTGACGCTCTTGCCGCAGCCGGATTCTCCGACGACGCCCAGAGTTTCTCCCGCTTTTATGGAGAAACTGACTCCATCCACCGGCGTCACTTCTCGTTCCGCCGTGCGAAACGCTGTGTACAGATTACGAACTGTCAACAACTCGTTCATGCTTGATCACCGCCTCTGTTTTCTCTTTTTTGTTACTGTTTGATGTCCCACTCCTGAACATTGCTGAAAAGCCCGGTCCAACGCGGCCGTCCTACCAATACCCGTTTATTGACGGCCCAGAGCTGCTTCTGAACATAGACGCCAGGGCAGGGCAGATCCCGGTAAAACAACTCTTGCACTTTGTTGTAGATCTGTTTGCGTTTCTCCGGATCCACCGTATTCATTCCATCCAGCAACAGCTGATCCATTTCCGGGTTGCTGTAGCGGGACAGGTTCAAGGTCGCGCCAGTCTTTAATATCTGGGAAACATCCGGATTGTTGGGGTAATATATGGGTATCCCCACAAGATAAATATCAAACTCGCCTTTTTTCCCTTTAGTCAGGCTGGTCACAAAATCATACTTCTGCACCTGCACATTCAGTCCGACCTGTTTCAAATTTTCCGTAATGATATCCGCTACTTGCTCCCGAACTTTATTGCCGGTCGGCACGTCAAAGTGAATCGGTTTTGCATTTTCCCAGCCAGCTTCCTTCAACAGCTGCTTCGCTTTTTCCGGATCATACGGCGTTGCCGGGATGGTCTTGTTGATGAATGGGCTGAAGGCAAAGTACGGCAATTCAATTCCATCACCGGTGCCTTTCAGCAAATTGTCCCGGATCATATTCCGGTTGATCGCGTACGAGATGGCTTTGCGAACCCGCACATCCGGAATCTTTTCAATATTGATCATCAGGGTCTGAATGGCATTGGGTTCGGAAAAACCGGTGGTCAGGTGTGCCATCGCTTTTACTTTTTCGGTATCTTCGAAAGGTACCAGGCCAACCTTGGTTTCATTCATGTCGATTTCACCGGTTTGCAGTTGTGCCGTGATATTAGACCCCGGCATGACTTTCAGAAAGATCTCGTCCACTTTGGGTGAGCCTTTGAAATATTCCTTATTCGCTATGAACTGAACATACTGTCCTTTTTGATAGGCTACCAACTTAAAGGCGCCGCTTGTCACGTCCGGTTTCTGCATAAATGGATGCTGGTAGATTTTCTCCGGCGCTACATCCTTCAATACATGCATCGGCATCGTCTTCAGCTTGGTCCCCACCGAATCCCGGAACAAATTGGCGTCCATTGGCTTCTTGGTTTTAAACTGCACCGTGTTAGCATCCAACTTTTTGGCGCCACTGATATCCCCGCCCGAGGAATTCTTTCCGTTTGCGTCCAACCCCTCCAGGATCGTGAAACTGGATGCCACCGTCGAAGCGACTTTGGGATTCGTAATCAACTTCAGCGTGAACAGCACATCATCCGCCGTGACAGGTTTGCCATCCGTCCATTTCGCCTTGGGGTTCAACTTGACGGTATAGGTTTGATTATCTTTGGTTTCAATACTGTCCGCCAGCAGTGGCTTGTATGTCATATCCTCTTCAAGGTCGACCAGCGGAAGAAACAGTAGCGCCGTCACCAAATTCTGAGATACATCCGACCACTCCAACGGATTGAATCCGGCCGGAGCGTTCATCAGACCGATGTTGATCACTTTCTTGCCGCCGGCGGTCGGTTTGGCGTCTTTCACCCCACCGCCGCACCCTGCCAACGCCACCATCAATGCACAGCACACTACTACAACCATACTTGAGAATCGTTGTTTGAATTTCACTTCTTGATCCCCGCTTTCTTTCATTATTGTTGCGCTCCGACTGCACGCCGCCTCTGCACTCTTTTGCGCCAAAATATAAAAGAGCCGCAAACATTCCTGTTGTTTGCGACTTCATTGTCGAAGGCGAGGCGCAAGCGCCATCGGCCGGATCAGTAATCAATCAGTCTATTTACAAAATATAAAAAGTAAAGCCGTAAACAACATGGTTGTTTACGGCTTCATCGCCTCGCAAAAGACTATTTTCTCACGTTGATAGTATGATAGTCAGGATTGCTTAACTTGTCAAGCCAGACGCGAGAAATATTTTCGAGCTTAAACGCATATTTATGCACAAACATCGTTTGTCGGCAAATAGCTAGGCAGCACCAGAAACAAGATCATACCCCTCTTTCTCTCTGCAACCACCCAAATTTCCCGATGTTCACCGCGGCTCATCCCTGTATCTCATCTTCCGACGTGCACAAAGGAAAATCCGTCTTTCCAAGAAAGCTGCCGCACTATTTTATACTTGAAAAAAATTTTTTTTGCGTACCGAGTTAGGGTATGGCGATGCGTTTTTACACAACAAAGCGCATGACGATCATGGCGATGCAGGCGTTGATAATACTCGCCAGCATCAACAGCGGCCAGTATTTCTTCGGCACATCGGCCACACCCAGCAACCGGCCCATATACTGCAACTGAGCTCCCATCAGGAACAGGGCGGGGATGAGAATGGAAGCGTGGGTCCCGTTCAAAACGCCTTTACTGATCAAACTGACCGCCACACCGGTTCCAGCCGACGAAGACAGCCACGTGGTAAGCAGAACGGTGACCGCCTCGCCCGGCAGTCCGAAGATACCCATCATCGGGGCGAAGATCTTGCCGATAAACTGCATGGCGCCCATAATGTTCAATATTTCCGCAATCACATACGCCATCAGCACATTGGGCATCAGGTTGTTGATCGCAATTTGAAAACCTTTCCGGGCGCCGATGACAAAAATGTCAAACGGATTGCTCGCGGCCGGCTTCGCATTATTGCTCATCTTGGAAATCCCCCTTGTAAACAGTGTTCAAGACAAACCGGACAAAAATGGCGCCGACAAATTTCAGCACAAACATCAGCACCAGGGGAATAATCACCGGCACCGTCAGAAAAGTAAACAAGGCCACACCAATCGAAAAATAATTGCTGATCATCCCGGCGCCGGAATACTGCCAGGCGCTCATCACCACCAAGTCCTTCTTGGTGATCTGTTTCTCGTCGTACAGTTCCTTGGTCAACGCCGCGCCGGCATCGGTGCTTTGCAGGTCCGTAATCAGTGCGAGGCCGGTAAGGCCGGGAATGCCGAGCAACGGTTTGAGTAACGGGGTCAGTAGCTTATGCGCCGCTTTGATGGCGCCGTAGTGCGTAAAAATCTCCAAGAATCCCAGCGCCAACATGACGGACGGCGCGAGCGACAGGGCGAACAGAAATCCCGCCCGGGCGCTGATTCCACCGGCGCCCATGAAATTGTTCTTCGCGGGCTCCTTCATTGTTCCGAAGGTTCCGCCCAGGGTGGTAAAGTCGAATGCGCTGAGCCACTTCATGCCATTGACTTTCATCAAAAGTCCTGAGAAAAACACAATCGCGACAATCAGGGCAATGTACGCGCCCGGTCCGGCTTTCCACTCGCTGGCTGGTTGCGTATTTTTTTCTTCGGCCATCACTATTCCTCCCATCATAATCTAGCATGCAAGGCATTATACGAATTATTCACGAATAAGTCAATAATAAGTCAATAAGTCCGCCAAGATTCGAGCTTTCGTCCCGTATACAAGGACATCAATATTGTTTCCCGCACCTTCCGCCGCTGCCACCCACTGGTCGCGGACTTGAAAAAAAGCGCAAAATTCGTTACAATCAAGCCAATCGATAGGGAGGGGATACCATGTCAAGAGTCATCGAATTGTATGATTTTCTGCACACCATACCCGAACTGGGCTTCCAGGAACATAAGACGGCGGCGTTTTTGGCCGGTGAGCTGCGCAAGGCTGGCTTCACCGTCACCGAAAACGTCGGCGACACCACCGGGGTCGTCGGTGTCCTCGACAGCGGGACAGCGGGACCAACCGTCGCGTTGCGCGCTGATATGGATGCGCTGGGTCACATGATCGACGGCAAATTGTGCGCCATCCATTCCTGCGGCCACGACGCCCATTCTGCCATGGTACTCACGGCGGCGGCGGAGCTGGCGAAGGCCGGCGCCATCCAAACCGGAAAACTGAAGATCATTTTTCAGCCGGCGGAAGAACTAGGGACCGGCGCTCTCGCCATGATCAAGGCCGGCACGATTGACGACGTAGACATGATCTTGGGCGTCCATTTGCGTCCCGGTGAAGAAGTCACCATGGACCAATCAGTCCCGGCTTTATATCATGCCGCTTCCGAACGGCTGCAAGGCGTGTTTCATGGTGTCCCGGCCCACGGCGCCCGCCCTCATCTCGGCGTCAACGCGATCGACGCCGCTGCGGTAGCGATCACGGCTGTCAATGCCCTGCGTCTGAATCCAAATGAATCCTACAGCATCAAACCGACCCGCTTTCACTGCGATTCCGGCGTCACCAACGCCATCCCGGCGGAAGCGACCGTGACTTGGGACGTCCGCTCCGAACTGAATCCGACGATGGTCAAACTGCTGGAGAAAGCCACAGTCGCCATTGAGGCCGGCGCGGCGACGGTCGGAGCAACGGTAGACGTCACCCACTATCAGGGAATCCCCGCCGCCGAATATTCCAGCGAGATGGTCGAACTGCTGTCGGAAGCGATCGCGGCCGTGTATGGGCCGGCGGGTCTGCACGCGCCGGTGAAGACGGCCGGTGGCGAAGACTTTCATTTCTTCATCAAAGAAAAGCCAGCGATCAAAGCCGGCTATTTCGGCCTGGGCTGCGACCTGACGCCGGGAATTCACCATCCCGCCATGAAATTTAACAAGAACGCCCTGGAGAAAGGGAAAGACGTTCTGGTCTACGCAGCAGAAAAATTACTGAAACGATAAGGAGGCGGCCTCGTTGTCTTTATTGCTGGAACGTTACCACCATCTGCATACCATCCCGGAAGTCGGCTTCCAGGAGTTGAAAACTTCCGCTTACTTGGCCGATCAGCTGGAGAAGGCGGGTTTTGCGGTCACCCGCAATGTCGGTGATACTACAGGAATTATCGGCGTGTTCGACAGCGGCGTCGCCGGCCCGACCCTGGCCCTGCGTGCCGACATGGACGCCCTCGGCCACGTGATTAACGGCGTTCATTGCGCCCGCCACACCTGTGGCCACGACGCCCATTCCTCGATGGTATTGACGGCTGCCGAGGAACTGCTTCAGGAAAAAGCCATCACGAAAGGTCGCCTGAAAGTGATTTTTCAACCGGCGGAGGAGCTGGGCGCCGGCGCCCTAGCCATGATCAAGGGCGGCGCCATTGACGACGTGGACATCCTGCTCGGCCTCCATATCCGGCCGGCGGAAGAATGCAAAAAAGGCCAGGCCAGCCCGGCGATCCACTACTCCGCCTCCGGCACGGTCGAAGCTCGCATCACCGGCGTACCGGCCCATGGCGCCCGGCCCCATCTGGGCGTCAACGCCATCCAGGCCGCCGTCAGCGCCATTCACACCGTCAACAATATCCGGCTGGACCCGAACATGTCCTGCAGCGCCAAGGCGACCCGTTTCCTGTGCGATTCCGGTGTGACCAACGCGATTCCGGCCGACGCCCTGATCTGCTGGGACATCCGGGCGCAATTCAACCCGGTCATGGACGAACTGAAAGCCAAAGTCCTGCAAGCCGTGCAAAACGGCGTGGCGGCCCTCGGCGCCAAAGCAGACGCCAAACTGGTCAAAGAAATCCCGGCGGCGGAACTGACCGACGAGATCACCGCCGTCCTGACCGAGTCCATCCGGGAAGTATTGGGCGAAGCCGGCGTGATGGCGCCAATTTACACGCCGGGCGGCGAGGACTTCTTCTTTTACACCCGCGAAAAACCCAGCCTGAAAGCCGGGTTCTGGGGACTCGGCGTCAATGCCGTTCCCGGCCTGCACCATCCGGACATGCATTTTGACACCGATGCGTTGGAAAATGGGGTAAAAGTTTTGAAAGTAGCTGTCAAAAAGCTGTTGGCTGCCAACTAACCACCCTTATCGAACGGAAAGGAGCCGGCGGAAACAAAACTGTTTTCCGTCGGCTCCTTTTTCAGTTCACGACATTCCATCAAACCAGTCCGATAATCACAGCACCTTCGAGAGGAAATCCCGGGTCCGCGGATGGCGCGGCTGGTTGAACAGCTGTTCCGGCGGCCCTTCCTCCAGAATCTGACCATCGTCCATAAACAGGATTCGGTCGCCCACTTCCCTGGCAAACCCCATCTCGTGTGAAACGATCACCATGGTCATTCCGTCATTCGCCAGTTGTTTCATGACGCCCAGCACTTCGCCGACCATCTCGGGATCGAGGGCCGAGGTCGGTTCATCGAACAGCATGACGTCCGGCTCCATGGCCAAGGCCCGGGCGATCGCCGCCCGCTGTTGCTGCCCGCCGGACAGGGATGACGGGTAGGCGTTCTCCTTTTCCGCGAGACCCACCCGGTTCAGCAGCGACACCGCTTTTTCGTGCGCCGCCTCCCGGGAGACTTTTTTCACCAGCATGGGGGAAATCATGATATTCTCGGCCACCGTCTTATGCGGGAACAGGTTGAACTGCTGAAACACCATGCCCAGTTTGGTGCGAACCTTGTTGATGTCGACCTTCGGGTCGGTGATCGTTTGCCCTTCCAGAATGATCTCCCCCGCCGTCGGCGTCTCCAGGAGGTTCAGGCAGCGCAGAAACGTCGATTTTCCCGAGCCGGACGGGCCGATGACCACGACCACTTCGCCCTTCTGGATATGGTTGGTGATGCCCTTCAAGACGTGGTTGTCGCCGAAGTCCTTGTACAGACCGTTAATGCGAATCACTGGCCTTCATCCTCCTTTCGGCCCAGCCGACCAACCGGCCCATCGAAAAGGTCAGGACCAGATAGAACAGGGCGGAAATCAGGAGCGGTTCCAGGCCCTTATACGTGGCGCCCTGAACCACCTTGGCGGTGAAGGTCAGTTCGGCGATGCCCAGGACATAGGCCATCGACGAACCTTTGATAACCGCGACGAATTCGTTGCCGATCGCCGGCAGGATGTTTTTGATCGCCTGCGGCATGATGATTTCCCGCATTGCCATCATATGCGACATGCCCAGGCTCCGGGCCGCCTCCATCTGCCCCCGGGGCACGGACTGGATCCCCGCCCGGACGATTTCGGCGATATACACGCTGGAGTTGAGGCTGATCGCGCTGATGCTGGCGATCAAGGCCACCATGTTGCTGGGCAGCTCCGACGAGTTCGGACTCATGCTGACCAGCACGTAGGCCACCAGCACCTGCAGCAGCACCGGCGTGCCGCGCATCGTTTCGATGAACGCAAAGGCGACCGCGCGCAGGGGATAAATTCTTCCGAAGGCCAGGCGGGAGGTTTTTAGAAAGTAGACGACAATCCCGACCAGCGTCCCCAGAATGATGGAGATCACCGAGATGATCAACGTCAGCTTGATGCCGTTGAAAAACATCGGTAAATATTGGTCCGCAAAACTAAAATCCACGTTGCTTCCCCTATGCCGGTTTTTGGGTTACCGGCTTATTTTTTACCCTGGGTCGTGCCGGCCAGCTTGCTGGCCTCCTCGACATACTTCTGCATTTGCCCGGAAGTGTTCAGGCGTTTCACCGTGCTATCCATCTGCGCCTTGAGAGCGGCGGAATTTTTCCGCATGGCCACGGCCACGCCCGGGCTGTTCAGCGACGAATCGTCGATCTTCACTTTTTCCGCGATCACGAATTCTGGATTGGCGGCCATTGCCATCTGGCAAACGACCTTCGTGGTCACGATCCCGTCGATCTGCTTGGACTTCAGGGACAGGAACAGCGTGTTCATGCTTTCGATCTTGGTGAACTTGCCGTCCGGAATCAGCGAGGTGATCAGCTTATCCTGCAAAGAGGACAGTTGCAGGCCGATCTTGTAGTTTTTCAGATCGCTGAAACTGTTGAACTTGCCGACGTTGTCCTTCGTGGTCAGCAACACCTGCTCGCCACGGTAGTAGACTTCGGAGAAATCCACGCTCTTGCGGCGTTCCGCCGTAGCCGACATCCCGGAGATGATTACGTCGATCTGGCCGGACTGCAGTGTGGTCAGAAGGGCATCGAAGGCCAGTTCCTTCAGTTCCAGCTTCACGCCCATATCTTTGGCGATTTCCCGGGCCAGATCCATGTCGAACCCGACAATCGCATCTTTACCGTTCACCATCGTGTGGAACTCGAACGGGGCAAATTCCGCGTTGACTCCTACCACCAGACGTCCCTTGGCTTTGATCTTGGCCAGGCTGTCATCGGCGGAAGCGGCGGGCGCATTGGCGGCCGGTTTCTTTTCCGGCGTGGAGGAACAGCCGGCGAGCGTCAGTGCCATCACTAAGGCCAGCACCAGCGCCAGGATGACTTGCCAACGGTTTTGTTTCGCATTCATGATTAACGACCCCTTTTATAAAAATTTGCTCTTATTACTTTACCACAGTAACGCATAGCTGGTCAAAAACATTTTGCAGAAACAGGGCCGTTCCCCGGTACAAGACGGAATCATCAAGAACAAACCGGGAACTGTGCGCCGGATAGATTTCGCCGTCCGTAAACGGCGCCGCGCTGTAGAGACGGAAGAAGCAGCCGGGAACTTTCTGGTAGAAGAAGCCGGCGTCTTCGCCGCCCATGCTGTTCTCGTCGCTGACATGGATGTCTGCCTCCGACAGGATTTGCCGCGCCGAAGCCAGGAAGCCGTCCACCATCGCCGGATCGTTCTTCGTCGGCGGGTAGCCGTTCAGGTAGGTCAGCTGGTAATCGGCGCGCATCGCCTTCGTGATGTATTTGACGATCTCCTCGATCCGCCGGAACACGAATTCTCGCACCTCCAGGTCCTGGTTCCGGATCGTCCCGTGCAGCACGACCGTGTTGGGAATAATGTTCTCCGCGCCCTGACCGCCGGTGATCGTGCCGAAACTGATCACGCAGGGCGAAAACGGACTGATCTCCCGGCTGATGATATGCTGGATCGCCGTCACCACCAGACTGGACACGACAATGGGGTCGATGCAACGGTGCGGCTCGGAGCCATGGCCGCTCTTGCCAATGATGGTGATGTCCACCTGATCGTCGGCCGCCGAGCTGTTACCGTATTTGACGATCACGTCGCCGTTCTTGCAGGGGAAAGGATAGATCTTCCGGTCCATGTGCAACGCCAGAATCGCGTCAACCTTCGGGTTCTCCAGCACGCCGTCCTCGATCATCGGCAATGCCCCGCCCGGTCCCTCCTCCGCCGGCTGGAACAGCAGCTTCACCTGCCCGTTCAACTCCGCCTCGTGCCGTTTCAACAGTTTGGCGACGCCCAGCAGGATCGCCGTGTGGGCGTCGTGGCCGCAGGCGTGCATGTTGTTGTTTTGGGACCGGTATTCGGACTCCGACTCCTCGTTGATGCGCAGCCCGTCCATGTCCGCCCGCAACGCGATCGTTTTGCCGGGATTCGGCCCGAGCAGGGCCACGATTCCCGAATGGCGCCCGAACGTCGTATAGGCGATTCCCATCTCCTCCAGGCGCGCCTGCACAAACGCCGCCGTCTGCGGCAGAATCAGGCCGATCTCCGGAATCTTGTGCAGTTCCCGCCGCCAGGCAATGATCTCGTCGCTGATCTCCCGGGCTTCCGCCAAAAATGTCATCGTCTCCACTCCATTTCCGCGTAATATTTAATTGCCGTCGACTAAATTGTCCAGTTGAACCTGAATGTCTTTGGCGCCGTCAATTACAAATTGTTCGTATACATTAGACAAATAAGAATAATTTTTGATATTATATACGTGTATTAGGATCATTCAAATGGGATGTGAACGGTCATGTTCAGTCGCAAGGTCAATGTCGTCATCGCTAGCGCCAGCGCCCAGCTGTCAGCCATTCTCACCGCGGCGCCAACGACCGGTGACCTCCAGGTGTCTATTTCGTCAACAGACCGCCTGACGCAAATCGATCCGCGCGCCTGCGATCTCTTGATCCACGACCTCGGCCAGCCGGCGGCGGAAACGCTATCCAGGCTTTTCCCCCAGGCGCTGCTGGTTCTGTGCCTGGAAGGGACGGAGCTGGACCAACTGACCGAGCCGGCCCGCCAGACGCTGGCGGATATCTGGCCGAAACCATTCGAGCCTGAATTGATCCGGTTCCGATTCCGGAAGCTCCTCAACCAACTGATTCTCAGCCGCAAATATGCGCTGGGTAAAAATTATCTGGACACAATGATCAACAGCGTGCCGGACCTGATCTGGTTCAAACGGCTGGACGGCATTCACGTCAAGGTCAACGACGCGTTCTGCGCGACCGTGCACAAAGACCGCCAGGACGTCGAAGGCCATGACCATTATCACATCTGGAGCATACCGAAAGAAGTCTACGAAAACAGCGATTATGTCTGCCTGGATACCGACTCGGTCGTCATTGCCTCCAGACAGCCCGGGGTATTCGATGAAACGGTGGCCGGCCAGCAGGGCCTGCGCCAGTTGAAAACCTACAAATCGCCGCTCTTTGATGAACGCGGCGAACTCATCGGCACGGTCGGCGTGGCTCAGGACGTGACCGAGTTCCGGAATACCGATGCCAAGCTGGAACTGATTCTGCGCACCATGCCGTTCGCCGTCATGGTCACCGACGCTGATGAACAGGTGATTTCCGTCAATCCTAAATTCGAGGAGTATTTCCATGTCGTTCAGGAGGAACTCGTCGGCCGCCCCTTTCCCATCCGCGAAGCATTCGCCACCACGGCCGCGAATCCGCCCAATCTGCTTTATTATGAGCCGGACCGGGAACTCGGCCTGTCGCATAATCGCTCGGAACTCATTCTCGAAATTCACACGGAACCGATCTATGATTTCTTCGCCAATTTTGTCGGCACGCTGCACATTTTCCGCGACGTGACCACGGAACGCGGGTTTCAGGCCCAGCTGAAGAAGATCGCTTATACTGATCAACTGACCGGCTTATGCACCCGCCGCTTTCTTTACGAAAATATTGATTCCGCCACAACTACGGATGGCATCAGCCTGCTGTACATCGACCTCGACAATTTCAAACTGATCAACGATACTTTCGGCCACCACTTTGGCGACAAGATCCTGAAAAAAATCGGCAAACTGCTGCAGACTTTGTGCCCTGACGACATCTGCGTGCGGATGGGCGGCGACGAGTTTCTCATCGTCATCCTCGGTCCAACCACCATTGGTCGGTTGATCGCGAAAGCAAATTCGATCATCGAAACGATCAAGGAGCATTTCCCGGGCTCCGCCACGTTGCAGCCGCTGTCCGTCAGCATCGGCATCGCGACGGTGTCCGGCGATTCTAAGGTCCAGTTGGAGGACCTGCTGCGAAAAAGCGATATAGCGCTCTATCGGGCCAAAAACTGCGGCAAACAGCAATGTGTAGTTTACACGCTCGATTTGGAAGACGAGCCGGCGAAGAATCCCTGACGGCGAAGCGCGCGTACGCGCGCGGTCTTTCTCTTTCTACTTCTCTTTTCTCTGCTTTACTATACTCTCCTTTCCTTTTCTTTATCGGTCTTTGTCACCGGAAACCCGCCGCAGCGGGGTTTTCGTCCGGGAAATTCCGGTTTCCGGGGCAGCGAACTATTGCGCCGGGCGAACACCGGCGCGAGGTTATCGACGAAATGATTGGTCCAGATGATTTTTTTCCAGAGCTCGGCGTTAATGGCGTCGAGCTCTGCCAGTTTATCGAGGATGACGGCCGCCGTTGCCTCCGTCATCCAGGTTTTCGCCAGTAGATATTCCCAGTCCGCCGGCTGGTTGCAGTCGTAGCGGAGCCCCGCCGAGCTGCCGAGCAGTTCCAACATTTTGAACCAGAATGCATAATCAGGTTGAATTCTATCACGCCAAAACGTGTTTATACACTGTTGTATACACCCAAAGAGCATTAACAAATAACAAAGCACTGGTAACAAAAAAAACATAATGAAAACCAAGGGACGCCGCCACATGCCCGCCCATTACCGAGCCACCGAAGGCTCCTAAGAACTGGGCGGATTGATTATACCCAAAAGCCCGGCCGGCAATAGCATCCGGGGTATTGCGTTTAACTAGCGTCCTGAATCCGTGATCAAATTGACAAATTTCAAGGAATCACAAGGCTGAAAGTCGAATAAATACAGGGGATGACAAGGGTTTGTCAGTCATCTTAGACTTTCACCTCAGGGGTGATTCTGATGAAAATACACTTTACCACG
>JAAZNU010000275.1 GCA_012798135.1 Veillonellaceae bacterium | reverse complement strand
CAGCGGGTCCGAGGTGATCAAGTACTACCGGCTGGGCAGCCAGCCGGTGGCCGTGCGGCGCAGCGATGGGGTGCAGGACGTGCTGGAGTGGGTGTTGAGCGATCACTAACCCTTTCCGCTGCGCTTCAAGGGTGCTTCGCAGGATCAGCCAGCCTGGCGGCGAATGCGGATGGCAGCCTGAACAGCGAGCAGCGCTACACTGTCTTCAGGGAGGTGCGCTGGGTCAGCGGGGAGCTGTCCACGGACTACCGCTACACGGGCCAGTTGAGCCAGGCGGGGGAGATGGGGCTGTATTACTACGTGGCCCGGTGGTATGACCCTTCGATTGCCCATTTTGTGCAGGCGGATACGATTATTCCAAATCTAGGGAACTCATTAGCTTGGGACAGGTTTGGATATGTTCGTAACAACCCAATAAGGTATGTCGATCCGATTGGTCATTGGTATGACGAAGCGGACGATAATATAGGTTGGAATAAGAAAGACCATATGCTTGAGAGGTATGTAACTAAGAAAATTAGCGTAGATGAGTATTATCAGTATTTGGAAGCTAACGAATTTTTACCCGTCCCATCGGCAAGCGATATTGAACGCATGGGATATGAAAACTCTGGAAGCGCAGCTTATAATGCACAATGGTATCAAGAAGTGAGGTACGAATTATTTGTTCAGGGAGGATTTAACTATGTGGATCCTAGCGGAAAAATTCGTGATGAATCATTAGTGGCCCTTATCTTAGCTGGAGAATTCGGAGCTTCTTTCAAGACGCTGCACAAGGATACTGTATATGCAGCTGCCCTCAGTGCTGTTTCGAATCAATACTTTTCCACAAGGACTGCATGGACGGGTAGTGCGATATGTGGTTTTAATGGGGTCGGGTGTAGTCTTGAAGAGCAGCTAGTATGGTTGCAAGGTTTGCAATTTGCTAGACAAATGAACACTGTTGAAATAAGACAAGATGACTTATACCCAGTTTGGGGAGGTTTTTTTGACGATGCTAAGGCGGCAGTCAGTGAAGTAATGGGTGATTGGTGGGCTTGGGGGAACGTTGCCAATGAATCACTCGCAACAAAAGGTACAGAGCGGATCGGAACGTATTTTGGTGGTAGTTATTTCTACGTATATAAATAAATTTTGTGAGTTGTCAATCATGATTTGCAATTATTGAATCATCTTTGACTCAGCAAAATGGCAGGCAGAAAGTGTGCATCAAAACTGCCGATTCTCGTCGAGCATAAGCATAAAGTGGATTAGTGTTTGCAGTGAATAAGAAGAAATTGGATCGAGTGTATGGATCGATTGGGTGGAGAGGCCGACGTTTATCTAGTGCAATGATGTGATAGTAACCAATCGAGGCATAGGCAGAAATTGTAATTGGGACATGTATTACAAGACCTTTTGGGAGACGTACGGCTATGAGGATTCATTTTGTTGTAATAGCATTACTATTGATTACTGGATGTACTTTCACTCAACAGAATGCTGATTCTGCTGTTACACCTACTCTTACTAAATCTGAAATTACCCCCGTCCTTTCGCTAACGAGTCCGGAAAATATTCCAACACTAACACCTATCATAACGCAACTACAACAGAAAACTGCTACAGTCACGTCGACGCCTTATCCATTTGCTAGTCTTCCTGGACTTGATATCCCGACTTGTGCAAATGAGGGTGTTTCCATTGATCCATCAGTTGACTTTGGTATCGATGGATCTATTTTATATAAAGATAAAGACTATCGAGGACTGTATCTTGTGGGAGGTAAACCTCTTCTCCATTCACCCGTCCAAATTTCGGAGAGTCAAACTTAT
This sequence comes from Veillonellaceae bacterium, assembly GCA_012798135.1. The sequence continues at coordinate 10,471 of JAAZNU010000275.1, read as the reverse complement.
GATGTTTTAGGGTTTTCATCCGATGGGAAATGGTTAGCATATTCTGAAAGCCAACAGACGAGTGAAAGTAAACCATTTCATCAGCCGATCGTTCATCTGTTGTCGTATGAAAATGAACAGATTGATACTGCAGTGGATCTACAAAGTTATGAATCACAAACGGATCAATTTGCTTTCATGCTGAGTTGGAGTGCATACCTTGATTATTGGTTAAGCGACAAGCTGATCTCAATGCTTGTTCTGTATCAATATGGAGAGAATGGTCCTATATATTCAAGATCAGGTCTGTTGAACCCATTCGAAGGCGCTTGGAAAACGGATCTGTTTGATCAGTTGCCGGTAATAAGCGATAATACAGTTGGTAATATACGCGAGTACGAATTTGGTTTTTCTCCTGACCTATCAAGGATCCTTTTTTATGAATCGAATGACGGGGCAATTATCTTATGGGATTTGGTAAACAAAAAAGAAATCAAACGATTTCAAATTGGTTTTATACCTGATCTGTTCGTACTTTATGATTGGGCGGTAGACAGTTCAAAAGTCGCATACCTCATTCCAACAAGTAACGGGCAGGAGATTTCTATTGTTTATCGGGATGGAACGATTGAACGAGTTGAGCTTCCACCATCACATAACGGGAGGCTTATTCCATACTATGTAACTTGGTCTCCAAATGGGGAGAATTTAGCAATTTCCACCCAGTTTTTTTCAGAAACTGGAGGCGCGGAAGTGTTGCTTTATGTATATCATCTACCGACTAGCCAATACATTTACAGATGCCGATTCTCTGGATTCACTTCTTCACCTGGCGTTTTTTGGTCTCCTGACGGTCAGTTTTTAATTTCAGGCAGGTGGTCATCAACGGAAAACCCCTTACTATTATTTGATATCGGAGAAGTACCAGTTATCAAAATAGTTGAAGATGCCGTTGCTTATGGTTGGTCAGCTTTATTTATGGAAAATAACTAACTCAACGTGAGTTCGGGATAAGGAACGGACCTCCAAAGGGAGTAAACTTTTGTCACCACAAGGAAAGTTGAAACCCAAGGTGCTACTATCCTGATCCCGACTGGAATACAAGCTGGGCAGCGGCGAGTGGACCGAGGCCGGTTCCTTCACCGAAACCGGGCTGAACCTTACCCAGGCCGGTGTGTATGCGATCAACTCCGGTGCTAACCCGGCCACCGCTGCCAATTTCGATTATTTCTCACTGACCTATACCACTTCCGGACAGGGATCACTGGATACGGGTGGAATCCGTTTAGCCTCCGCGCCACGACAGCCTGTCCCCGGCGCCCCGGGGAACCATGTGGTATTCGCATCTACCGCTCCAACCGGTTCTATCTTTACCCGCGCCTGGAACTGGCTGGTCAATACCTTCACCGGCATTGTCGATCCATCCCGCCAATTGCAAGGGATTACGGCAACTATCACGTACCCGAGCGATATCGGTACCACAGATGGTCCTACCAATGATGCCCTGTGTATGCTCGATGCAGGTACAGTGGATTTGAGCATCCAGGTGGATTTGGAAGGTGTGGCTGAAGCCCGGTTGAAAGTAGACCAGCGTATTACCGCACCGGCGGACCGGGTCACAGATGCGGTAATTGTGTTCGATGTAATCGACGATGGTGAAATCGTGACTTTTAGCGCCGACTGGCCGGGTGTGCGTCCTTCCGATACACAAGTCGGTAGTTATTATGGCGTAGGGATTTATATCGATCAGGACGGCGACGGGCAGTATACGGACTTTGTCACCAATAGCGGCTATGGATACTACTGGTACCCGTATGTCTGTGCTGCGCCGACTGCCACGCAAACCCCGGTACCCAGCGCCGATTTCTTCGATGACTTTACCTCCACCACCCTGGATCCAGGCTGGTCCTTCGAAGACATGCGTGAAGACAGTGATTATTCACTGACCAGTAATCCCGGTTATCTGCAGGTCAACGTGCCCTCCGGGACGGATCACGTGTGCGATGGCGGTTATAGCATGAACTGCGTCGGGATGATGCGGGAAGTGGAAGACGAAGATAGCGCGTATGAAATCAAGATCGATGGCGACGCACTCGATACGACCTACCAGATGTACGGCATCTTCCTGTACGAAGATTCCTATAATTACATGAATTTCGTATTCGAGTATGACACTGGTGGGGTGTACGTGAATGCCTATAACACCGTCGAGGATGTTACCACCCAATCCATCGCCGGGCCGGCGGTCACCTTGACGGGGGCGGATGCTCTGCGTGTGACGCGGGAAGGTAATGAATTCACCCTTGAATATAAATTGGGGAGTGGGGTCTGGACTGAAGCGGGTTCCTTTACCCAAAGCGAGTTTATCCCGATGTACGTTGGCCCGCACGTCATGAATGCCGGATCGAACCCTGCCACCACCGCGAACGTCGATTACTTCTCGATCGATTACCTTACAGGAGAGGCAACCCCAACTCCAACCCCTACGGCTACCCATACGCAGACGGAGACGAGTACGCCCACCCTTACCGGCACGCCGACGCACACCAGCACGCCAACCCTCACCGGCACCGTAACCGAAACACCTACGCCGACGGCTACGCACACGCACACGGTTACTCCGGTGGTTACCGTGACACCAACTGCACAATATTCTGATGACTTCTCTTCAACTACGTTGGATGCTGGCTGGACTTTCACCGATGCGATGGGTGATTCCAGCTATTCTTTGACCAGTAACCCCGGGCATTTGCAAATGAGTATTCCTGCTGGGACAGCCCATGACTGTTGGGGAACATCGCTCAATTGTGCGCGTATGATGCGCCCGGTAGAAAATGGAGATATTGTTTTTGAAGCGACGTTTGATGGCGAAGCATTGGCGGGTACGTATCAAGCCTATGGCATTATGCTCTATGAAGATGCAGATAACTATATCCGCTTTGAATATGCATTTGATTACGGGAATGTGTATGTTCGGGCATCAAGGAGAGCCGGGGGTTCGGAATACCAGATGATTAATGGTCCGGTAGTGACATTGACGGGTAACGATTCATTACGTGTAACGCGATGGTTTAATGATTATCTCTTAGAGTACAAACTGGGCAATGGGGAATGGACAGAGGCGGGTGAGGGTCGTTTCAGAACACTAAACATGACCCAGGCGGGTGTTTATGCGAGAAATTCCACATCGAATCCGGCGACAACCGTAAATGTGGATTCAATTTCCCTTTCTTACCAGCCGATGTATGGTATCACCAGCCTGTTACCCAATGGGGATTTCGAGTATGGTTTGGAGGAATGGTATCACCTCACTACAGCACACCTGACAGAGGAAGAAGCCTATTCGGGAAACGTTGCCATTCACATGACGGAAAGCAACCTTGTGTATGGAGAATCAGAATTCTTATCGGTCACACCTGGCACTGAATACGAAGTGTCCTTCTGGTTCAAGTGGGACGAGTATACCGGCAATCAATGGGGATGGAACCGGGTGTGGATTCTTAACAGCTCTTTCGGCACAATTGCGTCGAATCCATATACCATGACTACGGTTTGTCCGCAGTATGAATGGTGTCACTTGACTCTTCCATTCATACCGGATACCAGTACGATACGCCTCGCCATCGGTCACTTTGGGCCGGCAGACAACGTGGATGAATACTTCGATGCGGTCGCCATCTACCAGGTAGAAGACGATGCCACACCTACACCCACGCCAACCGCTATTCACACACATACCGTAACCAGCACGCCCACAGAAACGGGTACCCCGACCCAGACCGGTACGCCAACCAGCACCCGTACCCCCACCGTTACCGGGACGCCGACGGAAACGTCAACCCCCACCGCGCCCCGAACCATTACCGAAACGCCCACCAACACGGCGACGCACACGCACACACCGACCATTACGCTGACCCCGACCGAAACCGAGACGCCCACGCCGACGGCTACCATCACCCACACGCCGACCGAGACGGCCACGGTGACGCATACTCCTACTGAAACGCAAACGCCCACCCCGACCGAGACGACCCAGCCCACCCCGCCGCCGGTGAGCTACTCCACCTACCTGTACGACGGCGACGGCAACCTGGTGCGCGGATCCGTAAAAGGCGTGGTGACCTACTACGCCGGCCGGCACTACGACCAGCAGGTGGACGGGGAAAACATTACGGTTAAGAAACACTACTATGCTGGTATGCAACAGATCGCCGTACGTACCATTGTGGACGAGGTGGACGAAGGTGTGCAGTGGATCCTGACCGACCACCTCGGTTCAACTTCGGTAGTGGCGGATGAAGATGGCAGCCTGGTCAGCCAGGTGAAGTACACGGCCTTCGGCGAGGTCCGCGCGGAGAGTGGAGACGTGCCGACCGATTACAAATACACCGGTCAGCTCGAGCAAGCGGAGATTGGGTTATATTATTACGTGGCTCGCTGGTATGACCCTTATATTACACGATTCACCCAACCCGATAGTATTATACCCGATCAATATGATCCGTTGTCTTGGGACCGGTACTCATACGTTCGGAACAATCCCGTTAATTATACAGATCCAACAGGACATTCAGCATGCTGGGATGAGAATGCGGGTCAAGTAGGGTGTAATCAAGTTATATATCCATATAAGCTTAATTATTGGGATCCTTTACCTACAGTTGAGGATATTCCTAATCTTGAAAACAGACCATTAGGGGTAATACAGAGTACCATTGATAATTACGAAAAAGGTAGAGCGAACCTTTATTATAAATATGGTTCGGTGGCTGTAGATTCCGTGGGGAAAATTAGAGACCAATATTTGATTGCAGGTCTCATATTTGTTGAACTTCCAATAAAGGGATCAGGTGGATATAACGAGGCATTAGAAGCGGTATCGAACCAATACGATGACGGTGATGATCCGCTTTACAAAAACCAAATGTTGTGTGAGGGAAATTGTAATCTTGAGGAACAGATAGCTTGGATGAGTGATTCAGAGGGTTTCTTTAAAGGTAGGCTAGCAACTGACTTGGCTGCAGGATCTGTAGATATAACCGCTTACCTGGAGGATGCAGGTAAAGCAATGAACAACTTTTATGTGGGTGTAGATGCCTCTTGGATGTGGGGAGATGTTACGAACGAGGAACTTGAAAAAGCCCCTTGGAAAAATCATATTTATTTCAAGGGCCCGTCAATTTATCCAGGCAAGGATTGGTGGGTTGTTCACTAGAAATTCCTCCGACGATTATTGACTTCCACTCAACTACTCATTGTAGATGGTCTCTTGTTCAAAAACTTCAAAGGAGATATACAAGGTGAGAAAGTTCTTTGTTATTGTCAATTTTATCTTGATTGCTACTTTATGCATTGGTTGCTATCCGAGTGTAGCAAGTGTAACAGTTACTGCAACACCAGAATTTCAACCTTTAAGTGAGGTAACGAAGCGTGATACAGCAACCCCGGTTAGAATAAAGCTAACCCAAGAGGTTACTCTCGCCCCATCCGCAACAATCATAGGTCAAATGCAATCCCCCACGCCTATGGAGACTCCCTCTGTGATGCAGCAAAGTGTGAAATCATACGATGTTCCTGTATGCGACAGAAAAGGTACGCCAGAACCATTTGATGCAAGCATGATATTACCGGGAACCATTTTATATCAGAGACCAAACTCCCGTGGTCTTAATACATTTGCGAATAATAAGAATGGAAAGTTACCCGTTAATGAGGACCAAGAATACTATATTTTTGGTTTATCACCAGATGGAAAATGGATAGCCTATTCCGAAGTAACTAGAGATTCGGAAGGTAATGAAGTTTTAAACAAACCCTCCGTTAGCTTGTTAAGTACAAATGGTGATAAAAACGTTCATACTCTCTCAGTAAATTGGCTAAATGATAAGGTAACACCAGGGTACACGTTGGAAAGCTTCATCGGAGGGAATTGGATTAATAACAATTTGGTTTTTACGCTCGTACACGCAAAAGATCCTACAAGTGAAAAATATCGCGGTGATTATATTCCAGCAATATTCGATCCATTTAAGGGAGAATGGAAGACAGAAGATATGGCTAATTTGTCCAATATTGCTTGGGGAGTTTTTTCACCTGATATGAGCAAAAAACTTTACCAATCTGGCGGAATTAAATTAAGCAACTTAAAAGATGAATCCGTTTTATGGCAGAATATTAAATTGCATTTAATTGGGCCGAAAACAGCAAGTTGGTCTCCAGATAGCGCTTGGGTGGTATTTTTAGCTCTTAATGCCTTTACCCGAGAGTCGAGCTTATTTTTATTATCGGCTGATGGAAAGAATATAAAGGAAGTTAGAATCTCTGATCTCGATCTCTCACTTAATAATATTTATTGGTCCCCTAGCGGACAATATTTTTCATTTGTTGTATTTACGGAAAACCAGTCCTGGATATTTCTTTATGATATGACGAGAAACGTATTTTCCATGAAGTGTCCTGTCTCAAGTAATTCTATTGAACAACTTATTTGGGCACCTAATAGTTCATGGATAGCTTATACCCCATATGGTGAACCATTGAGCATTTTGAATGTTGGTACTGGAAATCTTTATAATGTATTATCCAATGCGGTAGTGGTAGGTTGGTCTGATAAACTATTTCCTTAAAGTTAGTTTATCGCTTATTAGCCGAAGCCAGGGCAGAGGCAAAGAGCAGAGGCGCATCATTTGATGCAAGACCCTCTGCCCGCGGCAATCTGCCGAGGCTTCGGCACTCGCGCGGCGCTCGACGTCGCATTCCTGCGTTGCGCCTATCCTCCGCGCGAGTACATCCATTGTACTATGCGTTTGTTAAGGTTCCAATCGTACGGGTGTTCGGTTTTACACGGCTTCCGCAACCATGATTGGTGGAGCGTGCTGGCGGGTCAGGGTCAAGGCCAGGGCGTATTTGAGCTGGTCAACGATTTCCAACCGCTCCGCCAGGCACAATTCGGGAAGCGCCAACCGCTCTAGCCAGGTGACCAGTTGTGGATTTTCCTGCTCTTTAACAACTTCATTTTCTTGGTTTGGTTCTTCCGCCGGTTTGGGCAGCGGCGTGATTTCCATGCGCTGTTCGACCCGGCTCATGGCGGCAAAGTAATCATCGGCGACGGTCTGGTCATAGGCGCGGGCGTAGATCATGGTGGTATTGAGTTTCTTGTGGCCCAAAAACGCCTGGATCGAGGTAATCCGGCAGCCTGCGTTCAATAATTGCGAGGCGCATGTGTGCCTCAGACGATGCGGGTACACCTTGACCCCGATGCGCGTGCCAATGGTTTTCAGCCGGGAGCGGATCAAGTCTTTGCTCAACGCGGCGTTGCGGTACAGAAAAACGTGGTCGCTTGAGCCTTCCCCGCGGACGGACAGGTACTCTTTCAGCGCCAGCAGCACATGTTCGGTGAGGTAGACCGTGCGGTCTTTCAGGTTCTTGCCGCTGCGCACGCTCAGTCGCTGTCCGGGCACATCCAGGTTTTCCAGGCGCAAATCTTCCACCTCACCCAAGCGCATGCCCCCTTGCCAGAGCAAGTAAAATGTTGCCCGGTCGAGCAGCGCCTGGCGGAGCTGGTGGGCGTTCTGCGCGGTGTTGACATTGCCCTCAATTTCATCACGCAGCTTCCCGACCTGCTCGTCGGTCAGGTATTTGGGCAGGCTGTCCGGCGGCTTCAGGCTGGGGATGCGCAAAATGGCCTGCGGAACGGTGTAGCCCTCCTCCTGCAAAAAGAGCAGAAAGCCATGCAGCAGGTGGATTTGCAGGTTGACGCTGGCAATAGAAGCGCCAGCGGCCAGCCTGCTGTCCACATAGTCGAGGATATGCGCGCGTTTCAGGTCCGCGAGCTGCTCGACCCCGCGCTCCTGGCAGAAGAAGCGCCAGAGCTGGCCGTGCTTGCTCCAAAATCCACGCAAGAGCAGATCTAAGCGGGCGATGCGCCAGTGCTTTTGCTGGATGCGCTGGTAGCGCTCCAGCTCCGACACCAGCCAGGCGGGAAAGCCCGCGGTATATTTCGCCACGTCGAAAGGCGTGATCTTGCTTACCTCGCCCAGACCGCGCTCGATGCGCAGAAAACGGCGGAACTTCTCCAGCCCGTTGCGGCAGGCTTTGACCCAGAAGACGCTGACCTTTTTGGCCTGGACGTACGCCATCACCTTCTCGAAGTCGCTCTCCAGGTTGATCTGCGGGTGGGGAACCGGGTTGAGACCTAAGACGTGCCCGGCTGCGGGCAGGTAAATGATGCGCGTGGGCTGTTCGGCAGTGCCACCGGCGATGAGCCAGGCATAGTAACGCTCGAGCAAGCGCACGTTTTCTAGCGGCCACTGGCGGGTGGGGATGGGACGCGGAACACCGGCAGGCAGGTGTTTGTCGCGGGCGTAGATCAATGCGCGGTCGTAGGCTCCGGCAATGCTGGTGACTGCGGGGGTGGGGCACATCACGCCCATCCTTGCAGCTTGTGACTGGCAACCAGCAGATCCGCCTGCACCTGCCTGTCGTTGGCTTGCACGTAGGTCTGGGTGGTCTCGATCCAGCGGTGGCCCATGAGCTTCTGGATCGAGGTGATGGGCACATCGGCGTTGAGCAAGTCGTTGGCGAAACTGTGCCGGAGCCGGTGACAGGTGAGCGTCAGCCCGGCCAGCTCGCGGTAATGCAGCAGGCGCATGTGGATCGAATGGGTGGTGAGTCCGTTCATCTGGTAGCTGAGGAAGACATAGTCACTGGTGACTGTGGGCCGCGTAGACAGGTATTCTTGCAGCACCCGCACCGCCTGGTCGGACAGATACGCCACCCGCTGGCGAGCGCCTTTGCCGCGCACCAGCATGCGCGGTGTTTCTTCGTTCAGGTACAGGTCGGAAAGCGCTAATTTGGCGATTTCACTGATCCTTAAACCGCACCGTAACATGAGGGTAAACATGGCTAAATCCCTGGCGTTGTCGATGACGGCGAAGAACTCGCGCAGATCCTCCTCTTGCACGGGTCGGGGCAGCCGCTCGGGTTCGCGCAGATGGTGACGGCGAGGGAAGACCGGGCAGGCCAGCGCGTCATCCTCGGGCATGAGAAAGGCATACAGCGCGGTGATGGATGCCAGGCGGCGGTTGATCGTGGCGGGTTTGAAGCCTTTTTCGGATTGGCTCAGGATGAAGCGGTCGATATCCTGAAAGGTGATCGCGCCGGGCGGGCGATCACCGACAGCTTCCTAGGATCATTAATCCAATCGGAGAGCAAATATACTGCTTAAGTTTAGAAATGCAGAACAAAGCGTCGAAATGACGCTGGCACATTAACAATCGAAGCAGAAGGCCAAAAACGCGATTATGGACCAGGCGAAGCGCGATCGAGTGCAATTTTCGCCTTTTTCACCACTCGGAAACGCTTGCGGGGATCGGGATGGGTGCCTTTGGCACGACCTTTTCCTTTTCCAGCCGTTCTGGGCGAACGGGCCGGTGAACCCAACTTGTGCAAAAATCCAAAAGCTGCCCGCTGCATTTGACCTGGCGTTCGTGTGGTGGGTGCACGGTTGGCCGCTTGGGGATACCAGGCTGGTGTAGCCAGATCGACTTCTTCCCGCATCAGGAGCAGTTGCCAGAAAGCCAGGGCACACAGCCACATCCAGTGATCGGTAGAGACGGTCTGGGTGGATTGATTTGCGTTCAAGCCCAGATGCTGTTTGGCAAAGCGAAAAAAGTGTTCGATCGCGAAGCGCCAGAGATACATGCAGCATAAGTCTCGGAGCGCAACGGTTTCAGGGTCGATCCAGAACAGCCACATCGGGCACTGGTAGCGCGGGGAGCCATCGGCGCGCAGAAACTGCACCTGCAGCACCAGCCCAACCAGTTTGGGCAGTTTCTTGATATGCAGCCCATGCCAGGCGGTCAGTACGACGGTTTGCTGCCCCAGCTGGAAGGTTTCACTACGGTCCGCTGGTCGAGGTGGCGCAGAGAGTTTGAAACGTGGACCATGTTTGGCTGGCGCACCGCGCTGGCCTTTCTTGTGGGGCTTGGGATGCTCGTAAAAAACACTGTTGCCTCGAACGCACACCAGGGCCACCACCGTTTTGACCAGCAGAAAGACCGCCAGAAAAATGTGGCTGCCGTATAAGCTGTCTGCACCACCACTTTGGGCTGTTTGATGCGTGCATCCAGCTCTTGTACCTGGATCGCTGCCACCTGGTTGTCGCTCAGTGCGTTTTCAACCCGCTTCACATCCACCGGCGCTACCCACGAGCTACCCCAATGGACCAGACCCACCAACCAGGAATACTTATGCCCATAGCGCAGCGGTTCATCTTTCTGACTTTTCAGCGAGCCGCGATCTTCCAGGGTTTCCGCTTCCGGTCGTTCGTTGGGTGTGCAATCGATCGCGTACACTTCGTACCCGGCGATGGTTTCACTGTTGGCTGGTTGATGCTGGTGCAGGCCGTTCAGCAATTGATCAAAGTCAAACTCGCACTGCAGCAAGGTGTCGAAGATTGAGCTGAATTTCCTGCGGAAGGGCTGCTCTT
>JAAZNU010000091.1 GCA_012798135.1 Veillonellaceae bacterium | reverse complement strand
GACGATTGCGCAGGGCTTTGGCAGCGACGCGATGTACGCCCTTTCGGCCACCGACACGGTGCTGGCCGACGCCGCCCAAGACAACCTGGCCGGCAACGGCGGGGCCGACTGGTACCTGGCCGACGCCGCCGACCTGATCGCCACCGGCGGCGGCGACCGCCTGACGCGATGGTGAGCCCCTTCGCCTAATACGCACGCCCGCAACAGAACGTAAACCGAACCAGAACGACTATCCGATCATTGGCGTATCACCTCCACGAGGTTCATCCACTCCAAGCGACTTTCTCCGCGATTTGGCTCTTGAACCACGCCGGGAATGCCACCACCATGTTTCACTGCCATTCGTGCCCTTTTCTCGTTTGGCCACAGCATATTGCCTCCTACCAGAGTGACCTATCATGAACGACCGATACGAGATTGTACCGAATGCTTCGCGTCAACTGCGGTCCCACATTACGCGTCCAGTCCAGAATCGTCCCCACGAGGCATTTCGCCGTCTTCACATGGAGCCTCTTGAAACTCGGCGTCTTCTAGCAACTTGGGGAATCGATTCCTCATTTGGCGATGAAGGGATGGTAACCACTGAGTTCTACGACGATACATCTTCATCAGACGCGGCGTATGCCCTTGCGATCCAGGCCGACGGGAAGATCATCGCCGCGGGCAGTGCAGGCGCTTTTACCCGATACAACACGGACGGTAGTGTCGATTTGTCCTTCGGTGACGCGGGACATGTCGACTTCACCAGCATCGCCCGCGACATAGCCGTACAGGATGACGGAAAGATACTGGTCGCGGGGACGGGCTTTGGGCTGAAACGATACAACAGCGACGGGAGTCTGGATGCCACTTTTGGTGATGGTGGAACTGTCCATTTTTCCGTCGGCAAAGGCACGGCCATTGGCTACAGTCTGGCGATTCAGGACGATGGCAGGATCGTCGTTGCGGGAACCTGGACGAAATCGAATGACAGTGCGTTGATGATCGTCCGGTACAACGTGGACGGGACTCTTGATAACACCTTTGACAGTGATGGGATTCTGACGTTCGCCTTTGAAGGAGATGAGACCGATGTAACGAGCGTGGCGCTGCAGGACGACGGGAAGATCGTCGTCGCAGGATGTGTGGGCGAGAGTCTCGATCAGGATTTCCTCGTCGTGCGCTGCAACAGCGATGGTAGCATGGACAACACCTTTGGCGATCTGGGAATCGTGAGAACGGACTTCGAGGGGGAACGCGATCTCGCCAACAGCGTCGCCATCCAGAGTGACGGGAAGATTGTTCTTGCAGGATGGGCTTATTCTGATTTCAAAGGACGCTCTGCACTTGCACGATACAACATTGATGGGGCCCTGGACACCACATTCGATACCGACGGCAAGGCAATCACCGACCTTTTGCCGCTAACAACCGATGACTGCGCTTACGGGATGGTGATTCAACCCGACGGGCAGATCGCGTTGGCAGGGAAGAGTTCCGATGACTTCGCGGTTGTGCGTTACAACTCAGACG
>JAAZNU010000257.1 GCA_012798135.1 Veillonellaceae bacterium | reverse complement strand
TCGCCTCATGGTAAACATCACGGTCTGAATCCATTGCGGCCCGCGCTGCTACACTGGACATCCCGTCCCTGCTCTCCTAACAGAAATGCATTACGGGTATAAACTGCCAGGATAAACAGTACCTTACTGCCCACACCGGGAACTTGCTGACCCCACGGGCAATAAAAAAACGTGCTTGCTGCAAATGAGCAAACACGTCTTCTTTCTATAAAAACAAAAACTACCTCCTAAGAAATCCGCGATTCAGAACCTCCATCCTTTTCTGCTGTTGTACAGAAAAAGACTTGGTACGGTAATCTTCCACCCCCATAGGAATCAGCCCGTTATAACTGCCCTTTACTTTTCCTAACGTTGTAAAGGTATAGCTGGAGCTATAGGTGCCAAGGGGAAGGTCACTGATGTTGATGGTATAGGTATAATCCGAAACAGACACTTTCACGGATCCCCCTTCACCCGAAAAATAAGTATCATAGTTTGGATATACGATACAGGTACCGGCATAATACAGGTACGGGAAAACGCCCCTTGATGCTGTGGATGAAAAATCCAGGCCGTTATAGGTGCCGCTGAATTCGTTGCTGGTGGTGTCGAGCAATGCTATATACAACGAAGTGGTATCCGAGCCGTTTATGTTCTCAAAGTAAAGCTGGTAAACATCCTCTTCTCCTCCGCCTGTATTATAGAATATCAGTTTATATACATAGGCTCCAGTAATGTTGTATGAATCCCCCAGATAGGAAAAATAATTTTTTGTATCCCCGTCATCTTTATCACCGCAGCCCGGTATTAAAAGAAGACAGACCAGCAAAAAAGAGGGCAAACCAAAAATCAGTTTTTTCATGACGGATAAATTTATTACAAGCGTTTACTATGAAACGCAGCCAAGTTACCAAAAATTTTCTGCCCGGGTCAGAATTTACGCCAATAAAGGTTTTTAAGGGGTTTTTAACGAAATTTCTGCCGGTTTTCTGATATTCCGTAAATTTACCGCCTGTACCTTGTCCTGATTACCGGTTTTGTATTCTCTATTCAACTATTTTATGATATGGCCGGAACCCCCGACATATCCTTTTCATCTGTTCCTGGTCAACCGCATCAGACGGGATCTCATGAAGCACCGGGAAAACCGGGGTCAGATACCGGCAGGATGGGTGTGCTGCCAGCATTAAAAACCTGTATCTGGTATGTAACCAACGCCTGCAATCTCCATTGCCTCCATTGCCTGAACTCTTCGGGAGAAAAGCAGGAAAACGAACTGACTACCCAACAGGCTTTGCAGGTTATCGACCAGCTAAGCGATGCCGGCGTTTCCTGCCTTTCCCTGTCTGGCGGGGAGCCTCTTCTCCGGAAGGACATTCCCATACTGCTGCAGCACCTGGCTACCAAAAATATACGGATCGATATTGCCACCAACGGGACGGTTATGAATAAACATCTCCTGGCCTGCCTCCAGGAGACCCCTGTCTTTCAGGTACAGGTGAGCATCGACGGTACCGGGGACCAGCACGACCGGTTCAGGGGAAAAAAGGGGACATTCCGCACGGCCTGTAAAACCATTGGGAAGCTGCGGGACCAGGGGATGACCGTAAGCCTGAGCACCACGGTAACCGCACAAAATGCCGGCCAACTCGAAACGGTTATAGAGCTGGCTCTTACCCTGGACTGCCAGGGCATCAAAATCATTCCTTTCCTGCCGGCCGGCCGCGGGCAGGAACATGCACAATCCCTGCTGCTCAATGCGGAAGACCGTCTCCGCCTTAGCCGCATCATCGATAAAAAACGGATGGAACTGAAGGACAGGCTGGAGATATTCACCGAAGTTGACTTCAGCTTCCTGCTCCGACAACCAACCGGTAAAACGGGAAACGGCCCCATGTTCTGTTCTGCCGGGCATGACTCCATCAGCATTGATCCTGACGGCACCGTTTACCCCTGCCCCTTTCTCCGTGACTTTCCCCTCGGGAAGCTGCCCAGCGATACCCTGCAGGAGATCTGGAACCAGGCCCCCCTGCTCGCGACGTTACGGGCCCTGGAGAAACAGGAGATGAAAGACCCCTGCCGTACCTGCCCCCTCGCCCCTCTTGTGTGCCAGGGAGGATGCCGTGCCGCCGCCTACCTCCTGTCGGGCGATCTGTCGGCACCCGACCCGGGTTGCTTCAGACATTTAATGGATACCCGTGTTGCAGACTAAATCAGGGTG
>JAAZNU010000271.1 GCA_012798135.1 Veillonellaceae bacterium | reverse complement strand
GGAGTGACGGGATTTACCACAGGGGTCACTGATCTGCCGGGTGGTCATATAATATCTGACAGGCTTGTGAATCCGACAGATGCGCCACAGTCTGTTACCTATGTCATCACCCCGGTCAGCCCTGCAGGATGTGCCGATGGACCTTCAGTCGATGTGACAGTGACAGTAAATCCGACACCGAGGATATATCCTGTTCCGGCAAATACTATTCAATGTGACAATACAGCCACAAATATTCCACTTCAGAGTCCGAGCACCTTTACTTCAGGTTTGGTAACAATAAACTTTACAGCATCGGCACCTGATGGTCTTACAGGGTTTACACCATCGGCAAACGGCCTCCCTGCCGGATCTGTGATTTCTGATATCCTTGTCAATTCCACAGATGCCCCGCTGGTGGTTACCTACACTCTTGTTCCTGTCAGCGGCGTTGCATGTAACAATGGCCCGTCGGTCTCATTCACTGTAACGGTAAATCCAACTCCGCGTGCTACTCCTGTTAATGTTAAACCCGCAATCTGTTATGCAGACAACACCCAGATAACACTTGCTTCTCCAACGATAATGACTTCAGGAGAGATAAAATTTGATTATACAATATCGATCCCGTCGGGCGTCACAGGAAATTCTGTTCCGGGAAGCAACATGAACCAGGGTGATGTTCTGTCATTTCAATACAGAAACTATAATGATACTGTCCAGTCTGTTCTTTTCCACATAACTCCCAAAGTTTCCGGATTAAGCTGTCCGGAGGGAAATCCCGTCATACAGGAAGTTGAACTTCATCCGAAGCCTGCCAGGGGAATAACAATAACGAAGCCGTTTACATGTGAGGCAGGTACAGGGCTTGCAGCTCTGAGGGCTGTGCTTTCAAGAGGTGCCGGACCCTTTGAACTTTTATGGCGCGGGCCTGTCGGTTATACAAAGGAAGATTCAGTTGAGATAAAGAATCTTTATGCAGGTTACTATACTCTTAATGTAACTGATAATCTGGGCTGTAATGGTGATACCGCGATCAATATCGCAAACCTGAGCGCTTCACCAAGGATAATACCACTGCCCGTGTTGCCGAATATTCATGTTTCATGTCCTGTAGGAGATGATGGCACTGCCCGTATCTATGTGAGAGACGGGATCACATTTCCATATTCCTACGAGCTTATCAGAAATGATAATGAAGTGATAGTTACCGGAGTGTTTTCCGGAAACTATGATCCGGTAGACACCACTACCTACAGGGTTTGTACAGGGCTGAGATCAGGTCAGTATAAGCTTGTAATACATGATATCAATGGCTGTGAGACAATCAGGACTGGTGAGCTAAGGGAGCCTGACCCGATTGCGGTAACATTTAATGTAAGTAATTATAACGGATCCGGTGTTTCCTGCCGCGGCTACAGCGATGGATCTGCAGAGGCTGTAGTAACGGGAGGCAATGGCGGATACAGTTACTTCTGGTATCCGGCATCCGGATCGCTGACGGTAAGCACTGACTCAAGATTGCTTGACAGTATTCCGGCCGGGAAATATTACGTCAGGATAACCGACCTTTTAGGTTGCATGAAAACCGACAGCGTGACTCTTACAGATCCTCCTGGGATGATCCTTTCAGGTTATGAGCTTTCGCATTCAAATGACAATAACTTCCAGATCTCCTGCTTTGGTGCAGCCGATGGATACATAAAGCTTGACATAACCGGTGGATCCGGAAATTACACATACCTGTGGGTGGGGCCTGACGGATATTCAGCAATAACCAGGGATATCTCAGGCTTAAAGGCGGGTAACTATACCTCTACAGTAACGGATATTAACGGATGCATTCTTATGCCTCAGCCGTCGTACAACCTTCTCCAGCCCGGTCAGCTTACAGTAAGCCTGGAAGGTTCGACATCCGTTGACGGGTCAAATAATATAAACTGCTCAGGCGGGACGGGTTCTGTCGTCGTGACGGTTACGGGAGGCAGTATCGGAAATTATAATTACACCTGGAGTACATCCGACGGAGGAGGTATTGTTACCGGACAGGGTAACCAGAATGCCCTAAGGGCAGGGACCTATCATCTCCAGGTGACAGATCTGAACGGATGCTCAGCATCAGCGGAAATTACACTGACCGAACCTCCTCCAATGGTAACAGAGATGATACCGTCACATATAACCTGCCAGGCTTCAGGATTTGACAATGGAGCAATGAATCTCAATATTTCAGGAGGCATCGGACCTTATTCATATCTGTGGTCGACGGGAGAAATGACACAGGATATCTCAGGGCTTACGGAAGGATATTATTCCGTGACAGTTACAGATGCGAACGGATGCATTAAGACCGATTCAGCAAGGGTAAATTTGCCTCCTCCACTGTCATACAACAGTCAGATATCTGATTACAATGGATTCAACATAAGTTGTTTTGGCAGAACCGACGGATATATACGGATAACACCGTCAAGCGGTACACCACCATATGTTTTCAACTGGCAGGGTCCTGACGGATTTTCGGCAACTACAAATGAAATTTCAAACCTCCGGGCCGGGGAATATATCCTGTCAGTAACCGACAGGAATTTCTGCTCGGCAATCGATACAATTGAAATTACACAACCTGGAAGATTCGGGATGACAGTTGACCTTTCCCAAAGCGTTACGGGTGATCATAATATAAATTGTTTCGGCCAGAAAACAGGATCGATATCAGTAATGGCTGTGAACAATGCCGGTCCGGTGGAATATCTGTGGTCCGACGGAGAAATTGGCTCGGCAAGAACAGACCTTAAGGCTGGCAGTTATAAAGTCATTATTAAGGATTCGAACGGGTGCTCTGCCGATTCATCAATAACTCTTACCCAGCCGCAGCCTATAAGGATGTCGTTTGCCACTACCCAGCCATTCTGTGCCGACAAGCCTGATGGCACCATCACTCTTACAGTAGACGGAGGTGCAGACACTCAATATTCATATTTATGGTCCGACAATTCGACATCGCAGAATATCTCAAATGCTGTAAGCGGACTTTATACCGTGGCAGTTACTGATGCAAACGGGTGTACAGTCAGTGATTCCGTTTTGTTAAGATCCGCGAATGAAATATGTCTGGATATACCAAATGCAATATCCCCGAATGGCGACCTTATAAATGATGTCTGGAATATCGGTCTCCGTGATCTCTATCCCGAGATGGAGGTAAGCATTTTCAACAGATGGGGCGAGCTTGTCTGGAAATCGGAGAAGGGATACCCTGTTCCTTGGGATGGCAGGAGCAAAGGAGCGCTTCTTCCGATGGATTCATATCATTATACAATCAACCTGCATAATGGCTCAAGGATAATTATAGGGCATATTACTATTGTGAAATAGTTAACAATAAAGTGAAAAAACTGGCATTTATATTGGTTTCCGTTCTCTGCAGCATATCTCTTGCAGGGCAGCAGCTGCCATTATACAGCCAGTACCTTTACAATAAGTTCCTTATAAACCCCGCTGTTGCAGGAAGCGATGGCTATACAAGCATTAATATGACAGCCCGCGAACAATGGGCAGGGTATTCCGGTGCGCCGAGAACATTTTCATTCAGCGCCCAGGCGCGTATGCTTAAACGAAGCTCTGTTGTCAAAAGCAGGGCACACGGTAATATTTACCGCCCAAAAACTGACGGTAAAATAGGATTCGGAGGTTATGTATTCAGTGACAAGAATGGTCTTGTACAAAGAACGGGTTTCCAGGCATCATATTCCTATCATATGTGGGTTCAGAACAATACGCAGGTTTCGATGGGACTTGCAGTAACAGGATATCATTTCAAAATAAATGAAAAGGAAATTGACTTTGAAGATCCCAATGAACCGTGGATGAACAATGAATTGAGGCGTGGTATTTTTGTGCCTGATGCCGATTTTGGTATTTATGTTCTGAATCCAAGATTCAATTTCGGATTCTCAACTGAGCAGCTTTTCGGAGCTGCTGCCAAAATAGGTCCTGAAGCCTACAGGAATTTCAGGATGGATCGCCATTATTACCTAAGCGGATCCTACAGTTTTGAAAACGGGAACAGGTCAGAGATACAGCCCTCGGCCCTGGTGATGATGTCGGAGCAGATGAAGCCTGTTGCAGATATCGGCCTAACATATATTTATAACCAGAGTTTATGGGCCGGATTGTCATACAGAACAAGCAAGGCCATCATCGCAAATATCGGCTTTACATATACGAATATATATTTTGGTTATGCGTTTGACTTTACCCTGCAGGAGATACAGCGCGTAACTTATGGGACTCATGAGCTTACAGTGGCTGTCAGATTCGGTGACAGCGCCAGGAAATACAGGTGGCTCGACAGGTATTGACAGCTTAATTCATGTGCAGAACATAGATAAGTGAACTGCCTTTTTCCTTCCTGAACAGGGACTTCAGGAAAAACAATTTCCCCATCACTATTCCCCTTATTAATGGAATTCCGGAGCCTTTATTCCGGAAACTCAAAATTGAAATATAGAATACATCCAGCGGCAAAACCATTGTTTTATCAATTGAGAATCCTTCCTTTTCTGCAAATCTCCTGAATGTATCAGGATTAAAATGCCATAAGTGACGCGGCACATCCCAGGCAGCCCAGTGTTCCCTGAAAAAGTCTGCATCGCTGGAATTGCAGTTTGGAAGTGCAACGATACACTTACCCCCGGGTTTAAGAAGACGTCTCATCTCCACGGCGTATCCCGATGGATCATGAAAGTGCTCCATAACATGCCACAATGTTATGCAGTCAAATGATCTGTCAGGAAGTTCAGAGATCTCCGAAGGATGAACAACCCTTATACCGAATTTTTGAATTCCATATTCACGGGCTTTCGTGCCGGGCTCTATACCTGTGACATCCCAGCCCGATTTTTTCATCATCCCGGCGAAATGCCCTGTTCCGCAACCAATATCAAGAAGGCTTCCATTTTCCAGGCCTGTAATCTTCTTTATTAACTTCTTCTTCCTGCGAAGCATTATTTCCCTTGCCAGGATATAGATCCTGTTTACTGTACCTTTAGCGCTATCTTCATGAGAGATATAATCTCCGGAATCATAATACCGGCCGATATTTTCCTCTTCAGGGTATCCGTTTGTAAAAACAAATCCGCATGAATTGCATCGGTAAATATCATATTCCTCTTTTGTAAGCAGGTTGTCGGTGCATTTCAGATACTGTCCTGTCAGACCTGATGAACATAAAGGACAAACAGTGTGGCTTATCATTTATTCCTGCTTTATCTTCCGGAAAAACGAAGCTCCAAAATATCCTGCCGTCAGTAATATGAGTATTAATGAACTTGCGAGCGATACTTTATTGCCATTGTAATATGACGAAGGCTTGAATGTGAATTTAACACTGTGACTGCCCGATGGCAATATCATACCTCTCAGCACATAATTGGCCCTGAAGTAACTGCTTTCATTTCCGTCAATATAGCAAAGCCATCCGGCGGGGTAATATATCTCCGAGAACACTGC
>JAAZNU010000213.1 GCA_012798135.1 Veillonellaceae bacterium | reverse complement strand
GGGCGGCGTCTGAGGATGACGGTGGCGAAGAAGCAGGTTGTTCGGCACGGGCGGAGCGTGCGCATCTACCTGCCGGTCGATGATCGCCACGTGCTCGCGGACCGCAAGGGAAACCTTGCGGCCACAGTGACGACCGGGGGGCTGTACAAGTGGTTCGCCGAGCCCGATATGAGCGGGCTCAGCAAGCAGAAGGACATGAAGACAGGCGAGGTCACGCAGGTGAAGACCTGGCGCGAGGCGCTGGGCGACCTCCGAGAGTTGCAGGAGCGCGTCAACGCGAAGTCCCGATGGCTCAGCCGCACCGGCGGTGACATCGACCAGGCGCTCGTGCAGGCCACGGGCCGGCTGGCCGAGACGCGCATCGGTTTTCAGGCGAAGCTCGTGGCCGCCACCGATCTGATGGCCAACGGAGACGACCTGGGCGGGAACCTGGCGGTGTTGCAAGCGGACCTGCGCATCACTGAGCGAGAAATTCACCAGTTGAAGAACGACGTGCGGGCACTGACAGCACTGACCAGAGAGGAGTCGAAGATGTCGATTGCCGACAAGATCGAGCGAGGCGTCGCGGCGCGCCGCCGCACCGAGGCGCGGAGCGCCGAGGAGATCGCTCAGCGGCAGCGATACGCGGATCAGGCAGGAGACCGGGAGACCCCCGGCCACCTGGTGGCACGCGACGGCGAGGCGGACGCACAGGAAGTGCGCGTGGAAGACCAGCGCCACGACCGCGATGGGGGAACAGGCCGGGACACCGGCGTGACGCTGAGGGAGCGGATCGAGGCCGAAGTGCAGCGTCGCCGCGAGGCACGCGGCGAGGGCCTGGACTCGGGAGATGATCGAGGCGGAAGGAGCCGATGAGATGGAACTGATCGACACGGCCAGCGACGAGGCCAAGCAGGTGGCGGTGCGCACGAGTGGGGCGGGCGCACGCGCAGCATTCCACGTCGGAGTCAAGGTCATGGGAAGCGGTGCGGGTGCCCTTGTGTCGGCCGCGCATGCGTTGCTTGACGCCGCGAAGTCGTCGTTGCATGAGCAGCGGACCACGGGGAAGATCTCGGTGCGCGATTTTGGGCGCACGATCACGGGCGCGCGTGAAGTCGTGGACATCGACGACCAGGCGGTCGCCCGCGAGCTGGAGACCACGTTGAAGCGTTACGGGGTCACCTTCGCCATCGAGCACGGCACTGACGGCACGCGGACGTTCCACGTCCAGGGCAAGGACGTGCAGGTGGTCGAGCACGCCCTGTCCGTGGCATCCGAGCGGGTCGACCAGAAGATCGCCCGCAACGCCACCCGCCGGCACAACGCCGAGAAGATCGAGGAAGGCGTGGCCGAGAAGAAGACCGAGCGCGAGCAGAAGAAGGCCCGCACCAAGGAACGCGGGCTGGAGACCCCCACCCCGAAGATCGACGACGAGGACGGGCCCAGCCGCTCGGGAGTCGCACGATAGGAGACCATTGTGAACCGGACCCGACGCTTCGGCCCCACCGCCGCGATTCTCACCCTCATCGGGGCACTGGTCGTGTTCTGGGTGGCGGACCGGATCACCGAACATGTGCGCGCGCACCTGGCCGCCGGCCAGCCGCCGGCGACGATGCTCGACGGGCTGGCCGACGCGATCGGCGGTGACCCGCTGCGCCTGTCGACGCAGCGGGTCGACCTGATCGCCGGGGCCGTGGCCGCCGGCCTGTTGCTGCTGATCGTCTTGTACAACGTCAGCGGCAGGAAGAACACACGTCCCGGCGAGGAGCAGGGCTCGGCCGCATGGGCCGGGACCCGTGACATCGCGCCGTTGAGCGCCAAGAACCCGGGCCAGCGCATCCAGCTCACGGCCACCGAGGCACTGAGCATCGACACGCGGGCCACGGGCCGCAACCTCAACGTGTGCGTCATCGGCGCGTCGGGCACTGGCAAGACGCGCGGCTACGTCATGCCCAACCTGGAGACGGTGGCCATGTCGAAGGCGATCACCGACCCGAAGGGCGAAATCTACCGCCGCAGCGCCCCCAAGCTCGCCAAGGACGGCTACCAGGTGCGCGTGTTCAACCTCGTTGACCCCGCGCGCAGCGGCCACTTCAACGCCCTGGCCTACTTCAACGACACCCAACCCGAGGCGAGCATCGCCCAGCTCACCGAGTGCATCATCACCAACACCTCGGCCGAGAAGGCCGGGGGAGACGGATTCTGGGAGCGGGCCGAGCGGGCGCTACTCAACGCCCTGATCGCCTACGTGTGGGCCACGAAGGCCGAGACCGGCGGGGGAGAGCCCAGCCTCGTCGACGTCGTCGACCTGCACAAGCTGATGGCGGCCAGCGAGGGCAAGGACGCCGAGAAGTTCCACAGCGAGGTCGACGACCGCTTCGAAGTCGCCCGCCAGCTCGTCGAGGCGTGGAGGAGCACGCCCAGCGGGGACGAGAACGAGACGGTCATGAAGGTGCTGGAGTTCGCGTGCCGGCAGTACCGAGTGTTCGAGCAGGGGGCCGGGGAGACGAAGAAGAGCATCATCATCTCCCTGGGCGTGCGGCTGGCTCCCCTCGACATGAGCGACGTTCGCCGCATCATCGCCGACGACGACCTGGCCATCGACCAGATCGGCTACGAACCGACCGCACTGTTCCTGTGCATCCCGGACACCCACCAGACCTTCAAGTTCCTGGCCGCCATGTTCTGGCAGTCGTTGTTCGAGAAGAACGTCTACCTGGCCGACCACGAGGAGGGCGGCGAGCTGCCGGTCCCGCTGCATTGCTTCCTCGACGAGTTCGCCAACATCGGCAAGATACCGGGCTTTCCGATCGTGATGTCCACGATTCGCTCGCGCGGCATCTCGGCCAGCGTGATCGTGCAGTCCTACAAGCAGGGGCAGGCCCTGTGGCGCGACGACTGGCCGACCATCGTCGCCAACTGCGACTCGATCCTGTACCTGGGCGGCCGCGACCTCGACACACTGAAGTGGCTCTCGTCGCTCATCGGCGAGGAGACGGTGACGACCGAGGACGTCTCACGCACCTACGGCACCACCGGATCGTGGACGCGGGCGCAGCGCACCGTCAAGCGCGCACTGATGACCCCCGACGAGATCGGCGTCATGCCCAATGATCTGGCGATTCTGCTCGTGCGAGGACTCCGCCCCTTCAAATCCGCGAAGGTCCGGACGGCGTAGCGTATGCGTCCTCAACCAACTGGGCGATCCGGGCGAACACCGTGCGGGTTTGCGGAGCGACCGTGTACGTCACCGGCCGGCCTTGCCGGGCGATCGCACGAGGCGGATCGGCGCGCAGCAGGCCACCGTCCTCCAGCGCGTTCAGATCACGTGGCAGAGACGGCTCGGAGCCCGGCAGAGCCTCGCGCAGGTCCTTGGTGGTGAACTCCCCGCCCAGCCGGATGCACGCCAGCAGAATCTCGAAGCGGCGCGGGTTGAGCTGGCCGAGGGCGGCCTCCACTGGCCCGGCGAGGGGATCATCACTCATGAGTTGTATTCTCCCACACCCCCACCCCATTCACACTTCTCGTATAGTACAATACGAGAGGCATCTACGAAGGAGCATCCC
>JAAZNU010000316.1 GCA_012798135.1 Veillonellaceae bacterium | reverse complement strand
CGGCTACCTTTGTTACGCTCTTGCCCCCTTCTATCGCTTTTATTGCTTCCAACCGTTCTTCTTTACTGATCTTGGTCATATCGATTGCACCTCTTTCTGTCGGTTTGTGTCCAACTTTTGGGGTGCAGTTCAATTTGGCAACTTTTTCACTTTTTTGGCAATTCGGAGTTATTTTGTCTACATTACTGAGCCAGCCATTCAAAGAACTCTACCCTTTTTAGGTTTACATGATAAAAGAGTGTAACCGTGGTTACACTCTTTTATCTTCATCAGTCTTCGTATTATTTGTTCAATGACCGCACTGGCCGGCCTTCGATGTATCCGCGGTACCCCTGAGGTTCCAGCTGGAAGCGTGGCGCATCAGCATCCGCCCATTGGAATCCGTAGATCTCCGGTGAATAGTTTTTCACCGTTTCCCAAAAGCTGCCGATAGCCTGTTCAAAGTCGGCATCCTCATAGGGCTGCCCCTGGAAGATCATCATCTTACACGGTGGCAGATCGATGATCTCAAGCCCCGGCGCGAGCGGTTCAGAAAAATCTGCTGGAACCTCCACCCCCTGGGCATAGAGGGAGGTGCCCGTCTTGCGCAGGTTCTCTGGCAGCCACAGCCCCATCGGTTCGTAGAGTGCCTGCTTGATCGAACTTAGCGTTTCCCAAATTTCGCAGCCCACTTCTTCGCAGTAGGCGTAATAATCCTCAGCCTTGAGGCCGCGCTTGAGAATCAGCCTGCGGGCAGGCCGGTCGACCACCTGGACAAAAATGGTGTTGGCTTTTTGAATCTCCGTCATTTCGTTTACTCCTTTCAGGTTGGCGAGGAGTTTTGCATGGACAAGCTGTGGATCAAAGAGTTTTACGGTCGGCTTCTTGCGCGTGAAAGCTTGCGGCGTCATGCCGAACTGGCGCGAGAAAGCGCGGGTGAACCCTTCATGAGAATCGAAGACAAAGTCAAACGCCACATCCACCACCCGGACCTCTCCCGTGAGTAATCGTTCCGCTGCGCGTGAAAGTCGCAGCAGTCGGATGTATTCGAAAGGGGATTTACCGATGACCGTTTTGAAGACCCGGGCGGCGTGCCATGGCGAATATCCCGCCGCGCCGGCTAACTGGTGGAGGGTGATCGGCTGGTTCAGGTTGGCTGCAATAAATTCCTGCATGCGCCGAACTGCATTTATGTTTTCGCAACTGTCCATGTGCTCGCCTCAACCATGAGGATATCACCCGGTTCTCCAGCACGCTTGACCTGAGTTGCGGGGCTTCCGCAATCCCGGTCAATTTTATTTTGTTGACAGATTTAATAGTAAACGATAATCGTAACCACGGTTACACTTTTTATCGATTTTTCACCCTTTTTCCTTCCCTCCACACCCCAATCCCATTTTGAATTCAAATATGCCGAAATCGGGCTTTTTACGCGTTCAAGGGGCGACCCTGTATTCTCTATGCCTTATTAAATAGGGGCGACCCTTGAAATTTAAGGGGTGACCCTGTATAATATCGAGGGGCGACCCTTGTGGAAGTAATCTTTCAAATTTTTGGGATGTATTATCGCCCGGAGAAGCATCGATGATCGTCTTTGCATTTGCCAATCAAAAAGGCGGGGTGGGCAAGACCACCAGCGCGGTCACGCTGGCTGACGGGCTGGCGCGCCTCAAACACCGCACCCTGCTCGTCGACCTCGACCCCCAGGGTCACTTGGCACTCTCTTTCGGGCTGGAAAAGTCCCCGGGGCTTTACCGCTGGGTTTGCCTGGGGGAGACCATTGATACAGTGCGCATGGAGATCCGCCCGCGCCTGGATCTCATCCCCGGTGACAAGCAGACGGAAAAGGTCAAACGCCAGATCACGCTTTCTGATTTCCGCGAGACCATCCTGGCGGACCTGATCCACGAAACCGATTATGACGTGGTGCTGCTTGACCTGGCACCCTCGCTGGATGTGCTGCACCTCAACGGTCTCATCGCCGCTGACTGGGTGGTGATCCCCACGCGCCCGGACGCGCTGGCGGTGGACGGGGTGAAGGAGATCCTGACCACCATGGCGGAGATCGCCCGCACCGGGCATCGTTACCGCGGTTACAGTATCCTGCCAACCTTTTTTGACCGCACCACACGCGAGACCTTTTTGCAGTTCCAGGACCTGGCGAAAACGTTCGGCGAGCATGTGTGGCCGCCGGTACCGCAGGACACGCGCGTGCGGGAAACCGCAGCTTACGGAAAAACGATCTGGGAGTATGCCCCGCACGCAACTTCGATCGAGGGATTCTCGGATGGACATCAGCGACTTGGCGGGTACCGCCAGGTGCTGGGAAGAATGCTGGAGGTGATCAATGGCAGAGCGTAAATTCGAACGCAAGACGATCCTTGACCCTGCGGTGGCAGACCTGTTAACCGGGATGGAACAAAGGCAAGCTGAAGCTGCGCTGCCGCGCAAGGAACGGGAACGCATCAGCCGCGAACGCGCCAAGATCCAGTCGCGGCGCGATCAACGCGCCACCTATGACCTGCCTCCATCGCTCCGTGAAATGGTAAGAGACCTCGCTGAGGACCTTCGCCTGCCGGCAAGCCAGCTGGTGACCCTGGCTCTGGTCCGTTTTTTGTCTGATTACGCTAATGGGTTGATCGATCTCGGAAAATACAAGCAACCTTCGCGAAGTCCGCGATATGACTGGAACCTGGTATTTCCTGAAGCCCTGTTTCCGAAAAGAAAAAAAGGGTGAGGGGTTAAATACAGTTGTTGTTAAAGTAGTACTTAAGTAGTCATTGAATGATAGGCAGATTTTGCACGATTAACGGGTGCAAATCCTGCACTCATCTGAAAGACCTTTTCTGCACTCCGGCTGCCATGATGCGAAAACTTCAACCTGGCCGGGGTGCAGATTTTTAATTCCGGCCAACAGGAAATTTTTGCATGCCCGCCAAAAGGAAGAAATTGCCTTCAGGGCAGAGTGCAGAAATTGCCTTTATGCCAGGAGGCAGAATTTGCATTAACCAATTCCTTCATCCGGTTTGACAGACAAGAAAACACGTGCAGATTTTCGCGAGTTTCCCATCAGCTCGAAGAGCTTGCCCATGAGGCCGTATTTATTGGCATAGATTTTTTTGGCAGATGCAGTTTCCTCGGGGGAGAGGAAACGCGCGGTTCCGGAGATGAACTCACCTTTGAGCTCTCCGCGCATATCACAGGGGGCGATCTTCACGGCAGGATTGCGGCGAATACGCTTAACTTTAGCTGAGGTCTCTTCTGTGTTAAAAAGGAATTCCCCATTGGATTCGATGAACCAGACCGGGGTGCGCACCGCTTCTCCGGTTTTGCGGTAGGTTTCCACGCTCATGTACTGCTGTTTTTCGAATTGCTTAAGATTGATCATTTTTCTCTCCGTCCTTCTGAAATCCGCATTGCTCCAGGACGCCGAGTATGAAATCACTTTTGGCGTCGGTGTAAGCCATGCGGTCATTGTGGTATTTTTCTGCCAGGTTAATCTTTAGGGTGGTGTAGGCGTCGCGGGTTTCAGGGTGGGTGCGCAGGTAATCACGGAATGCCAGCTGCACCTTGTAAAAATGGGTGGTGGGTTCAACCATATGTAAATGGTGGGTATGCTCGCCATTGACCTTGCGGTGCAGGTAGCGGCGAAAAGGCATCTCGTCTTCATATTGGGAAACGTATTCGTAACCGCGGGCTTCGAGCGGGGGGATGAATAGGGGAGCCTCCTGCAGGCTGCGCACCCCGATCAGGATATCGATCACGGGTTTGGCGGCCAGCCCTGGAACCGCCGTGCTGCCGATGTGCTCGATGCTGAGCACGTATGCGCCAATTTCCTCAAGCAGGCGCAACCTTTCCTCCTCGAATTGATGCGGCCAGTGCGGGTCGTAAGGCACAATGATCACGGGAGCATGTTCCACGGGTGTAATTATAGACGGGTATTGTGGATTGCGTATAGATGAATAATAACGAGAGGGTGAACGATCGTTCGTATATGATCAGGGATATGTTGACCAGAATACAGCTAACCAGGGACACGCTGCAGCGTACCTCTACAATGTTGGAAATCAAAAAAGGAGGTGATTAGCCTCCTTCTCTGAATTATGTGACCATCCCCTGGCGCTGGTTGGACCCCCTCGCACCCCTGGTCATTAGAATTGTTTAGTGTTCGTCTTCGTGGCGGTGCTTTTTTAACTGGTAGGAATCATTGTGCAGGAATTTGCGCTCCGGTTCCTGCAGCCCCCGATCGATGCGATCTGCAACATCGCGGTAGCGCTCGCGGGTGGCAACTGGCATGTTTGGACCGTACTCGTCGAGCGTGCGGCGCATCAATCGCTGGGCTTCGAGGCGTTTCCCGGCGCGCTCCAGTTTCAGCGCTTCGTTCATGCGCTGGCCGGTTTCAACGGCAGAATAGCGTTTCACCAAGTCCGCATCTTTTTTAGCAGCTGCCACTTTTGATTGGGCGGCATATTGGAGCGTCAATTCACCGAGAGCATTACGCTTTTCGCCATTCTCGTTCTCATAAGTGACCAGGGTGTTCAATACCAGCTGACTATCTCCCGGCGGCGTGAGCAGGTTGAGGAAGAGGTTAGTCACACGGTTGGCGGGCAGGTCGGAAAGCGAGATGATGATCTTTCCCTCTTTCTTTTCCATCTTCCACTCACCGGGCAGGTTGGCATCTGTGCCGGGGGGCAGGGTGACCTCCACCTGCACATTGCGGGCGGTCACCGTCATCAGGTCTTTGAATTCCTGCTGGATTACCTGATCGATGGCAGAAGCGGATTCAATGTAGGCAAAGTTGCCTCCTCCTTGATTAGCCATACCCTCAAGCAGATGTTCATCAAATCCCTCGCCAACCCCAAAGGTGGAAGTGGGGATACCGCGTTCAAAAAGGGCCTTGGCGTGTGTGAAAATTTCTTCGTGGTTGGTGATCCCAACGTTGGCCAGGCCGTCGCTCACCAGCAGCGTACGCTGAACATATCCGTTGGCGGGTACTTTGACCACACAATCGCAGCCGGTGAGCCAGCCGTCGGTGAGGTTGGTGCTGCCGCCGGGATGGATCATGTCGATGTCGTGCAGCAGTTCCTGGCGGCTGCCGGCGTTGATGGCGATACCGCTGGCGACGGTACGGATGGTGTTGTCGAAGGCAACCACCGACACCACGTCCTCGGGTTGCATCTGCTCCACGATACGTTTCAAGGTTTGTTTAGCTTGTTCGATCTTTTCGCCGCTCATCGAACCGGAGCGATCCAGCACCAGCCCGAGGTTGAGGGGTGCCCGTTTGCCAGCAGAGCCCGCTTGCGGAGCGGTGATTTCGATCTCGATGATGCGCTGGCTAGGCACCTCGCGCGCCACCAGTTCAACATCCGCTTTCATTTTCACTTGCATTTTCTCACTCATATTGCATCCTCCCTATCTTGATAAGATTTTTCTTGCCAGTTCGATCACTTCCGCCAGTTTCACCCGCATGCTTTGCGGCTGCGGCTGCCGGATATTCAACTCCACGCCGGGTGCCAGGTCCACGCGCTGCCAGGATTCCGCAGCGGGCTCGGGTGCCGACCGCGGCGCCGGCATTGCCGCATTGAACACCATTGGTTTTTCACGGATGGTGGACGGCTGCCGTCTAAGTGTGCGCTGGATGTAGTCGTGGGCACTTTCGGAAGATTCCTCCTCGTCGGATGCGGGGGTCAGGTTCCGGACGCGTTCTACCGGGTAGATATCCAGTTCCGCCAGCGCACGCGACGGGTCCTGCTCAAACCGGCGCAGCAGATCGTGCATCTCTGGCACCATCAGGCTATCCAGTTTGCGTTTGATCTCGCGCAGGGGCAGGTAGGCATCCTTGAGGTATTTGATCAGCTTCAGGCGGACGAGGTAATCCTCGTTGAAGACCGCGTATTTCCCCTGTATTTCCGGTTGGGGGAGCAGCCCTTGTTCGACGTAATAACGGATAGTGCGGGTGGAAACCCCGATTCGTGCCGCCAGCTCGGAAATCCAGAAATTCAATTGAAGCATGGTCACTACTCCTGACAGGGATAATTCCCTGGAATAGCTATATCATACCAGTATTACGTAATACTGTCAAGATGTTAATTTAAATTGGTTTTTGGGTTCAGGCGTCTGAAAGGATGCCGCGCAGGTAGATCTCAGTGAGGTCGTTGAGGGCAGCTGTCTGGGCTGCCGGATCAGAAGGCTTGCCCAGCAGCATCTCCGTCATATGAAAGGTGTAGAACAATCCAAAAAAGCCGCGCAGCAGGCTGTCGGCAGAAAGAGCGCGCAGGGCGGAGGGGTCGCGCTGAAGGCGGGCGGCGAAACGCTCCATGCCGGGGGCAACCTCGGGATAAGCAGCGGATAGATGCTTCCCCTGGAATTCGACCACATCGATAAAGACCAGCTTGATCAGGTCGGGGCGGTCCTTGAGTGCGGTCACCAGCCGGCGGGCTGCCACGCGTGCCAGTTCTTCGGTGTTCTTTCCCTGAGAATGCTCCAGCGCCATCAACAGCAGCGGGTAAGGGTTGTAGGCTTCGAAGACGGCTTTGAAGAGATCGTCCTTGTCAGCAAAGTGGTTATAGAGCGAACCCAGCGCCATGCCGGATTCTTTGGCGATCTGGCGCATGGTGGTGCCGTGAAATCCCTGGGTGAGGAAAAGGCGGTGGGCAGCGGAGACGATCTGCTGCCGCGAACGGATGGGGTTGGGTTTTGCGGTGGGGGAGGGTGAACGTTCGTTCATAGTAAAGGCATTGTAACCGGGAATTAAAAAACCCGCAAGGAACTCGCGGGTTTAGGTTGGATTGATTCGTTTCTATTTGGGTAAAATGGATTTCATCTGCTGGTAGATGATGCGGGCGGCGTGGCGGGGCATCAGCCGATAGAAGAAATCCATCATCTTGGCGTCAGATCCAATGAGCACACGGTAGGCATTCTTCTCAACGCCCTCGACAATTTTTGCACCGGCAACGGAGGGTGCGGTCATCTTGATCTTGGTATTTTCAGCCGAAACGCCCAGGTTGGTGACGCCGGAATTGGCGGCGATATTGGTGCCAACAGCACCCGGGAAGACCACGGTGACATGCACATTGGTGTCGTGCAATTCCGAATTTAATCCTTCGGTGAAGAGCTTGACTGCAGCTTTGGAAGCGCCGTAAAGCGTTTGCCCAGGCACTGGAAGAAACCCGCCCATGCTGGATACGTTGGTGATGCTGGCTTCAGGCCGCTGGAGCAGGTGCGGCAGGAAGGCTTTGACCATGTACAGGGTGCCCCAGAAGTTGATGTTCATTACACGCTCGATTTCGGTGAAGTCGAGGTCTTTGAACTGCACGAACTTCTGGATGATGCCGGCAACATTCACAAGTCCATCCACGGTGCCATGCGCGGCAATCACCGCACGCGGCAAACCTTCGACGGCGGTTTTGTCGGTGATATTGACGATATGGGTGGTGAGTCCGTCCTTCGGGTTGCCTGCCAGGCGGGCGGTCTCGATAAGCGCTTCGGGTTTGATATCCACGGCAGCCACCCGTGCCCCTTTTTTGAGCAGCAGCAGCACCACCTCACGACCGATGCCATTGCCGCCGCCGGTTACCACGAACACTTTTCCATTTTCGTTCATTCCCTTCCTCCTTCTAAATTAGAAATCTTTCGACGGTGCAGGGGATTTGCAGACGCGGCTTAGTGGCTGCAGGGTCATTTGTATTATTGGTAAAATTTATCTAAATTATCTTATATATTGTATAAGAATTGTGTATGTGTTTCAATCCCCAGATTCACGGTAAAATCAAACGATACCTGAACCTGAGAGGACTTATGCCGCTGCGTTTTGCCCGCCTGGACCCGACCGCCAAAGCTCCCACCCGCAAGCATTCCGCTGATGCCGGGGTGGATGTGTACGCTCTTGAAGATGTGACCGTGCGCCCATTCTCTTATAGCAACGTGCACACCGGCATCACCATCGAAGTGCCGGAAGGCACCATGCTGGAGGTAAAGCCCAAGGGGCGCAACAACCACCTGGTGGGCGCCGGGGTGATCGATGCCGGCTACCAGGGGGAGATCGTCATCAAGGTGGTCAACTATAGCTGGCGCGCACTACGCCTTCGCAAGGGGGATGCCATTGCCCAACTGGTGCAGCTGCCGGTGATCTGCGAGCCGGTGATGGAGGCGGCAGCGGATGAGATCCACCAGGAAAAATCTGCCCGCGGTGGCAGTGGGGGTATTCACAGCACCTGATCCCGCAAAACCGGGGGTAACAGACGGCAGAGAAGGACTGTATACTAAAAGATAGCATTGTAATTTAATGCGAAAAGTTCTCTATGTACGAACGGCACAATCAACCGCTGATCTCACGTAAAGCCTTTATCCGGCGCTTGCTGATCCATGTTTTGCTGGCTAGTGGATTGGTTATTGTCTCGCTGGGGGCAGGCATCCTGGGATACCATTTTCTCGAAAACCTTTCGTGGATTGATGCGCTGTTGAATGCTTCGATGATTCTGGGCGGCATGGGACCGGTGAATACGCTCACCACCGATGCTGGCAAGGTATTCGCTTCGTTGTATGCGCTGTTTTCGGGGATGGTCTTTTTAGTGGTGGCAGGGCTGCTGGTGGCGCCGGTGGCGCACCGCATCCTGCATCGCATGCACCTCGACAAATAGCCCTGGTTGTTTCGCATAGATTACTAACAAAGCTGTATAGCAAGCTTGAGGGGAGACCCCCTATAATCAAAATGGATGTTTTTCGATACGGGAGGGAAGAATGAGAAAACAACTTTTAATCAGCACCCTGGCGATCCTGGTGTTATTGGTTTCGGCGTGCGACCAGGCGAAGCCTGCAACGCCAACTCCGATCACGCTGCCGGAATCTGAAAAAGCTACGCTGGCTGCCCTGGCGACCGAAATGGCGATCAGTGCCGGGGTGGTTTCACCCACCGAGACCCCCAAGCCAACGACGGAGCAGCAGCCCACCGAGGCTGCTACTGAACAACCTGCATCGATCAGCCTCACCGGAATCCTCGAAACCGCCCCCGGCAAAGCGCTGGTTTCCTGGGATGCAGTGGGCAGCTTCCCCTCCGGGTTTAAAGTGGTCTGGACGGATGTGCAGGGGCTGCCGGTCTTTCCTGGCAATACCTATGTTTACACCAGCGACCCCGCGGCACGCTCTGCGGAGATCACTGGCGATTATGGCAAGATCTATTATGTGCGCGTCTGCCGCTTCACAGGCGATGCCTGCGATGTGTACAGCAACCTGGGTATCTTCGCTTTCCAGATGGCTGAAACTGCGGTCGACCCAACCAAAACCCTTAAACCATCCGAGGTTGCTAAAACCCCCAAACCCACCTCTTCCAGTCTGGAGGGCAGCATCACCATCCTGCAGATGAAAGGCGGAGAGGACGGCAAGGCATACATCCAGTGGAGTTCCAAATACAACCCATCTGCCGGGTTCAAGATCGTATATTCGACTTCGAACAAACTCCCCACTTACGGCACCGATTCATATTTTTATGTACCAGGGGAAACGGTTCGAGAAGCATGGGTGGATGGTACACAGGGCACCACATATTATTACCGCATCTGCGGCTGGACTGGTTCCAAATGTGAGAATTACTCGGCGACCTACACCTACAAATTCCCGGGCACCCCTGCCACCGCCACGGTGGATCCGGCTACGCTCACGATCACCTCTATCGTAGATAGCGCACCGGGTGCTGTGCAGGTGACCTGGACGGGCACAGGTTCCTTCCCCAACGGCTACAAGGTAGTCTTCTCGCAGACCAATCCCAACCCGACGCTTTCGGATGGGTATGTGTACATCAGCAGCGAAGCCACCCATACCGCCCAGGTGACCGGGCTGGAACCGGGTAAACTGTATTACTTCCGCGTTTGCAAGTACAGCGGCGGCTGCACGGTTTACTCGCCGACAGTCACTTTCACCCTGGCACCAGCAGGGACTGAATCCGGATTCACGCTAAGCCTGGATAATGCAGTTGCTGGAGATGTGCGAATATCGTGGTCGATCAGCCCTGACAGCGAAAAAGGCTACAAGGTGATGTGGTCCACCACCAACTCCGAGCCAACCATGGCTGACAGTTACTACTACGAAAGCAACCCTGGTACGAAGAGTTATACCGATACCGCATCGGGGGTTGGAACCACCTATTACCGCATCTGCCGCTGGTCAGGGTCTTACTGCCTGTCATACTCCAATGCGCTGACGGTGGTTATCACAGCAGCGCCATAACCGGTTTCTAAGCAAATATTAAAACAAAGCGGCTCACAGAGCCGCTTAGTTATTTAAGTATTGGACAAACTAGATCGTGCCGCCGTAACGCGTGTTTGCCAGTGGATAGATGTTGATCACCGGCTCTTCGTAGGGATGGATATCGCGTACCGCCTGGATGGCTTCAGCCAGGTATTCCTCGCGGCAATTGACCTCGATCTTGTACTCCACGCCGGTGTAGAGCTTGCCGGATGGGCCAACCGCCGGGGCAGCACCGTCTTCAGCAAACCACTGTGCCTGCACCTCGCTCACCGCCGCGCAATGGGTGTAATGCCCGATCTCGCCGGCATGGGCCTTGGCGAGCACATCCAGTACTTCATCCACCACTTCCTCAGGGGTGAAGATCTCAAGCTTATAAAATGGTGATGCATTCATGATTTACTCCTAATGATTAATAAATGACGTGTCCGATGGCAAAACCGAGCAGCGCAAAAAGGAATCCGCCGATAGCGCCGAGGATCGGGCGCAGACGCTGGTAAACCTGGAAACGCCCGGAGCGGTTGCTGCGACCGCCAATCACCGCCAGCAGGCAGGCACCGGCAATGGTGAGGAGCGGCAGCCACATTGTTCCGCGCTGATTCAACCTGAGGGAGATAGCGGCAAAAACGCCGATGAGCGCGCCAAAGGGCGCTGAGAAGAGAGCGAACACCGAACGCTTGATGACGGAACCCACCGCGATGCCCACGGCTATCCCGCCCGCAAGACCAAGCAGCAGGTAGGGGAGCCAGTTGTTGATGGCAACGTGACCGGCGTTGTAGCCGATCACCAGCGCGGCTGTGAGAATGGCCAGCGCTTCAGCGATGGTACGCATGATCAGCCCGCCAACACCCACCAGTCCCAATCCGGCTGCCACGGCAGCAGCGCCTTCTTTTAGCTGCTGCTTAACGGGTTCAACCGGTGCAGACGGTTCCAGAACAGGATCGGGAATTTGCGGGGTTGTCACGGATGGAGAAGCAGGGGGTTCCGGAGAGGACGGGACGCCCATCGCCTGTAAATAGGTTGGTGTGGCTTTTGATGGATCCAGCGGAGCACCGCAGGCAATGCAGGTGTGGGCAGCTGCATCGTTGCCGGCACCGCAAAATGGACAGGGAAGAGAATTGGAAGGCATAGGACATTCTCCTGTTGGAGATCAATAAGAATTGTATTTATTATCCAGCCAGTCAGTGGGGTCAACCTGCACATCCCCAACGATCATCTCAAAATGCAGATGCGGACCAGTGACGCGCCCGGTGGCACCTACCATGCCGATCTTGCGTCCGGCTTCAACATAGTCACCGACTGCCACGTCGATCCTGGAGAGGTGCCAGTAGCCGCTGTAAACACCCCAGCCGTGCGAGATGATGACGGCATTGCCGCGTACCGTAAGCGGACCGGCAAAAACCACGGTGCCGTTGGCAGCCGCGTACGCCGGGTCCATGGGAGAGCCGACAAAATCCAGCCCGGCATGGAAATAGGTATAGGCGCTGCCGTTGTAAGAACGCAGCCTGCCGAAGGTGGACGTGTACTGGTCAGCGTAAAAACTGGGTGATACGAATTTATCCCATAAGCGCTCTGGCGGGGCAAGGCTGGTGATCTCAAATACCTGTTTGAGCTCGGGTTCAGTGACTGCCGGATCAATGTATTCATCGGCGACTTCAAAAGGCACATCGGTGCCGTAATCCTGCTGCCGCAGGCGCAGGTTGTGCTGAATGGTAAACGCAGCGCCATCCGGGGCGGTGAGGGTGATCACCAACGGCAACAGCCCGGGTTCGCGCATGCGCTCGATACCTTGCAGCGCTACCTGGCTGCCATCGGTCGTCGGGAAGAAGTGCAAGGTATACCCGCCAAGGGTACCGTTGAGTGTGGCGTTTCCGAACCCCGTGGCGAGGATCTCGGTGGTCTTGCCCTGGCGCAGAGGTGTTGGAGAGATGTTTAATGAAGAAAGCGACGGTATCGGCGTGACTGCCGTGCTTACCTGATCGGCAGGGAGGAGGAGCGTGTCGTTGGGAAGCAGCTCCCAGGGCGCGGAAAGGTTATTGAACTCGCTCGCCAGGAAAGGGTTCATGTTCTGCCGGGCGGCAAACTCGAGGTCAGAGAGCCCCGCAGTGATGGGCGCTTCGACCTGCGGGAGCTCATCCTTGTAGATGACGTAATAGGTCTGCCCGGCGTACAGGCTGTCGGGGTTGGTGATGAAGTTGATGCGGTTCATCAGCCAGTCGGGCACGCGGGTGCGCTGGTTGAAGGTCTCGACAGATTCAAAAGCCGGCAGCGTCACCGGGATAACCTCGCCCTGCACATCCTCGAAGCCGGGGATGGTGAGCACGGTGCCGGCGGCGAGCACGTTGGGGTCGGGGATGTTGTTGACCAGCAGCAGGCGGGTGACGGTGGTGTGAAAGTCAGCGGCGATGGAGGAGAGATAGTCGCCTGCGCGGACGGTGTAGGTGAGCCCATTGGTCTGCGCCAGCACGGGGCGGGGCAGCAGCATTGCCGCCAGGGTGGTGATGGTGAGTACCCGCAGGATGCGGGAGAGGAGGGAGGATTTCATATTCCCCTATTGTAAACGAGAAAATCCAGTTAACCATGGAATACACAGAATACACAGAAGGGAAAAACCCCCCTACTTTAGAAGAGTGGTAGGGTAACGAATTGAAATATTACCTTGTCAAGGTGGTCAATAAGCAGGGGCAGTTCATCCCGCAAGGGGACAAAAAATTCGTGTGAACTGCCCCTACGGTGGAAACGATCGTTTTTAATCCCCCACGTTCACAGACTGGAGGAACTGGTCGAGGCAGGCGATGGAGGGGGTGAAGCCATCCTCCGGGGTGTTGTTGAGGCGGTCGATCATGGTGGCATAATACGCCTGCATGTCGGATTCCAGGTTGGCGCTGTCCCATGCGGGTGCGGGCACCCCATCGGGGGGAACCTGGGTGGAATTCCATGTTTCCTGCAGGTAGACAGCATTCACCGGGAAGATAGCTGAGATCCAGTATTTTCCATCAGCTGTGAGACCCTGGTAGGTGTAAAAAAGGTCATAGTTATTCATCGGAGCGTAATACTGGGCATACTCGGTGAGGAAACGAACACCGCTGCCGTTCTGGAATGGGAAATAACCCACTTTGGCATGGAACACCTGGGCTGCATTGAAGAGCGGCAGGAATGGGAAACTATCCGGGTCAGCCGGCTTATCCACCAGGAGGGACTGCAGCGCGTTAACGCGGTCTGAAATAATGCTGTTCATCGCGGTGAATTCGGCCACCGGGTAAACACGGATCATGGGCTCAAAAAATTTACCCGAAAGCGGGTAACCCGCGAAGGTGATCTTGCGGTGTTCAGGGTAGTATTCCTGTGGACCATTCATCTCATCAT
Source organism: Veillonellaceae bacterium (assembly GCA_012798135.1). Next base: position 52,053 of record JAAZNU010000316.1, on the reverse strand, counting down.
AGGGCACAGACGGTATGATCACTCCTGAAGGAGTTACAGGCAGGCAGGGGGGAACCACCATATAAATATTGCCGAGATTGTACTCGGTGCCCTCGAAAGCAGGAGCTGCAGTAGGTGGCACGGCAGTCGGCTCAACTGGCGCATCAGTAGGGACAACCACTGGGGTATCCCCTTGAGGGGGCGGGGTGGTGGTGTTCCAATTAATGGTGAATGGCAGGCTGCAGGCGGTGAGCAGCAGGCATAACGCGGTAAGCAATGCAATCTTTTTCATGATTCCCTCCGATGTTTTGGCTCGAACATAACTAATGATACAGGATTAACGAAAAATAGTCAGGTGATGTTCCTGAAACGACTTAAGAGGATTTTAATCTCCGATGGCGATGGAGGCGACCAGCTTATCCAGGCAGTCGAGGGCGGGGGTAAACGCCGCGTCAGGCGTGTTGTTGAGCATGCGCAGCATCAGGGTGTAATACGATTCCAGCTCCTGCTGGCGGATGGTGCTAACCGCGGATGGGAATGCCAACCCGGCGGCAGGAACATCCACGGATTCCGGGTTATCCTGCAGGTAGGCGGCGTTCACTGGCAGCATCACCGATACCCAGTATTTTCCATCACTGGTCATGCCCTGGTAAGAATAAAAGAGGTCCTGGTTGTTCACCGGCGCGGAATACGGCGCAAGTTCCGTCAGCCAGCGGACGCCGCGTCCGTTCTTGAAATCCAGAAATTTCACCTGCGCCTGGAAGATCTGCATCATGCTGTACCCCGGCAGCAGTGGAATGCTGTCGCCCGGCTTCCAGGTCTGCGAAGCCAGCAATTCGGTCATCCGCGAGACTCTCCCGGCACTGATATCCGACATGGCGGCAAATTCCTTAACGGGATAAACGCGGATAAGCGGTTCGAAAAATTTGTCTTTCAGCGGGTAGCTGGTAAAACTCACCTGGCGGTGCGCCGGGTAGTACATGAGGGGACCGGCGTTGGGGTTAGGCAAAACGGCATCGATGAGGGTCAGGGCGGGTGCTGCATCCAGGCAGGCAGGGACAACGAAGAAAACCCCGTTGAGTTGGTAAGTCTCATCCCGGGGGATGGGGACGGGGGAGGGTGTGAGCGTGACGGTGGGGGTAGGAAAGCGTTGCAGGGTTGTGGGAGATGGCGGTAAAGTGGTGGCAGTAGCTGCGGGGGTTGGCTTGACGCATCCGCTCGGCAGTAGGCAAAACAAGATGAGGCAACCGAAAAGAAGTTTTTTCATCTTCCCTCCCGATCATTACAAAACAAAACCGGTCATCTTGCCGGTCAGTGAAAGCTGCCCTTTATAGTTCCGAGGTGTGTGCCCAGGGGTAAATTTCAGTGCCGCGCGCTGCGGCGCGGATGGCGGGATCGGTGGAGTAATACCCGCGGCGTTCCTCTGGCAGCAGCTCGGCGATCTCGCGCATGATCTGGTGTCCCATTTCATCCAGATCGTCGCGGCTGGGGCGGCCGCCTAGAGGTCCGGTGAGAGGGCCGAAAGGTTTGCCATATTTCACCGTAATCGGAACACGTTTACCAAACCGCACCTTCTTGAAGAAATCCACCAGTCCGTCGATTCCCATCGGCAGGATGCGCGCATTGGTGCGCCAGGCAAGGAAGGCGGTTCCCGGGCGGGCAGGGCGCAACACCTGTGCCCAGCTGCCGCCTTCAGGGAAGATCCCCAGCACGCCGTTCTGCTTGAGGATGGATTCTGCTCCCTGCAGGGTTTCACGTGAGCCAGTGCCGCGGTAGGTGGGGATGACGCCAAATAACTTGGAGATCCAGCCCACCGCCTTGGGGCTGTTGGGGGTTTGCGAGCCGCCCACGAACTCCAGCGGCCAGGGGGTGGTATGAATGAGCGCCAGCGGATCCAAAAAGTGGAAGTGGTTGCCCACTACCAACAGCGGGCCGGTTTTGGGAAGGTTTTCCTTTCCTTCGATGGTGAAATCCGCCAGGATCCCAAAAGCGAAAGCTATGCCTCCCTTAAGAATTGTGCGAATGAACCTGCGGCGCGGGTACTTGATCTCTTTTGGCATGAGGACTATTATACCCAAGAAGGAAAAGAAACCGCCAGCGATTTGCCGGCGGTTTGGATGTTTACTCGAACTTGATCGGGTCTTTGTGGGTGACTTTGCGAACCCGCAGCAGGAAGAGCATGCCGATGAGCAGGAAGGCAATCACTGAGCCGATTGCCCAGTACATGGCGTTGGCTTTAACCATGGCTTCGGTGAAACCGTGAGCCGGGTTGGAGTACCAATTGATCATCAGCGCGTAAACCGAACCGAACACCAATGGACCCACGAAGGTGGAGGTGCGGCCGGCAACGGAAAGGAAGCCGTAAAACTCGGCGGTTTTTTCCTGCGGGGAGAGCTGGCTGACCATGGTGCGGCTGACTGCCTGCACACCGGAAAGCGAGAAACCCGCCAGCGCACCGATCAGGTAGAAGATAGCTTTGGATTGGATGAAGAAGAGGAGAGCAACGACGCCCATCAGCATGATCAGCGACCACAGGATGGCTTGCTTGCTGCTGAACTTCTGGCTGATCCAGCCGCCGAGGAAAGCTCCGCCGGCACCAGCGACCTGCAGGATGATGATGAGGATGATCAATTCCTGGGTTTTGAATCCGTAAAGGATAGCGGCGATGATGGAGGCGTTGTCCATCAGCATCATGATACCGTCGTTGTAAATGAGGAAGGCGATGGCGTACTTGATGAATTCCTTGTAACGCTTGACATCACGGAAGGTTTCGCCGAGTTTCTTGAAGGCGTGCGCGAAGGTAGATTCACCGGCTGCCAGTTTCTCAGGTTCATTGATCTGTTTCACATTGAGGAACACCGGGATCGAGCTGACCGCAAAGAAGACCGCGGTGATGAGGAAAGAGATACGCACCATCAGGGTGGATTCAATGCCCGGGATCTTGATGAACTGGATAGGGATGAGCACCAGGATGAGGGCGACGATGCCGCCGAGCATGCCCAGCGCCCAGCCGTTGCCGGAGACTTTGCCGATGGTCTCGGGAGTGGATACATCCACCAGCAAGGCGTCGTAGAAGACCTGAGAGGCACGGTAGCCGATCTCCGCCAGGATGAAGAAGATCATACCCATCGCCACATCACCCTTTTGCACAAAGAAAAGCAGACCGGTGCAAATCACCGACAGGGCAGTGAAGACGAAGAGCAGTTTCTTTTTGGCGCGCGAGAAGTCTGCGATGGTGCCCAGCACAGGCGACATCACAGCTACCAGCACAGCAGCAATGCCAACCGCCAGGTTCCACAGCGAGGGACCTTTAATGTGGTCTACTACAACAGAGGAAAAATAAACTGAAAATACCGCCAGCAGAATTACAGACGCGTAAGCAGAATTACCAAAATCATAAAAATACCAAGACCAGCGTGTTCGGCGGACCGCCTTATCAATTGTAGAAGATTGAGCCATTTTGAACTCCAAAAAGTGGGGTGGTTGCAGGAAACCCGCAACGGAATTCTATCATAACCAATAGTTTAACCCCCTGTCTGCAAAAAGGATACCCTGAAAAATTAAAAACAGGGTGCAATAAAAATGCAAAGGGCGGGTACAATAGCCGCAGGAGCTGAACCTATGCCTGTGCCTTTTTGGAAAACCGAATCATTTGGCACTATTATTAGCTACCTCATCAGCCAGCTGCCGGCTACGATAGGCTATCCGTTGGCGGACCTGATCGCACATTTTGCCGCCAATGACGTGATGAGTCCGGGTCACCGGGCTATGCGTGTGAACCAGTGGGTGGTGCACGGCGGAAAGATCACCCCGCGTAAACTGCGCCAGGTGGTGCGGCAGGCTTATTACAATCAGGCGCGCGCCATTTACGATTTCTATCACTACCTCGACCGCCCGAATGATGTGCGGCGGATGGTAACCATGACGCCAAAGTTCAAAGCCATGATGCATGAAGCCATGCAGGAGAAACAGGGCACCCTGCTGCTGATGCCACACCTCACCGGGTTCAATCTGGGCGGGGTGCTGCTGCCGCTGCTGGGGTTCAAGATCCTCACCCTTTCTTATCCCAACCCAACCGTTGGGTACCGCATGCAGAACAAGTTTCGGATTGACCACGGACTTGAGGTGGAGCCGATGTCGGTATCTTCCTGGCAGCACGCGCGCGAACGGCTGCAGCGAGGGGGCACGGTGCTCACCGGGGTGGACCGGCCGCAGGAGAACCAGATGTATGGTCCGGTCTTTTTCGGCAAGCCTTCCGCGCTGCCGGTGGCTTATACCCAACTGGCGCTGCACACGGGAGCAAGGGTGTTCGTGGTTGGCTTTCACACTTATCACGACCGCACCTGCGTGTTGGATGTCTCTGACCAGGTGCACATGGAAAAGCATCCCGACCCGCATGAAGAAAAACGCTTGAATGCTGAAAAGGTGCTGTTGGAGGTGGAGAAATTCATTCGCAAGGATCCGACCCAGTGGGTAATGTTCTTCCCGGTCTGGCCTGGCGCGGATGCCGATCTGCCGGCAAGGTTCAGGTTGAAATGAGGGCTGTTGTCCGCAAGGCGATGACGCTGTTGCCGGTGCTGGCAGTCTTTGTGCTGCTGGCGAATGCCTGCGAGCCGGGCTCGCTCACAGCGGGGATACTCTACGGAAAATCAGAAACACCCCTAACACCTACGGCAAAGCTCGAGTATTTTTCCGCGCCTACAGTTACCCCTAACCCCACACCCACCCCTGAGGTAGAAGTTTGCACTGAAACCTCAGGCCAGGTGAAGCGATTTGACATTCCCTCCAGTCTGCTTAAGGAACCGCTTACGGTTTCGGTTTACACGCCGCCTTGTTTTTCCCTGACGCCTGAAAAACCTTATCCGGTGTTGTATTTGCTGCACGGACAGGGGCAGGACGATACGATCTGGGATAACCTGGGGGTTTTCCCGATCGTGGACCAGGCAATCACGGCAGGGCAGCAGCCTTTCCTCATTGTGATGCCCTATGAAGTTTGGAATTTTGATGACATTGATAAGACGCCGTTTCCAGACGCGGTCATCGAAGAGTTGATCCCCTGGGTTGAACAGCATTACCCGGTTTGCGTTGAGCGGGAATGCCGCGCCATCGGCGGGGTCTCCAGGGGGGCGGGTTGGGCAGTTCGCCTGGCGTTAACCAATTTCGATCTTTTCAGTTCCGTTGGGGCGCACTCGGTCGGCTTGATGGCTGGCGACTGGCGGCGGGTGTACAAACTGCGGGAATCCTATCCGCCTGAGGCGTTTCCGCGCTTTTACATCGACCGCGGTGAAACGGATTTCCTGGCAAAGGATATCGACCTGCTGCGGGATACCCTGAAAGATAACGGGATCGCTTATGAATATCATGTCTCGCGCGGAGATCATGGAACAGCATATTGGCGCGCCCACATCGCGGAGTACATGCAGTGGTACATGCAGGGCTGGCAGTAAAGCGCCTGATATAATCACGTTATCCCGGTAAAACGATCCGGGCAATCAACTTAAAACAAAGGAATCCCTTATGACCTCTTCTCTTGCGCCGTTCTTTTCAGCAGCCGGGGTTGCGGTGATCGGCGCCTCTGCCAACCCCCGCAAGTTGAGCCACGGTATTTTACGCAACCTGGTCACCTCAAAATATGCCGGCAGCATCTACCCGGTCAACCCCGGAGAGAACGAGATCCTGGGCAAAAAGTGCTATGCCTCGATTAGCGATGTGCCCGACCCGGTGGAACTGGCAGTGATCGTGGTGCCGGTGGCAGCTACCCCCGCCACGCTGGAAGCCTGCGGCAAACGCGGCATCCGGGCTGCGGTGATCATTTCCGGCGGATTTAAGGAAGTGGGGCAGAACGGAGCAGACCTGGAACAGGAGTGTCTGCGCATAGCCAAGTCTTATCAAATGAGACTGATCGGACCGAACTGCGTGGGTACCATGGACCTTGCCACCGGGCTGAACACCACCTTCATCCACGGCATGCCGGACGAGGGCGGGATTGGCTTTGTTTCTCAATCGGGGGCGGTGTGTGGCGGGGTGGTGGATTTTCTTTACGGTAAAAAGGTGGGCTTCTCTCATTTCATCAGCCTGGGCAACGAGGCGGATGTGACCGAAACGGATATGATCGAGTACCTTGGCCAGGAGCCACGCGTGCGCGTGATTGCAGCTTACGTGGAGCAGATCCGCGACGGCAGGCGCTTCCTCGAGGTTGCACGGAAAGTCTCGCGCTCCAAGCCGATTGTGCTGCTCAAGGGCGGGCGCTCAGATGCCGGAGCTCGTGCTGTCAGTTCGCACACCGGGTCACTGGCGGGTTCGCACGCAGCTTACCAGGCAGCCTTCAAACAGGCAGGTGTCATCGAGGTGGATTCTTTTGCCGAATTGTTCGATGTGGCGGTGGCGTTCGATTTTCAGCCCCTGCCGCGCGGCACCAACGCAGTGCTGCTCACCAATGCCGGCGGACCGGCAGCCCTGACCTCGGACTCGTTATCCTTCAATGGCTTCCGCCTGGAGGACCTTGAAGAGGATACGCGGGCAGCTTTACGCGGTTTCCTGAACCCGAGCGCGCAGGTGGGCAACCCGGTGGATATGCTCGGTGCAGCTGAACCGCAGGATTACGCGCGCGTTATCGAGACGCTCAAACAGGATAAGACGGTGGATATCATCATCCCCATCCTGGTTCCGCAGGCGTTGGTTGATCCGCGCGCGGTAGCGCAGGCAGTAGTGGATGCTTCAAAGGGGGCAGGGAAGCCCGTGCTCACCTGCATTATGGGCGACATGTCGGTGGACGAACCGCGCCTGATTCTGCATGCCAACCGCATGCCCATGTACACTGTGCCTGAAGCCATGGGGGCTGTGCTCAAAGGCATGAAGACTTACGCCGACTGGATGGCAAAGCCGCCAGTAACACCAATTGTGCTCAAGAATATTGACCGCAACGCAGCTGAGAAATTGCTGAATGTATCGGAACTTCCCGCTGAGCTGGGGGAAGCACAAACCCGTCCGCTTCTGCAAGCTTACGGGATCCCGCTGGTGAAGGGCGGCGAGGCGCATACCCCGCAGGAGGCTGCAAAACTGGCAGCTTCCATCGGTTTCCCAGCGGCGATGAAGATCATCTCACCGCAGCTGCTCCATAAATCCGATGCCGGCGGGATCGTGCTCAACCTCAAGAGTGAATCAGAAGTGACGGAAGCTTATGAGAAGTTGTTTAAGGATATCGCTGCCAAACGCCCGGACGCCGACCTGCAGGGTGTGCTCATCGAACAGATGGCACCGCGCGGGCAGGAAGTGATTATCGGGCTCAAGCGCGATCCGGGCTTTGGATCGGTGGTGATGTTTGGGCTGGGCGGTATTTATGTGGAGTTGTTCAAGGATGTCTCTTTCAGGGTAGCACCGGTGAGCGCTGCTGAAGCAGTGGAAATGATCGATGAGACCCATGCCGGCAAACTGCTCAAAGGGATGCGCGGGGCGCAACCTGCCGACCTGGAGGCAGTGGTGGAGGTGATCATGCGCCTGGGGCAGCTTGGGCTGGACTTTCCTGCTATTCTGGAAGCCGAGGTGAACCCCCTGCTGGTCTTCCCGGTGGGGAAGGGCGCGCTGGCACTGGATGGCCGGGTGATCCTCAAGCAGTCGTGAGATAACTACATCAAACATTGCAAACACCCTGTGAGAACAGGGTGTTTGCTTTTGTCATTTGTATTAGAAGAACAAAATCTGTATACTCTAAAGAAAACACTCTGCGTGAGGAGATTGGTCATGACACCATTCGTTCTGTACATTACGGCGGCAATCATGTTCGGATTCAGCGCATACACGCTCATCAAGGCGATCTTGCAGGCGCGGCGCATTAAAGCCAGCCAGGAATGGCCGCCGGTTATGGCGCAGGTGACCGGCAAGGAAGTGGTCCGCCAGCGCAGCAGCAAGGGGCATGTGTCTTATTTCCCCGAGGTGCGCTATGCCTATTCGGTCATGGGGTCTGAGTTTACAGGTCACCTGCGTTTGCCGGGGATATGGACCAGCAACAGCGCCCAAAAAGCACTGGATGAGTTTCCTCCAACACTCGAAGTTCGCTACAATCCCGAAAAACCAGCAGAAAATTCGCATGCATATGACAAGGTAAAAGTTGGCGATTATGTGCTGGTGGTGGTCACCTTTTTGTTGGGGTTGGTGGTGCTGCTGGTGAACCCCGGATGAGTTTTCCAAAAAGGGATGTCAAGACAACTTAACAATCTCCGAAATTCGATTGTATATAAGACTGGAATGGCTATAATTAAGTTGACCTCCTGCTGGTTGCCCCCCTCAACCAGCGGGAGGTTTTTGTTTTAATAAAACTCTGATATTTTTCCAGTAAATTTTTAATACTATGGGAATAAATTAAGAGCATCAAAATCAGGTGACCAAAAGGAGGTCTGAAATGAACATCAATAATCTTCCTTTGAAGCGCCGAGGCGATAAACTGGCCATACGGCGCGAGAACGAAAGCCCGATAATGGCGATCCAGAACGAAATGAACCGCTTGTTTGATAACTTTTTCAATGATCCGTTCGACCTGGCGCCGATTACCGAGCTAAGGCGTATGCCGGCGGAATTTAGCCCGCGGGTGAATGTGAGCGAGACCGACACTGCCATGCAGGTAACAGCTGAGCTACCGGGGATGGAAGAGAAGGACATCCAGATCAGCCTGGAGAAGGATTGCGTCGTGCTGAGCGGTGAGAAGAAATCGGAAAGCGAAGAGAATGGCAAGAACTTCCACCGGTACGAGCGCTCTTATGGTTCCTTCCAGCGGGTGATCCCCCTGGTGAGCGAGATCCAGGAAGACAAAGTGGAAGCAACTTTCAAGAACGGCTTGCTAACCATCACATTGCCCAAAGCTGCATCTGCGGTCAAGGCGGCCAAAAAGATCAACATCAAACCTTCATAAATCTAATCTTTACTCAATGAGCAGCAGAGAGTTAACCTCTCTGCTGTTCGTTTTTAAGTTATGCTGTAAAATCATCTGGACAAACCGGATGGAGGCAGCATGACAAACAACCCTGATGATGAGCAGCGTATGCAGGTTAACCGACGCATGTGGGAAGAACTGGTCCCGGTGAACGCCCAATCTGGGTTGTACAACCTGGAGGGATTTAAGCGCGGGGAAAACAAATTAAACCCGTTGGAACTAAGCGAGGTGGGTGCGGTGAGGGGCAGATCGCTGCTGCATCTGCAGTGCCACTTTGGTATGGATACCCTATCCTGGGCGCGCCTGGGAGCAGAGGTGACCGGTATTGACTACTCCGAAGAGGGCATCAAACTTGCGCGCAGCCTATCATCCGAGTTGGATATCCCTGCGCGTTTTATTAACTGCAACTTGTACGATCTGCCGGCGCATCTTGAAGGGCTGTTTGATATTGTTTATACGTCTTACGGCGTTTTATGCTGGTTGAATGATATTCCGCGCTGGGCGAAGATTGCAGCGTCTTATGTTAAACCGGGCGGATTCTTTTATATCGCTGAGTTCCACCCATTCGCGCTGGTATTCGATGATGAAGCAGATTCGCTGCGGTATCGTTACCCTTACTTTGAAAAACAGGCTTTGGAATTCGATGTGAAAGGGTCCTATGCAGACCGGGAAGCCGAAATCACTGCCGAGCGGGATTTCGAATGGCAGCACACAATGGGAGAAATCATCAGCGCACTCATCGATGCTGGTCTGAGGATTGAATTCCTGCATGAACACGCGTTCAGCGTGTATGAACAGCTGCCTTGTTTAAAACCGGATGGTCATGGGTATTGGCGTTTCCCAAACGGAGAGGAACCCATTCCCCTGATGTTCTCAATAAAAGCTTGGAAACCAGCGTGTACACCGGATATAAATAACGAGGGCTTTATGTTTATAAGCCCTCGTTGAGGATTGGATTACCCGGATAATTGATCTTCTATAATGTGATCGATTATCCCTTAAGATCATCGGGGTAAACAAAGTCGGTATAACAATTAGGAAAATAAACTCGAAAAACGAACGAGTTAAGATTAGTGTAATAATCATAGGTGAATTCAATTATGGGGTCGAATGTGATTAACGAGATGAAATACCCAGGCATTAGCTCACCTGAAATATTAATAACCCCTGTGCCTTCAGTACCGCTATAGAAAAAGCCAAGCGGGTCTTGATGAATGATCTTGTAACTAATCTCAGTGCCAGGAGGAAGGTAAAAATTTGTTAAAGCAGCGCCTTCACTCATCCAACCCTCAGTATTATCAAACTCATAAGTATAGGGTCCAGCTATGGACATTTCTCCGCATTCCTGAATCCTTGGGAGTTTGTCGGGTGCCACTATGTATTTGATGAAAGCGTAGGTACCATCCCCGGTGATGGTGGCACAAGCCAGGCTGTTTGGTGATTCATTGAGGGCGGTAATTGTGGTTGGGAGCAACACCCATTTTGTACCGTTCCATACCCCCACTTTTCCACCCCAGCCCTGGTCTATCGCGGCAGTTGAAAGCGTGAAACATGCAGAAGCTTTACCAGTGCTCAAACCTGAGACCCGTACGCCATTTCCGCCAAATTGCGTTTCACCGGCAGGAAAGCCAACTGGAGCGAGCATTTGTGTCGCCAATTCATATGTGCCAGGCAGGCTGGCAATGGCAATTACCTCTGTGGCAAATTCATTATCGCCGCTTATCGGAGTAACTACTGGATCGTCATCTGCAGCTGCGCGGGCGATGCCGAATGAACCCAACAATAGGGTGATCACAAGTAGAAAACTGAAAACTGAAAAGATATACTTTTTCATTTCATGGCCTCCAACCCAATTTATGAATCGAGATAAGGCAGTTTAACATTATTTGAAATTAAAGTAAGTAAAAAATCTGTAAAAATCCATCTTCTCCCAAAAATAACCATTGTCGTCAACAGAAAAAACCCTCCGGGAAATCCGGAGGGAGAACAACAGACTATAGAAGGATGTTTATTCCACGCGAATAATCACTTCAAAAACTTGAGGCTCCACGTAGTCAGCGGGTTTGACCCAGTAACCAAATAATGCGTAAGTGCCGGCGGCTGGCGCCTGCGCGCACACGGTGAATTTGCCTTCGGCGTCAGCCACCCAGGCTGCAGTTGTAGGCAGCTTGACCCAGGCACCATCGACCAGCTGGAAGATCTCACCCACCCAGCCGAAGCGACCTGCCCTGTATGGACGGCATATTTTGGCGGGTCCATCGATTTTAAGACCATCGGCTTTGAGCTGGTACCACTCACGGGGGACTGTGGTGATTGTGTACATGGGGATGATTTCGCCGGTGACGCCAACGTTGTCCCAGTACCACTCCTCAGGTTCAGCAGTGGGTATATAGAAAATTCCAGACGTGTCTTTTGGTGTGACCACAAACAGCATTTCAAACAAGGAAATCGCGATCAAGAGCGTAATGATTTTTTTCATACAGACCTCCTCTCAAAAAAAGAAAACCCGATACTTTAGAATAGCACAATTTGAATGCCAATAAATTAAAAACGGTTTAAAAAAGAGGAATTACCAGGTAATGCGATGCCTGGCTTCGCTGCCAACAGCATTCCACTGCCAGTCAGCGTTGCGCGGAGCAGCTTCAAGCAGCAGCAGGCTGCGGTCGGATTTGAGCAGGGCAGTGGGGTGATCTCCTAAATAAATACGGTCTTCAAAGAGAGGCGTTTTTCCGCGAATTGTACGGATATAGTCAAAAGTGCAAAGCTGGAGGATCTCACTAACAGATAGGATACCTTTTATTAAGTCAAGTCCGGGCATCCAGGTGATCACCCCATCGGAGCCCTGCCAGCGCCAGCCAACTGCTGCGAGCGCGCCAATCACGCCTAATCCGCTGCCCATGAAACCCGTACAGGCAATACTACTTGTACGTGCCAGGTCCAACGCATCCCGGCGTTCCATCACCAGTGAGCGGCAGGCTTGTGCAAACGAAAGGAAATGCCCGTTCAATTCATCTGCCCGGGCAAGGGCAAACCCGGCGTTGGACCCTGTACTGGCGTTGCGCATGATGTACACGCGGCTTTCCATTTCAAGTTCACGCTGACGTTGTTTCTCTGCATCAAGGGTGAGGCAATAGGCCAGGTTCACGCTGGCTCCTGGTATCTCTGGCGGGGGGAGGAGGACGTGTTCAGAAACGTGCACCAGCCGTGCCAGGTTCATTGCTTGCAGGTGCAAACCGAGTTCAAGCGCAAGGTCAGAAGTACCTTGTTTCTCTGGCTGACCGGTGTCATCTACGCCGAGATAAAAGATCAAGGGCCACTCCTGAAAAAAATAGAGTGGGGTAAGACTCCCCACTCTTTGTTTGTGATTGCTCAATTATAGCATTGAGAATGTTGATAATGTACTTACCAGTCAGATAAAAAAGCGGGAGGTGAATACCTCCTGCTCTGTTCGCATCTACCATTTTTTATGAATCGTCTCCCAACATCAAGTCGATAAAACAATATGGGGTTTCAACGTGGAGAGTAAAATATCCGCCATATGGCATGTACCAGTCATAAGCCAAAAAATTAAAATTACCTGAGGCATCTGATGGCACCTGGGCAAATAGATCGCCGGTGATACCGGGAGTGGCATTGATGATCCGATAAGAAACCCACGAATTCGGGTTTTGACTAAAAGTGCCGCCAAAATTAAACCAGGTAAGCCCGCCGTCTCCCGAAGAATTGCTAATACTGAGAATGATTATTCCTCCGAGTGTCCCGCAATTGGGTTTGCTGACCACTGGAAGCAGGGAAGCATTGACGACATAACGGATGAAGGCATAAGTACCATCGCCGGTGATGGTGGCGCATGCCAGGCTTTTATTCGATTCTTCAATGGGAGTAATGGTGGTGGCAAGTTTGACCCACTTGGTGCCATCCCAAAGCCCCACCTTGCCTCCCCAGCCATACTGCGTGCCGGTGATATAGAAGCAGGCTGTGGCTTTGCCGCTGTCCATTCCGGTAACAATGACGCCGTCACCCTCAAACTGGGCTTCACCGGCAGGGAAGCCTACCGGGACGAGCATCTGGTTGAATTCGGTGGTGCCTGGGAACTGGACAATGGGGATGAACTCGGTGGTGAATTCCATATCACCCGAAACCGGGGTGACCACCGGTTCAGGGAGATCGGGGGTTGCCGGTGGTGGGGGCGGGGGTGGTAGAGCGGCGGCAGTGCCGGTGACTGAGACCAGCAATGAAAACACAAGGACCAGGCTGAAAAACGGAATCAAGATCTTTTTCATGAGATTCTCCTTTATAAGATTGCGGATCCGATAAATAAAGTATAGCAAATTGTGTAAAAAATCAGAACAGGATAGGCTTAAATAACTCTTCCAAGTTGTTCTGTCCGGACGGTTTTACCTGGTGAACGTCCAGGTTGAGGTGATCGAGGAATATACTCTCTCCATATCCAGCCAGGCATCCTCAAAACCCGGGTCGAGCGGCATGAAGGTGAAAATGAAAGCCGTGTTGTTGTGAACCAGAAAGAGTGTGCGTGAACTCACCAGCCCGGGAAGTCCTTCGGTTTTCATGGCGGGGGTATCATCCGGCATGAGATAGATCAAGTCAAGGCCGGCTTTTACACCCGGCGCAGCTTTGGCCACCACATCATTGGCATATTGTTCCAGCATTTTTCCATTGGCGGATTCAATATGCATCTCAACCGTGGCTGCCACCATTTCCCCGCAGCCGTAAGGAGTGCCGGTGAAGTACCAGGTGTCCGGTATTTCACCCCGGGGAATGGTGAAATCGTCGGGATATAAAAAACACACCCCAAAAGGCAAGGATGGATCATCCAGGATAAAAAGCAACTCTGTATCGGTAGGAGATGCGCAAGGGGGGATGTATTTTGAGATATCCGTGGAAGGAGAGTCCTTTGACGCGACTACTGAAGACGTGGGTTCAAATATTTTGGTAGCTGTTTGTTCGATGGTCTTCTGAAACTCGGGAGAAGCAGAGATAGGGTTCTGAGACTTGTTTGATAACTGCGAACATGCCGCTGTGATCATTAAAACAAGCAAGTATAGAAAGGATTTCCGCAAGTTGTTCATAATTTCTTTGCCTCAAAAATGTGAATCCACATAATCTTCAAAAAAAGGATTTATCGAAATCTGAATTCACAAAAACCCTATTCACCAAGGCAGTTCGTGATTGTAAATCGGTAGATAATCCTTACGGATTAATCGATCAATCCCTACAAATCCTCAACCGATTTTTTGTACTTCAATGGCCAATTTATCATAACATTTTAAGGATCGTAATACTCATTCCGCCGCCAGTGGTCAATTTGCCCGGGGATAACTGCAGTGGTCTTTACCACTCTTTCAAACCTGTGGATAGTGCCGGGTTAGGGAGAAGTACATGCTGGTGATGATCAGAAAGACAGTAGAGCACCACCAGCATTTTAGTTCAAAATAACCCGACCTGACTAAATCTCATTGTCCTCTACATAATGGACACGGACATATTCTACATAACATGAGGAAGTCTCTAAGTGCAGGATAAAGGTGTAAGATTCCGGAACCACCCAGCTGTATCCCGAGAAACTGAAATTCCCCGTAGCATCCGAAAGCACCGAACCTGTTAAATCCCCGGTGATACTCATGCCCGGATCAATAATTGTGTATGTAACCAGACTATTGGTTATTTCAGGAAACACACCTAGCATATCAAAATACCTGGTTCCACCACCATCAACTCCTTGTTGAAAAAAACCCAGCAGCGTAACTTGACACCAGGGTTTGCCGGTGGGCAGTTTTTCAGGGGAACTAATGTATTTTATAAAGGCATAATAACCATTACCGGTGATGGGTGCACAGGCGAGGCTGTTGGGGGATTCCTCAAGGTCTGTGATGGTGGTGGGCAGTAGCACCCATTTAGTGCCGTTCCAAACACCCACTTTACCGCCCCAACCGGATTCAGCGCCGGTGAAGTAGAAGCAGGCGGTGGCTGTACCGCTGTCCATACCTGAAACGACGACGCCCGTGTCGAGGAATTGTGCTTCACCCAGCGGGAAGCCGACCGGTACCAGCATCTGGTTGTACTCCTGAGCGCCGGGGAACTGCTGAACAGGCAGGAGCTCGGTGGTGAACTCCATATCACCCGAAACCGGGGTGACCACAGGGTCGGGAAGTGAAGAGGGCAATGGTGCTGCAGTGGCTGATCCTAGCAAAGAGAGTTGAAGAACCACTGCAAGCAGGATACTAAAAGTTGATGCCCTAATTATTTTTTTCATTCTTTCCTCTTTTTTAAAGATGTAAGTTCTAACTACAAACCACTGAGTATGAATTAATGGCTTGTAATCACGATAAATCAATTAAACAAAGTGCATTTGCAATAAGGCTCGTACCAGATCCATCCCGGCCCAAGTGTTTTGCAATAACCGGTGTAATAGGGTTCTACACAAGCATTTGGTTCAGGGGTAGGAGTAATTGTCGGAACTGCCGTCGGATAGGCAAAGGGGCAGATGTTGATTTGCAGGTTGGTCGGTTTGGCATTGAAGATCCACCCGCAGGTGTTATCCAGCATCCAGGTGGCGTTATTCTGCAGCAGGTCGACGACTTCCATCTTTGCCGGATCAGGCGATTCTCCGAACGTCCAGCCCCACCAGGCAAACACCTGGTTGGCGGGGACCAGGCTGGATTTGAAGGCGAACTCGATGGCAATCCCCTTGGAGGTGTTAAGACGCACCCAGGCAAGATCAGGATCTGCTGCCACGCCGGCGTTGAATAACAGGGCTTCATACCCATTGCCACTGGCAGTATCCGGTTCGTGAGGCTTGCCGCCGCCCACAAGTCCATCGGCATCCTGCCATACCTGCACGCCGTCGGTGGTCCATGTGGTCGAGGTGATGTTACGAGCCAGGATCAGGTACTCACCGCGTGAATCGAGGTCGGTATCGATCTCAAAAGCAGCGGTCAGGTCCGCCGGCAGCTTGGCGGGATCGGTTTCAAAGAGCGCGATCTTGCCAAAAAGCCACTGCTGGTTGGTGCCCATCCAAGCGCTGGTGATATCCAGGCTGGCAAGGAAGGGACCGTTCACGGCAACGGCGGGGCGTTCCAGTTTTTGCTCATCCCACAAGTCGCAGCCTTCACCGATGAGAGTGGTGGCACCCAATCGAACGCGGTCGCCAGTGTTGCAGTCAGAAACCTTTTGATCATTCTTGTAGATTGGTTCTCCAGGGGTTGCCAGGTGGGTGATGACCACGGCGGTTGGCGCACTGACGGGAGGATTGGTTAGGGCGGCGGTCGGCGTATAAGGCGGAGCATCAGTGTTAGAGATGGAAGGCTGTGTGATGGCAGCAATTGGACCTTCGGTTTCCTCAGGTGCTGGAGCGATTTTCGCTTTGCTGCACCCTGTGATGATGAGCAGCAACAGAACAACAACTATTCCGATTATCTGTTTTTTCATACTTTCTCCTTTTGATGTGTTCGGTTTATGCTTGCATATTTTTTGATAATTGTGTTAAATAATCAATTAAGGACTCAACATTCTGAAACACTTTCACGTCACGGGTTACGGGGTCTTCAAGCGATAGGTGCCACGTCCTTTCTTCCGCGTCCTGGTTCTGCCAGTAGCGCAATAAAAATGAATGATAGTAAGTACAACTGGGAACTCTGAGGTGAAAATCAGGTTTCGTCATGGTCATATAGTAGAAGGTCACCGTCAAAAAAGTGTCAAAAATGGTCGAAGTTCAGAAGATGGCAGAAAATGATTTACCGGGGCTCTCGATCCGGGCGAGCTTCCTGGGTGGTTTCGAGATCTGGGTGAATAACTGTGCCATCAGCGGATTAGCCACTCAGAAGAACAGGGCGCTGGCAGCCTACCTGATCCTTGAGCATGAACGCGACCATCCCCGAAGCAAACTAGCAGCATTGTATTGGCCGGATGTCGATGAGCAGGCAGCGTTGCATAACCTGAGGCAGGCTCTTTCGGTGATCAGAAAAGCATTCGAACCCTGCAGCACAGGGGAAGTATTTTCTGCCAACCGGGAGGGTGTTGGGTTCAGGGCAGGGATTGAATTCAAAGTAGATGTTATTGAATTCGAAAACCAGATGCGGGGGATGGTTGACCGGTTTCACCAGCAGCCAGGCAGGGGATTTCCGATCACACGCCTTAAAAAGGTGCTGGAATTGTACCGGGGCGAGCTATTGGAATCCATAATGCTGGCAGATGCGAGTTTATTTTCAGACTGGCTGGTACTGAGGAGAGAAGCATTAAATCGACTTGCCGTGGAGGGCACTTCGCTTTTACTCCAATATCATGAGACTCGTTGTGAGTGGGGAGAGGCAAGGAAGACCGCAGAGAAACTTGTTCAGCTGGCTCCCTGGGATGAAAATGCGCATAGTCGATTAATTGATGTCCTGCTGCAGCTGGCACAGGGGAATGCTGCCCTGGCGCATTATCAATCAGCTGTGCGTTACTTTGCTGAGGAATTGGCGATCGAACCTGATTACCAAATGAAGCAATCTCACCGTGATATTCAACGTTTCTTTGAGAGCGGGCGCAGAGAGCCGCGCAAGAATTTGCTCTCCCTGCAGCTTCCTGGGTACAGCACTCCCTTTGTCGGACGATCCAAAGAACTTGAGATTCTGGAAGACTGGGTATCTGAACCCGGCTGCCAGGTGATCACAATTACCGGACCAGGCGGCAGCGGTAAGACACGGCTGGCATCCAGGCTGGCAGAGACACAGAATTCACTTTTTACAGGGGGCGTGTTCTTCATCTCCATCGCCGGATGTACTGACAGGCAGGAGCTCAGTGCAAGGATCTTGCATGAAGTGAGCAGTGTAGAGGAAAGGTCTGCGGATTCAATGGAGGAACTGCTCGCCTGGGCTACAAACCGCCGGGCACTGCTCCTTTTGGATAATGTTGACAATTGCAGTGAAGCTGCTGAACTGGCTGCCAAAATATTGGAAGTGTCCAGGCAGATCGTAATTGTCTGTACTTCATACAACCGGCTGGACCTTGTTGGCGAGCGTGTATATTCACTTGGAGGATTGTCGCTTGATGGAGATTTGCAATCTGAAGCAGTCAGATTATTCCTCTCCCACCTCCAGGTGGAAAGTCAGCCTGAAAGCAAAACCGCGGAATTCATACAGGACATTGTTCAAATCTGCAGGCTGGTTGAAGGGCTGCCCCTGGCGATCGATCTTGCGGCGGGACAAACCAAACGAGTGCCCAGCACGGATCTGTTGACTAGCCTTGAAAAAACGATGGATGTTCTTCACTCCGGTGCAATTAACCTGCCGGAACGGCATCGAAGTATCACTGCATCTTTTGAAAACTGCTGGAATCACCTGCCCGGACCTCAACAAAGCATGCTGTCCAAATTGACGATATTCCAGTCGCCCTTCACGCTGCAGGCAGCTTCAGCAGTGTGCGGGGTGAGTTCATTGGATGCACGCGAACTGGTCAACCAGTCTTTATTGATCTGGGACGGACACGAAAAATACCGTTTTCACCGGGCGATTCAACAATATGCACATGGAAAACTATTGTTGAATTCGGCGGAGGCTGAGTTACTGCGACAGGAACATGCGGTTTTCTTTTATCAACAATTGGTTGAAAGGTATGATGCCTTTTCAGGGGATGGGATTCTACAGTTCCTGGATGTGACCGAAGCTGTGTTACCGGACGTTATACAAGCATTCAGGTGGTTAATCGATAGCGGAGATTGGGAGCGGATCGAAAGGTTCATTCATCCGTTGTATTGTTTTTACGACTCGCGAAGCCTGTACCGGGAAGGCAGCGAACAATTGACAGTCCTGGCTTCACTTTGCCAGGAGAGTGGAATTGGATCAATGAGCCGAGCCCGATTGTTATCCAGAGCTACCAGCCTATCGATCTCGATCCAAAAGTTTGACCAGGTGGAAGAGCAAATCGAATTCTCGCTGGTGAACGCCCGTGAGAACAGCAACCGGGAAGAAGAAGGTTTTTGTTACAACGTGCTGGCAAAACTGGCTGCGGTCAAAAAGAGTTCATCCAAATCTGTAGAGTACGCACAAAAAGCCCTCGAGATTTATCGAAACCTGGGCGACCGGCGGGGAGAGGCGCACTCCCTGTATAACATCGGGTACGCACTGACCAACCAGGGCGAGGTCACCAAAGCCGAACAGGTGCTGGAGAATTGCCGCAAGATCTGTGAAGATTTACAGGACTGGCGCAGACTTTCGAAGGTGTTAAACGTCCTGGCGGATACAGCCTGCAGCCGGGGGGATTTCGACCGGGCGCTGAAGATCTATGCTGAGGCGTTACAGATTGCTGAAAAGCTGGGGAACCGGTATTCGCAATCCTTGATCCTGAACAATATTGGCACCGCCCGTTTTTCAATCGAAGATTACTCCGCTGCTGAAGAGGCATATCAAAAGAGTCTGGAATTGTGCAGGGAAATCGATGATCGTGAAGGGGAGGCGATCGCGCTTTCAAACCTGGGCGAATTGTTCGCTGAAATTAAGGATTTTAAAAAAGGGGCTGAGTTCAATCAGCAGGCGCTGGTCATCAGCCGAGAAATCGGTTCAGACTGGGGGGAGATGTCAGCACGGGTAATCCTGGCGACTTGTTACCAGGAAACCGGCGACCTGGATGCGGCAAAAGATGAACTGATAATTGTTTTGCAACGGTCGCTAGAGTTGGAGTTCATTTACTTTTTCAACCGCGCCGTGGTAGAAGCCTGCCGGCTGCTGGTGAAACGTGGAAAAACGGAGAGGATCGCGGAGGTCCTGTCATTTATCACCGAAGATGAAGAATCAGATGACTGGGTACGAGACCGGGCCAGGGAGGTGATAAACTACTTGCCGCCTGGTGACTTTCAAAAAACCATCCCAAAGAATTACAAGGACATAAAAGAATTCCTGGTCTCTTCCCTCGAGAGGGGGTTAAAATAAGCCGATCTGCCTGAAAATTTTATAAAAAAGGCGGGAGACTATTGCCTCCCGCCAGGATCGGTTACACCTAATCGTTATCCCTCAGGAAGTTCGATTAATTCTGTTCCCACGTTGATCTGAAGATCGGCAGTACATCCGCCAGCAGTCACACGTAATGTAACCAGCACGGGTCCTTCTGTTTCAAAGGTGGCATCATAGAAATCAGCATCGCCTGGAACGTAGTTACCGACTTCTTCGCTAGTGGTTCCATCAAACCCATAGTAATTTGATAATGGGACAGCGTTGAGGAAAGTGAGTGTTGCCAGGGTGCCATCCGGCAGGTTATGCAGGTGGGCATAGAAGTAAGTGCCTCCTTCGTAACTGTCGGTACTCAAGCTCCAACCAAAGTTGCACTGGGGAAGTAACGAGGTATCAGCTACGTAGCGAATAAAGACGTAGGTGCCATTACCGGTGATGGGGGCACAGGCGAGGCTGTTGGGAGATTCCTCAAGGTTCTTGATGGTGGTAGCGAGGAGCACCCACTTAGTGCCATTCCATACACCAACTTTGCCGCCCCAGCCGGATTCAGCGCCGGTGAAGTAGAAGCAGGCGGTGGCTGTGCCGCTGTCCATACCGGAGACAACAACGCCCGTGTCGAGGAATTGTGCTTCACCCAGCGGGAAGCCGACCGGCACCAGCATCTGGTTGTACTCCTGAGCGCCGGGGAACTGCTGAACAGGCAGGAGCTCGGTGATGAACTCCATATCACCAGAGACGGGGGTGACGTAAGGATCAGGCGGCGATGGAGGTTCGATCATCACAGCCTTTGCAGAAGATTGAACAGAAAGAAGCAACGATAGAACGAGCATTCCAACTGCTACAACGGATAATCCTTTTTTCATTTCTTATCCTTTCCTATAATTGTTCCCGAACACGGGCTCTATAAATAATTAATATTACCTGTAATATATGATAAAACAGATAGTATTACTCTGATATAATAACATATCCAATCAGAAAATCAATACCCAAAAAATGCCGTAATCGTACAGGGGTACGTGTTAGAATATCCCCCGCAATTCAACTCACACAATCAAGGATCCCGACACTCATGCCCGATTTTGCTAAAAGTATCGCCGCCAGCCTCTCGCTCACGCCAGCCCATGTGCAGGCAGTCATTGAACTACTCGATGGCGGTGCGACCATTCCCTTTATTGCCCGTTACCGCAAGGAGGTTACCGGCACCATGGATGAGGAGCAGCTGCGCAGCCTGCAGACTCTGCTAGAAAAAGGACGCGCGCTAGAGGAACGCCGCACCGCGGTGATCTCCTCTGTTGAGGAGCAAGGGAAAATGACCCCGGAACTACTGGAGAAGTTGACAACCGCCGACACACTCACCGCACTCGAAGACCTTTACGCGCCATATAAGCCCAAACGGCGTACCCGTGCTTCCATTGCCCGCGAAAAAGGGCTGCAGGGTCTGGCGGATTTCATCCTCACCCAGGCACGCACCCCTGGCGACGCGCAAAAGACCGCTGCGGGATTCCTGAACGAACAGGTAACCAGCGTTGATGATGCCCTCGCCGGCGCGCGGGATATCGTGGCGGAGACCATCAGCGACCACGCGGAAGTGCGCGCCTCCACCCGCCGTAAGGCAATGCAATCCGGCGTGCTGACAAGTGAAAAGATCGAGGATGCCAAAGATGAGAAAGCGGTCTACGAAACCTATTACGCCTTCTCGGCCCAGGTGAGCCGCATGCGCCCGCACCAGGTGCTGGCGATCAACCGCGGCGAAACAGAAAAGGTGCTGCGGGTAAAGGTGACCGTGGAGGAGCGCGATTGGATAAGTTCGATAGTGGATTACTTCCGCCCCGACCTGCGCAGTCCGTTTTGTAATGAATTGGAAACCGCGCTTTACGATGCGGCGGAACGCCTGCTGCTGCCGGCGATCGAACGCGATGTGCGCCGTGAACTGACCGTGGCTGCGGAAACCCACGCCATCAAGGTGTTCGCTGCGAATCTGAAAGCGCTACTCGGGCAGCCGCCGTTGGCAGGGCACACCGTGCTGGGGCTTGACCCGGGCTTCCGCACCGGCACCAAGCTGGCGGTGGTGGGTCCCACCGGCAAGCTGCTGGATACCGGCACCATTTACCCGCACGAACCGCAGCGCCAGTGGAAGGAATCCAAAGAAAAACTGAAAGCGCTGATCGAGAAACATGGTGTAACACTCATCTCCATCGGCAATGGCACCGCTAGCCGCGAAACTGAAGCCCTGGCGGCTGAATTGACGCGTGAAATGCCCTCTGTGCGCTACCTCATCACCAACGAGGCGGGAGCGTCGGTGTATTCCGCCAGCCCGCTGGCGCGCGCGGAGATGCCCGACCTGGATGTCTCCATCCGCGGCGCGGTCTCGATTGCCCGCCGCGTGCAGGATCCATTGGCAGAATTGGTGAAGATCGACCCGCGCTCCATCGGCGTGGGCATGTACCAGCACGATGTGGATCAAACCGCGCTCACCGCCGCCCTCACCGGGGTGGTGGAGGATGTGGTGAACCGCGTGGGAGTGGACGTGAACACCGCCTCGCCGGCATTATTGAGCTATGTATCGGGCATCGGCGCTAAACTGGCGGAGCGTATTGTAGCGTACCGCGATGAAAAGGGATCTTTCATCAACCGTGAAGCCATCCGCGACGTGCCGGGGATGGGCCCGAAGGCTTTCGAACAATCTGCCGGTTTCCTGCGCATCCGCGGCGGCACAAATCCGCTGGATGCCAGCGCCATCCATCCTGAAAGCTACGCGGTTGCCAACGCTGTGCTGGCGGCTGCCGGGTTGAAAGCGGATTCTTCGCCCGAGGAGCGGCGCAAAGCCATCGGAGCGCTCGGCGCACGTCCGGTGACGGAGCTGGCAGCGGAGATCGGCTGCGGTGTGCCAACGCTGACGGATATTTTGGAGCAGCTGATGCGCCCCGGGCGCGATCCGCGCGAGGATACCCCCGCGCCCATCCTGCGCTCGGATGTGCTGAAGATGGAGGATCTGACAACGGGAATGCGCCTGAAAGGCACCGTGCGCAACGTGGTGGATTTTGGCGTGTTTATTGATATCGGCGTTAAGCAGGACGGCTTGCTACACCGCACCCAGGTGCCTGCCGGGATGAGCGTTCAGGTGGGGGATATTGTGGAGGTAACCATCCTTAAGGTGGAGGCAGAGCGAGGTCGCATCAGCCTGGGGATGGAAAAAGAAAAATGAAAATCAAGGATCCGTAAATTGCGCGATTTATCTGCAGACAAAAACTGATACCTTAAGGTCATAGTCTTTGTCCGCTAATTACGCTCGGACCGCGAACAAATCAAATCCTCAAAGAAACAAACTCCTTGCCATTAATAACGCGAATGAAGATATAAAAATTCGCGCCTATTAGCGTCATTAGTGGTTGATGCACTTCTTTCAATTGACGTGGCGGGTTCCTGCAACCAGAAACGGAAATCAGCGTATATTTAACTGGTTGAAGTTTTTCAATTGGAAATGGAGCAGACAATGTTTGAACCCGGCAAGTACTTGAAACGCGCATTACAGATCGTCTGGAATTACAAGGTTTTGTGGATCTTTGCATTTTTGATTGCCCTCACCGGCGGCGCCAGCAATGGCGGAGGAGGGGGCGGCGGCACCGGTTACCGTGCCAATATGCCCGCCAACTACAATGATTTTCGTGACTTTGGCAACGTAGGCAATTACTCCCCGCAAATGCAAAAAGTGGCGGACTGGTTCATGCAAAATGTGGAACCGCTGTTTGCTACCGAAGCCAAAGCCATCACCACCGTTTTGATCGCCATGGCAATTTTGTTTGGCATCGCGCTGCTCTTCGGGCTGCTGGGAGCGCTGGTGCGCTACCCTGCCGAAACCGCCGTCATGCGCATGGTCAACGCGCACGAGCAGGACGGAACCAAATTAAAGTTCAAGGATGGCTGGAAACTCGGATGGAACCACCGCGCCTGGCGCATCTTCCTGGTGGACCTGCTTATCGGCACCCCGGCCTTTGGTGTTGTCGTGCTGCTAATGGGCGGACTTGGCGTGTACTTCTTCGCCAACCGCCAAAACATTGAAGGCGCTTTCAACGCCGGCGTGGGCATCTGGATTGCTATAGTTGTGCTGCTGATGATGGCACTGGCATTCGTGATGATCGTCATCAGCATGGTGCGCCAGTACATTATCCGCCGCATCGCCTTTGAGGATGTGGGCGTTTGGGAAGGCTTCCGCCAGGGCTGGATGATGTTCAAGCAGAACCTGAAGCACACGCTGCTCACCTGGCTTATTCTCATCGGTGTGGGCATCGCCTTTGGTTTCGCGCTGATGCTGGCTGCAATCCTGCTCATCCCCGCTTATATCGTGCTGGCAATCCCCGGCGCAATTGCTGCTGCCGTGCCAGGCGCACTCGGTTACATGGTCACCAGCCTGTTTGCCGGCGAGGTGCTGCCGTGGATTATCGCCGCGGTGCTGGCCATCCCCGTCTTCTTCCTGGTGGCATTCTCTCCGCTCACGCTGATCAGCGGCGTGTACACCGTTTTCACCTCCAATGTATGGACGCTGCTCTACCGCGACAAAGTGGCCGAGGCGGTGGTTCCCCCTGTGCTGCCCGGTGAAGTACCACCAGCCATTGTGAACTAGAGGATAGGAAATAAAGAAAAAATCCGCCCCAGTGTATTTGGAGCGGATTTTTATATTGCTAAATATTACTTGATATATGAATGTTGACCTGCGGCGAGAGATAGTTCACTTGCATACAAGCCGTCCGCTGTTTTCCAGGAGGGGAAATGATCCCAGGTTTTTGGTTCATGCCCGATGATGATGCGGTCCACATTGCCGTTTGTCAGTTCCATCATTTTGTCCAGCGCGACGATCATGTTGTGCTGACTGCCAACTCCAAATCCAACCGGCAGGTAAACATTATCATTGTTCATTCCCAGAAGATTTTCGTAAGCATAGCAATTGTCGCCTGAAACCACCCAACGATCTTTCTTCCCGGAGGGCATATCATTATCGATGATGATCATTTGGGAGCCATAGGTATGGCTATCGTAAACAGGCAGCAAGTGGATCCCCGGCAAGATGTTCTCTACATATCCCTCGACCAGGGTCATCCGCCCAGAAGCAACCAATTTGTCTGCCAGTGAAAGATCTTGCGGGTCCAGAGCGGCGGCGAGAAAACTGTATTTCTCGCCCATTGCTAGAACTCTGTGCCAATCATCTAGCTCCTTCTTTTGCAGATAAAAATGAGCATTGGGGAAATCATTCACTGCCCCCATATGATCAAAATGAGCATGGGTCAGGAGAACAGTATCCACATCGCCGGGTTTTAGCCCAATCTTTGCCAGAACGTGTTCAGGGGATTGCCAATCAACCACGCCGAAGCGGTCAGCTTTAAGTTTGTTGGTTGTGCGGTAATCATAACCAACATCCACCATTGCCACGTGGTCCTTACTTTTCATTACTAGGTAAGTGAAAGTGAGCAGTCTTTCACCTTTATTATGTTGAGAGTAAATGATGCTAGAAATTGGTTGGGTAGGGCAGTGAGCGTACTCCAGCATCCATAAAGAATAATCCACCATAAATAACCTCCTTAAGAATTAGGAACGAGAGAGACGGCGCGCTACGGTGCTCAAACCAACTGCGAGGATAAGGATAGTGCCGCGGAACACATCCTGGAAGAAGATGGGCACACCAAAAATTGCCATGCCGTTGAAGCCGATCTGGATGATGAGTACACCGATAAGTGTTCCAATGATGTGGAATTCGCCATCTTTCAATGTGGCTGAGCCGAGGAAAACTGCTGCGAATGATGCCATCAAATAGCCATCAGCCGCATGGGCAGTACCGGAGCCTATTAGAGAAGCAAGCAGGATTCCAGTGAGAGCTGCAGCAGCGCCGGTGATCATGAACGCCATGGTCTTAATGTTATCGACGCGGATGCCGGATAGGCGAGAGGCTTCAATATTACCGCCGGTAGCCTGTAGCTGCTGACCCCACTCGGTGCGGTTGACCAGGATCCAGAGAATGATGAGAACCCCAAGCATGATCAGAATATTGTTAGGAATGGATAAGGTGCGCCCGAGTGAAATATTCTTAAAAGCAGCGGGAACACCCGATGCAATAGGTACACCCTGGGAATATGCGAATGTAATGCCCTGCACAATTGAACCTGTGCCCAGTGTGGCAATGACCGAATTGACTTTTAACTTTGTTACAATCAATGCATTTACAAAACCCACAAGAGCGCCGATCAAAATGGTAGCCAGGATAGCAAGCCAGACTGGAAAATGCTGTCCAACGATCAAACCCGTCACCAGTACGCCCGCAAGAGATGCGTTATAACCAACGCTCAAGTCCATTTCTCCAACGATGAGGGCGAGCGTAAGTCCACCAGCTATGATTGCTGTCAAGGAAGACTGATTTAGGATGTTGATAAGGTTACTGGGCGAAGGAAAAGCTTGCGGCTTGGATAATGAAAATGCCACAAGCATTATCCCCATTCCAATGAGGGTTCCGTATTTTGCCACAAAACTCATCGATTTTCTTCCGTCGATTTTGATTGCTTTCGAAGGTTGTAAATTCATAGTCTCACCGTTTTAATTTGTGGAATGGGCATAACTGAGATGAATGATTGCTTCTTTCGTAATTTCCTGCCCCTTTAAATATCCGGCAATACGTCCTTCCGACATCACCATGACGCGGTCACACAGACCAGGCAATTCTTCAACTTCGGATGAAATCACAATAATACTGACTCCGCGGGTTGCCAGGTCGCGGATGATATTGTGGATTTCAGAGCGAGCACCGACATCAACACCTCTGGAGGGTTCATCCAAGATCAGGATGCGCGGATCACGAGTAAGCCATTTTCCGATAACCACTTTTTGCTGATTGCCACCGGAGAGATCGCCCACCCGTGTGTTCACACTGGGGGTTTTAATGCTTAATTTCTTTGAAAGCCCTGACGCGATCTGGGCTGATTTTTTCAAATTGAGATAGGGGAGAAACCGTTTTAATCGCAGTTGTTTAAGATTGGTTAAATTTATATTGAAACCGACAGATTTCTCAAGCACAAGACCCAGGCTGCGGCGTTCTTCAGGAACATAACCAATGCCATGTTTCACTGCGTTGGGTGGATTTATAGGTTTCCAGGGATTACCGTCGAGGAGGATCATGCCAGATTCTGGTTGGTTGACCCCGAAAATCAACTGGGCGAGTTCGGTGCGACCAGCGCCAACTAATCCGCCAAATCCAAGTACCTCACCCTGGTGAAGTTTAAAGGAAACGTCTCTTACATACCGACCCGCCGAAAGGTTGCGAGTTTCAAGGATCACGGGTCTGGTCTCAGTTGTACTATTTGAACTATCCATTTGCTGCACATCGCCGCCAACGATTGCTTTTACCAGAGATTTTTTGGTGACCTCACCGCGTTTTGTGGAAAGCACATTTTGACCGTCTTTGAAAACCGTGATGGAATCGCAAAGATCGATGATCTCATCCAGGCGATGAGAAACATATAGGATACCAATGCCGTCGTTGGAGAGTTCACGGATGATCTGGAATAAGCGCTCGCTTTCATCTGCTGATAGTGAAGCTGTCGGTTCATCCATCGCGATGAGCCGGGCGCGGTTGACTAAAGAACGGGCAATGGAGACCAGCCAGCGTTCCGCCACACTCAAGTCCTGAATAGGAGTTGTCAATGGGAAATTGATGCCTACGCGTTGGGCTGCGTTTTCTACCATTTTCTGTGTTCTGCGCCAGCTGATCAGCCCAAGGTTTGTAGCCTTAGGTAGACCAAGCGTCATGCTTTGAAGCACGTTGAACTTGGGCACAAGGTTAAGCTCTTGATGGATAAAGCTGAAGCCGAGCCGGGTTGCAGCCTGTGGATCAGGAATTTCGATTGGATGCTGGTCCAGTAAAATCTCTCCACCGTCCCGCGAAGTCACTCCCGCCAGGATACGAATCAGTGTGGATTTACCAGCACCGTTGGCTCCAACCAGACCATGAACCCTGCCAGCACAAATGTTGATATCAACACCTTTAAGAGCCTGTACACCACCGTAGTGCTTTACAAGGTTCCGGATCTGCAGAAATTCACAACCATTCGCTACCGGTTTCTCGTAAGAGGTCGATTCAGCTCTGACTGAGTCCATCATTTGCCAATCCTTGTGCCCAATGTTCAGAATTTATACTATTGCTCTACACTAATATTCTAATTCGTTCCGTCAGCATCCGGATGGTCTTTGAGGAACTGATCGATGGTTTGAGCATTCACCACGACCACGGGAACTTCTACGGCTTTCGGAGTCCAACTGGAGCCAGCCTTTAAGGCTTCGTTGAGAGTGTTAACCATTACACGACCTTCTTCTTCAACATAGGCCCATGAAGTCGCGGTCATCCAGCCTTCCTTGACTGCAACGATTGCATCGACATTACCATTCTGACCATAGACCTTGACATCATGTCGATTCTGTTGTTTGAGGATTGAGATACCACCCAGGGCGGGGTCATCCCAGCAGCCCCAAATTGCCAGGGGTTCGGAACCTTCAGGATGAGCCGCAAGCCATGCTGCGGTAAAGGAAGCACCGGCTTCGATGTAACCGGGGATGGGAACTTCATTCTTGGTAACTTTGATATCAGGATATTTTGCAACAGCTGCATCAAAGATTTCTTCGCGTTGCCGACAAACTTCTCCGGTGTGGTAGGTGAGAGCAAGAATTGAACCCTTGCCGCCGAGATCAGCTAACATCTGGTCAACGATTGGTTGAGCCTGGATGCCACCGCTACCATTGGTGGCGGCGACGATATCGCCCAATCCGCCGCCCCAGGTTCCAACCACAATCCCTTTATCCTTGGCAGCCTGAAGTCCGGCACCGAGAGAAGTCACGGGGAAAACGAGATCGATGATGGCACCTGCGCCTGCCTGGGCCAGGTTCTGGAAGGCTGCATTGGCTTCGTCAGCGTTGCCATGGGCGTCAACTACGTTAACTTCCCAGCCGAGGGCTTTGGCAGCTTCTGTGGCGCCGTTGATGAAGCGGGCATTTGATGAGTCTGAAACAGTGATGGAAACCATTCCCAGAAGGAAGGGTTTTTCGGGGGTGGCGGTGGCTTTAGGCGCGCATGCTGCCAAAAGCATAACTGCCACAAGCAAAACGGATACTACTGCGAATTTCTTGTTCATTACATTCTCCTCTTTTCTAAAGTGATTACTGATTATTGACCTAACAAAAGAACCTTGCCACTCTTACATATAGAAGGATGGATATGTTCAGTGTTCCTCCTTTCAGGTTTTCAAGAGAAGATTACCCTGCCCAGGGTAAGTAATCGTTTACACCCATTAATGTAAACGATTTCACACCATTTGTCAATAGGGTATTTTTTTCTAGCGAAAAGAAATGATAGGAGTAGGTTGTGTTGCGTGATATGCTCAAAAAAAGACTATAAAATTAGTAGGTCGGTAAGAAAATTGGGTGTTGACAAACTTGTTTGAATATTATATGATTGTAAAGGTTTACAATAGTTACATGAAAAACCATGTAAAATGAGAAAAATAAAAGAAACTTCATCCATAACGATCGAACAAGTTGCCAGGGAGGCGGGCGTCTCCACGGCTACTGTTTCGCGCGTGATCAACAAAAACGATGCTGTAAGCCCTGAACTGCAAGCCCAGGTACGGAAGGTAATCGATCGGCTTGGGTATAAGCCCAACCGATCCGCACGCAACCTGAGGGCTGGGAAGGTTCGCAAAGTAGGGGTGTTATTCGCGGATATACAGAACCCGTTTTTTACAAGTGTGCTGGCGGGAATCGAAGCCACATTGCAGCAAGCGGATTATGTGCTGTTGCTAGGAAACTCTAACGAGGATCCACGCATTGAACAAATGCACCTGCAGGTTTTTCAAGAAGAAGGCGTAGCAGGAATTATCCTGGCGGCAGCAACAAATACCCCCAACATCTATCAGGAAGTGATACGGTCAGGTATTCCGATTCTTGCACTAGACCGTGCTCCAGGTGGCTTGCGTGTAGATTCGGTTTCAATCAACAATATTGAAACAGCTGCCATGGCTACCCATCACCTTATAAAGCTAGGGCACAAGGATATTGCCTTTATTGGTGGACCTGAAACGATATCCACTGCGCGTTTACGCCGCGAAGGGTATCAAAAAGCGCTCCAGGAAAGTGGTATAGATTTTACGAGAGTGGAACTATCCAACTATCGGCAGTCTGGCGGGTATGATGCAATGAGGCGTCTTCTCAGCACGCCGCCGATTCCATCTGCGGTGCTGGTGGCGAACAACCTCATGACCCTAGGTGCACTACAGGCAATTCATGAGTCTGGAAAGAAGATTCCCCAGCAGATTGCGCTGGTAGGATTTGATGATATGCCCTGGGCTACTTCATTGCAGCCCCCGCTTACTGTGGTAGCCCAGCCAACGTATGAGCTGGGTTCAATTGCAGTTCGCTTATTACTGGACCGCATCCAATATCCTGATGGTCCAATCCAACAGGTTACATTGGCAACTCACTTAATCGTTCGGGAATCCTGCGGTGGTAAGCTCGCTGCAATTCCTGGATGATCATATTTGATAAGGTTTTCAACAATTTAACTCAATATCCCTGCCCAGGATAACAATCGGATACCCGTCTAGATTCGGGAGGATTATTTATGCTAATTGGTATTTCCCCTTTAATTAGTCCGGATTTGCTTGCCACCTTAAGCAGGATGGGCCATGGAGATGAGATTGTCCTGGCAGACGCACACTTTCCGGGTGATAGTGTTAATCCCCATGTTATTCGCGCCGATGGTATCCGTATCGCCTCGCTGTTGGCAGGAATTTTGCCCCTGATGGCACTGGATGTCAAAGTTGCTGCCCCCCTGGTGATGATGGCAGTCTCTGCTGGTGATGTGCTGGATCCTTCTGTGGAAAGTTCGTACTGGCAGGAGGTTATCAAAGTCTGGCCTAAAACACCACCGATTGAACGAATTGACCGATTTGCGTTTTATGACAGGGCACGCAAAGCTTTTGCGATTGTGATGACTGGAGAAACAGCGACTTATGCGAACATAATCCTTAAAAAGGGTGTTACGCCTTTGTAAATCTCCAATCGGGATGTCTCCAGATTTAAAATGAAAGTTGAGAACAGATGGTTGAAATAGACAAGATTGTAAGCGTTGGAAGAACAGTGATCGAGGAGGAAGCGCAATCCTTGCTTCACCTGGCACAATCTCTTGGTCCAGAATTCCAAAAAGCTGTGGAGTTGATCGTAAAAAATAAAGGCCGATTGATCCTGGTGGGTATGGGAAAAGCAGGCCATATTGCGCGTAAACTGGCGGCAACTTTTGCCAGCACCGGTACCCCGGCTTTCTTTGTTCACCCAGCAGAAGCTGCCCATGGCGACTTGGGGATGATAACGCGGACCGATCTGGTGATTATCCTTTCCCATTCGGGAAGCAGCGAAGAGGTTATCAACATTCTTCCTGTTATTCATGAGATCGGTGCAAAGGTCATTGCAATCACTGGTAAACCTGACTCTCCACTGGCAAAAAACGCAAAGTTAACCCTAATAACGGGGGTCACCCGTGAAGCTGATCCCCGCGGGCAAGCGCCTACTTCAAGTGCGGTAGCAATGCTCGCCCTTGGTGACGCGTTGGCAATAGCCGTCTCTGAAATCCGCGGATTTACCCGTGAGGATTTCAAGCGTTTTCATCCGGGCGGAGCACTTGGCAGGCAGAACTAAATCGTTATAAAATTCACGGGATAAACAGGTATGGAGCAGCAATGATGCAGAAACCAAAAATAGTGGTAGTGGGTAGTTTTTTTATGGATCTCGTATTCAAGGTGAATCGCCGCCCCAATAAGGGAGAAACCCTGATCGGAGATGAATTCGGTATGTTCACTGGTGGAAAAGGGTATAACCAGGCAATTGCTGCTGCCAGGATTGGTGCTTCAGTTACCATGGTGGGATTGCTTGGTAAAGATCCATTCGGCGAAGCTTTCCTTACCTCGTTGGATAGAGAAAAGATTGATCGACAGTATGTGCAGATTGATGATAATGCAGGAACAGGGGTGGCTAACCCCGTAATCTATGAATCGGAACATGACAATAGCATTGTCATCGTACCCCGGGCAAACCACAAGATAACCCCAGCGCATATCGAAAAGGCTGCACATGCCATCCAGGACGCAAACCTTTTAATGCTGCAATTGGAAATTGAGATCCAGGCTTCGCTGAGGGCAGCCCAAATTGCCAGGGCAGCTGGGGTGCCTGTCTTATTAAATCCAGCTCCAGCTCAGAAAATCCCCGATGAGTTGATTGGGCTTGTAGATGTACTCACTCCGAATGAGGTCGAAGCTGGACAATTGGTTGGTTTGAAGGCGGGGGTTGAATTTAATCCGGCTTCTGTCAGCCGTAGCATTGCTGCCATGGGACCGCAAAAAGTGGTAATTACGCAGGGAGAGAAAGGTGCTTATTGGTATACTCCCGCGGGAGAAGGAAATGTCCCGCCATATAAAATAAAAGCGGTTGATCCAACTGCTGCTGGCGATGCGTTTTGCGGAGCTTTTGCTGTGGCTTATGCGCAAGACAAGTCAATGCCGGAAGCAGTGCGGCTTGGCAACGCTGCTGGAGCGATGGCTGCCACCAGGCTTGGGGCAGAACCTTCTTTGCCCACATTAAATTTATTAGAGGAATTTTTATCCTCACAAGGCTAGTGTGTGGATAAAAACAATAGGAACCTCTTAAATAGGATCGCATAGAAAAATATTTTTTCATCCTTTTAATTTATTCAATATCATTGAGAAATATAAATAAACAATAAAATCTACAGGAGAGGAATTATTACTCTCCTGTTTTTTATTAAATGCAAGATATTTGGTGATAAACTAAAAGTTCACGCTTATGAGTATCGAATCCGCTGAATTTACCCTCCCGAAGCAATACCCCACCGACCGCCACAGCCCGGCGCGCTGGGTGACTTCGCATGCCCTGCGCCAGTGGCCGATCCTGATCACTGCGATTATTGGGGCATTTGGCAATGCCGGATTGCTCTCCATCATCCAGGTGCAGGTGGGCAAGGCGTTTAACGTGGTCATCGCGCCGACTTTTGATTCGCAGGCTCTCACCAGCATCACGCTCGTCATCCTAGTGTGCGCTGCCGGCAGGGGCATTTTACAGTTCGCGCGCAATTTTGGCTTTGAGTTCGCAGCCCAGAAGGTGGAACGCAATGTGCGGCGTGAACTGTACACAAGCCTCATCGGCAAATCGATGACTTTTCACAACCTGCAGCCGGTGGGCGATACCATGGCGCGCGCCACCAACGACGTGCGCGAGGTGAACTTTCTCTTCAGCCCTGGGCTGAACATGGTGATTGGCTCACTTACTTTTCTCATCTTCCCATTGATCGCTGCGCCGCGTTACAGCCTGCAATTAATGATCGTACCGGCGGTATTCATCGTTTTGTACTTCATCCTGCTGCGTATCTACATGGGCGGGCTGGCACCGGTCACCGAGGAGGTACGGGAAGCCTTCGGTGCGCTCAACATCCGCCTGGCGGAATCACTGGATGGGGTTGAAACCGTCAAGGGCTCGGCGCAGGAGATCGGCGAGATCAGTCTTTTCAAATCCAACGTGGCGCGCTACAAAGCCGCAGCGGTGGCACAGGGGAAAAAAGAAGCTTTATTCCTGCCCCTGCTGCTATACGGGATTGCCCTGGCAGCCGGGTTGATGCACGCACTGCTGCTCTTTAAAGCCGGGACGATCAATATTGGCGCCGTGGTGGGATATTTTGGCTTGCTCATGATGCTCGATTTTCCGACCTTTGCCTCGCTGTGGGCGTATTCGCGCATTTCGCTGGGGTTGGCGGGCGCTAAACGCATCCTTGAACTGATGAACCGCGAGAACAACCTGGATCAGAACGCCGAAGGGTATGCCGGGAATATGCGCGGAGAGGTGGAATTCAGAGATGTGTGTTTCAATTATGAGAATGGTGACCCGGTGCTGGAGCATGTGAGCTTCAAAGTGGCACCCGGGCAGACCGTGGCAATCGTCGGGCAGACCGGCTCAGGCAAGACCTCGCTGGCGCGCCTGGTGAACCGCACGTATGACGCCACCTGCGGGCAGGTGCTGGTGGATGGGGTGGATGTGCGCGATTGGAACCTGGAGAACCTGCGCCGCAGTATCTCCATTATTGAACAGGATATCTTCCTTTTCTCACGCAGCATCGCCGAGAATATTGCCTTTGGCAAACCCGGCGCTACGCAGGAAGAGATCGAAACCGCGGCGAAAGCAGCCCAGGCGCACGAATTCATCCTTTCGTTTAGCGACGGATACAACACCATCATCGGGGAACGCGGGGTAACGCTTTCAGGCGGTCAGCGGCAGCGCCTGGCACTGGCACGCGCTTTTTTGACCGACCCGCGCATCCTGATGCTGGATGACTCCACCAGCGCCATTGACTCGGCTACCGAGGATAAGATCCAGCAGGCGATTTACGCGGCGGCAAAAGGGCGTACCACGTTCATCATCACCCACCGCCTCTCGCAGATCCGCTGGGCGGACCTCATTCTGGTCATCCGCGGCGGCAGGCTGTCCGCTTCCGGCACACACGAAGAACTGCTGAAAACAAGCGAGGCGTACCGAAGGATTTTCAGCGAGTAAAAAGGAACCATGGGATTTTTTGACGGACTTGACGCAGAAAAATACGACCGCACTTATTCCGATAAGGTGCTGTTCAAACGCATCGTCAGCTACTTTAAACCGCAATGGAAGCGGCTGGCAGGTGTAAGTTTGCTGACCCTCGCGATCGCTGGCGCGGGATCGCTCCTGCCGATCATTGTTTCGCGCGGGGTGGACCTGTTGGGCGGGGTGGCGCAATTGTGGCAATTACTGGCGGTCGGCGGCGCTGTGCTGGCCATCGGGTTGTTGATGTGGTTCTTCAACTGGGCGTTACGCAGGCTGATGGCGCTGACCATCGCCGAGGTGGTGGCAGCACTGGCGATCGACGCTTATTCCGCTTCGGTGGAACACGACCTCTCATTCTATGATGAATTCCCTTCTGGGAAGATCGTTTCACGTATCACCTCTGATACCCGTGACTTTGGTGAGCTGGTGTCGCTGGTGACGGATGTGGCATCGCAGGTGGTTGAGGCTGGCATCCTGGCGGTAGTGCTCTTTACCATTGAATGGCACCTCACGCTCTATATTTTTGCCATCATCCCGATTGTGACGGTATTTGCCGTTGTTTACCGCACCATCGCCCGCAAAGCCACGCGCCAGGGGTTCCGCGCCATGGCAAACGTAAATTCCACCATCAAGGAAACCGTCAGCGGCATTGCAGTGGCCAAGAACTTTCGGCAGGAAGCCAGTATTTACAACGAATTCATGGATGCCAACAATACTTCTTACACGGTCAATGTACGGCGCGGGCTGGCGCTTTCGGTGGTCTTCCCCACGCTCAATGCGCTGGCGGGCGTAGCAACAGGTGTGATGGTCTACGCCGGCGGGCACAGCGCGGTGAAGGCGATTGTCTCTGTTGGGGCGTGGTACCTCTTCATCCTCAGCCTCGACCGCTTCCTCTTCCCGATGATGAACATCACCTCCTTCTGGACTTCGATCCAGAACGGGCTTTCGGCTTCTGAACGTGTGTTCGCCCTCATCGACACTCCCACGCGGGTGGTGCAGACGGGTTCCGACCCGGTGCCGCAGCTAAAGGGCGAGATCGTATTTGACAACGTAGCTTTTCATTACAAGGAGACTGAACAGATACTGGATGGCTTTAATCTCAAAATCGCAGCCGGGGAGAACCTGGCTATAGTGGGGCACACCGGTGCCGGCAAGACCTCCATTGCCAAACTCATTGCGCGCTTCTACGAATTCCAGTCCGGCCGGCTGCTGGTGGATGGGCATGACATCCGCTCATTCGACCTGGTACAGTACCGCCGCCGGCTGGGCGTGGTCTCGCAGGTACCTTTCCTGTTCTCCGGCACGGTGGAGGAGAACATCCGTTACGCACGCCCGGAGGTGACCCAGACTGAAATCCTGTCGCTGGCGAAAAAGATTGGCGACGGAGAGTGGCTGGAAACCTTGCCGCAGGGATTGGCCAGCGAGGTGGGGGAGCGCGGCGCCAGGTTATCCATGGGGCAGCGGCAGCTGGTGTCGTTGATGCGCGTGCTGGTGCAGCAGCCGAATATCTTTATCTTGGATGAAGCTACCGCCAGTATCGATCCTTTTACCGAATGGCAGATCCAGCAGGCGCTCAACCTCATCCTGCAACAGGCAACCAGCATCCTCATTGCCCACCGGCTTTCCACTGTCAAGAGCGCTGATCGCATCATCGTGATGGATCATGGTGCGTTAATTGAAGAGGGCAGCCACCAGTCGCTGCTGGCAGGCGGGGGGCATTACGCCACGCTTTACAACACCTATTTCAGACATCAAAGCCTGGAATACGTGGAGAAGGCGCGCGAGCTGGCAACTTCCCAACCTGATGTTGTGTAATCAAACAGGGTAGCAAAAAACCATTCTATAATCTACATAGCCCTTCAGTTTATGGAGAGTATATGAAAAAACTGCTTACAAAGATCCACGTGGAACTCAACTTTTGGACAATGAGTCTGGTTTCGCTGGTGCTGGTGGGGTTGAGTTATGCTATCTACCTGCCCTCGCTTGGGTATTACTTTGACGATTGGCCGCAGATCTATTCCATGGTGGTGCGCGGGCTGGAAGGGATCAAAACATATTTTGCTTACGACTCGCGCCCCTTTGGATGGGTGACCGAATGGCTTTTGTTCAAGTTGTGGGGGACGAATGCGATCGCATGGCACATATTCAATTATTTGATCCACTGGCTCACGGGAATAGTCATTTATCTTACGCTGGCTAAAAACTGGCCCGCCAGCCGGAAGACCATCGCCTCGATGGTGATGCTGTTTGCAGTTTACCCGGCTTTCGATCAGCAATCGGCTGCCATCATTTACACCGGCTATCGGATGAGTTTTCTGTGCTTCTGGGCTTCACTCCTCCTGATGATCCAATTTGTGAAAGGGAAGAAAATCCGCTTTCTCTGGCTTGCTCTTGGGTTGCTCCTTAACGCTTTCAGCCTGTTCACAGTGGAATATTTTATTGGGCTGGAGTTAATTCGGCCTTTCATCCTGTGGTATGTCATAGAGGACAAAGGGCGGAAGAAAATTGGCAGGGTGCTGCTCAACTGGCTGCCGTGGCTGCTGCTGACCGCAGCGTTTGCCTTATGGCGTTTGTTCCTCATGGAAAACCTCCGTGGACTTTCGCTCTTTTTCTTCTCCAACCTGATTGCCAGCCCAAAAGCCGCTCTGATCTTCCTTGTTGAAGCTATTCTAAAAACCTATATGAAGATCCTGTTCGGGGTGTGGTACGCTGCATTCGACCCGGCGATGATCGATTTCACCTCGGCGTATCGATTGGTCGCACTGGGGCTTATCGCACTGGTGCTTACTGGTCTATTGGTTCTGCTGCTTGGCAACCGCAAGCGCTGGAAAAAAGAAGATATTGTACGGGCAAATGCCCTCAGGCAGCAGCTCTGGCTCGGCGTGGCGGGGATCTTTGCCGGCAGCCTGCCGGTGTGGCTGATCATGCGCTCTTATGGGGAGACTGAAAGCGTGTATGTGGACCGTTTCGCCATGCCCATCATGTGGGCGGCTGCATTACTTCTCGTGGCATTGCTAACGCGCCTGCTGAAGGAGCATCTGCTGCGCCGCAACCTGCTGCTGGCGGGGCTGATCGCGCTGGCAGTAGGCAAGAATTTTACCGATACCAATTCCTACAAGTGGTCTACCACCATGCAGAACCGCATCTTTTACCAGTTGAAATGGCGTGCGCCGGGATTGAAACCGAATACCACCCTCATTGCTGCGAGGGAATTGTTCGCCAACATGGGCGCGTATGAGGTGGGGTTCAAGCTCAACCTGCTCTATCCAACCAGCCAGCCCATGCCTCAGCTGGATTACTATTTTGGTACTCTCCCCAAGCTCTACCCGCGCAACGTCAACGATATTACCGATGAAGGGAAAAAGATCGAAGCGCAGCGCTGGTATGCGAAATTTGAGGCTAACGGCAGTGATTCACTGGTGGTCAACTGGTCGCTCGAACCGCAGGATTGCCTGTGGGTGCTTTCTATCAACGACCGATATAATCCACTGCTTTATGGCAACACTGCCCAGGCACTGACGGGTTCGAACCTGTCGCGCATCCTCCCTGGAGATGCGACCTTCACCCCTGATATGGGATTGTTCGGCAAGGAAGACCGCAACACCTGGTGCTATTTTTATGAAAGCGCTGACCTGGCGCGCCAGAACGGGGACTGGGGGCAGGTTGTTAAGCTGTACGAAGAGTCTAAATCTGCCGGGTATTCACCGGCGAATGGGGTGGAGTTGATTCCCTTCATCGAAGGGTATGCCCGCAACGGGCAGGCGGATGTGGCAGCCAACCTTACCGTGGTTGCCCGCTCGCTCACCGAGAATATGCGGGAATACATCTGTGACACCTGGAACCGCATGGCAAAAGATATGAGCGGGGACCCGGTATTTGCTGCAGAGTACGATGCGCTTTCGCAACAGGACCGCTGCTGGGAAGTGAAGTGATGGGAATACCGCCAGCTAATTCGGATATAATTAGTCCATAAAAAGGAGAAGACCATGAAAAAGAAGATATTCCTTATCGTTACATTCGCACTAATATTTACATTCGTACTTTCTGGCTGTAGCATCATTCAAAATTTTCTACCCACCGGCAAGGCCGGGTCAACCTCTTCCAACGTGCTTTTTGAGGATGACTTCTCCAAGACCTCCAGCGGATGGGACCAGACCACCAGCGAAAGCGGCACCACCGA
Organism: Veillonellaceae bacterium; assembly: GCA_012798135.1. The sequence continues at coordinate 13,358 of JAAZNU010000316.1, read as the reverse complement.
TTATAAGGATGGCACCTACCAGATCCTGGTGAACCAAACCCAATATGACCTGTGGGCAAACCCCGGCAAGAGCTTCACCGATGTCAGCACCGAAGTCGACGCAGTGATGATTGGTGGACCGGTGGACAACGATTTTGGTATCATCTGCCGTTATAAGGATACGAGTAATTATTACTTTGGCATCATCTCAAGCGATGGTTACTACGCTATTGGTTATGTAAAGGATGGCAAGCAGGATATATTTGCAGACCAATTGGAATTCTCGGATGCGATTAAACAGGGCACCGAATCTAACCGCATCCGCTTTGATTGCGTAGGCAGCACGCTGACCTTGTATGCCAACGGCACCCAGCTCACCCAGGTGACCGACAGCACCCTAACCAGCGGTGACGTTGGGCTGATGGCCGGCACCTTCGATACTGCCGGAACCAATGTTTCATTCGATAACTTCGTGGTGAAGAAACCGTAATTTTTTTGTTTGCTTGTTCCGTTTATTCCCGTAGGGGAGGTTCACGAACCTCCCCTACATCATTTAACAGCTGGGCATGAAACTTGCATCAGTAGAAGAATGACTACTGGTAACAAGGATGATGCTATGTCTGCGGTGAAACGGTTTCTCCCCATCGGTCTTTCTTTCCTGGCGATCGTTGCCATGTTCTTTTTACCAGCCTGCACTGTAATGCCCGATGGCGGCAGTGGAAATTCTACTGCTGAGCCCCGCCTGCCGCAGCCAAAAGCGCTCACCGATGCCAACGAGATTGAACTACTCAGTGCCATTCAAAATGCGGCTGCCGGACGCGAGGATATCCTGGCGTTCCTCATTTACCGTGTCACCATCGACCATGTGGATTATTCCAGCGACAAATCACTGGCGCTGGTGTGGATTGCCCTGGTGGATCGCGAAACCGGGTTGCTGCAGCCGGGTGAACCCGGGTTGGTGATCGCCCATAAAACAGGGGATACTAAAAGCCCCTGGCGAATTGTCTTCCAGGCGGATGCCAATTTTGCACAGGAGCTGCAAGCCATCCCCGACAAGTTGCTTTCAGCAGATGTAAAAGAACATTACATGCCGGCGGCGCAGCAGCAGCCCAAGGACCCCGTGGTTTACACCGGGTACCACCTGCCGTGGACAAATGGGCAAACCGTCTATCTAACCGGCTCGATCGGGCATGTGTACACCTATAAATCCTGCCCATCCACCTGCCTTTACGCATTCGATTTTGCCAATGGCACGATGTTCCCGGTACGGGCTGCGCGGCGCGGCACTGTCAAGTATGCCGTGTGGGAGTACCCCAACGGGAATGAGACTAACGCCAATTACCTTGTGCTGGAAGATACCAGCACCACCCCCACCACTTACCAGGTTTATTTCCACCTGGCGCAGAACAGCATTCCCACTGAACTGCGCAAGGTGGGAGCGCCGGTGGTGCAGGGGCAATTCATCGGCAACGCGGATGATACCGGCTATTCTTCCGGCAATCACCTGCATTTCCACGTGCATACCAATTCCACCTCCTACTGGGGCACCTCGGTGGATATTGTTTTTGACGAGGTGACCGTCAATGGCGGGCGCCCGCGATTGTGCACTGAAGCCCAGTCTTACCCTGAACTTGGAAGCCAATGCATGCCGGGCAACAAGTACGTTTCCGCCAACGCGGATGCGGAGCCCCCCACCGGGGGCATCACCAGCCCTACGCCTTACACCACCATCACCTCGCCCACGCTCAACGTGAGCGGCTGGATGAAAGATGATGTGAGAGTGCTGCGGGGACAACTTTACTACAACACCGGCGGCAGCTGGACGGCCATCGGCAAAGAGATCACCACTTCACCTTTTACCCAGGATATTGACCTTTGTGCCGCCAACATCCCGAATGGCAAGGTTTTTCTTTCGATCAAGGTTCAGGATGAGGCTGGCAAGTTTTCAGAGGGCATCCAGGGATTGACCGAACTCACCAAAGCATATACATGCCCGTCACAGCCTCCGGTTTGCACGGTTGCAGAAAACCAGGCAGCGCTCTATACCGCCGCCAACTTCACCGGTCTGTGCCAGGTATTCGAACTTGGTGATTACCCCAACCTGGCGGCATTTCCGACCAATTTCTTGGATAACACCTTTTCCATCCAGGTGGGCGCTGGCGTATCTGCTGTGCTTTACCCTGAAACGGATTTCAACGGGCTGCCTGAACTGTTCCAGAACGGAGACGCAGACCTCTCGGATAACCTTATCGGCGCAGCCACCGCGGGCTCTCTGCGGGTGATGCCGCGGGTCGTTCCCCCAGAGCCGGCTGACCTGACTCTGCCTGAGGTAATCACGGATGCCACCGACCTCACCCTCCAGTGGAGCGTTGCGGACAGCGTGGAAACCAGCAGCCAGCTAACCGGACCGGATAAGTTTGCCAAGTCACTTGACTGGCAATACGGCGGGAGCTGGAACGTTGGCATCCTTGCGCCAGGAACCTACAGCTGGACAGTGCAATCGCGCAACCTGGCGGGTACCACCAGCATCACCCAGGAATTCGACGTGGTGGCGAAAGCCTCTCCCCCCGCGGCGCACCTGGATGACCTGCCAGTGATGGTTAACTCGAGCGCGGTAAACCTCACCTGGAAAGTGCTCTCCGGAGCGGACAGGCTGGATCATTTCAACATCCAGTACCGCATTGTCGGCGAGGATTGGCAGGAGTTGCCCGATGAACCAGCGGGATATGTACGTTCGTTCCTCTTCTGGGGAACCCCCGGCGCGACCATGCAGTTCCGCCTGCAGGCAGTGGATAACCAGGGCAACGCCGAAGAGTTCAATACCATTCCCGAGGCGGAAACCTCGTTCAATGTGCAGTGCAGCAAGGATGAATATGAAATTGGCGACAGCGGCGACAACTCGCTGGCTGGTGCCGGGCAGATCAAAGCCGGCGACACGCAGACGCACAACTGGTGCGGCGCGGGCGATGTGGATTGGCTGACGATCGCTGCTGCGCAGGGCGACCAGTTTGTCTTCACCACCAAAGCGGTTAGCTTTGCTTCGGCAGCAAAAATGACGCTATACGAGCCGGACGGCGCTACGCTCATCGGCGCAGCCGTACCGGTGAATGTCAACGCAGAAGGGACGCTCAACTGGACTTCTCCTGTGGATGGCGTATATGTTCTCAAGCTTGAACCAGTGGATAACCGCATTGTCGGGCAGGACACCAGGTACACCATCAACGTCAGCTCCAAGAGCACGATTGACCCAACCACGCTCATCTGCGGCTCAGCCGGACTGCCAGTATTGTTGGGCGGCGGTTACCTTGCGGCAAAGAAAGCCAAGAAGGCGCAGGCAAAACGCATGCGCGCCAAGAACATGGGATGGTAGTGGAATAAAGGGTAGGGTGCGTTCGAGACGTACCGCACAATTCAACTGATCTTCAGCGCCCTGGCGGGGCCCTCCATCCCTGCCAGGGAGTTCGTTTAAATTACTGAAATTGACTTCTCTTGGGGCGAATGAATAAGAAGAAATCTCACCTCTGGTGAAAACCATCCAGAGTGTAAAAAATGCGAACCTTGTCGCTCTTCTTAAGGAGAAGGGTGGGGGTGAAGTGATGGAAAAAATCAAAAATTGAAATCCTGATAATAAAAAAAAGATAGTAATCCTTTATAATTTTCATAACTTTTACGACTTAAGGACCCCCATGCGTATTATTACCTTGCTCACTGATTTCGGCACCAAGGACGGCTTTGCCCCCACCATGAAGGGCGTCATCTGGTCGATCAACCCTGACCTCCAGATTGCGGATATCACCCATGAGGTGAGCCCGCAGAACGTACTGGAAGGCGCCATCGCACTCTGGCGGGCAGCGCCGTTCTACCCAGCTGGCACGGTGCACATTGCCGTGGTGGACCCCGGCGTAGGCACTTCCCGCCGCCCGATGGCGGCACGCATCGGCACCCACTACTTCGTAGGACCGGATAACGGCTTGTTCACCCCCTTCATCGAGGACGCGCGTAAAGCCGGGCAGAAGTGTACCTTCGTGGCGCTGGATAACCCGCGATACTGGCTGGCGAACGTGAGCCATACCTTCCACGGACGGGATATCTTCGCGCCGGCGGGGGCGCACCTGGCAAGCGGCGTGCGCATGGAGGACATGGGTACAGTTTTCACCGACCCGGTGTTAATCCCTATGCCTAAAACTGAAAAAACCGCCAAGGGTTTCCGCGCTCACATCAGCGTGGTGGATGCCTTCGGCAACCTGACCACCGACCTGCCGGCTGCAGACCTGAACGGGCGTCCGGTGAAGGTGAGTATCAAGGGGCAAACCATTGATTCTCTCTCCCCCTCCTACGGTCACAAACAGGCAGGTTCACTGGTAGCGCTCATTGACAGTGAGGGCTTCCTCGAGGTGGCAGTGGTCAACGGCAGCGGCGCTAAAACACTTGGTGCGAAAGTTGGGGATGTGGTGGAAGTGGAGTTCACCGATTGACCAGATAGCAAGGCCGAGACTGCCGCGTCGGGCAAAAAACGCCCTCCTCGCAGTGACATCCTTTGTTGTTTACCCTATTTGACCAGACACCTGTAACAAATATGCGCTTCCGGTGTTATTATTTTAGATATCAAAAACCCATTCAGATCTAAGGAGGACACAAAATGAAAGGTTTATTTAAAGTCACCACCCGCACCATTGTTGCCGCAGGACTCGGCGCTGCACTTTTTGCTCTTTTATTCATGTATGTCAAGGTTCCCTCCTGGGTGCCTGAGACCAGCTTCCAGACCGCGTATGGTCTGAGCGCGTTCTTCGGCGCGTTGTTTGGACCCATCGCTGCAGGACTGATGGCTTTCATCGGTCATGCCATCAGCGACGCAGTACAGTACGGCTCCCCCTGGTGGAGCTGGGTGATCGCTTCTGGCGTTGCCAGCTTTATCTTTGGCTTCGCTTTCAAACGCACCCGTGTTGAGGAAGGTGTTTTTGGGTTGAAAGACATCCTCACCTTCAACATTATCCAGATCATCGGCAACGCGTTTGCCTGGTTGGTGGTTGCCCCCGTGCTGGATATCGTCATCTACGCTGAACCCTCCAACCTGGTCTTCACCCAGGGCGCGGTAGCCTGCCTGATGAACATCATCAGCGCCGGCGTCATCGGCACATTGCTGCTGCTGGCTTACGCTGCCACCCGCACCAAGAAGGGCAGCCTCAAGAAAGCCGAATAATCAATTTTGCATGTAAGCAAGTGGATGGCAGTCGTTTTTTGGCTGCCATCTTTTTTTCCTGCGGCAGATGTTTGCTCACCTGCCGACTTGTGAGATAATCGATAAATACCCTCCCCGGATATTTCACTGATGACACCTGAGCCAATCATCGAATTCGACCATTTCACTTTCCAGTATTTCTCGCAGGCGGAGCCAACGCTGCATGATATTTGCCTGAAGATCTACCCCGGCGAAAAGATCCTCATCGTTGGTCCCAGCGGCAGCGGCAAAACGACCCTGGGTCACTGCCTCAATGGGCTAATCCCTTTTTATTACAAAGGGACGATGCAGGGCAGCCTCAAGATCAAGGGGCAGGAAACCCGCAGCCTCGACATCTTCCAGCTTTCAAAGGTGATCGGCACCGTACTGCAGGATTCAGACGGGCAATTTGTGGGGCTGACGGTGGGGGAGGATATCGCCTTTGCCATGGAGAACGACTGTGTGGCAGTGGATGAGATGCACGAGCGGGTGGCGCGGGTGGCAAAGATGGTGGGCATGGATACGCTTGAACATTCTTCTCCCTTCGAGCTCTCTGGCGGGCAAAAGCAGCGCACCTCGCTCGCTGGTGTACTGATTGATGATGTAGACATCCTGCTCTTTGATGAGCCGCTAGCCAACCTGGACCCCGCGACAGGCAAGACCGCTATCGAGATCATCGATGATATCCATAAGAGAATCAAAAAGACCATCCTTATCATTGAGCACCGCCTCGAGGATGTGCTGCACCGCGAATTAGACCGCGTCATTGTCATCAACGACGGGCGCATCATCGCGGATATGAATGCGCATGAACTGGTGTGTTCAGATGTGCTGGTAAAAAACGGCATCCGTGAACCGCTTTACGTAACCGCCCTGAAATACGCCGGGGTAAAGGTGACCCCCGCCATGTTGCCCGGGCACATCTGGAGCCTCAAGACGGAGGGCGTCAACGAAGCCATCCGCGCCTGGCACCGTTCGGTGCAGACCCTGGCAGCGGCTGCCATTATGCCGTCGATACTGGATATAGACAATGTTAGTTTCTCTTATGATGGCGTCCACCCGACGCTGACTGATATCCAGTTTGATCTGCAGGAAGGGGAGATGGTCTCCATCGTCGGCAAGAACGGCGCTGGTAAATCCACCCTCTCCAAACTGCTGGTGGGATTCGAAAAGCCCGATCAGGGCATGATCCGCTACCGCGGCGAGGATATCCGCGATAAGTCGATCAAAGAACGCGCCGAGTTTATCGGGTTAGTGATGCAGAACCCAAACCAGATGATCTCGAAGAATCTAATATTTGATGAAGTGGCGTTGGGGCTGCGGCTGCGCAACGTGTCTGAGGAAGAGATCCGTCCACGCGTGGAAAAGGTGCTCAAGGTGTGCGGGCTGTCTCCTTTTGTCGACTGGCCCATTTCAGCGCTCAGCTACGGGCAGAAGAAACGCGTTACCATCGCTGCCATCCTGGTACTCAACCCGAGCATCCTCATATTGGATGAACCGACCGCCGGGCAGGATTACCGTCATTACAGCGAGATCATGAATTTCCTGCGCGAGATCAACAAGATGGGGATTACCATCATCCTCATCACCCATGATATGCACCTGATGCTGGAATACACCCCGCGCGCCATTGTGCTGGCGGGCGGGCGCAAGATTGCCGATACCTTAGCCTCGGTTGTGCTGACGGATGAAACAGTCATTCGTGAAGCGAATCTAAAAGAAACCTCGTTGTATCAACTGGCGCAGCTGGCAGGGATCGCCGATGGCATGCATTTTGTGCAAAATTTTATTGATTACGAAAAGGGACTGGTCAAATGAAGGACAAGCTCTTCTCCTACAATTACCAGGATACTTTTGTTCACCGCCTGTCGGGGCTGACCAAGCTCATCTGCTTTCTGCTGCTCACTTTTGCCATCATGTTCTCTTACGATATCCGCGTTATCTTGGGTGCGCTGGTGTTCTCAGTGATCCTCCTGCGCGTGGCGAAGATCACGTATGGGCAGATCAAGATGATGGTCCTGTATGTTCTTATCTTCTTGTTTATCAACCTGGTGATCACTTTCCTATTCTCCCCGGAGCAAGGGGTGCAGATATACGGCACGCGGCACGTGATAGTCAAATTGTTCGGGCGGTACGTGCTCACCCAGGAGCAGGTGTTCTACCAGGTGACCAAATTCTTTAAATACCTTTCGGTTATTCCACTGGGTATACTCTTTCTCTTCACCACTAACCCCAGCGAGTTTGCCTCTTCAATGAACAAGGTAGGGGTGAACTACAAGGCGGCGTATGCCTTTTCGCTGACACTGCGCTACTTTCCAGATGTGCAGCGTGTGTATCACGACATCAGCCAGGCACAGCAGGCGCGCGGGCTCGAGATGAGCAGCAAGACCTCGATGGGCAACCGCTTTAAGAACTCGCTGATGGTGGTCATTCCGCTTATTTTCTCCACCCTCGAGCGCATCGAGGTGATCACCAATGCCATGGACCTGCGCGGTTTTGGCAAGGAGAAACACCGCACCTGGTACAACAAGAGCCAACTTGGCAGGCGCGACTGGGTAGCGCTGGGGGTAGCTTTGCTGATCACCGCCATCACCGTGGTGATGTCAGTGTTCGTTAACCACGGGCGATTCTATAACCCGTTTATTTAACTCCTTAACCGCTAATTGCACGAATTAATTTCATGGAACACCGGGAGTCTGATTTCGACTCCCGTTATCAATTTTCTCCGACAATTGTGCGAATGGAAAATGGATCACATTTAAAAACTCCATCTCCATCTTTTAACCGAAATTGAAAAGTGTTTTGGTATAATTATGATAATTATTGTGATAATTATCATAAAAAAGGATACCGTATGAAAAACCGTATTGATCACCCCATCAAGATTGCCATAGTCGGTGTGGGAAATGTGGGTGCCACATTTGCTTATGCTTTGCTGGGCAGCAGCCTGGCTTCCCAGATCGTCTTGATCGATGCCAATAAAAAAAGAGCAGAAGGTGAAGCGATGGACCTTAACCATGCCATGCCGCTCACTCATTCCACGAAAATCTGGGCAGGTGATTATAAGGATTGCGCGGGCGCTTCAATAACTGTGATCACAGCCGGTACAGCCCAGCGGTCCGGGGAGACCCGCCTTGACCTCGTGCAGCGCAACTTTGAAATCTATAAAAATATTATTCCCCAGGTGATGAGTGCCAACCCTGATGGAATGCTGCTGATTGCTTCCAACCCGCTGGATGTGCTGAGTTACGCTGCAATGAAGCTTTCAGGGCTGCCAGCCAGCCGTGTGATTGGTTCCGGTACCATCCTGGATACTGCACGTTTCCGCTATCTTCTCAGCCAGCATGCGGGGGTTGATCCTCGAAGTGTGCATGCCTATATTATTGGCGAACATGGTGACAGCGAGGTGCCCGTTTGGTCTGCGGCAAACATCGCAGGGATCAGCCTGATGGAATATTGCAAGATGAATTGTGAATCCTTTGATCCAAGGGTTTATGAGGACATTTTTTCTCAAACCCGCGATGCGGCTTATCAGATTATCGAGCGTAAAGGGGCAACCTATTACGGCATCGGCATGGGTCTGGTGCGCATCTGCGAAGCCATCCTGCGCGGACAAAATACCGTGCTTTCGGTCTCGACCCTTATCCACGATTACTATGGAATTGATGATGTCTACCTCAGTCTGCCCTGCGTGATCGGGCGAGAAGGGGTTCAGAAATTCATGCGTTTGCCTTTGGATGAAAAAGAGGTTGAGGGGTTACAAAAATCAGCAGTTATTCTCAAGGAGACTATCCATAGCCTGGGGCTGTAACCAATTTTCTATGGTGTAAATCCTTATTTCCATGGGTGCTAATATGATGATATTTTGGTAGGGGCGATTCAAGCGAAAGTTGCGTCCCCTTGTGGGATGAATCGCCCCTACTAAGAGATCCTCAAAATCGATATGCTACAATCAAAAAGGAATCATGATGTGAAAGGATCACGATGCCCCTGTATAAGCTCTCTCCCTCCCAATTGACTTTTTCGTGGGATGAATGCCCGCGCTGCTTCTATCTCAAGGTGGTGCTGGGCATTGAGCGCCCCTCGCAGCCGTTCCCCAAGATCTTCACGCGCATCGACTCCCTGATGAAACGCCTGTTCGACGGGCAGCCCACCAGTGCGCTCACCCCCGACCTACCGCCGGGAAGGGTGGCGATGCAGGGCAAGTGGGTCAACTCCGCCCCCATTGTGTTCCCGGATTTTCCGGCATCCTGTTACATCAAGGGTGCGTTCGATTCGGTGCTGGCTTTTGATGATGGTAGTTACGCAGTGATTGATTTCAAAACTTCCAGCCCATCAAGTGAGCATATCGCCTTCTATGGCCGGCAGCTCAGTGCATATGCGTATGCGCTCGAGCATCCCTCCGAGAAGGGACTGCACCTGTCGCCGATCACAAAACTGGGATTGTTCTACCTGGACCCGATCGACATCAACCACGGGGCGGATCACCGTCGCATCGTGTATGACAGCAACGCCGTCTGGCAGGAACTTCCCAAGGATGAAGAGAAGTTCTTGAAATTCATGCACGGTGTACTTGAGGTTCTTTCTTTGCCTGAACCCCCGCCGGCGCACCCGGATTGCGGTTTTTGCGCCTACCGCGCTGCTGCCAGGGAACACGGGTTGTAAAAAGCCTTAACCACGAAATACACGAAGGAAAAAACTAGATCATAACCACTGAAAACACGGAAAGCACTGAAGGAAGACCAAAAACCAACAATAGAATTTAGAAAGGACCCCTGCTATCCTTAAACAACAGGGGTTCTTTTTTAGCATAATTCGCGAAATTAGCGGTTAATTTCTTATCAAATATAAAGATCCCGCTTGTTGTAGCTGACATACGCTGCCGCCAGGCAGACAACGATGATCCCGGCGGTGATCAGCAGGAAGGTGCCATCCAACTTGCCGTTGTTAAAAAGGTTGGCGGTATCGTAATACTTGAACGGCGTGAACCACTTGAGTTTATTCAGGCTCTCCTGCATGCCGGAAAAAATGGATAGGAAGTAAGCTGCCAGGATGATACCGATGGCAGTGGAGCCTGCTAGTTTATACTGCTTCATGGCGCAGCCCAGCAGCAGTCCGACTGCCAGGAAGATCAACTCGATGAGGAACATCGCCTGCATTTCAAGTGCAAGAAAATCAAAAAAAGCCGGTTCCGGTTGATATTTTTGCGCTGCCAGCACGGAGACACCCGAGGTGATAAGCACGTACAAAATACAGTTGACCAGTGCTGCCAGTGCTTTGAATGTGACCACGTGGCTGCGGGAAACCGGTAGCACCAGCGAGAATTCAACCGTCTTGCGGCGTTCTTCCTTGGAGATGATATCACTGCCCCACATGGCAGCTGCCATGGCGCCCATCAGGTAGAAAAAGACGCCCATGATACCGTAGAAACCGGTTAACGTGGTGAGGTTAAAGGAGCGCATGCTGAACGCATCCAGCATGGCTTTGGGTATGGAATCGATTACCTTGAGCATGGATTCATCGCCAGCGAAGGCACTAAATTTCAATGAAGAGATAACAATGAGCAGCACAAGTACAATGCTCCAGGTGATCAGGGATTTGAGGTTGGCTTTGAGCTCGCGGAAAAAGATGTTCATGCTGGGCCTCCTTACGAAACCGCGTGAATGTCGCGATGAGTATAGAGCCAGTAGCTGACTGCAGCCGCGATAATTGAGATGCAGATATTGAGTATCAAAAGGCGACCATCGAAAGCCTTGTGCTCCAGGACGTAATAGGGGTCAAAATGCTTAAAGGGAGTGATATATTCCAGCTTGACATCCCCAAAGATCCCGCTGAAAGCGTTAAGGACATAAGCCGCAAAGGCCAGCCCCAGAGAGTAAGGTGTAACATTGTGAATTCTTTTGACAACCAACGAAATCACCAACCCTACACATAAAAAGAAGATTTGAAACAATAACAATCCAACCAGTAACAATGCAAGCGTGGTGGTATCGTAAGTCCGGTCCCCTTTGTTGATCGAGATTGCTGCTGCGGCTGCCAGCGATATGACCAGGTTCGTAATTAGCATAGCAGTAAGGGCAGCCAGCAGTTTGCTGGTGAGGATGCGCACACGGCTGACCGGTTTTGTGAGCAGGAAATCGGCTGTCAATTCACTTTCTTCGATCGAGACCAGCCCAAAACCAAAATTCCCTGCCTGGATGGCTACACAGAGCATGGTAAAACCGTAAACCAGCGAGAAGAATCCCAGCACGGTGGACATATCCATGTGGTTGAGACCGAATGCGATTTTGAGTTCTTCCGGGAATTTCTCCATCAGTCTGTTGGTCAACTCCGCCTGACCGGCAAAGGATTGAAAAACTGAAAAGAAAAAGAAAATCAGGGCAGCGATCGAAAGCGACCAGATGAGCACAGAGCGCATTTTTAAGCGCACTTCGTGCGTATAGATATTTGTTGTCATCTCTGCCGCCTATTCATAATAGTGCATGAAGATCTCTTCAAGGGTAGGCTCCTCGATGGTCACATCGGTGACCTTCATGCCGCTGAGCTTTTGCAGTACCTGGTTGATATCGCCTTTGAAGAAGAAGTTAACTGAGCCATTTTCCGGCTGCAGGTTGGTAACACCTGGCAGCTCTAGAGCAGCAGCCTCAAGCCCTTCGGCGGTAACCCGGACCTTTTTGTAATTGTTCTGCTGCAAGGTGCGGATATCGGAAATCTCCACGATCTTGCCTTCGCGGATGATTGCCACGCGGGTGCACAGGCGCTGCACCTCACCCAGGATATGCGATGAGAAGAACACGGTCACGCCGCGTTTATTCTCTTCGCGGATGAGATCAAAGAACTTGCGCTGCATCAAGGGGTCGAGGCCAGCGGTGGGTTCATCCAATAATACCAGCTTTGGGTTGTGCAGAAGACCCTGCACAATACCGACCTTCTTTTTATTCCCGTAGGAGAGATCGCTGATCTTGCGATTCATTTCCAGTTCCATCAGGTCAGCCAGGTCTTTCATATGTTTGGTGTGGTCACCGGGGTAGAAGCTGGCAGAGTATTTGAGCAGGTCGATCACCTTCATGCCCTCATAATAAAAAACCTCTGAGGGCAGGTAACCGATCTGCTGCCGGATCTCGGGTCCGCGGGTGGTCACGTCGCTGCCGAAGATAGTGGCTGTGCCGCTGGTGGGGTGGATGAGGGATAGCAGCAGACGGATGGTGGTGGATTTGCCCGCACCATTGGGACCGATGAAACCAAAGATTTCTCCTTCTTCCACGTTGAAGGAGACATCCACGATCCCGCGTGACTTGCCATAAAACTTGGTGAGATGACTGACGTCAATTATGCTCATTGCTGGCTCCTTTATTTACGTGAATTTCAAAACACCAAACGCATATATCATACATCCAATTTGCCTATTTTAACAAAAATCCGCCGGAGCTCGGCGGATATGTGATGTTGAAAAAAGTTACATGTACATGTTTGGTTTGATCGTTGGCAGGGGGCCGGTGCCCGGCATGTTGACTGAATACTCAGGGCGCCAGGGGGAGACTTTATTGCGGCCTGTACGCTTGGAGGCATAACACGCCTGGTCTGAACGATCCAGCAATTCTTCAAGGTTGCGGCAATTATCATCGAGCGCAACCACCCCCAGGCTGATGGTGACCGACATGTTGCCCACGCGGGTGGGCAGGGTGGCATCGGCGGTATTGGTGCGCAGCCGTTCTGCTGTTCGCACAGCTTCATCAAGCGATGTTTCCGGCAGCATGATCACGAACTCCTCACCGCCATAGCGCGCCAGGATGTCCACCGTTCGCAAGCTGCTTTTTGCCAGGTTAGCCAGTCCTTGCAGTACCTGGTCGCCGATCGAATGACCATAGGTATCATTGACCTTTTTGAAATGGTCAATATCGAGCATGATCACACTTAAGGGGCGTGAATACCTTCTAGAGCGTTCAAACTCCGCCATGGCAAGTTCGTAGAACTTTCGCCGGTTAAATAATCCGGTGAGGTCATCTGTGATTGCCATGCTCTGTATCTTGTTGATCAGGCGGGCATTTTCAACAGCCACAGCCACGTTCGATGCAAGCAGTTCCAGCGCTTCCAGGTCATTTTCGTCATACATGTTCGGGGTATAACTTTGGGCTGAAATGACCCCGATGATGCCTGAACT